>DATAFH010000170.1:0-16927 GCA_036257565.1 Solirubrobacteraceae bacterium | reverse complement strand
CCTACCCAGCCGCAGTTGACGTTCCCCGCCACCGCGCGGTCGCGGCTAGGCCGAGGCCCTGACCCCGCGCGCCTTGGCGCGGATGTCGGCGATCTGCTCGTCGATCCAGTCGCCCGGATCGCGGGAGGTGACGATGTCCTTGAGCCCCTGCGCCCGCCGCGCCCGCGACTCGCCCGACATGGTCAGCGCCGAGTAGATGGCGGCCGCGAGCTCCTGCACGTCGAACGGGTTCACGGACAGGGCGAACTCGCCGAGCTCCTCGTGCGCGCCCGTGTTCTCGCTCAGGATCGAGACCCCGTCGCGCTCGTTGACCAGCGGACCCTCCTTGGCCACGAGGTTCATCCCGTCGAACATCGCGTTGACCATCATCACGTCGTAGTGCTTGTAGGAGGCGACCGCCTCGTCCAGGTCGTCGCGCAGCTTGAGGTTGATCGGCATCCAGTCGGGCGTCCCGTGCCGGTGGTTGACGACCGCCACCAGCGCCTCGATCTTCTCCAGGTACTCGGCGTACTCGGGCACGTCGGTCCGCGACGGCATGAGCTGGGCGGTGAACGTGATGCGCTCGACGAACTCCGGGTGCTGCTCGAGGAAGATGTCGAAGGCCGTGAACCCGCGCAGGACGTTCTTCGACAGGTCCGCGCGGTCGACGCGCAGGATCGAGTACTCGCGCTGCCGGGCCAGCACGCGCTCCTCGAACCTCGCCACCTCCGGGCGCCGCGCGACCGCCCGCGTCGCCTCGTAGTCGATCGGCAGCGGGTACGCGCGCACCCACACCTCGCGGTCCCCGCACGCCACGACGCCGCGCTCCATGTCGACCTCGAGGTCCATCAGGTCGCGGCAGCACTGCAGGAAGTTGCGTCGGTAGGACCGCGTGTGGAAGCCGACGATGTCGTTTGCCAGCACGCCCTCGAAGATCGCCGCCCGGATATCGCCGGGGAGCACGCGCCAGGCGTCCGGCTGCGTCCACGGGATGTGCACGAAGTGGTGCAGGAAGACGTCCGGCCGATCTCGCCGGACCATCGCCGGCAGCGTGTAGAGGTGGTAGTCATGAACCATCACGACCGGCTCGGAGTCGTCCGCGATCTCCTCCAGCACCGCCCGCGCCAGGTCCTCGTTGACGGCGTTGTAGCCGTTGTAGAACGCCTCGACCTCGTGCGTCCGGATGTCCGGCGCGTTGCTCAGGTCCCACAGATAGTGCTGGATGAACCAGAGCATCGGGTTCGCGATGATGTTGTAGAAGCGGTCGTAGGCCTCGGGGTCGGAGGCCACGAAGCGCACGTGGTAGGTCCCGCCGTCCGGCGCCTCGACCTCGAACGGCCGCCCTCCGCTGCGCTCGGACTGCTCGACGTCGCCGTCGGTCATCGCCGAGGCGATCCAGATCGCGTGGCGGTGTGACGCCAGGCCCGTCAGGGCCGTCACGAGCCCGCCCGTGCCCCGCTTGACCGAGCCGTCGTCCTGGTAGGTCAC
The DNA here is from genome assembly GCA_036257565.1 of Solirubrobacteraceae bacterium. GTDB lineage: Bacteria > Actinomycetota > Thermoleophilia > Solirubrobacterales > Solirubrobacteraceae > DASSUW01. The sequence continues at coordinate 15,460 of DATAFH010000170.1, read as the reverse complement.
GGGCCCCCGGTTGGAGACCAGCACAAGGGGAGTCGCCATGTCAGAGAACCTCGTGGAAGATCTTCAGATAGTCGCGCAGGTACCGGGGCGTGAGGAAGTGTGCACGCACGTGTTCCTTGCCCGTCCGTCCCAGACTCTTACCCAGAGCGGGATCCTCGAGAATCGCCAGCGCCCGGGCGGCGCACTCCTCCGGGCTGTCCACCAGATAGCCGGACTCGCCGTCGACGACCTGCAGCGGGATGCCGCCCACGTTGCCGCCGATGAACGGCCGGCCCTTCCACAGCGCCTCGCTCACCGTGAGCCCGAAGCCCTCGCGCGTGCTCTTCTGGATGACGACCTCGGCGAGCGACTGGAAGGCGTTGACCTCGATCGCGCCGACGTTGTTGAAGTTGTTGAGGATGTGGATGTCCGGGTCGTCGCCCGCGTGCGCGAGCGTCGAGTTGTAGAAGTCCCAGCCCTCGGGGTCGTCCGACGCCATCGAGCCGACCAGCGCCAGCTGCACCTCCGGTCGCGCGTCCTTCACGATCCGGTACGCGTCGATCACCCCGAGCGGGTCCTTCCAGGGGTCGAAGCGCGATACCTGGCAGATCATGGGCCGCGATACGTCGATGCCGAACTGCCGGCACACGAACGTCGCGTCCTCGAGGGACAGGGCCATGTTCTTCGGCGCCAGCGGGTCGATCGCCGGCGGCACGATGTTGACCGCGCCGTCCAGCCCGTTCGGCACGTAGGAGCCCACGTGAAAGAGCGACTGCGGGTAGCGCTCGATGTACGGCAGCAGCCGCTCCATCGTCGCCGGATTGGGGGTCGAGACGTCGATGTGGCAGCGCCATACCCAGCCCGTCGCCTTCTCCGGCACGAGCGAGAACAGCGCCGCCGGTTGCGGGTCGTGGACCACGCAGACGTCCCACCCGCGGGCCAGCTCGCGCGCGTTCATCTCGTTGTACTGCGCCCAGGTCGCCCACTGCTCGTCCGTGAGGTCCTGCGGGTTGCCCTGCAGCGCGTTGTGCATGATCTTCGTGGCGTTGAAGAACTCCTCGCGCCCGTAGATCACCTGCCACTCGACCTCGAGCCCGACGTCGCGCATCAGCGGCACGAGCGTGTAGAGGATCTCCGACACCCCCCCGCCGAACGCGGTGGCGCTCAGGTGCACGACCCGTTTGCCCGTCAGCGGCTCGGCCAGCTCGCGGATCTCCTCCACCAGCGGACGGCCAACGAGATGCGTGTAATCGCTGAGCGACTTGGAGGCGAGCGCTACAGGTTGCAGCACGCGCGAAACCTACCGCCCGGCGCTGTCGCCAAGCGGGCGCTCGCCGAGCCGGACCTTGATCTGCCGCGTCTCTCCACCACGATGGACCTCGAGCGGCACCTCCGCCCCAGGCGCGAACGCGGCGATGCGGTCCGCCAGCTCGGCCGAGTCCTCGACGCGCTGGCCGTCGACCTTCGTGATCACGTCGCCGCCGGGCTGGTACTCCTGGGCCTGGAAGACGACCGGGTCGCCGCCGCCCCGGATGCCGGCGTCCGCGGCGGGGCCGCCGGCGCTCACCTCCTGCACCCAGGCGCCCTCCTGGACGTCGAGCTTGAAGCGGTCGACGAGCTGCGGGAAGAGCGCCACGGACGACACGCCGAGGTACGCGTAGCGCGCCTCGCCGCCCTTGCGCAGCATGTCGAGCGAGCGCCTGACCGCGTCCACGGGCACCGCGAAGCCGACGCCCTCGCCGCCGCCCGAGGTCGACTTGATCTGCTGGTTGACGCCGATCACCCGTCCCTCGCCGTCGACCAGCGGGCCGCCGGAGTTGCCCGGGTTGATCGCCGCGTCGGTCTGGATCGCGCCCGAGATCGTGAAGTTGGTGAGCGAGTCGATCGAGCGGTCGATGGCGGAGACGACGCCCACGGAGAGCGACTGCCGCTCGCCGAACGGCGACCCGATCGCGGCCACCGGCTCCCCGACCTCCACGCTCGAGCTCTCGCCGAGCGGCAGCGGGCGCAGCTTGAGGCCGGAGGGGTCGATGCGCAGCAGCGCGATGTCGGCGTTCGGGTCGGCGCCCACGATCTTGGCCGGGACCTGGTTGCCGTCGGCGAACTCGACGTACACGTCTCGGGCGCGGCGGATCGCTGAGCCTTCGCCCGTGGTGACGACGTGCGCGTTGGTGGCGATCTCCCCCTCGCCGTCGAGCACGAAGCCGGACCCGACGCCGCCACCGCCCTCCTGGTCCAGCGAGTCCAGCCCGCCGGAGCCGAAGATCGAGATCACGGTCACGACGCCCTGCGCCTCGCTGTCGTAGATCGCCTTGGCGTCGAACCCGCCCTCCTCGCCGAGGCCCTCGACGACCTCGACGCGGGTCGTTTGGGAGCCGCCCTCCGAGCGCGCGGGCGGGTCGTCTTCCCCGCCTCCGCCGCAGCCTCCGCCGATCAGCGCCAGCAGCGCGATCCCCACGGCGAGCCGACTCATCCGGGCAGCACCAGCGAGAACGTCGTTGACCCCGGAATCGAGCGGACGGTCAGGTCGCCCTGCATGCGATCGGCGAGCTCGCGCGCGATCGCCAGGCCGAGCCCTGCGCCCTGCGCCTGCTCGTTGGACGTAAAGAACGGTTCGAAGATGTGCGGCATGTTCTGGCGCTTGATCCCGAGGCCCTTGTCGGAGACCTCCAGCCGCACGTGCCCGTTGCGGCGGTCTGCCGAAACCCACACCCCCGTGCCCGCCGGGGTGTGCACGAGCGCGTTGTCGAGCAGGATACGAAGCACCTGGGCGACTCGCTCCGGGTCGCACTCGAGCTCGATCGGGTCGCCCGGAAGGTCCAGCCGCACGGTGGAATCGTGCTGCTGGGCGGCCGGCGTGAACTCACCGGCGACCTCGCGCGCGAGCTGGCCGAGGTCGGTCGGCTCGGGCCTGAGTTCGAGCGCCCCCGCTTCCAGTCGCGAGAGGTCGAGCAGCTCGGTGGCGAGCGTGCGCATACGGTCGACCTGGCCGCGCAGCTGGTCGAGGAACTGGCGCCGGGTCTCCTCGTCGAGATCCTCGTCGGCCAGCAGCTCGAGGAAGCCGCCGAGCGAGAAGATCGGCGTGCGCAGCTCGTGCGAGGCGGAGGCGATGAACTGCTTGCGCGCGCGGTCGAGGCGCGCGAGCTGGTTCTGCATGTCGTCGAACGCCGCCGCGAGCTGGCCGAGCTCGTCGTCGGAGTCGGCGCGGATGGGGTTCGAGAAGTCGCCCGACGCGACCTTGCGGGCGGCGTGCTGGAGGCGCGCCACGCGCTCGGAGAGCGCGCGCGCCACGAGGTAGCCGGCCAGCAGCGCCACCACGAGCGCGATCCCGCCCGAGATCAGGATCTGCCGCCGGATCAGTGAGACGTTCGCCTGCACCTCGTCGAGGGTGTCGGCGAACACGGCGACGCCCTTGACCTCCTTGCTCTGGACGAGCGGGTACGCGACGATCGCATGCGGGCCGCCCGCCACCGACTCGATCGCCGTCACCGGCCGTTGGCTGGAGGCGGCGTCGACGGCGATACGCGTGACGTCGTCCGCGTCGACCCCGCCGTCCGGCGCCGAGTCGAGCTTCGGGGTGAGCGCGACAGGGCCCGCCTTGAGCGTGCCGAGGATCAGCACCTCGGCGCTCGCGCCTGCGGCCACCGAGCCCAGCTCGCGCTCCGAGAAGGGCTTCTCGCCGCCGGCGTAGGTCGCGGCCAGGCCCTGGACGCCGTCGACGGAACGTTTGGCGTCCGCCACCAGGCCGTCGAGCTTCTGCTCGCGCAGCCGCTCCTCGAGCCGCGGCGTGACGGTCAGGTAGATCGTGCCGATGGCGCCCAGCACGATCAGCCCGAACACGACCGCCAGCCGGTTGCGCAGCGACCGCAGGCCGATCATGGGGTCTTAATCCTCGTCGTCTCGGAACCGGTAGCCGACCCCGCGCACCGTGAACAGGTACTCGGGCTCCTTGGGATCGGCCTCGATCTTCTCGCGCAGGTGGCGGATGTGGACGTCGATCGTTCGCGGGTCGCGGTACGCGGAGTCTCCCCACACGCGCGCGAGCAGCATGTCGCGCGTGAACACGCGGCCCGGCGAACGGGCGAGCGCGGTCAGGATCTCGAACTCCACGAACGTGGTCGGCACCGTCTCCCCGTCCCGCACCACGGCGCGCTTCGTCGTGTCGATGCGCAGGGCCCGGACCTCGATCGGCTGCTCCTCGTCGTTCTCCGGGCGCGCCATGCCTGCCCGCCGCAGCGCGGCCTTCACGCGCGACCGGAACTCGCGCATCGAGAACGGCTTGGTGATGTAGTCGTCGGCGCCGAGCTCGAGCCCGAGCACCTTGTCGATCTCCTCCGACTTGGCCGTCAGCATGATGATCGGCACGGTGGAGCCGTTGGCGCGCAGGCGCTTGCACACCTCGAGGCCGTCGATCCGCGGCAGCATGAGATCCAGCACGACGAGGTCGAACGGCTGCTCGGAGAAGCGCGCCAGCGCGTCGGGCCCGTCGGACGCCTGCACGACCTCGTAGCCGTCGCGCTGCAGCGGGAAGGACAGCAGGGTCTGGATCGGCTGCTCGTCGTCGACGAGCAGGATGCGTGGCGCACGATCGGTCATGGCGCTCTAGATCGAGGATAGTGGGGGCCTGACCGAGCAGTACCCTCGAACGTAGTGCTCGACGTTCGGGTCTATCGGGCTGCCTTCCTCCCGGCGCTCGTCGCGCTGTTCGTCGCCGCCTTCTCCCTCGCCGACCGCCCGGCCCCGCTCGTCTCCCCGCTCTCGGCGGACGCGTTCCGCGGCGATCGCGCGTTCGGCGGGCGCGCGCCGCTGCGCAACTCGCTGACCGAGCTCGGGCGGTCGTTCCCCGATCGCGCTCCCGGCTCGGCGGACGACGCCGCGCTCGCGGACCGGGTGGCCGACACGCTCGGCGCCGCCGACCGCACCGGCCGCCCGGCGTTCGAGGTCACGCGCGAGCGCGCGGGTGAGATCGAGACCGTCGTCGGCGTCCGGCCCGGTCTCTCGAGCCGGCGCCTGATCGTCGTCTCCCACCGCGACGCGCGCCGGAGCCCCGGCTTGGCCGAGCTCTCGGGCACCTCGACCATGCTCGAGCTCGCGCGACTGTTCCGCGCCCGCGACCTGCGCCGCACGCTGGTGCTCGTCTCGACGTCGGGCGCCACGCTCGGGTACACCGGGGCGCACGCGTGGGCCGAGGGCGTCGACCCGCGGACGGTCGACGGCGTGCTCGTGCTCGGGGACCTGGCGAGCACGCGCACTGCGAAGCCTTGGGTCGTCCCGTGGTCGCTCGCGCTGGGAGCCGCGCCGCTGGGGCTCGAGCGCACCGTCGAGCAGGCGCTGCGGACGGAGGCCGGGCCGCCCGGCGGGAGTCGTGCCACGGCGCAGTGGGCGCGCCGCGCGCTGCCGTTCACGGTCTCCGAGCAGGGCGTCGTGGCCGCCGCCGGCCTGCCCGCGGTGCTGATCGGCGTATCGGGCGAGCGCGGCCCGGCCGCCGGCGACGAGGTGCGCGCCGGCCGCCTGGAGCGCTTCGGCCGCGCCGTGCTGCGCACGGTGATGGCGATCGACGGCGCTCCGGGGGACGCGGCGTTCGCCGGCAGCCCCGACGGCATCGTGACGATGCGCAACGTGCTGCCCGACTGGGCCGTGCGCCTGCTCGTCGGCACGCTGCTCCTCCCCGCCTTCCTGACCGCGCTCGACGGCTTCTTCCGCGTGCGCCGCCGGCGGCTCGCGGTCGGGCCGTGGCTGGTCTGGCTGGCAGCCACGGGCCTGCCCGTGCTGCTCGCCTGGGCGTGGGTGCGTGCGCTCGGCCTCACGAGCGCGCTCGACGTGTCCGAGGCGCCGGTGCTGCCGCTGCCGGCGGTCGAGCGCTCGGGCGCGGTCGCCCTCGCCTCCGTCGCGCTCGTGCTCGCGCTCGGATGGTTCGGCGTGCGCCCGCTCATCCTCGCGCGCGGGCGCGGGCGCGGAAGTCCTGCCGCCGGGGCCTTGGCGGGCGCCATGGGCGCCGTCCTCTGCGTCCTCGCCGCGGTCGTGTGGGCCGCCAACCCCTACGCAGCGGCGCTGCTGCTGCCCGCCGCTCACCTGTGGCTGTTCGCGGCGGCGCCGCAGACGCGGCTGCGTGGCTGGCTCGGCGTCGCCGCGGTCGTCGTCGGGCTGCTGCCGTTCGCGCTGCTCGCGCTCGCGTACGCGCAGGCGCTGTCCCTCAACCCGCTCGAGCTCGCGTGGATCGTGGTGCTGGGCGCCGCCTCGGGGCACCTCTCGTTCGCCGCTGCGGTCGTTGCGGCCGCCGTCCTCGCGTGCGTGGCGGCGCTGGTGACGATCATGCGCACGCGCCGGCGTGCGGCCGCCGAGATCGATCCCGAGCCGCTGCGCACCCGCGGGCCGGTCACGTACGCCGGGCCCGGGTCGCTCGGCGGTACGGAGTCGGCACTGCGGCGATGACGACCGCCGCTCCGCGCCGGGCCCGCCTGCGCCGCTCCCTCCGCGTCCTCTCGAGCGTGCTGATCGTGGCCGGCGCCGTGCTGCTCGCGGACGCCGTGGCGACGCTGCTGTGGCAGGAGCCCGTCTCCGCGGTCTACGCGCACTTTCGCCAGCAGGCGCTCGACGACCGCCTCGAGGCGATCGAGCAGACGCCGCTCGAGCCCGCGGAGGAGCGCGCGCTGCGGCGCATCCCCGACCCGCGCCGCCGCCTCGCGTTCCGTGCCCGTGCGCTCGAGCGGCGGATCGACGCCGGCGACCCGATGGGCCGCATCGTGATGCCGGCCATCGGGGTCTCGGAGGTGTTCGTGCAGGGCACGGGGACGGGCGACCTGCGGGGCGGGCCAGGCCACTACCCCGACACGCCGTTCCCCGGCGAGCGTGGGACGGTGGCGATCGCCGGGCACCGCACGACCTACGGGGCCCCGTTCCGCCGCATCGACAAGCTCGATCGCGGCGACCGGCTCGAGCTGCGCATGCCGTACGGGCGCTTCACCTACGTCGTCGAGCGCACGAAGATCGTCCCGCCCACCGAGGTTTCGGTGACGGATCGCGTCGCCTTCGACCGGCTCGTCCTCTCCGCCTGCCACCCGCTCTACTCGGCCGCCCAGCGCATCATCGTCTTCGCCCGACTGCGAGAGGCGCGATGATTCGGGTGCCAACCCCATAATCCGGTGGTCCGCGCGTGACGACCTATGTTCACATGACAGCTCTCTCAGCCCGATACGAATCCGGCACCGGACGCCGGTTCGGGCAGAAACGGTCACGGAAGGCGCATATGGACCATCTCCGCGAATGCATCGAGCGCGGTGAGTACACCGTCGACCCGCAGGCGGTGGCCGCGGCCATCATCCGTGCTCATAGCCGCGCCAGCGCTCGGCCGCGGGATCCCCGTGCCAGCGCACGCCCGGTGCCCCGACTGCGGCGCGGCCGATCCACGTGACGGACACGGCGGCTTCGGCCGCCCCGCGTGCCGCCTCGGGCACGCAGAAGCACAGCTCGTAGTCCTCGCCACCCGTCGTCGCCAGCTCGGCGGCCGAGATGCCCAGGGCCGCCGCCACCTCGGCGGTGGCCGGCGCGACCGGCAGCGCTGCGGCGTCGAGCTCGAGCAGAACGCCGCTGGCCCGCGCCAGCCGGACCGCGTCGAGCGCGAGCCCGTCTGAGAGGTCGAGCATCGCGTGCGTCCCTGCGCGCGCGAGCGCGCGACCCTCGGCCAGCCGTGGCCATGGACGCAGATGGCGCTCGACCGGCCCGGAGGCACGGCCCTCGAGCACGGCGAGCGCGGCCGCGGAGCCGCCGAGGTCGCCCGTGACGCCCACGAGGTCGCCGGGTTCCGCGCCGTCCCGGCCGACGAGCTCGCGCGCCTCGTCCGCCCAGCCGGTCACGGTGACGGTGATCGTCAGCGCCGGGCCCGAGACGAGGTCGCCGCCGGCGATCGTGACGCCGGTGGCGGCGGCCAGAGCTTCTGCGCCCTCGTGCAGGGAGAGCACCTCGGCGTCGGCCAACTCGGGAGGGACGACGACCGCCAGGTACGCCTCCCCCGGCTCGGCGCCCATGGCCGCGAGGTCCGACAGCGCGCCCGCCAGCGCGCGGTGGCCGGCGTCGCGCGCCGTCCACCCGTGCCCGAGGCGGAAGTGCGTGCCGTCGACCATCGTGTCGGTCGAGACGGCGGCGACGCCGCCGGCGCGCACGACCGCGCAGTCGTCGCCGAGCCAGCGCAGCACCCGCGATCCGGGACGGCGCTCGAGCAGGCCCTCGATCGCCTCGATGAGGTTCAGTTCATCCAAGGGGTGCCCAACGGGACATCGCTCAAGACGGAATGGCCAGTCGGGCGGGTCCCCTACCTGTGTCGGTAGACGATGCGCGCGCGGTTGAGGTCGTACGGCGAGACCTCCACGCGGACCCGGTCGCCCGGCAGGATGCGGATCCGGAAGCGGCGCATCTTGCCGGCGACGTGGCCGAGCACCTCGTGGCCGTTGTCGAGCTGCACCCGGAACATGGCGTTCGGGAGCGCCTCGACCACCTCGCCCTCGAACTCGACCTTCTCTTCCTTCGCCAAGACGGCCGGTTTATACCACTGCTACTCGCCGTTGCCGCCCGGATCGCCCTGCGGCGGCGACTCGTACTGCTCGGGGTCGAACTGGGTGCCGCCCGAGGTGTCGTCGCCCGACGGCGGCGTGGCCGGCGCCGGCGTGGCCGGCGCCGGCGTGGTCTCGGGCGTGGAGGTGGGCGGCGTGGAGTACGGGTCGGTGGGGTCGGTCGGGGAACGGCCGCCGTTGCTCGAGTGCTCGCCGTAGAACGGCGACGAGCTGAACGGCACGGTGGGCTGCGGGAAGTCGCCGCAGAACTTGCCGATGATCGACTTCATGTACGCGCCCCAGATCGCCGCAGGGAACGTGCCGCCGTCGACGTTGCCGCCGTAGAAGAGGCCGTTCATCTCCGTGCGGTCGTTGGGATACCCGACCCAGACGGCGGTCGACAAGCGCGGCGTGAAGCCGGCGAACCACGCGTCGGTGTTGCGGTCGGTCGTGCCGGTCTTGCCCGCCGCCGGGCAGCCGGTCGACGCCCGCGTCCCGGTGCCGCGCTGGATGTTCTGCTGCAGGATCTTCGTGGCCTCGTAAGTCATCCCGTCCTCGAAGACCTTCGTCCGGTTGACGCGCCAGCGGCGCGGGAGCTTGACCTTCGGCTTGCCGGGGAACTCGACCTTCGTGATCGCGGTCGGCCGGTTGCGGTAGCCCCCGGAGGCGATCGTCGCGTACGCCGTGGCCATCTCGAGCGGGGAGACGCCCTCCTCGAGGCCGCCGAGCGACTCGGCGGGGTACCCGTGCACGTGCTCGGCCCTGATGCCCATGTCGACCGCCGTCTCGGCGACCTTGTCGGGCCCGACGTCGAGCGCGAGCTGGATGTAGACCGAGTTGTCGGAGCGGATCGTCGCCTCGACGAGGTTCATGCTGCCGCCGCTCGTACCGCCGTACGTCTTGACCTCGAACGGCGGACCGTAGCGTGGGTCGTTGATGCGCGTGGGGGAGACCGACGTGTAGCGAGTCGAGCTCGGGTTCACGCCGTTGCGCAGCGCGGTCATCAGCGCCATCGTCTTGAACGAGGAGCCGGGCTGGCGCTCGCCCTGGGCCGCGAGGTTGAACTTCGAGTCCGCGTAGTCGCCGGAGGAGGCCATCGCGAGGATGTAGCCGTTGCGCGGGTTGAGCGTGACGAGCGCCGACGAGGGCCCGATGTCGCCCATCTGCGAGCTGATCGCCTCGCGCGCCTTCTCCTGCATGTCGAGGTGGATCGTCGTGTGCACGACGAGCCCGCCGAGCTTGACGGTCTTCGGCCCATACTGCTTGATCAGCTCGTCCTTGACGTAGTCGAAGAAGTAGCTCTCGCGGCGGCGGCTGAAGTAGTCGGAGGGGTCGAGGTGGAGCCCCCGCCGCATGGCCTTGCGCGCCGCCTCCTCGCTGACCATGCCGAGCTCGGCCATCTTGGCCAGCACCGCGTTGCGTCGGCGCTTGGCGCCGGCGCCGTTCGTGATCGGCGAGTACAGCGACGGGGCCTGCGGCAGGCCGGCGAGCAGCGCGGCCTCGTGGAGCTTGAGCTTCTTCGCGCGCTTGTTGAAGTAGATGCGCGCCGCGGCCTCCGCGCCGATCGCGGTCTGGCCCCCCACGGTCCCGTACGGCACGGTGTTGAGGTAGCGCTCGAGGATCCAGTCCTTGCTGTGCTCGTTCTCGAGCTCCTCGGCGAGCTTCGCCTCGCGGATCTTGCGCTGGTAGCCGGCCAGGCCGGAGCGTGAGCGGTCGGCCGTGTACAGGTTCTTGACCAGCTGCATCGTCAGCGTCGAGCCGCCCTGCACGGTCTCGCGGCTGGCGAAGTTCTCGACCGCCGCGCGCACGATGCCCTCGTAGTCGACGCCCTGGTGGCGGTAGAAGCGCTCGTCCTCGATCGCGACCGTCGCGTCGCGCAGCACCTTGGGCAGCGCCTTGCCGGGGACCGGTCGGCTGAGCTCGTCGGCCGAGATGAAGCCGAGCCGGGTCCCGTCGGCGGCCAGCACCTCGGTGTTCGAGCCGGGGTCGCGCGGCTTGAGCGAGTTGAGCTCGGGCGCCGAGGCGGCGGTGGCGACGACCCAGCCCACGACCGAGAGCCCACCGATGCCTGCGATGATCACGACGACCATCAGGGCGAGGAGGGCTTGGGACCGGTGGCGACCGCTGCCGCGGCGGCGTCGCCTGTAGCGTTGCGAGCGGCTCATGGGAGGGCGGTCGCGGGGGCGGCGCGAACCACCCAGGATAGCTTCACTTCGGCGAGCCGAAACCCTCCAACAGGCCTTCCTCGCGCAGGCGCGCGTGGCAGCGCGAGCGCAGGTCCGCCTCGTGCGCGGCGCGATCGGCGGGGGCCACGCGGTCGCTGCCGACGGCGAGGCGAACGCCCCACGGCACCGTCTCGGCGACCGTGACGTCGGCGCCGGCAACCTCGCGCAGCACGGCGACGGCCCGCGCGGCGTCGGCGGCGGGCGGAATCCAGACCGCCACGTCCATGCCCACCGCGTCGACGGCCAGCGTCTCGTTGACGAGCACGCCGGAGGCGAGCTTCTCGTTCGGGATCACCACGCGCTCGTCGCCGGCCTTGCGGAGGACCGTGTAGTTGAGGCGGACGTCCTCGACGATCCCGTAGTGGTCCTCGAACCGCACCCAGTCGCCGACCCGGAGAGGCTGCGTGATCGCCAGCATCACCCCGGCGACGACGTTCGCGAGCGTCTGGCGGGCGGCGAAGCCGATGATCGCTGCGGCCACGACGCCCGACGCCAGGACGCTGGCGGCGATCCGGTTGACGCCGTCGAACTGGGAGAGCGCCAGCGCGAGGCCGGTCAGGAGGATTGCCGCGTAGGTGAGGCGGCGCACGAAGCGCAGGCGCGTGTCGGTCTCGCGCGAGAACTCGCGCCGCCGCAGCCAGCGGTCGACCGCGAACACCGCGAGCAGCGCGACGACAATGACGACGGCCGCAACCGCCCAGTCCTCGGCCGAGGCCTCGAATGCGCCTAGATTCATGAGGGTGGCGCAGGCTATCCAGGCGGTGCTCCTCGATGCGCTCGGCACGCTCGTGCACTTCGAGCCGCCGGCGCCGCGCCTGCGGGCCGTCCTGCGCGACCGGCACGGGATCGAGGTCTCCGAGGCGGCCGCCGAGGACGCCATCCGGGCCGAGATCGCGTTCTACCGGGCGCACCTGCACGAAGGCCGCGACGCCGGCTCGCTCGCGCACCTGCGCCGCCGCAGCGCCGAGGCGATGCGCCCGGCCCTCGGTGTGTCGGCGCCGGTCGGCGTGCTGACCGCTGCGCTGCTCGACTCCCTGCGCTTCCACGCCTACCCCGACGCGCCGCCCGCCCTGCGCGCGCTGCGCGCCCTCGGCCTGCGGATCATCGTCGTCTCCAACTGGGACCACTCGCTGCACGAGCGGCTCGTGGAGACCGGGCTGGCGGCGCTCGTCGACGGCGCGGTGGCCTCGGCCGAGATCGGCGCCGCCAAGCCCGACCGCGCGATCTTCGACCGCGCGCTCGAGCTCGCCGGTGCGCCCGCGGACGCGGCGCTGCACGTCGGCGACTCGCCCGAGGCGGACGCGGCCGGCGCCCTCGCCGCCGGCCTGCGTGCCGTGCTCGTGGCCCGGGACGGCTTGCCGAGCGGCCCGCTCGGCGTACGGGTGATCGCGTCGCTGGCCGAGCTCCCCGCCCTCTGCCAATAGCCTCTACTGGGTACATGACGAGCGTCCCGCCCTCCTTCCAGCACCCGGGACCGCCGCCGCTGCGGCCCGAGCTGCCGGACGGCGCACCGGTCCCCGAGGAACCGCGCGAGGGGGAGCTGCCGCTCGTCGGCGTGCCGGTGTGGGCGCCGTTCGCCGCGGTGCTGGGCGCGTTCGTCGGCGTCCTCGCGGCCGGCATCCTCGTCGGGGTGGCGATCGGGCTCGGCGGCGGCGACGCCACCAGCCTCGACGACTCCGACGGCCTCACGATCGGCCTCACGCTCGTCCAGGACGCGCTGCTGATCGCCGCGTCGATCCTCACCGTCTGGTGGCTCGCCGGCCGGCTGTCGCCCGAGACCTTCGGTTTGCGGATCCCCTCAGCGCTGCGCCCGGCGATCGGCTGGACGCTCGCCGCGTACGGCGCGTTCTGGATGGCCGCGATCGTGGTCGGCATCGCGTTCGGCAACCCCGAGGAGCAGGACATCGTCACCGACCTCAAGGCCGAGGACTCGCTGTCCGTGCTGATCGGGTTCGGGGTGATGACCTGCGTCGTGGCGCCGCTCGCGGAGGAGTTCTTCTTCCGCGGGTTCATGTTCCGCGTCCTCGCCGAGCGGACGAACGTCGCGCTCGGCGCCATCATCACCGGCGGCATCTTCGGCCTCGTCCATCTTCCGAGCGGCGACCTGGTCGGCGTGCTCGTGCTCAGCCTCTTCGGCGTTGCGTTGTGCCTCGTGCTCTGGCGCACGGCATCCTTGCTTCCGTGCATCATGTTGCACGCGTTCCACAACTCGATCTCGTTCGGCTTCACGAAGGAGCTGCCCTGGTGGGGATTCCTGCTGCTCATCGCCGCCAGCGTCACGACGACGCTCGTCCTGTCGCTGGCCGCCATGCGGGCCGTGCCGCGTGCGCGGCGGTTACCGGCCTGACCGCGCTCACGCTGCTGCCGGCCGTCTCCGGAGCCCAGGTGCCGCCGCCGGCCACGTCGCCATCGGCCAAGGGGACGATGAAGCTCAAGCTCGAGAAGGTGCACCGCGACGGCGAGCGTCGCGTGGCGCTCACGCGCGAGAAGTTCCGCGTGTCCGGCCTCGTGCGCCCGTTCGCCGCCGCCCAGCAGGTGGAGGTGCGCCTGGTGCGCAGGGGCCGCGTGATCCACCGGGTGCGCAAGCGCCTGCGTCCCGTCCAGGGCGGGCGGGCCGGCGCGTTCGAGACCGCCTATCGCGCCCGGCGCGCGGGCCCGATCAAGGTGCGCGCGGTCCATCTGCGGACGCCGCAGTTGGCCGTGGCGCCGGCGGCGACGTGGCTGGCCGTGCTCCAGCCGGACCTGAGCTCGCAGACGATGGTGCGCCTGTTCCAGAAGGGGCTCGCCAAGCTGCACTACGTCACGTCGCGCGGCGGCGTCTACGACAGCGCGACGGCGCGTGCGGTGATGGCCTACCGCAAGGTCCGCGGGCTGCCGCGCACGTACTCCGCCACGCGGGACATCGTGCGCGACGTGCTGCGTGGGAAGGGGCGGTTCCACGTCCGCCATCCCGGCGACGGGCGGCATGTGGAGGCCGACATCTCGCGCCAGGTGCTCGCGCTGATCGAGGGCCGGAACGTGCGCCGCATCTACCACACGTCGACGGGCTCACCGGCCACGCCGACCGTGCTCGGGCGCTTCCGTGTCTACCGCAAGTCGCCGGGCACGAACTCGCACGGCATGGTGCACTCGTCGTACTTCATCGGCGGCTACGCGATCCATGGATACCACTCCGTGCCGCCCTACAACGCGAGCCATGGCTGCCTGCGCGTGCCGATCCCGGACGCGTGGTCGATCTACGAGTGGATCGGGATGGGCACCGTCGTGCGCGTGTACCCGTAGTGGCCGCCCGCGAGACGCTGATCGAGGAGCTGCGCCGCCACGCGCTGGTGGTCGGGGAGGTCACCCTGACCTCCGGCGCCACGGCGGCGTACTACGTCGACGCCAAGCGGGCCGTGCTGCGGCCCGCGGGCTTCGGCGCGCTCGGCGAGCTCGTGGCGGGCTACGCGGCGGAGTGGGAGGCGACGGCGGTCGGCGGCCTCACGATGGGGGCCGACGCGCCGGCGTGCGCGGCCCTCGCCGGCGGCGCCGACGTGAAGGCCTTCTTCGTGCGTAAGGAGACCAAGCAGCACGGCATGCAGCGGAAGGTCGAGGGGCCGCCGCTCGAGCAGGGCGAGCGCTGCCTGATCGTCGAGGACGTGGTGACGACCGGCGGCTCGACCGTGCAGGCGATCGAGGCGGTGCGCGCCGAGGGCCACGACATCTGCGGCGTCGTGGCGATCCTCGACCGCCTGGCGGGCGGCGAGGCGGCGATCCGGCGCGCGGCGGACGGCGCGCCGTACCAGCCCCTGGCCACGATCGACGACATCTACCCGGACCGGCCCGACCGCTGAGCCAGCGCCCCGAGCAGGATTCGAACCTGCGGCCTACTCCTTAGGAGGGAGTCGCTCTATCCGGCTGAGCTATCGGGGCTTAACCGCAGCGTAATCGTTCCCCGCGGCCGAGGGCTAACCTCACCCGCCAAGAACCGCGGCTCTCACCGCGGTAGGGAACAGAGATGTGACCTGCGTACCGAACAGTGCGCGGGAACCGGATCGATCGCTCGGGCAACCGGGTAGGTTTTCCGACCTTAACGGGGAAATGACGCTTCGGCGCGCGGGATCGCGCGCTCTCGCTAGAGGGGTACAACTGACCATCGCAGCATCAAGCCGACGGGCGATCGGGTGAGCACGGGCGCAGGCGCCAGCGACCTCCTGCACGCAGAGGACAGCGGCCTCGACCAGATCGTCGCGGGTGAGCAGGCGGTCGCCGCCCGCTCGCCGCTGCAGCTGTTCTGGCGGCGCTTCCGTCAGGACAAGGTCGCCATGGTCGCGCTCGGCTTCATCGTTGTTCTGATCGTCGTGGCGATCTTCGCGGGGCCGATCTCCCGCCTGCTCGGCGCGCCCGATCCCAACGTGCAGTCGACCGACGCGCTGGATGACTTCGGCCTGCCGGCCGGCCCCAGCAGCGACCATCTGTTCGGCGTCGACCCGATCGGGCGCGACGTCTTCGCGCGCGTGCTCTACGGCGCCCAGGTCTCGCTCACCGTCGCGTTCATCGGCACCGGCCTGTCGGTCATCTTCGGCGTCGTCCTCGGCCTCATCGCCGGCTTCTTCCGGGGCTGGAGCGACACGATCATCGCGCGCTCGCTCGACATCATGCTGGCGTTCCCGGTGCTCCTGCTCGGCCTCGGCCTGGCCACCGCCTGCTCGGGCGCCGACGGCTGCGCCG
>DATAFH010000169.1:0-15468 GCA_036257565.1 Solirubrobacteraceae bacterium | reverse complement strand
CTGCGACGCGCAGGGCCCCGACCTCGGCGGCGCGGCCGTGCGCGCGCTGTCACAGAGCGGCGGCCGGCCGGTCTACGTCGTCCGCAGCACCTTCACCCGCGGGGTCTGCAGCAACGGCGCGGCGCTGAGCAGCATCGGCGTCTCGTGGTCGATCTACAACAGCCGCTTCACGCGCAATCGCGCCATCGGCCTCGGTGCCAATCCCGCCCACCCGGGCACGCCCGGCGGCGGCTCGGGTGGCGCCCTGTACGCCGACGGCAACGACTTCCGCGTGCTGCTCGCCGGCACGAGGATGACGCGCAACCGCGCGCGCGAGGGCGGCGGCGCGGTCTTCTTCGTCAGCAACGACCGCAGCGGCGTGCTCAAGATCCGCTCCTCGGTCCTGCGAGACAACCCGAGCGACGGCTTCCAGACCGACCCGGGCATCTACTTCCTCGGCCGCGATCAGATCATCGTCGACTCGGTCCTGGAGTGACTGAGCCGCCTGAGAACGGCAGTCTTGCCGGCGGCGGACCGCGGCCCGACTACCGCCATGACCTCATGTTCGGTGTGTTCATCACGCCCGTCGCGGGCCAGGCCGACGCGGTGCTGGAGCTGTCGCGGCTGGCCGACGTCGTCGGGCTCGACCTCGTCACCTTCCAGGACCACCCGTACCAGGCGAGGTTCCTGGACACGTGGACGCTGCTTTCGGTCGTGGCGGCGGAGACGGCCAACGTCCGGGTCGCGCCGAACGTCGCCAACCTGCCGCTGCGGCAGCCGGTCGTGCTGGCGCGGAGCGCCGCGAGTCTGGACATCCTCAGCGGCGGGCGGGTCGAGCTGGGGCTTGGGGCCGGGACGTTCTGGGATGCGATCGCGGCCAACGGCGGGCCGAGGCTGACGCCCGGGGAGAGCGTCGACGCGCTGGCCGAGGCGGTCGAGGTCATCCGCGCGATCTGGAACGGGCAGCCGGTCCGCCACCGTGGCCGGCACTACACGGTCGACGGCGCGCACCCCGGGCCGCCGCCCGCGCACGACATCGAGATCTGGCGCGGCGCCTACAAGCCGCGGATGCTGCGCCTGACCGGCGCGAAGGCCGACGGCTGGATCCCCAGCCTCGCGTACCTCGAGCTCGAGCAGCTGCCGGACATGAACGCGAGGATCGACGAGGCCGCGACGAACGCCGGGCGGCGGCCCGAGGACATCCGGCGGCTGCTGAACATCGACGGCAGCTTCGGCGGCGGCGGCGGGTTCCTGCAGGGACCGCCGGAGCAGTGGGCGCAGCAGCTCACACAGCTGACGCTGTCGACCGGGACGAGCGCGTACATCCTGTCGGTCTCCTCGGCGGACGACCTGCGGCGCTTCGCCGAGGAGGTGGCGCCCGCGACGCGTGAGCAGGTCGCGGACGCGCGCGGGGCTCCCGACCAGGAGTCGCCGACCGGCCCCGTCCTCATCGAGACGACAAGGTCGGCGCGTGAGCCGTCGGCGGGCCAGCATCTCATCGACGTCCACGACGCGCTGCGCGGCGAGCTGACCCAGCTGCGCGACCTGGCCGTGCAGGTCGCGGCCGGCACAAGCAACGCGGCCACCGTGCGGTCGTTCGTCAATCGCATGACGATCCGCCAGAACCACTGGACGCTGGGGACGTTCTGCGAGACGTACTGCCGCACGGTCACGAACCACCATGTGCTCGAGCACCGCAGCGTGTTCCCGCACCTGCGCCGCCGGGAGGCGGCGCTCGGGCCGGTGATCGACCGCCTCGAGGAAGAGCATGAGCAGATCGCCGAGCTGCTCGAGCACGTCGACCAGGCGCTCGTCGCGCTGGTCGCCGCCGAGGAGGACGGCATCGACCGCGTGGGGCGCGCGATGGACCTGCTGACCGACGCGCTGCTCTCCCACTTCGCCTACGAGGAGCGCGAGCTCGTCCCACCGCTCGACCGCCACGGCTTCTACTGAGAGGCCTTGGGGCCGTGCGCGTCGTGGTGGCCGACGACAGCCTGCTCGTACGCGAGGGATCGTTTCGCTGCTGCGGCGCGCCGGCTTCGACGTCGTCGCCGAGGAGTCGACGGGCGAGGAGCTCGTCGGCGCGGTCGACGCGCACGTCCCCGACGTGGCGATCATCGACATCCGCATGCCGCCGACCGACACCGAGGAAGGCCTGAAGGCGGCGCACGAGATCCGGTCCCGCCATCCGGACATCGGCGTCATCAGGGTTCGCAGTCGACCGTGATCGCGAGCGCCCCGCAGATCTCGCGCATCCTGGCATCGGCGAGCCTGCCGAGTCGGTCGACCAGCACGGCGATCGAGACGCTCTCGACCGAGTCGAGGTTGACCGCACAGAGCCGGGGGACGGGATCGTCCTCCGGCTCGAGGACCACCTCGCTAGGGAGCGAGCGGATCGTCGTCGTGCACGGCGCGACAAGCGCTCGCCGTAGCCGAGGGATCGCGGCGTCTCGTGACAGGACGACGACAGGGCGCCGGCCGATCGCAGCAAGCTCGCACCACCAAAGCTCCCCTCGAGCCGGCGACACGTTCACGAAGTCGCGGCAGCGCGCCGGAACGATGCCAGGTCGCCCCACTCATCCGGCTCGTCGAGCGGATGTCGCTCATAGGCGGCGTAGCTGGCGTCTACTTCCGCGGCGCGGTGGCGAGCAAGCAACGCCTCGAGCGCCTCGTCGATGAGCGCGGCGTCCGTAGCGCCGGACCGCACGCGACGCGCTTCCTGGAGCAGATCCGCGTCGACGGTCGTGCTCAACCGTGTGCGAGCCATGCCACGAGTATGCCACACGCTTTGGCGTGTGACGCGTCAGGCCGGGTCCGTGCGGGCGCGGCTCGGCGCGACCCGTGGCGGCTCGTCGGGCATCTTCGGATAGACCGGCGGCCACGGGGCGTCGCGCAGCCCGTTGACGCGGTCGCGCTCGTGCATGGCGAGCATCGGCTCGAGCGACTGCGGCGCCTCGTCGATGTCCTCCCACGGGTCGCCGAGCCGGTCCAGGCGGTCGGGGACGGTCGCCATGGTCAGGTCGTCCGGATGCAGCTCGAACACCTCTTCCCAGCGGAGCGGGGCTGAGACCTGGCCGCCTGCCCGGGCACGCACGCCCCAGGCGCCAAAGACCGTCTTGTGCGGGGCGTTCTGGTTGTAGTCGACGAAGATCCGCGCGCCGCGCTCCTCCTTCCACCACGCCGCGGTGATGACGTCGGGGCGGCGGCGCTCGAGCTCCCGGGCGAGCGCCACCGCGGCGGCGCGCACGGCGTACGAGTCCCAGCGCGGCAGAAGCCGGACGTACACGTGCAGCCCGCGGTTGCCCGTGGTCTTGGGATAGCCGGCGACGCCCAGCTCGTCGAGCAGCGACCTGACCTCGGCGGCGGCCGCTCGGACGTTCGAGAAGTCGGTGCCGGGCTGCGGGTCGAGGTCCAGGCGCAGCTCGTCGCAGTGGGCACGGTCCGCGGCCCGGTACGGCCACACGTGGAAGCCGAGGCACGCGAGGTTGACCGCCCAGACGACGTGCGCGCGGTCGGCGATGACGAGGGCGCGCGACGGCGTGCCGTTCACCGTCGTGACGGTCGTCGTCTCCAGCCACTCCGGAGCGTTCTGCGGAACGCGCTTCTGGAAGAACGACGAGCCCGCGGCGCCATGCGGGAAGCGCTGCATCAGCACCGGCCGGCCGCCCATGGTGCGGAGCAACGGCTCGCTTACGCGCAGGTAGTAGTCGACGAGGTCGCGCTTCGTCTCGCCGCGCGCTCCGAACAGCACCTTGCCCGGGCTCGAGAGGCGGACCTCGCGCCCGTCGAGCGCGAGCAGCACTTCGTCATCGTCGGCCACCGGCCGACCGTAGCGCACGAGCGGAGCAGGATCACGACCGCGCCGTCCCTTCGCTTGGTTCCTCGGGCTCCCCGACCGGCGCGGCCTCGAGAGCGCCTGCACGAACCCCGGCTCGCTGCGCCGCAACCGTGCGGTGCCGCTGACCTCGGTGGTCCCGACCGAGCCGTTCGCGCCGGCGACGCTCACCGCGACAAGCATCTCGCTGCTGGGACTCCAGTGGCCGACCGCTTCGACGACGTTCGCGCAGACCGACGGAGCGCTAGATCCCGCACGCTGGGGTCTGCAGGATGACCGGCCTCCCCGTCGGTTGCGGTCGCCCACCTTGACGGCGCTTCGCGGACCCGAATACGGTCGGCCGCGTGATCGTCCTCCCGATCCAGCGGACGACCATGGCGTCGGCGATCGCCGACGACATGCGCGATCAGCTGCTCTCCGGCGCCGTCGCGCCGGGGACGCGGCTCGGGCACGAGGATCTCGCTCATGCCATGGGAGCTCCCCCGGCGACCGTCCGCGAGGCGCTTGCGGTGCTCGAGCGCGACGGGCTGGTCGTGCACTCGCTGCACCGCGGCCTCGAGGTGACGCCGATCACGCGGTCCGAGCTCCGGGACATCTACGCCGCGCGGCGCGTCTACGAGCGGGCAGGGCTCGAGGCTCTGCTCGCCTCCCAGCCCGTCGACGTGACCTGGCTGCAGGCGGCGATCGAGCGCATGGGCGAGGCGGCGGTGGCCGGAGACCATCGCGCGCTCGTGGAGGCCGAGATGGCGTTCCACCTCGCGCTCGTGGCAGCCGCGGGGTCGAGCCGGGTCACCCGCGCGGCGCAGGCGGCGCTGATGGAGCTGCGGCTCGTGCTCCCCGTCGCCGACCGCACGGCGGACGACCTTCCCGCCCTGGTGGCCGACCACCAGTACCTCGTGGCGATCTTCGGCTCAGGCGAGATCGGCGAGTCGGCTGCGGCGCTCGAGGATCACCTCGTGCGCGGCGAGATGCTCGCCCGCGCGGGGATCGCGGATCAGCCCTGAACCCGGCGGGTCCAGGCGGTCATGTGCTCGACCGCCTCACGGTCGCCGCGCACGATCGGCCGCTCGCCGGCGCTCACCGGCTCGCCGCGGACCAGGTGGTCGAAGACGTCGCGGGTCATCGTGACCGATGCGTCCGGCGCCCCGTTCCGGAGCGCCGGGGAGACGGAGAGGCCGGCGCCGTCCTCGGCCGTGAGGTACCAGGTTTCCGGTGCGTCGCCACCGATCGCCTGGGCGATCGTGAAGCGGTGGCCGCGCGTCCAGGACGGGTGCACGGCGTAGGCGAGCGTCCGGTACACGAGCTCGGGCTCGAGCTGCGCCCCGGCCCGCGCCGCCTCCGCGAGCGCGGTCTTGCAGGTCGGGAGCGCTCGCAGCGCCTTGGCGCGCCGCTTGCGACCGCGGATGCGGGCGGGGCCGAAGAAGCGGCCGATGCGGTGGTCCACGCCCGCGAGCAGCTCCGCGAGCACCAGGGGCGCGGCGCGCAGGTGGAATTCGGCCTCGGCGCGTGAGCGGGGCCGGCTGACCGGCCGCACGAACGCCCGTCCGGCGGTGATGGAGACGGCGAACGTCCCCACGCCGCCGATGCTCACGTCGTAAGAGAGCGGCCCGCGGACGACGACGCCCTGCGCGGGCAGGAGCGCGGCCAGGACGCGGCCGGCGAGAGCGGGGTCGTCGTGAGCCAGCTTCACGAGAGCGCCGCGCAGCAACGGGTACTCGCGCCGCGAGCTCCCGACCATCAGGCCGCGGGCAGGAGGCCGCGGCGCCGACACGATCCGCGGGCCGGCGCCCCGCTCCGCCTCCGTGGTCGGCTGATCGGAGCTCGGCTCGGCGGCCGTGGGCGGCGCGTCCGAGGGCGGCTCGGCGGTCGCCGTCGCCGGTTCCGACTCGGCTGTCGCGGGCGACGCGGCGGGCCGTGGCTCGGCGGGTCCCGCGGCGGGCATGGCCCATTCGACGGCCGGCTCGGCGTCGGGTGCCGGTGGCTCGGCCTCCGCGTCGTCCTCGTGCGCCTGCGGCTCGATGCCCGGCGGCTGCCAGGCGCGCCCGCCCGGTTCGTCGTCGCGCGCGCGGACGGGCTCGACCTCGTGGGTGACGGGGTCGCGGCGCGGCTCCTCGCGCGCGTCCCACTCCGAGGCGGGCTCGGCGTCCGGGGCGGCCGGCTCGGGCGCCTGGGTCCCGTCGGCGTACCGCCACGGCACGGCAACGAGCTCCGCGTCGGGCGCGACGGGCTCCGGGCTGCCGGGCGGCGGTTGCGGGACGGCGCGGCGGCGCAGCGCCGCGGCGGCGGTATCGAGGTCCGCGACGAGCCGGCCCGCGTCGGCCGGCTCACGAGCGCTCGCCGCCTCGGTCTGCTCTCGCGCGAGCCGCTCGAGGTCCGCGGCGCTCGCCGCCCGACTCGCCGCGAACGCCTCGCGCTCGCTCTCCAGCGCCGCCCGAGCGGCCGCGAGATCCGCGCGCGCCTCGTCGCGCTCCGCCCGCAGGCGCTCGGCCTCCGCACGAGCCTCCTCCCGCACCTCGCGAAGCCGCTCGGCCTCCGCACGAGCCTCCTCCCCCACCTCGCGAAGCCGCTCGGCCTCCGCGCGAGGCTCCTCCCCCGCGGCGCGCAGCCGGTCGGCCTCGGCACGAGCCTGTTCCCCCTCGGCGCGCAACCGGTCGGCCTCGGCGCCCGCGGCTTGCAGCTGCGCTCGGAGGGCGGCTCGGTCGGCCTGGCCTTGCTGGAGGCGGCCGTGGAGGTCTGCGGTGGCGATCTGCGCGTGCTCGAGCTGGCCGCGGAGGTCGGCGGATTCGGCGCGGGCCGCGTCGAGGTCCTCGCGGAGGGTCGAGATCGAGCCGTTCTCCGCCTGTGCGGCGCGGGCGCGGTCGAGCTCGTCCTCGAGCGTGGCGCGGGCGACGCTCTCCTCGTGGACGCGCGCCTGCGCGGTGGCGAGCTCGGTCTCGAGGTCGTCGGCGGCCGACCGGGCCTCGGCCAGCTCGGTCTCGAGGTCGCCGGTGCGTGTGCGGAGCTCCTCGGCGGCCGAGCGCGCCGCGGCGAGCTCGTCGGCGAGCGCGGCCTCGCGGGCGCCGGCGGAAGCGCTCGCCGACCCGCGCTGAGACTCCAGGACCGCAAGCCGCACCGAGTCCCCCGCCCGCAGGATCTCGCTCGTGCGCAGCAGCAGCTGCCACTCGCGCGCGCGGGCGCGGACCTCGGCGGCGGCCGCCAGAGCCGCGGTCAGCGCCTCGTGCCGGCCCTCGGCGGCCTCGCCGGAGCCGGGCGGCGCGGCCTCGGTGGCGGCGCCTTCGTCCGCACGGGCGGCGAGGGCATCGCGCTCGGCGGTCGCGGCCTCGAGGCGCCGCTCGAGCTCGGCCGAGCGAAGCTCGAGCACCTCGACGGCCTTCAGCGCCTCGGCGGCGGCGCGGGCCGACGCCTGCTCGGCGGCCTCGGCGCGCCGTGCCCGGCGCTCGGCGAGCACCGCGTGGTCGATGACCTGGCCGCCCGGCTCGTCAGGCTCCTCAGGCCGCTCGGGCGCGGCCGGGACGTGCGTCGGCTCAGCGCCCCGGGTGAGCGGCGGGAGGCCGGCGCGAGCGCCGCTGGGCCACTCGACCCACAGCGCCTCGGGATCGGTCGCCACCAGCTCGGCCGCCACCAGGTAGGTGCCGCGCCAGGAGTCGGGATCGCGCGAGAAGCGGGCGTCGGGGAGCGACTCGAAGTGCTGGTCGGCGCCGCCCGCGCGGAGCATTAGGAACGGCAGATCCGGCTCACGCGCGCCCTCGTCGACCCAGCGGCCACGCACCCGGACGAGCCCGCTGTCTGCCCCCGAGGGCAGCCACTCGACCGCCTCGAGCACGAGCCCGGGTAGCGCAGGGATGGCGGACGACTCGGCCACGCCCGGCAGATCCTTCCAGACCGCGCGGCGTCAGTGCCTAGTCGTCCGAGCTGCTGTTGTTGCGGAGCAGGAGAACGGCCACGCCGCCGGCCACGGCGAGCGCAGCGCCCGCCAGGAGCGGCTTGGGCACGTAGGTGGTGTAGCGGCGGCGGAGGACCAGCCTCCCGCCCTTCCAGAGGGCCATGCCGAGGAGCTTGTAGAGCATATGTGGGTTCTACCCGTTCCGGACGCGATGCGCCATCCGGGATTGCAGTGACCAGATCTCGATGAACCCGGGCGACGCCTGCTGGGAAAAGAGCCCGCCGGACTCGGCGAACGTCGCGAGCTGCGCGTCGTAGACGGCGTTCGGGCTCTCACGCGTCACGACGCGCACCGAGCCCTTGAAGAGCTTGAGGCCGATCGTCCCCGTCACCCGCTCGTTGACGTGCCGGATGTAGGCCTCGATGTCCGTCCGCAGCGGCTCCCACCACAGGCCGGCGTAGACGAGGTAGGCCCACTGCTGGTCGAGGCGCGGCTTGAACTGGTTCTGGTGGATCGTCCCCGTGAGGCGCTCCAGCTCGCGGTGCGCCTTGAGCAGGATGGCCGCCGCCGGCACCTCGTAGATGTCGCGCACCTTGAGGCCGACGATGCGGTCCTCGATGTGGTCCACGATGCCCACGCCGTGGCGCATGCCGAGTTCCGCGGCCGCGTCGATCAGCTCCACCAGT
The DNA here is from genome assembly GCA_036257565.1 of Solirubrobacteraceae bacterium. Lineage (GTDB taxonomy): Bacteria > Actinomycetota > Thermoleophilia > Solirubrobacterales > Solirubrobacteraceae > DASSUW01. The sequence continues at coordinate 7,085 of DATAFH010000169.1, read as the reverse complement.
TCCATCCGTGTGCCGTTCAGAGCTACCGGGACGCCGGCCTCGAACTCGACGGTCACCACCTCCGGCTCGTCCGGCGCCTCCTCGGGTCGCGTGACGAGCTGGAAGACGTCGTCGTCCGGCGCGTGCGAGAGGTCCTCGATCCACTTGCCCTCGGAGGAGCGGCCCCAGAGGTTGTCGTCGATCGAGTACGGCGCAGCCTCGCTGCCGCCCTTGACCGGGATCCCGTGCTTGCGCGCGTAGGCGATCTCCTCGTCGCGGCCCATGGCCCAGGACCGCACGGGCGCGATGACCTTGAGGTCGGGTGCGAGCGTGGCCACCGTGCTCTCGATCCGCACCTGGTCGTTGCCCTTGCCCGTGCAGCCGTGGGCGATCGTGTCGCACCCGCTGCGCCGGGCGTACTCGACGGCCAGCTTGGCGATCAGCGGGCGGCCGAGCGCGGTGAAGAGCGGGTAGCCGTCGCCGTAGTCGGCGTTTGCGTGGATCGCGGGGAGGACGTATTCGCGGGCGAACTCCTCGCGCGCGTCGACGACGTGGCTCTCCAGCGCTCCGAGGTGCCGCGCCTTGCCGCGCACGACCTCGTAGTCCTCGCCCGGCTGGCCGAGGTTGACGGTGAGGGCCACGACCTCGGCCTCGTACTCGTCCTGGATCCACTTGAGCATCACGCTCGTGTCGAGGCCGCCGGAGTACAGGAGCAGCACGCGCCCGACCTCGCCGGGCTGGGCGAGGTAGGTCGCGACGCGGGTGGCCTCCGGGTCGGCGACGCGGTGGACTTCGGTCTTGGGATCGCGAGGCTCGTCGGTCATCGCCCGGCAGCCTACGACGCCGGCAACGGTCTAGTAGCGGCGGCGCAGCGCGGAGACGGTCCGCACGTAGCGGAAGCCGTCGGCGTCCTCGTCCTCGGCGTAGCCGCTGTCCTCGACCTCGTCGTCGGCGTCGCGCGCGTCCTCGAGCCAGCGGGCGCCAGGGAGGTCGGTCAGGCCGGCGGCCTCGTCGAAGAGCCGGAACGCGTCGGTGCCGAGCTTCTCGGCGCTGCGGCGATGGAGCGGGGCGACGAGGAACGCCTCGCCGTCGCCGGCCTCGTCGGCCAGGGTGAGCGCCACGAGCCCGAGCACGAGCGGTCGCGCGCTGTCGAGACGCACGGCGAGCGCCGCCATGCGCTCGCTCCAAGCGCACAGCAGGTCCGCGCGACCCGGGTCGATCGCATCGCGGAACGCCACCTGCCAGCCGGGCGCGGCGGCAGTGAACGCCTTCACGACGCGGCCGATGCGCGAGTCCTCGGCGCTCGGGATGCGGCTCGGGTAGTACCCCTCGTCCCGCGGGAGGTCGAGCCCGGCGAGCGCCTCGTGGACGTCCATCGCGTCAGTCAAGCACGCCGGGCGGCTTGCGCGCGCTTAGGGTCCGTGTGGGAGTTCTTCCACGGGCCCTCACCCGGAGCGAACCCGGCTGCCGACCTGCGGCGCGGCGTAGCCGGCGAGCGCCGCGAGCAGGATCAGGGCGATGGCCACGAGCGCCGGCGTCCCGCCGGGCACGGGGCTGGGCCCGAGGCCGCCGCTGCCGAACAGCGGCTGTCGCGTGTCGGACTCGCCGCGCACGCCGCCGGATTCGCCGCCGCCGTTGCCTGAGTATGAACCTGAGGTTGAGCCTGCGCCGCCCGGGGCACCGATGCCGGCCGTGGCTACGTTGTCGGTCGAGGCGAGCTGGACGGTGCCGTCGTCGCCGCCGCTGCTGGCGCCGCCGCCCGAGGCGGTCCCGCCGCCGTCGGCCGAGCCGCCGCAGCTTCCGCGGCGCGCCATCGCGCGCACCTTGTGGAGCCCTCGGCGCTCGACCTGCAGCACGCGGCGCGGACGCAGGTCGAGCCGGCGGGCGACCCGGAGCCGCGAGCGCGGCGGGCCGGCGCCGACGCCCGCCCGCAGTCGGAGGACTCGACGCTGCAGCGGGCCGACGTCGCCGAGACAGGAGGAGAAGCGCAGGACCGCGCGCCGCAGGCGCTGGGTCTGCGCGCGAAGCCGTGCGGCGCGCGTCCGCGGCCGCCGGGCTGCACTGCGCCGGCGCGCACCGGCGCGGCGTCCGCTGGCCCAGGCGCTGCTGCGCGCCGAGGCTCCGGTCCCACCGCCGGCGCTGCTGCCGCCGCCGCCACCGGCACGCGAGCCGCTGCTGCCACCACCGCCGCCGGACGACGTCGAGCCACCGCCGCCGCCACCGGACGACGTCGAGCCATCACCGCCACCACCGCCACCGCCAGACGACGTCGAGCCGCCGCCGCCACCACCGCCACCGCCAGACGACGTCGAGCCACCGCCAGACGACGTCGAGCCGCCGCCGCCTCCCCCGCCGCCGGACGACGTCGAGCCGCCGCCGCCCCCGCCGCCACCGGTGACCCCACTGACGGTGGAGTCCACCACGTCCTTGACGTCCGAGACGGATGGCACCGAGGGCGCGGACGGAGCCGGAGCGGGCGCGGAGGGCGCCGGGACCGACGGCACGTCGACCTTCGGCACGGAGGGCGTCGACGGGGCCGGCGGAAGCTGCGGCGCGGGCACGCTCGGCACGGAGGGCACCTGAGGCGCGCTCGGCACGCTCGGCACCTGCGGAAGCTGGGCCGAGGCCACCGTCGGGATCGTCACTGCCATCGCTCCCGCCGAAAGAAGCATCCAAGCTTTTCGCACCGTGTTCCTCCGCTCCGTTATCCCTCGCTTGACCCGAGTACCGGGAAACCGGTGCGACCAAACCACCGCAAGGGCGAAATTCGGACTCGACTGAACGAAGGTCCAGTGGTGGCGCTCAGGCGAGGAGTGCCGCGAGGCGGCGGAGCGCCTCGTCGACCTCGTGCTCGCGGACCACGAGCGGCGGCAGGAACCGGAGCGTCGCCGGCCCCGTCGCGTTGATGATCAGCCGCTGCTCGAGCAGCGCGCGGCGCACGAGCTCGGGCGCGTCGGCGTCGACGTCGGCCGCCACCATCAGGCCCCGCGCGCGCACGTCGAGCACCCGCGGCAGCTCGCGCAGGCGCTCGGCGAGCCGCTCCCCCAGTTCGCGCACGCGCGCGAGGAGCCGCTCGTCGTCGAGCACGTCGAGCGCCGCGTTGGCAGCCGCGCACGCGACCGGCCCGCCGGCGAAGGTCGAGCCGTGGTCGCCCGGCGCGAACACGTCCGCCAGCCGCGGCCCGATGACCAGCGCGCCGATCGGCATACCGCCGCCCAGCCCCTTGGCGAGCGTCATCGCGTCGGGCACCACGCCGGAGAGCTCGTGCGCCCACAGCGTCCCCGTGCGTCCCATGCCGGTCTGCACCTCGTCGAGTACGAGCGCCGCTCCCTTGGCGTCGCACGCCTCGCGGGCGGCCCGCATGACCTCCTGCGGCATCGGATGCACGCCCGACTCGCCCAGCACCGGCTCCATCAGCACGGCGGCGGTGCGCTCGTCGACCGCCTCCCAGACCGCATCGGCATCCACCGCGATCGCCCGGAACCCCGGCACCAGAGGCGCGAACGGCGCCTGCTTGGACTCCTGTGGCGTCGCCGACAGGGCGCCGTAGGTGCGCCCGTGGAAGGCCCCGTGGAAGACCACGATGTCGCCCCGCGGGCGCGCCTTGCGCACGAGCTTGATCGCGGCCTCGTTGGCCTCGGCGCCCGAGTTGCAGAAGAACACGACTCCGCCCAAGGAGCGGGCCGACAGCCGCTCGGCGAGCCGCACCATCGGCCCGTTCACGAACAGGTTCGACACGTGCATGAGCCGCGCGGCCTGCTCCTGGATCGCCTCCACCACATGCGGGTGGCAGTGGCCGGTGTTGCAGACCGCGATGCCGCTCAGGAAGTCGAGGTACTCGACCCCCTCGGCGTCCACGAGCACGGCGCCCGAGCCGGACGCGAACTCGACCGGGTAGCGGGCGTACGTCGGCGCCAGCGCGCTCATGAAGCGGGCCGGATCTTCGTCCCCTGCCCGGCGTCGGTGAACAGCTCGAGCAGCACCGAGTGCGGCATCCGGCCGTCGACGATATGCGCGTAGCTGACCCCGCCGTGGATCGCATCGAGGCACGCCTGCAGCTTCGGTCGCATGCCTCCGCCGGTCTCGCCCATCGCCGCCTCGACCTCGTCGGCGCCCGCCTCGGAGATCACCGATCCCGGATCAGCCGGGTCGCGAAGCCAGCCGGGGACGTCGGTGAGGAACATGATCTTGTAGGCGCCCACGGCCCGCGCCACGGCTGCCGCCGCCTCGTCGGCGTTGACGTTGTGCGAGCGCCCGCCGCGGTCGGCGCCCACGGAGGCGATGACCGGGATGTAGTCCTCCGCGATGTGCTCGATGACGCCGGCGTTGACCCGCTCGATGCGGCCGACGAAGCCGATGTCCTGGCCGTCCGGCCCGCCGATCGTCGAGACCCGGAACAGCGCGCCGTCGTCGCCCGAGAGCCCGACGCCCGGCTGCCCGTGGCGGTTGAGCCGCTGCACGATGTCCTTGTTGACCTTGCCGACGAGCACCATCTTGGCCACCTCGACGGTCTCCTCGTCGCTCACGCGCAGGCCGCCGACGAACTCCACCGGCAGGTTGAGCCGCTCCATGTAGCGGGTGATCTCCGGCCCCCCGCCGTGGACGACGATCGGGTTCATCCCCACGTACTTGAGGAGCACGACGTCGCGCGCGAAGTCCTCCCGCAGCTCGGGGTCGTTCATCGCCGCCCCGCCGTACTTGATGACGACCGTGCGCCCGTGGAACTCGCGGATGTAGGGCAGCGCCTCGAGGAGCGTTCCTACGTCGCGCATCAGGTCGTGTACTCCGCGTTGATCTTCACGTAGTCGCACGAGAGGTCGGAGAAGAAGACCTCGGCCTCGGCCCCCTCGCCGGGGAGCCCGACGACGTACTCGACCTCCTCGCCGGAGACCGCGCCGGCCAGCGCGGCCTCGTCGAACGGCATCGCCGCCCCGCCGCGGCAGACCTGGACGTCCTCGATCCAGATGTCGAGCGGCACCGGCGCCCGGTCGTGCACCGCGGCGCCCACCGCCTGCGCGATGCGGCCCCAGTTCGGGTCCCCGCCGTGCAGCGCGGCCTTGACCAGCGGCGAGTCCGCCACCGCCCGGGCCGCTCTGACCACCGTGTCGCCCTGGCCACCCTGCACGACGACCCGGCCGACGCGCCGCGCCCCCTCGCCGTCGCGGACCATGAGCAGCGCGAGCCGCCGCAGCAGCATGTCGAGCGCCTCGCCGAACCGCAGCTCGTCCTCCGACTCGGCGGCGACGACCACGCCGCTGGCGCCCGACGCCTGGAGGATCACGGTGTCGTTCGTGGACAGCTGCCCGTCGACGGAGATGCGGTCGAACGAGCGCTTGACGCACACGCCGAGCAGCAGGTCGGCCGTGCCGGGCTCGAGCGCCGCGTCGGTCTGGACGAAGCACAGCATCGTCGCGAAGGCGGGCGAGATCATGCCCGCTCCCTTGCTCTGGGCGGACAGGCGGACGGTACCCGACGGCAGCTCGACCTCGAGCGACGCGCTCTTGGGGAGCCGGTCGGTCGTGCGGATCGCCTCGCCGAAGGCGGCGTCGCCGTCGGGCGCGAGCCCGCGTCGCGCCTCGGAGATCCCGCGGATGACCTTGTCAGTGTCGAGCGGCACGCCGATCACGCCCGTCGACGCCACGGCGACCTGCTCCTCGTGCACGCCGGTCGCCATGGCACCGGCGCCCTGCATCCGCGCGGCGTCCTCGAGCCCGCGGCTGCCGGTGGCCGCGTTGGCGTTGCCGGAGTTAGCGACCACGGCGCGCAGGCCGCCGAGCCGGCAGCGCTCCTGGGTGAGCAGCACGGGCGCCGCGAGCACCCCGGAGCGGGTGAAGCGCGCGGCGCTCACGGTGTCAGGGGCGTCGGAGACGAGCAGCCCGAGGTCGGTCCCGCCGGACGGCTTGAGCCCACAAGCGACCCCGGCCGCGCGGAAGCCCGCGGCCAGCCCGCCGGACAGCTCGGTCACGTGCTCGGGCACGTCGATCCACCGCGACCTCATGCGAGCCCCTCGCTCTCATCGAGGTTGAACATCAGGTTGAGGTTCTGGATCGCCTGCGAGGAGGTCCCCTTCCAGAGGTTGTCGATCGTCGCGAAGACGATGATGCGGCCGGTGCGCTCGTCCGCGTGGAGCGAGATGCGGCAGAAGTTGGTCTCGCGCACCTCCTGCATCCCGGGCGGCGCCTCGACGACCTCGACCCACGGCTCGCGCGCGTACATCTTCGCGTAGAGGGCCGCCACATCCGCCTCGCGCACCGGGGTGACGTAACACGACACCAGCTCGCCGTGCGAGAGCGGCACGAGGTGCGGCGTGAACGTCACCCGCACCTCGCCGCCCAGCTCCTGCTCGATCTCCGGCGTGTGGCGGTGGCGGCCGACCTTGTACGGCGTGACGGTCTCATCGACGGCCACGAAGTGCTTGCCGTGGGTCGGCTCGCGCCCGGCGCCGCTGATGCCGGACTTGGCGTCGATCACGACGTCGCCGAGCAGCCCGGCTCGCGCCAGCGGGGCCAGCGCCAGGATCGCGGCGGTCGGATAGCAGCCGGGGTTGGCGACCAGGTCGGCGCCGGCGATCTCGTCGCGGTGCAGCTCGGGCAGCCCGTAGACCGCGTCGCCGACGAGCGCGGGTGCGCCGTGCTCGCCGTACCAGTCCTCGTACACCGCCCGGTCGTGCAGCCGGAAGTCGGCCGACAGGTCGACGACGCGGACTCCGCGTTCGCGCAGCTCGGCCACGACCGGCGCCGCAGCGCCGTGGGGATAGGCGACGACAGCGGCGTCGACCTCGGCATGGCGATCCGGGTCGTAGGGCTCGAGCACGAGCGGCACGCGCGTACGCGGGTGGACGGAGGACAGCGGCGCGCCGGCCTCCGAGCGGGCGGTGATGTGGGCGAGCTCGAAGTGCGGGTGCCGGTGCAGCAGCGCGCTGGCCACGGCGCCCGCGTAGCCGGCCGCGCCGACGACGGCGACCCGCTCACCCACGCGGCTCGCCCCCGAGCCGGTCGGCCACCGCGGCGTCGATCTTCGCGCGCCGCTGCGCGACCTCCTCGTCGGTTAGCGTGCGGTCGTCGGCCCGGAAGCGCAGCCGCACGGCGAGCGAGACGCGGCCCTCG
>DATAFH010000168.1:0-3909 GCA_036257565.1 Solirubrobacteraceae bacterium | reverse complement strand
ACTTCTTGACAAAGGAGCAGCCGCAGCGGCGGTCCCAAGGGACCGCGCGGCACGGTCGCCAGGGATGAGGGGAGGCCGCGCACGCGTCACCGACCCTTCGCGAGAAGCAGGAGTGCTCGCACCGCAGAGCCCGGAGGGGGCGCGCCGCAGCGCGCCCCCTCCGCTCACGCCTACGCCGCGGTGACGACCAGGGTGTGGGCCGCGCCGGGGGCGGCGGAGACGCGGACCTCGAGACCGCGGTTGGTCTCGCGCGTCGTGAACGCCACAGGCGCGCCGTCGAGCATCACCGACGCCACCGTAGAACCGCGCGGCAGGGTGTGCCCGATCCGGAACTCGCTCACGTCCGGCGCCCCCGTGGTGTCGGTCTTGGTCGTGTACGTGCCGCCGGCGCGCGAGGCGTGCACGTCGATCGAGCCGCCGCCGAGGCGGATGTCCGCGCCGTCCGCGCTCTGCTGCGCAGGCGGGAGCAGCGGGACGACCTCGAGGAAGCCGTGACCGAGGTGCGGTCGCACGCCGAGCGCCTGGTGCACGACCGCCCACGCCGTGCCGTAGTGTCCCCAGGCCTGCATGAACATCGACCGGCAGGTCCAGCAGCGGTCGATGTTCGGCGGCGTGGCCCAGTCGGTCCCGCCGGGCGGCCAGCTCGGGAAGATCTCGGGCATCGCGCCCGGCTGCTCGTCGGGCGTGCCGCCGGTCGCCGGCTCGGAGAACTGGGTCTCGGCGTTGGCGTCCGTGTAGCGCCGCTGCTGCTCGGTGCCGAGGCGGCCGAAGTTGCCCTCGCCGACGGCCTGGATGCCGGTGCCGATCGAGAAGATCGCGAACTCGCCGGCGCCGGTCGGCCCGCCGCCGCAGCCCGTATGGAAGAGGCCGCGGTTGCCGGGCCGCTCGCCGCTGTAGCAGTTGTTCTCGCGTGTGGCGAGCGCCGCGTTGCCGTGGGCGAACTCGCCCACCCCCGGCACGAACTCGCCGTCGACGTAGAGCTCGACCTCCATCGGGGTGACGCCGATCCAGTGCTTCTGGTTGATCGGGACGTTGTTCGCGTCGAGCGAGTCGCCGTACTGCTGGTCGGCCTCGATCCACCAGGTGTCGTCGAACCTGCTCACGAGGTCGTCGGCGCGCGCCTCGGCGGCGTCGGCCTGCGCCGTCTGGCCGGCCGAGCGCGCCATGTCGGCGTAGTCGTAGAGCCCGCGGATGTAGTAGACGGCGTTGTCGAGCTTCTCCGCCCCCATCCCGGGCCGCTCGACGTTGCCGTTGCCTTCGGGCCAGCCGTCGTGGTCGGCGTCGAGATTGTTGGCGACGTACTCGAGCCCACGGCGCGTGAAGTCGAGCATCTCGTCGCGGAAACCGTCATCGCCCGTCCAGCGCCAGATCAGCGCCACGGCGCCCGGGAACTTGACGATCTCGTCGGTGTTGAAGTCCGGCACGCCGTTGGTGACCGTGCCCTTCCCGTGCCAGATCGAGCCGTCGGCGACGACCTCGTGGACGACGACGCCGGAGTTGTCGTTGAGGACGTCCGAGACGTCGCGGATCGCGCGCATGTGCTCCTTGATCGCCCCGAACTGGCCCAGCGTCACGTTCGCGTGCGCGGTGTACTCGCCGTCGACCGCGAACAGCCACGGGTAGTCGGGGAAGCCGGCGCCGACCCATTTGATGCGCGGCACGAGTCCCTCGAACTCCCACAGCTTGCCCTCGTTGGTCCAGTGCAGTTCGAGGTCGGTCGCCACCTGCGTGAGGTCGGCGAGGTTCTGCTTGCCCCAGTCGATCGACTGCGCCAGCTGCTCGTTGCCCGGCAGCGCGAGCTTCGACCAGTTTCCGAGCGCCTCGCGCTTGGCTCGCTTGGCGGCGAGCGACGCGACCGGCCCGGCGACCAGCGCCGAGAACTCGCTGCGGGCTTCGGCGACGGAGTTGTCGGAGCCGGCGACGGCGATCCAGATCGTCGTCGAACCGTTGCCCGGGACGTCGACGTGGTAGTGCAGCCGGCCGCCCGTGCCGTTGCCGAACGGGCCGTCGTCGCACTCGGACGGCATCGGCGCCGGCGTCTGATCGGCGGCGCAGCGGCGGCCGGCACCGAACGGGCCGTAGTGACCGGGCCCGGTGTTGCCGTTGACCGGCGTCCGGTTGGAGCCGACGATCGCCGTGTAGGAGTGGTCGGTCGCCTCGCCCGTGAACCGCCCAGTGTCGCGGAACACCAGCGTGTCGCCGTCGAAGCTGCCGCTGTCGGGCGCGTTCTCGCTGGCGTTCGGCGTCGTGCCGGAGAAGCCCCATGGATACTGCGTCATGAGCTCCGAATGGGCGTCGACCATCACGTTCACGCGCTTGCGGTTCTTTTTCGGGTTCGTCAGCTCGAGCCCGAGCAGCGCGCCGCGCCGGCCGTCGGGGGCGAAGTCGGTTCGCCGGAGCTCGACGCCGTCGACGGCCGGCAGGTTGTACCGGACGTAGCCCCAGCCGCTCTTGAACTCGGTCGCCGGTCCGACCCACTCGTCGTTCACGGCGAAGTAGAGCGAGTCGAGCAGCTTCAGCGGCGGGGTGACGATCCCGCCCATCTCGCCCGTTATGTGCCAGCCGTTCGCGTAGAAGCGGCCGTCCTCGAACCCGAGCACCTGCGCCCGCGTGCCCGCCGCGACCTCGCGGCGGTCCTCCAGCCGCTGACTGATCGACAGCTCCGGCGTCGCGGCCTGCGCCGATCCCGCGGCGAGCGTCGCGAGTATCACGGCCACTGCGGATGAACGCTTCCCAACCACCTTCCGACCTCCCGCTAGACCTTCCTCGCGCCAGTCAGCCTACCCGAACCGGCGCGTGCTGCGACGCCGCCGCGCCGGGTCTAGACGGCCACGCTGCGCGCCGCGGCGGCGCCGTAGACCCGCTCGTAGCCGTCGAGCACCGCCGGCACGCCGAAGCGCCGCTCGCAGGAGTCGCGGCAGGCCGCCGGGTCGATCTCGCCGAGGCGCCCGATCGCATGCGCCATCTCGCGCTCGTCGTCGACGACGAAGCCGGTGCGGCCGTCCTCGACGACCTCCGGCGCCGAGCCCTCCGGGAACGCGATCACGGGAGTGCCGCAGGCGACGAGACCATCGCGGAGGGGCACGAGACGTTCGACTGGGCCCCGAAGGCCGTCGCCCGCCTCCTCGAAGCGGCGCCCGGCGAACTCGAGCGGCTCGTCCGCCCGGCGCTCGAGCGAGCACTGCCCGCCCGACGCTCCCGCGTTCGCCTAGTTGCGATCGCCTCGCGACTCTCGGGTCTGACGACCGGGGAAAGGACGAGGTCCGAGAGTCCGAATCGATCGCGCGCAGACGCCTGCTCCGCCCTGGGAATGCGAGAGTCACCAACGCCTCGCGCCGTACGAGCGCTGCTCGTCCATTCCGACAGTGGCCTGAGCGCCCGCGGAGACGGTCGCCACCACGCGAGAGCGAGAGCATGGCACCGCTCACTGGCGCGATTCGTCTGGCGCGCGTTGCGGCTGCTGAGCGGCAGGACTACTAGGGCGTCTGCGGTTCGAGGATGACGAGCGGAATCTCGCGATCGGTGCGTTCTTGGTGGTCCCGGTAGCCGCCGTAGAGATCGACTACCCGCGGCCACAGGCGCGTGCGCTCCGCGGGCGTCGCGACTCGAGCGCGCACGGGCGTTCGCCGGGACCCGACCTGAACGGTCGTGTCCGGATTGGCACGCAAGTTGTGGAACCACGCCGGGTTCATTGGATGTCCGCCCTTCGACGCGACGAAGACGAGCTTTTCGCCCTCGCGCAGGTATGAGTGGAGTGGTGCGTCGCTTGCCGCTCTTAGCACCGACATGGTCCAGCAGCAGCATCGGCTTTCGTTCGCGATCGCGCTCGTCCGGGCCCCGGCGGACGCGCGCGCGCCGAAGTTGGAGACCAGACTCAGCCGACCAAGGGGCCGGCAGCGTCTTCGCCGG
>DATAFH010000167.1:0-40592 GCA_036257565.1 Solirubrobacteraceae bacterium | reverse complement strand
GCTTCTTCGTCGCCGCCCAGCTCGGGCCGATCTCTCTGCTCGCGATCCGGTCGACGCTGCGCGACGGCCTCTGGATCGGGGTGGCGATCGGGGCCGGTGTGGCCGTCGTGGACACGCTGTATGCCGCCGCGGGCGCCGCCGGGGCCGCCGGCCTGCTCGCCATCGAGCCGCTCCGGCTCGCCTTCGGCTTGCTCGGCGCGCTCGTGCTCGTCGTCCTCGGCGCGAGAACGCTCTGGAGCGCGTTCCGGGTCCGCGCGGGCGGCGAGGCGCGCGAGGAACTGGCGACGCCGCGCGCGGCGTTCGTGACCGCGCTGGCCGCCACCGCCTCGAACCCGCTCACCATCGCGTCGTGGGCGGCCGTGTTCGCCGCGGCCTCGACTGCGGGTGCCGCCGGTGCGGGAGCCGGCGCCGCGCTGCTGCTTGCCGGCGTCGGTCTCGGCAGCCTCACCTGGATGACGATCCTGGCCGGCTCGGTCGCCGCCGCCCGCCGGCGCGTCGGACCGCGGCTGATGCGCACCGTCGACGGCGTCGCCGGCGCCGGCCTGCTCGCCGTCGGCGGCCTGCTGGCGGTCCGCACCCTCCGCGAATAGCGCCCTGAACGGAATCGAATCGTGCGGGCGGGCCGGGACGGCGCCGCCGCTAGCCTTCGACGCCCCCCGGATGGCCTTCTACGTCACCACCCCGATCTACTACGTGAACGCGGCTCCGCATCTGGGTCACGCGTACACGACGATCGGCGCTGACATCGTCGCTCGGCATATGCGCCAACGCGGCGAGGACGTGTTCTTCCTCACGGGGACGGACGAGCACGGGGAGCCCGTCGCGCAGGCGGCCGAGCGGGAGGGGGTGGGCCCGAAGGAGCTGGCCGACCGCAACGCCCAGAGGTTCCAGGAGCTGATGCCGCGCATCAACGCCTCGAACGACTTCTTCATCCGCACCTCCGACCCCCGCCACGGCGAGCGCGTGCAGGAGGTGATGCAGCGGATCCACGACAACGGACACGTATACAAGGGGCTGTACGAGGGCTGGTACTGCCCTCGCTGTGCCGACTTCAAGACCGAGGCCGAGATCGGGCCCGACCAGACGTGCCCGATCCACAAGATCCCACTCGACCGCGAGCGCGAGGAGAACTGGTTCTTCCGCCTCTCCGCCTTCCAGGAGCCGCTCGAGCGCCTGTACCAGGAGCGGCCGGACTTCGTGCGTCCCCGTCACCGCTTCAACGAGGCCCAGTCGTTCATCACGGGCGGCCTCCAGGACATCTCCCTCAGCCGCTCCAAGGCCAACCTCACCTGGGGCGTCGAGGTGCCGTGGGACGAGAACCACGTCTTCTACGTCTGGTTCGACGCGCTCCTGAACTACTACACGGCCCTCTCCTTCGCCCGCCCGGGGGAGGACCTGACGCCCCGCTTCTGGCCGGCGGACTACCACATGCTGGCCAAGGACATCCTCAAGTTCCACGCGGTCATCTGGCCGGCGATGCTGCTCGCCGCCGAGATCGAGCTGCCCGAGCACCTGTTCATCCACGGCTACCTGCTGATGCGCGACGCGAGCGGGAGTGAGCACAAGATGTCCAAGTCGCTCGGCAACGTGCTCGACCCGTTCGAGGTCATGGACACGTTCGGCACGGACGCCCTCCGGTACTACTGCTTCCGCGAGGTCTCCTTCGGGCAGGACGGCGGGGTGTCGACGGTGACGTTCGGCGAGCGCTACGAGACGGAGCTGGCCAACGAGTTCGGCAACCTCGCGAGCCGCACGCTCGCGATGATCGACCGCTACCGCGACGCGACCGTGCCCGACGTCGAGCCCGACCCGGCCCTGAAGCCGGACTTCGACGGCCTCCGCGAAGAGGTCGAGGCGCTGCTGGACAAGGCCGAGATCACCCAGGCGCTCGACCGGATCTGGCAGCGCGTCAGGCGGCTCAACCGCTACGTCGAGGAGCGGGCCCCCTGGCAGCTCGCCAAGGACGAGAGCCAGGCGGCGGAGCTCGACCGGACGCTGCGCTCGCTCGCCGAGGGCCTGCGCGTCGTGACCGTGCTGCTCGCCCCCTACATCCCCGAGACGGCGGACCGCCTGCTGAACGCGCTCGGCGCCCCCGACCTCGACCTCCAGGGCGCCGCCTACGGTGCCCACGCCGGCGGCGCGCAGGTGCAGAGGCTGCCGCCGCTCTTCCCCAAGCCGTCGTGATCGACAGCCACACCCACCTCGACCGGGGGCCCGCGCCCGAGGCCGAGCTGGTGGCGGCCGCCCGGGAGGCGGGAGTGCGCCGCATCCTCACGATCGGGATCGACCACGCGTCACGCCGCGCGGCGCTGGCCGCCGCCGACGCCCACGACGAGGTCTACGCGGCGGTCGGCCACCACCCCAACAACGCCACCGGATACGACGACGCGATCACCGCCGAGCTTCGCGAGCTGGCCCCCCACCCCCGCTGCCTGGCGATCGGCGAGACCGGCCTCGACGACTACCGGAACTACGCGCCGCGCCCCGACCAGGAGCGCGCCTTCGCCGCCCACATCGACGTCGCCCGCGAGCACAACCTGCCGCTCGTCATCCACACGCGCGCCGCCGAGGACGACACGATCGCCACGCTCGCCTCCCGGGCGCAGGGCCTCGAGGTGATCCTGCACTGCTTCTCGATGCCCGACCGCCTCGAGGAGTGCCTCGATCACGGCTGGTGGATCTCGTTCGCCGGCAACGTCACGTACCCCAAGGCGGCGGACCTCGCCGAGGCCGCGGAGCGCGTGCCGCTCGACCGCCTGCTGCTGGAGACCGACGCGCCCTACCTCACGCCGCAGGCGGTGCGCAAGGAGCGCAACCAGCCGGCCTACGTCGTGCACACGGCGCGCTTCGTGGCCGAGCGCCGCGGCATCGCGTACGAGGAGCTCGAGGCGGCGGTCGAGGCCAACGCGGCCCGCCTGCTGGGCTGGTGAGCGACCTCCCGGTCCAGCCGAGCCTGCGCCGCCTGCGCCAGTTCGGGATCCGGCCGAACCGCGATCTCGGCCAGAACTTCCTGATCGACTCGAACCTGCTCGACGTCATCGGGCGCGCCGCCGCGCTCACGCCGGACGACGTCGTCCTCGAGGTCGGCGGCGGGCTCGGCGTGCTCTCCGAGTACCTCGCCGACCGCACGGCGCACGTCCACGTCGTCGAGCTCGACCGGCGGCTCGAGCCGCCCCTGCGCGACGCGCTCGACGGCCATCCCAACACGACGTTGCATCTGGCGGACGCGGTGAAGCTCGACCTCGCGGCGCTCGACCCGGCGCCGACGAAGGTCGTCGCCAACCTGCCGTACGGCGTCGCCGCCGGGGTGATCCTGCGGACGATCGAGCAGCTGCCCGCGGTGACGACCTGGGTGGCGATGGTGCAGAAGGAGGTGGGCGAGCGGCTCGCCGCCGCGCCCGGATCGCCCGCCTACGGCGTGCCCTCGGTACTCGCCCAGCTCGCCTGCGACGTGCGCGTCCTGCGGCCGGTGTCGCGGAAGGTGTTCCACCCGGTGCCGAACGTCGACTCCGTGCTCGTGGGCCTCAGCCGGCGCGGCCTCGCACCGGAGCCCAGGCTGCGGGCGCTCGTCCAGCAGGGCTTCGCGCACCGTCGAAAGGCGCTCGCCCGCTCGGTGTCGCTGGCACCGGGGGCCGACCGCGCTGCCCGCGAGCGCGTGCGGGCCGCGCTCGAGGCGATGGGCCGGCCACCCGACGCGCGCGCGGAATCGCTGGCCCCGGAGGCCTGGCGTGAGCTGCAGGCCCGGCTGACGGACGGGAACTCGTGCTGATCGCCGTCGCCCCCGGCAAGGTCAACCTGTCGCTGCTCGTCGGCGCCCCGCGCGAGGACGGGCTGCACCCGCTCGTCTCGGTGGTCCAGCCCGTGTCGCTGGCCGACGATCTGGCGCTCGCGCCCGGGGGCGATGCCGACGAGGTCCACTGCCCGGGCATCGCGGGACCCAACCTGGCCGGCCGCGCGCTCGCGCTCTTCCGCGAGGCCACGGGTTGGGACGCGCCGCCGCAGCGCCTGACCATCGCCAAGCGCATCCCGGTGGCGGCGGGGATGGGCGGCGGCTCGGCCGACGCCGCTGCGGCGCTGCGCCTCGCCGCCCACGCCGCCGGGGGCGCGCCCGCCGAGCTGCTGCACGAGCTGGCCGTCACCCTCGGCGCCGACGTCCCCGCACTGCTCGCCGGCGGCCGCGTGCTCATGACTGGCGCGGGCGAGCACGTCGACCCGCTGCCCGACCCCGAGCCGTTCGGCCTCGTGATCGTCCCCAGCGACGCCGCGCTCTCCACGCCGGACGTCTACCGGGCGTTCGACGACCGCGGCACGCCGCGGACCGCGACCGAGCTCGAGGCGCGAAAGGCGGCGGCCCGCGGTGGCGAGCAGCCGCCCCCGGTCAACGACCTCCAGGCCGCCGCGCGCGAGCTGTGCCCCACGGTCGACGCCCCGCTCGCCGCCCTCACGCACGCCGGCGCGACCGCCGCCATGGTGTCCGGATCCGGCCCGACGGTCTTCGGCGTCTTCCCGTCGCTCGCCGCGGCCCGGCGCGCCGCCGCCGTGCACCCGAACGCCGTGGCCGTCGAGCCGGTCACCGCCGCCTTCGGCCGGGTGCGAGCGGCGTGAGGTGGAGCTGGCTCCTCGGGGCGCTCGCAGTTGCCGCCTTCCTGGTCGCCCGCCGGCACCGGCTCAGCCGCTGGATCCAGGTGGCCGGCTGGGTGGTGGTGGCGGGCGGCGCGGCGGTCGGCGTCGGCCTCGTCCAGCTGCCGAACCTCGAGGAGCTGATGCTCGACGTCGGCCGCGCGCTCGGGCCGTGGACGTACGTTGTCGTCGGCGTCCTCGCCTTCCTCGAGACCGGCGCCTTCGTCGGGCTGGTCGCACCGGGCGAGACGACGGTGATCGTCGGCGGCGTGATCGCCGGCCAGGGGGAGATCTCGCTGCCCGTACTGATCGCCATCGTCTGGGCCTGCGCGGTGGCGGGCGACGTCGCCTCCTACGTGGCCGGGCGCAAGCTCGGCCGGGCGTGGCTGCTGCGCCACGGCGAGCGCCTGAAGATCACCGAGGACCGCCTGCACAAGGTCGAGGAGTTCTTCGACCGCCGCGGCGGGACGACGATCCTCATCGGCCGCTTCATCGGCATCGTCAGAGCGCTGGCACCGTTCATCGCCGGCACGTCAAACATGCAGTTCCGCCGCTTCCTGCCTTACGACGTGCTCGGCGCCGGTCTGTGGGCGGCGACCTTCTCCACGCTCGGCTACGTCTTCTGGCGCTCGTTCGACCGGCTGACCGCCTACGTGTCGCGCGGCCTGCTGGCCTTCGGCACGGTCGTGGCCGTGGTCGTCGCCATCGTCTTCCTCGTCCGGCTGCGGCGCGATCCCGAGAAGCGCGAGCAGGTGCGCGCGTGGCTCGAGGAGCGCCAGGACGATCCGGCCTGGCGCCCGTTCGTGCGCCTAGCCGGGCCGGCATGGCGGGTGATCGGCCGCCCGGCGGCGGACCGGGCCGACAGCGCCGCGCGCTTCACGCTCGACCGGCTCACGCCCGGCAACCTCGGCCTCGAGCTGACCACCCTGCTCGCGCTGTTCGCCGTCGGCGCGTTCACGTTCTTCCTGCTCGGCGAGGTGGCAAGCTCGCCGGGCACCCCGCGGATCGACGAGTTGGCGGCCGATGTCGCCGAGCGCATCACCAGCGACTGGCTCGTCGAGGTCGCGAAAGTCGTGACCAGGCTCGGCGCCTTGCCCGTCGCGGGCGGCGCCGTCCTCGTCACGGCGATCTGGTCGGCGTTCCGCCGCCGCTGGGGAGACGCTGCGATGCTCGTCGCCGGCTTCGCGCTCACTTTCGTCCTCGTCCACGTCGCCAAGGCGGCTTACGACCGCGCGCGGCCGCTCAACCCGCTCGTCCACGCCGACCTCGAGGCGTATCCGTCGGGCCACACCGCGTACGCCGTCGCGTGGGTCGCTTGCGCGGTCGTGCTGGTCCGCGCCGGGACCGGCTGGGCCGTCCGCTTCGCGGCCGTGGCGGTTGCGATCGGGATCGTCGTGGTGGTTGCATCCACGCGCATCTATCTGCGCGTGCACTTCCTCACGGACACGATCGGCGGAGCCGCGCTGGCCATGGCAATCTGGGCGTTCGTGGGCACGCTCGCCCTTGTCGGCGGGCACGTGCGCCACAATGCACGCCAAGCCGCATGATCGAGGATCGGGTCACGCTCATCGTCATCGGGGCGACGGCGCTCATCTCGCTCGCCCTCTGGATCGCCCTCGTCGCCGTCCCGGCGTGGCGGTCGTATTGGCGGCTGCGCGAGCGCGTGCTCGCCCTGGTCATGAGCGTCTACGTGCTCGCAGCCTTCGTGACGGCCGGCGCGGTGGCCGGAGGCGTCGTGCTGTGGTACTACGACCGGTTGTGATGGCCGAGCCGATCCCCATCCGGCCCGAGCCCACCGCCGCCGGCCTCGACGCGCTGGGGGAGATCACCGAGGCCGTCGAGTCCGGCCTCGGGCTGCCCGAGGTGGTCCGCGCCGCGTCGCGCGCGCTGGGCGCTTCGCTCGTGCTGATCGACCGCACGGGCGCGGTGCTCGCCGTGGCCGCGCGCTCGACGGCCGACGAGCGCGCCCTGACCGCTGACGCCCAGGGCGTGGTCACGCACGAGCTTCGGGTGGGGGACACGGCAGTCGGCCAGCTGCGGCTGCGCAGCCGTGCCGCCGACCCGCCGGCCGCGCTGCTGCGGGTGGTGACGACGCTCATCGCCTCCGAGGTGGAGCGCGTGCGCGCTCCCGAGCGTGCGTCCGAAGCCGCGCAGGCCGAGTATCTCGCCGCCGTGCTGCGGCGGGAGATCACCGATCGCGACGGCATCGTGGCGGGTGCCACGGAGCTGGGCGTGAACGTCGCGGCGGGAGCCGCCGTGATCGTGGTCCGCGCCCGCCACTACGCGCCGGCCGAGGAGGACTGGCGGACACGCGTGCTGGCCGCCGCCGAGCGTGCCGCTCGCGCCAGCGCTCCCGGCTCGCTGGCCGCAGTCATCGAGAGGCCGGCCGACAGCGCCGGCCACGTCGTGGTGATGCTGGGGGCCACCGAGGACGACGAGGTGCGCCGCGTGGCCGCCGCCGTGGTGCGCGAGCTGCGCTCGAGCCTCCACGGCTTCCTCTTCGCGGTCGGGCACTCGCGGCTGGCCACCGACCCCGTCGACCTCTACCGAGCGGGGAACGAGGCGCTGCTCGCCGCCAACGTCGCCGAGGGCGGGCCGGAGGAGGGCGTGCTCGCCTTCGAGGAGACCGGCGCCTATCGGCTCCTGCTGCCCGCCATGAGCGAGGACCCCGCCGAGCTGCAGCGCTTCTTCGCCGAGACGGTGCAGCCGCTCGTGACCTACGACGAGCAGTACGAGACCGATCTCGTGCAGACGCTGGAGACGTTCCTCGACGCGGACGCCAATGTCGCCGGCACGGCATCGCGCCTGTACACGCATCGGCACACGATCCGCTACCGCCTCGAGCGCGTGCGCGACCTCACGGGGCTCGACGTCTCCTCGACCGACGGGCGCGAGAAGCTCGGCCTCGGGCTCAAGGCGATGCGAGTGCTGGGCATCGCGGCGCCCCGCGGGCCGGCCACGGAGGCCGGCGCGGGCGGCGGGCGGGTGCCCCGTGACCCCAAGGACCGCTAGAAGATCTCCGGGCACCACGGCGCCCGGTCGCTCATGAACGATCGGCTGACGGGGCCGAGTGCGCCGGACCGCAGGTCGTCGACGCGGCCGGCGCGGGCGAGGGCGTCGAGCGTCGTTCCGCCGAGGTATGCGGCGCCCAGCTCGGCGATCGACAGCTCGAGCGCGGCCGGCCGCTGCGTTCGGGCGCACGCCGCCTCGGTGCCGTCCCACCGCATCGCCCAGCGGCCCGCGTTCCACGGACAGATGCCGTCGGTGACCTCGAACACGACCTCGAACGGCTCGCCGTAGGTCCGCTTCTGCAGCGCGCGCGGGAGGTCGACGATCCGCAGCCACAGGCCGTCGGTCACCAGGGTGCGGACGGCGCGCGCCTCACCGAGCATGTGCGGCAGCGGCTCGTCGACCGGTGCCAGGTCCCACACGACCTGGCGCGTGAGGTCGAGGCCGAGCAGGAAGCTCCAGATCGCGGCGTGGGCGTCGGGGTCGGTCGACAGCACCTCGCGCACGCGCACCTGGCCCGACGGTCGGCCGCTCTCGTAGCCGGTCTTGATCGCGAACAGGGCGTACGCGGCGCCCGGGATCACGGCGGCGCGGAGCGGCTGCGCGCCCTCGCGGTCCCACTCGGGGTCGTGGATGCGCGTCGTCCACCAGCGGCCGTGACGGTCGAGCATCCCTGGGAGGGTGGGGCGGACCTGCTCGTGCACCGCGCGCATGGCGTCCATCGCCTGGTCGGGCTCGTGGAGCTCGACCTGCAGGTCGGGCGCGCGGCGCAGCGCCGCTTCCGGCGTGGACACCTCGAGCTCGGCGACCATGCTCGCCATCCCGTAGCCGAAGCGGCCGTAGATGGCCGACTCGGACGCCCACAGGGTCGCGATCGCCTCGCGGCCCTCCTCGTGGATGTCCGCGAGCTGGCGGTGCATGAGCGTCGTGAGCATCCCGCGGCGGCGATGGGTGGGCTGGACGCCCACCATCGTCACGCCGGCCATCGGAGCGACCGCGCCGGGCACGGTGATCTCGCGCGTGAAGATGCCGGTGGCGGCGACGATCCGCCCGCCGTCGCGGAGCACGAGCGTGCGCTCGGGCTCGATGTTCTGCCCCCGGTGCTCGATCTCCTCGGGCGGGACGACGGTGTGGAAGGCGTCGAAGACCGACTCGACGAACGCGGTGACCTCTTCGGCGGTGATGCGGGCGGGAACCACCCGCGGAGCTTATGCATACTCCCGCGGCATGCCGATCGCGATCATCACCGGCTCGGGGACCTACTCGCTGCCTGGGTTCGAGTCGGCCGATCCCGAGCTCGTGACGACCGACTGGGGCGACGCGATCGTCACCCGCGGCGTCTTCGCGGGCACGGACATGCTGCACGTCTCCCGCCACGGCGAGGGGCATCGGCGGCTGTCGAACGTCGTGACGCACCGCGCGAACATCGACGCGCTCGTGCAGCTGGGGGCGGACGCGGTGATCGCCGTGACGGTGTGCGGGGCGGTCGATCCGGAGGTCGAGCTGGGCTCGGTCACGTGCTTCGGCGACCTGCACTTCCTCGCCAACCGGCTCGGCGACGGGGAGCTGTGCACCTTCTACTCCGAGGCGGGCGACCGGCGGCGCGGGCACTGGATCTTCGAAGGCCCCTTCTCCGAGCCGCTGCGGGGAGCGCTGCTCGAGGGGGCGCGCGAGGCGGGGATCGAGGTGCACGACGGCGGCGTCTACGGGCACGTCGACGGGCCGCGCTTCAACACCCGCGCTGAGATCCGCGGCCTGGCTGCCTGCGGGGTCACCCACGTGTCGCAGACCGGCGGGCCGGAGGCGGTGCTGTGCGGCGAGGCTGAGCTGCCCTACGCGCTGCTCGGCTACGCGACCGACTACGCCAACGGCGTCCAGGACGAGCCCACTCCGGTCGAGACGCTGCTCGACATGATGGCCGCGAGCGCTGAGACGTTCGCCACGCTGCTGCGGGCGGCCGTGCCGCGGGCCGCGGCGGCCGATCTCGCGCCGGCGGGAACCGTCTACCGCTTCGAGGGCGGCTAGCGGACGACGCGCACGGTCGTACGGGCGCTGCCGGTGATCACGCGGTCGCGGTCGAGAAACGCATGGCGCCGCTTGCCGCCGATCCTGAGCTCGACGCCGTCCCAGCGGCCGAGCCCCTCGATCTCGTCGAGCAGGTCGCGCAGCCTGGCCGGGCCAACGTCCGGCTCCTCCTCGGGCTCGGCTCCGAGCAGGATCTCGAGCAGCTCGTCGCCGCCGAACGACTCCTCGAAGCCGCTGAGCCGGAGCGCGCGGCGGCCCGGCTTCACGCGCGGGATGCGTACGCGGTAGCGCGTGGTGAACACGCCGCCGCGCAGCCGCTGGAGCTTCACGCGCAGCGTGACGCGCTGGCCGCCGCGGACGCGCCGCGGCGCCTTGACCCCGCGCAGGAACGCGAGGCGCTCACCGCGCTGGAGGTCGACGCGGGCACGCAGCGAGGCCACGTGCGGCGTCCGGCCCTCGTAGCTCTCGATCAGCGCGACCGCGTCGGAGACGTCGAAGGCCGCCGGGAACGCGATCGGGTTGCTCAACGCGCCCGCCATCGGGTCGAAGATCGCCGACGAGAGGTAGCGGTTGCAGAAGCGGGCGGGGCGGCGGGGGCGTTCGCGGAGGCGGATCGTGACGCACATGCGGCCGGTGAGCCGGCCGGGCGCGCTCTGCATCACGGTTCCTGCGGCCTGGGCGACGGCCAGCGGCGCCACCGCGCCCAATCCCGTGAAGCCCGTCGGGTTGTCGAGGTCGGTCTCGTCCGCGACGCTCGACTGGACCAGCCGCGTCGCGCCGGTGTCGGCGTCGCGCGCGAAGGCCTGGACCGCGGTGGTCTTCGGGAGCGCGCCGACCCGCCCGACGATCGCGGAAGACGCGTCGTTGGTGAGCGTCCCGAGGTCGTGGCCGGGGAAGCCGAGCTTGAACGAGCCACCCGTGATCGGCGCGAGGGGGTCGTAGATGACCTTGAAGATGTAGGCGTCCTGCAGGAAGAGCGACCGGGCGCCGGCGTTCTCGAACGGGTGGCCGAACGCCCAGACGCGATCGGCGTCGGTGTAGGTGACGGTCCCGAGCCCGGAGACCTTGACATCGCCGGTCGAGAGGCTCGCGGCGACGGCCGAGCCGGGACGCAGGGTCTGCTTCGGGAAGCTGCCGAGCGGGCCCGCGGGAACCGCGGTCACCGGCCGCCCGATGCGCCTCCCGGCCCGCTCGAGCGCGCGCCCGAGGGCCGGGTGCACGCCGCTGATGGTGAGCGGGGCGAGCAGCGGGCGGGTGCCCTCGCGGCGGATGCGGCGGAGCGCCGCTGTGGCGCGGGGTGACGGCGCGGCGGCGGCGCGGGCCGCTCGCGGTCGTGCTCGCGGCGCGTCGACGGGGTTGGCGAGCATCGACTCGATCGGCGTGGCGAGGACCACCTTTCCGCCGTAGTCGCCGATCGACTGCGAGATCGCCCCGATATTGCGGCCGTTGCAGTAGATCGGCGAGCCGGAGAAGCCGGGCCCGACCCCTGTCCGGTCCACCGCCGGCCCGGACACCTCGACGAGGATCATCGCCGTCCCGGTCCCGGGGTCGCTGTCGACCACGTCGACCACCTCGACGCTGAATGACGAGATCGTCGTCCCCCGGATCACCGAGAAGCCGGTGCACTGCATGCCGCTGCGCACCTCTGAGAGCCGCATGATCGGATCTCCGGCGGCGGCCGGAGCCGCGGGCAGCAGGGCAGCCATGAGCGTGGCGGCCGCGAGCAGGGGCGCGCGCATCAGCGCAAATGTAGACCGGCGGACGACCTCCCCGAGTACTCAAACCCCGCAAGTCGCCGAAAATGCGACATCCGGGACCACTCTCGCGCCATATCGTTGTCCCGTGACCGCGCGCAGGCTTCACGTGGCGAACGGCGATGCCGTGGTGCCGGAGCTGGCGGCGGCGGCCGGAGTCGACCCGGCGGACGTGCTCGCCTGGCGTGACGTCCTGCCTGATGGCCCGGTGCCGGCCGGGCTCGAGCCGGACGCGCTCGCCGAGGTTCGCGCCCGACACCTCACCACGCGCGGCTGGTCGCACGCCGACGCGGTCGAGGTCTCCCAGGGCGCTGCGCTGGCCATGTTGCGCGAGCGCGACGCGCGCCTAGCCGCCCACCCGAGCGACGCCGAGGTGGTGCTGTGGTTCGAGGACGACCTGTTCGACGCGCTGCAGCTGGCGCAGATCGAGGACCGGCTCGCCGGGCGGCCCGGCCTGGTCACCCGCGTGCGCCTCCGGCACCAGCCGCGCGGCGACCTGCCCGCCGCGCTCACCGCGCGCGAGCCGATCGACCCGGATCCGGCCGCCTTCGCCGCACTCCGGTCCGACGACCCGCGCAAGTGGCTGGCCGTCCCCGCCTTCGCGCGCCTCCTCGAGGAGCTTCCGGACAGCCGCACAGGCCTCGGCCGCCTCGAGCGCCAGATCCTCGAGGCGCTCGAGCCCGGGCCGCTCAGCCCCGGCGACCTCTTCGCCGCCGCCACCGCGCCCGAACAGCCGCCGTGGGTCGGCGACGCGTCGCTGTTCGCGCTCGCCGACGAGCTCGACCCGTTCGTCGCCCGCGCCGACGGCCGCTTCGCGCTCACGCTCAAGGGAGTCGCCGTCCTGGCAGGCCGCGCGACCCGCCCGCGCACCGATCGCTGGCTCGGCGGCGTCCACCTCGGCCCCCTGCCGGCCCGAGTGGGTCTTCGACGCCACCTCAGTTTGCCCGATTCGCCTCGACTGAGGAGTCTTGGCTTAGACGCTTTTTTCCGGTGCAAATCCGGCATAAATGCGTACGCAAGAGCCCGGAAGCGTAAATGGGCAGAAGTTCGCAAATAGCGAACTTCTGAATTGGACTCGGCGGAGCTCGTCCGGCATACGTCGCAGTTGATGAACGAGCCCATTCCCTTCGTTGCTCTCGACCGCGAGCACGCAGCGCTCTCGACGGAGTTCCAGGCCGCGTTCGAGCGCGTCGTGCGGCGGAGCGCGTTCATCCTCGGCGAGGAGGTCCGCCGGTTCGAGGCAGCCTGGGCCGAGGCCTGCGCCACTGCGCACTGCGTCGGTGTCGCATCCGGCACCGCGGCGCTCACGCTGCTCCTCCGGGCGGCGGGCATCGGGCGCGGGGACGAGGTGGTCGTTCCGGCCCACACCTACATCGCCTCGGCGCTCGGGGTGATCCACGCCGGCGCGACACCGGTGCTCTGCGACGTCGAGGACGGGACCGGCCTCATCGACGCGGACGCCGCGGCCGCCGCCGTGACGCCTCGCACGGCCGCGATCCTCGCGGTGCACCTGTATGGCCAGGTCTGCGCCATGCCCGCGCTCGAGCGGCTGGCGAGGCGCCACGGGGTCGCGCTCTTCGAGGACGCGGCGCAGGCCCACGGGGCGAGCTGGGCGGGCCGCCCGGCCGGCTCGCTCGGCGATGCGGCGGCCTTCTCGTTCTATCCGAGCAAGAACCTGGGCGCGCTGGGAGACGGCGGTGCGATCTGCACGGATGACACGGCGCTCGCCGAGCGCGCGCGGCGCCTGCGCGACCTCGGGCAGCGGCGCAAGGGCGAGCACGTCGAGCTCGGGGTCAACGAGCGGCTCGACGGGCTCCAGGCGGCGCTGTTGAGCGTCAAGCTCGGCCGTCTGGGCCACGGCAACCGGACTCGGCGCCGGCATGCCGCCGCCTACTGCGAGCGACTCGCCGGCCACATCCGGCTGCTCGAGGAGCGCTCGGAGAGCCCGTGCGTCTACCACCTGTTCCCGGTACGGGTTCCGCGGCGCCACGTGGTGGCCGAGGAACTGTGCCGGGCCGGCGTCGGGACGGGGGTGCACTACTCGCCCGCGCTGCACCGGCAGCCGGCTCTCCGGGGCCGGGTCGTGGTGCCGTATCACCTCGCTCACGCCGAGGCATGGGCCGCCGAGGAACTCTCGCTGCCGATGTCTCCCGCGCTTCGCGACGACGAGATCCAGCGGGCCGCGGACGCCTGCGTGGCGGCGAGTCCCGGACCGGCGGACCTCGAGGGGGCGCATGTATAGCTCGGGCACCCCCGAACCGCTCAACGTCGGCGTGATCGGGCTCGGATACTGGGGCCCAAACCTGCTCCGCGTGCTCGCCGACGATCCGGCCGTCGAGGTCTCGTGGATCTGTGACCGGGACCCTGAGCGCCTGGCTCGGTTCCACCGGCGCCACCCGCTAGCTCGGACGAGCGCCCACGTCGCACCGGTACTCGACGATCCGCGCGTGGACGCGGTCGTCCTGGCGACGCCTGTGTGCACCCACTATGACCTCGCGGCCGCCAGCCTGTCGGCGGGCAAGCACACGTTCATCGAGAAGCCGCTCGCACCGTCGGCGGCGCAGGCGGACGCGCTGATCGCGCTGGCCGATCGTAGCGACCGCCTGCTCATGTGCGGGCACACGTTCCTGTACAGCCCGCCGGTGCGCGCTGTTAGGCGGATGGTGGAGACACGGGCCCTGGGGGAGCTCTACTTCGTCTCCTCGAGCCGGGTGAATCTCGGTCCGTACAGGTCAGACGTGAGCGTGGTCTGGGATCTAGGGCCCCACGACTTCAGCATCCTCCTGTACTGGTTCGGCGAGCTGCCATTGACGGTCCAGGCGACGGGACGCGACGCGCTGACCAGAGGCATCGCCGACGTCGCCTTCGTCGCCATCACGTTCCCCGGCGACATCGTGGCCAACGTCGAGCTCAGCTGGCTGGCGCCCAGCAAGCTGCGGCGGACCGTGCTCGTCGGCAGCGAGAAGATGGTCGTGTATGACGACGGCTCCCCGGAGCCGATCCGTCTCTTCGATCGCGGCATCGTCCTCGGGCCGCCCGAGTCGTTCGGCCAGTACCACCTCGCCTACCGCAGCGGCGACATCATCTGCCCGAAGCTCGAGACGAGTGAGCCGCTGGTCGCCGAGGTGGCGGACTTCGTGCGGGCGGTGCGGCACGGCGACCGGCTGCAGTCGCAGTTGCGCCTGGCGCGCGATGTGGTGTGGCTCAGCGAGGCGGCGGAACAGTCGTTGAAGGCCGGCGGCGCTCCGGTGCAGCTTGTCCGAGATCTCGCGGCGGAGCCGGCGGCATGACCGTCGCCAAGCGGGCGCTCGACATCGGCGGCGCGGCGCTCGGCCTCGCGCTGCTGATGCCGGTCATGTTGATCGTTGCGCTCGCGATCGCCTGCAGCTCGCCCGGCGCGCCGCTCCTCCGCCAGCGCCGCGCCGGACGCGGCGGTCGCGAGTTCGGGATGTGGAAATTTCGGACCATGGTCGTCGGAGCCGAACAGCTCCGCCCGATGCTCATCGGCGAGAGCCGGGACGCCGACTGGCTTGACCTGGAGAGCGATCCCCGGATCACGCCCCTCGGGCGTCTGCTGCGGCGCACGAGCCTCGACGAGCTCCCGCAGCTCGTCAACGTCCTGTTGGGAGACATGAGCCTCGTCGGTCCGCGGCCGCTTCCGCTCGAGGAGCAGGCGCGGGTGCCGGCGTGGGCGGATGTCCGCGCGGACGTGCGCCCAGGCATCACCGGCTTGTGGCAGGTGCGTGGCCGGGGCGCGCTCGGGTTCACCGCGATGCTGCTGCTGGACTGCGAGTACGTGCGTCAGGCGACGCTGTGGGGCGACGTGAAGATCCTCGCGCGAACGGTGCCGGCCGTGGTGGGGGCGAACGGGGCGAGATGACGCCCGACGACCGCTTCTACCTCGAGGAGCACTATGTGCGGCCGCCGCGCGCGGCGCGCTTCCTCCCGTTCTTCTATCGGATCAAGCCGGTGATCCCGCGGAGGACGCAGATGTGCATGCGGCGGTCGATGGCGCGGCGCCAGCGTGGTCGCCACGAGGTTCGTGGGCGCTTTCCCCGCTGGCCGATCGAGCCGCTGCTCGTCGAGCAGCACGAAGTCCTCCTGCAGCAGCGCCTGCGGCGTTCCGGGCGGTCGCGCATCCCGGTGCTGGGCTCGTGGCCGCGCGGCCATGGGTTCGCGTGGACCGTGACACACGACGTCGAGGGGCCCCAGGGCCTCGGGAACGTGGAACCGCTCCTCGAGATCGAGCGCCGGCACGGCGTCGTCTCGTGCTGGTTCTTCGTCGCCGAGGACTACCCCGTCGACCACGCTGTGTTCGACACCATCCGCGTCGCCGGCGGTGAGATCGCCCTCCACGGTTTGCACCACGACGGCCGGCTGTTCCAGAGCCGGCACCACTTCGAGCGCCAGCTGCCGCGGATCCAGCGGTATCTGCGCGAGTGGCGCGCCGAAGGCTTCCGTTCGCCGGCCACGCATCGCAACGCCGCCTGGATGCCGGAGCTCGGCGCCCGCTACGACTCCTCGTTCCCGGACACCCATCCGTTCGACGCGCAGCCGGGCGGGTGCTGCTCGATTCTCCCGTACTTCCTGGGCGACCTCGTCGAGCTGCCGATCACGCTGCCGCAGGACCACACGATGTTCGAGCTCTTGCGGGAGCGCGACATCTCGCTGTGGCGGAGGAAGGCCAAATGGATCGCGGACCACGGAGGCCTCGTCACCGTCCTCGTCCATCCCGACTACGCGCTCTCCGAGGAGCGACGGAGGCACTACAACGAGCTGCTCGGCTTCCTGCGGGCCATGTCGGGCGGCTGGCACGCGCTCCCGCGTGAGATCGCCCACTGGTGGCGCGTGCGCGCCGCGCTCGAGGCCGAGCTGGGGGAGGCCGTCGCGGACCGCGACACGCTGGCGGCCGTGGGGGCCGCCTGCTGGTGGGCGGTCGAGCGGGACGGGCGGATCGCGATCGACACGGAGGACCATGAGCATGCCTGAGCCGGCGCCGTCGGCCACGCCTGGCCAAGCCCTCGAACGGTATGTCGCGACGCTTCGGCGCTGGTGGCCGCTGGCCGTGGCCATCGTCGTCGTCGCCACGCTGGCGGCGCTCGTCGTGTCGATGGGGCGCCCGAAGTCCTACGAGGCCACGGCGAAGGTCCTGCTCGGCCAGCAGCGGCAGGTCGACATGGTCCTCGGCACGGGTGACTACTCGTCCGATCCGGAGCGGGACCTCAACACCAGCGTCGAGCTCATAACGCTGGAACCGATCGCGGACGGGGTGCGCCGCGCGCTCGGTCTGCACGAGTCGTCGGCGGCCCTCGTGGGACGGGTCACTACGGCGGTCGACCGCAACTCGAACATCGTGGCCATCAGCGTCCGCGATGCGGAGGCCGAACGTGCGGCGGCGATCGCGAACGCGTTCGCGGCCGGGTACCGCGACTACCGGGCACGAGCGGCACGGGCCGCCGTGCAGGACGCCGTCACCTCGGCGCAGGCGCGCCTGGCGCAGCTCGAGAGCGGGCCTCAGAGCGACGCGCTCCGCCGCGAGCTGACGCGGCTCGAAGTCGCGCAGGCGTTCCAGACGGGCGGCGTGCGAGTCATCCACCAGGCCACCGCTGCGTCCGCGACCAGCCAGCCTCGGCCGCTGACCCGGGCGCTCATGGGAGGGTTCCTGGGACTCATTGCGGCGGCGCTGACGATCGTCGGGCTGGCGCGCACCGATCGGCGCGCGGCCGACGACGAGGATCTCGAGGAGATCACCGGCCGCCCCGTGGTGGCACGCATTCCCCGTTCCGGCGCCGCGGCAGCCGACGCGATGGTGACGCTGGCGCTGGGGATCGCCCGCGGACGCATCGGTCAGGGCACGGGCGGCGTGCTGCTGCTGACCTCCGCGGGGCCTGATGAGGGCGCTCCCGAGGTGGCCTTCGACCTGGCGCGGGCGCTCGGCGCGGTCGGGCTGAATCCGATCGCAATTGAAGCCGACCTCCGCAGTCCGAGGTTCTCCGAGATCCTCGGGGTCGGGGACACAGGCGGGCTGGCGGCGCTGCTCGATGGAACGGGCGACCTCGACAGCGAGCTCGTCGTCGTCGGCGCTGAGGCGGCCGTCCTGCCCGCCGGTGCCACTGCCGAGCTGCCGCAGGCGCTTCTGGCGAGCGAGCGCATGGAGGCGATCGTCGACGAGGCGCGGGAACGAAGCGACGTGGTGTTGATCGCGGGTTCGCCCGTCGGCACGTTCGGTGACGTCATCGCCCTCGCCGGACTTGTCCAGGACGTGCTCCTGGTCGCGCGCGTGGACGTGAGCCGTCCCGACGAGCTGCGGCGGGCGGTGCGGGTGCTGACGGACGCCGGCATCCCGCCGGCCGGCGTGGTCTCCACCGTCCGGCCCGCCCGCCGGCCGCTGGCGGCGGTACTCGCCGCTCGCCGCCGGCAGTCACCGGCGCGCGAAATGGCACCGACCACGGCGACCTCGGAAGTGAGGGTGGGATGACGGGCGTACACGACGTCGCCGTGATCGGCGCGGGACCCTACGGGCTCGCTGCCACCTCGCACCTGCGTGCCAGGGGCCTCGCAGTTCACCCGTTCGGCCGTCCGATGGACCTGTGGGAGCGCATGCCGGTGGGGATGCTGCTGCGCTCGTCGTGGGAGGCCTCCACGATCTCGGATCCCCACCGCGCCCTCACGCTCGATGCCTACGAGGCGGCCCATGCCGTGCGCATCGCACGAACGATCCCGCTCGACGACTTCCTGCGCTATGCGCGCTGGTATCGGGGTCACGCGGTGCCGGACGTCGACACACGGCGCGTCGTCGATCTTCAGGCGACGGGCCCGCGGTTCGAGCTCGGCCTCGAGGACGGGGACGCGGTCCACGCACGGCACGTGGTCATCGCCACCGGACCGGCCGGCCACGCTCACCGCCCGCGCACGTTCGCCGGGCTGACTGCGCCGGCCGTCCGCCACTCGTCCGAGCTCGTGGAGCCCGGCGAGTTCGCCG
Organism: Solirubrobacteraceae bacterium; assembly: GCA_036257565.1. Lineage (GTDB taxonomy): Bacteria > Actinomycetota > Thermoleophilia > Solirubrobacterales > Solirubrobacteraceae > DASSUW01. The sequence continues at coordinate 22,202 of DATAFH010000167.1, read as the reverse complement.
GGCAGCGCACCGCGATCGTCGGCTCCGGTCAGAGCGCGATCGAGCTTGCGGCACTCCTGCACGAAGCGGGCGCCGACGTCGAGGTGATCGCGCGCGCCGACCGGATCCGCTGGCTGCGCCGCAGCGGCTGGCTGCACGGGCGCGACGGGCTCCTGCGGCAGCTCCTGTACCCGCCGACCGACGTCGGTCCCGTCGGTCTCAGCCATCTCGTCGCCGTGCCGAACGCGTTCCGCCGCGTGCCGGTGCGGCTCGGCGAGCGTATCGCCTACCGGTGCATCCGCCCGGCGGCGGCGGGTTGGCTGGTCGATCGCACCGCCGCGGTGCGGCTCACGCTACGCACGGGGGTCGTCTCCGCGACGCATGCGGGGGACCGGGTGAGGCTCGCGCTCGACGACGGCACGGCGCGGGAGCTCGATCGGGTCGTCCTGGCGACCGGCTTCGACATCCGCGCCGATCGCCATCCGCTCCTGGGATCCCGGCTGTGCGCGCAGCTGCGTACGCACCACGGCGCCCCGCTGCTCGGCGACGGGCTCGAGTCGAGCGTGCCGGGGCTCCACTTCGTCGGCGCCTTCGCCGCTCACAGCTACGGCCCCGTCATGCGATTCGTGTCCGGGACGCCGTTCACCGGTCGCGCGCTGGCCCGCCACCTCGGAGGAGCCCGCCGGCCGGTGGCTCTGCGCCCCGAGCCGGCGTCGGCCTCGGTGTGAGCCATGGGGAGCGCCGGCGCGGTCGTCACGGGGGCCAGCTACCGGGCACTGGCCGTCGTCCGCAGCCTCGGACGTCACGGGATCCCCGTACGGGTCGTACGCAGCGACGAGCACGCGGTCGCGACCTCATCCCGCTATGCCGGCCCGCGACGGCAGTGGCCCATCGAGGGCGGGGACGCGGCGCGCGTTGGGTACCTGGTCGAGCTCGCCGAGCGAGACGGGCTCGAAGGCTGGGTTCTCATCCCGACGCATGACGAGGAGGCCGCGCTCATCGCGCGCAACCGCGATGCGCTCGCGGCCCGCTTCCGCCTCACGACGCCGCCGTGGGAGACGCTGCGCTGGGCGTACGACAAGCGCCGCACGTACCAGCTCGCCGCCCGGCTCGGGATCGCCCAGCCGTGGACGATCTTCCCGGCCGGGCGGGAGGACCTGGAGCAGGCGCACGGGCGGTTCCCCGTGATCATCAAGCCGGCGTACAAGGCGGACGCCAACCGCCTGACCGTCGACAAGGCGTGGCGGGTCGACGACGAGGCGGCGCTCGCGCGGCGCTACGAGGAGGCGTGCGAGCTCCTCGACCCGTCGATCGTGATGGTGCAGGAGCACATCCCGGGCGACGGCGCGACGCAGCTCTCCTACGCGGTCCTGTGCTCGGACGGCGAAGTCCTGGCATCGCTGACGGCGCGCAGGATGCGCCAGTTCCCCATGGACTTCGGGCGCGCATCGAGCCACGTCGAGACGATCGAGGACCCCGGCGTGGAGCGCGACGCACGGCGCCTGCTCGCGGCGACGAAGCTCACAGGGCTCGTCGAGGCCGAGTTCAAGCGCGACGCGCGCAGCGGCGAGAACCGGCTGCTCGACCTGAACCCGCGCGCGTGGGGCTGGCAGTCGCTGTGCGGACGAGCGGGGGTCGACTTCCCGTACCTGCTGTGGCGTATGGCCAGCGGCGAGCCGGTGCCTCGGGTGCGCGCGGCGCCGGGCGTCCGCTGGGTGCGCATGACGACCGACGTGCTCGCCGTCGCAGGAGAGGTTCGCGCGGGCCGGCTGTCGACGCGAGCGTACCTGCGGTCGCTGCGGAGGCCGCTCGAGTTCGCCGTGTTCGCGCGCGATGACCCGCTGCCGTCGCTCGCCGGCCCGCTCGCGACCGTGCGTCTGCTGGGCGGGCGCCTCGTCGAGGGCAGGCCGCTTTGACGGCGACGGTGGACGGCACAGGTGACGCACTCGAGCTCAACCCGCTCGACGACCCCGCCTGGATGGAGCTTGTCGTCAAGTCGCCGGCGGCCACCGTCTTCCACCATCCGCGATGGCTCGCGCTGCTGCGCCGGACCTACGGCTACGGCGTCACCGCCTGCGCGGTCGCCGGCGACGACGGCCGGCTCATCGCCGGCGTCCCGGTGGCCGCAGTGTCGAGCCGCCTCACCGGCCGGCGGCTCGTGGCGCTGCCGTTCGCCGACGTCTGTCCGCCGCTGCTCAGCGACGATGCGGGCGCCTGGGCGCCGACCGCCCTGCACGAGGCGCTCGCGGCCTTCCAGGCTCACCGCGGCGTGCCGCTGGAAGTGCGCGGGACGGGCGAGGCGCTGCGGAACGCTCCGAGTGGCGAGCGGTTCCGCCATCACATCCTGGCTCTCGCGTCTGACGTCGGCACGGTCGAGCGGGGCTTCCTCAAGCCCCAGGTCCTCCGCGGCGTGCGCCGCGCCCGCCGAGAGGGCCTGACCGCGCGGGTCGCGACCGACCGGGGGGCCCTGGCGGCGTTCTACCGCCTCCACGTCGCGACGCGGCGCCGGCTCGGCGTGGCGACGCAGCCTCGCCGCTTCATCCTCGGCTTCGAGGCGCTGTTCGCGGAGGGCCTGGGCTTCGTCCTGCTCGTGAGCCGCGGTGAGCAGCCCCTCGCCGCCGGCCTGTTCCTCACGTTCGGCGACACGCTGCTCTACAAGTACGGCGCCTCCGACGCACGCTTCCTGGTCCTGCGCCCGAACAACCTGCTGTTCATGGAGGCGATCCGGTGGGGGTGCACGCACGGGATGCGCCGCCTGGACTTCGGCAGGACCCACTGGCACCACGAGAGCCTGCGCGCGTTCAAGCTCGCCTGGGGTGCCGAGGAGCACGAGCTGCGCTACCGCCAGATCGGGGGGCCCAGCGGGCGCGGCAGCGAGCGGGCCACCGCCTTCCTGGGTACGCTGATCCGCCGCAGCCCGCCCGCAGTGGGCCGTGCGATCGGCGAGGTGCTCTACCGCCATGCCGGTTGAGGCGCTGCGCGGGATCCCGTGGACGCTGGTGACGTACGCGGCCACCCGGGTCGTGACGCTGCTCACGACGCTCGTGCTCGCGAGGCTGCTCGCCCCGGCCGACTTCGGCGTGTTCGCGATGGCTACGCTCAGCATGGAGCTGCTGAGCGTCTTCTCGGGTCTCTGGCTGGGCGCCGCGCTGATCGTGCGGCGGGGGATGGACGCGCGCGCGCAGGGCACGGTGTTGACGCTGCTGCTCGGGAGCGGCGCCCTGCTCGCACTCGTGCTGCTCGCCTTGGCGCCGGCGCTCGCCGCGTTCTTCGGCGAGCCGCGGCTGGCCGGCATCGTCGCGCTGCTAGCGGCGGTTTTGCTCGTCAGCGGGGTCAACTGGTTCTACGAGACCGTGCTGCAGCGAGAGCTCGCCTTCCGACGGCGGTTCGCGTGCCAGCTCGTGCGCGCGCTGACCTTCGCCGGCGTCGCCCTCGTCCTGGCCATCCTCGGGACCGGCGTCTGGAGCCTGATCGTCGCCTACCTGGCCGGACAACTGGCCAACGGGGCCGCCCTCCTGGCGCTGACCCCGTATCGGGTCCGGCCGGCGTTCGACCGCGAGGAGGCGGGGCGGATCGTCCGCGACGGCCGCGGCTTCCTCGGTCAGGACCTCGCCGGCTTCGTGAGCGAGAACGCCGACTACCTCGCCGTGGGCCGGCTGCTCGGACCGGCGCAGCTCGGCTTCTACGCCATGGCGTTCCGGCAGGCCTCGCTGCCGCACCATGCGATCGCCGAGCCGGTGGCGAAGGTGACGTTCCCCGCCTTCGCGCAGATGCGCCGCGACGGCAAGGACGTGCGTGAGGCGTTCCTGAACGTCGTCCGGATGGTGGCGCTGGCGAGCTGTCCCGCGGGCGTGATCCTCAGCGCGGCGGCCGTGCCGTTCACCGTGGCCCTGCTGGGCGACGACTGGCGACCGATGGCCGGGCCGCTCGCGGTCCTCGGCGCGTGGGCGGTGCTGCGCCCCTTGCAGCTGACCGTCGGCAACCTGCTCAACTCGCTCGGCCGCGCCGAGATCTACGGCCGCGTGGCTCTGGTGTCGCTGCTGCCGCTCGTCGTGTGCACGTTCGCGGCCGCCGCCCTGGGCGGCATCACGGCCGTCGCGTGGGTGCTGCTCGTGCACATGACCCTCACGTTCGCCGTGGTGGCCGTGGTGACGTGTCGGGCGGCGCGCGTCGCGGTGCGATCGTTCGCGGCCGCGCTGCTGCCGCTGGCGGCGGCATCCGCCGTCGCCTGGGTCGCGACCCGGGCCGCCGCGACGCTGTTCTCGGAGCTCGGCGCGGGGATCGCGCTGGCCGCCGCCACGGGGGCGTGCCTGGCGTCATATCTCGCCACCCTCGCCGTGCTGGACCGCGCCCTGCTGAATGGTGCGATGGACGGCGCACGGCGGGCGATCGGTCGACCGGTGGGCGCGGCACCGAAGTGGCGCGGCCGCCGGGCCCTTCCGGGTCTCGCGATCGCGGCCGCCGCGGCGATCGGGATCGCCGCGGCTCTGCAGCCCCGGATGGCCGTCGCCCTCGTCGGCGGTGCGCTGCTCCTGGCGCTGCCGTTCGTAGCTCCGGTCGCGCATCTCACCCTGCTGCTGCTCGTCACGACGATCGTCCCCTTCGACGTCCAGAACGCGCTCGCGTTCGGCGGCGGACCGGGCAGCCCCGGGCTGCTTCCTTCCGACGTGCTGCTGGTGGGCGGCCTCGCCCGCGCTGTGCTCGTGCTCCTCGACACGCGACTCGAGAGGCGTACGCGATGGATGCTCGCCGGCCTGGTGGCCCTCCTCGGCCTGGCTGTGCTGCAGGCCTTCCACGGCGTGCGGGCCGGATACGACGCCGGTACGACCGGAGCGGAGCTGCGCGTGCTGCTGGGCTTCGGCGCGGCCATCATCGCGGTGCCGCTCCTTCGCGACCCCGCCGCTCGTGCCCGGCTCTCGGCCGGGCTCCTCGTGGTCGGGCTCGCCGTCGGGGCCTGGGGGTTGGTCCAGTGGACGGTCGAGCTGCCGTTCACCGCCGCCCAGGACGCCGGCGTGCGCGCGGGCGTGCGCTTCACGACCGAGGGCCGCGGTCAAATCCAGGGCGGGCTCTTCGCGTTCCCGGTGGCCGTGGTCATGGGGGTGGCCGCACTGCTCTCGCACGAGGTGCGCTCGCTGCGGATCCGCGGGCTGCTGGTCGCGATCGTGGCCCTCAACACGGTCGACCTGCTGCGGACCTACGAGCGCACGTTCTGGGTGGCGACTGCGGTGGCGCTCGCGTTCCTGGCGCTGCGGGCGACGCCGGCACAGCGGATGCGGGCTCTGGCGCTGGGACCGGCGCTCGTGGCGGTCGCGCTCGTCGGAATGGCCCTGGCGGCGCCGCGGGACCTCGCCGCCGCACGAGAACGGCTTGCCTCGCTGGTCGAGTTCAGCAGTGACCTCTCCGTCCGATACCGGGTCACCGAGACCCGCACCGTGATCCGTGCCATCGAGGAGCGCCCGGTCGCGGGCGCGGGCCTTGGCGCGGCGATCCTCTGGGGCCGCCCGTACGAGGGCGTGCGGCCGACGACGGAGACGTTCGCCCACAACGGCTACCTGTGGCTCGTGTGGAAGCTCGGGGCCCCAGCGGCAGCGTTGCTCGTGGTGCTCCTAGTCGCCGCTGTGCTCTCGCGCGGGCCGCCGGCGACCACGACGGCCGGTGCCCTGCGGGCCGGCGGCCAGGCGGGCCTGCTGCTGCTGCTTATCGCGAGCGTGACGTTCCCCGCCTTCAACGCGCTCGGCATCACGGCCGCCATGGGGGTCCTCGTCGCGCTCTGCGCGGCGCCTCGCGCCGGGAGCGCCACGGCATGAGGGCGTTCCTGCACGACAGCGCCACCCGCGCCGGCGCGAAGCTGCGATGGCTGCGGAACCGCGGATTTCGGACAGGACTGCGCCAAGACCGAGACGCGCCTGCGGTGCTGCTCTCACCGCATCCGGACGACGCGGTCCTCGACTGCTGGTCCGTGCTCACGGGCCCGGGCGACGTCCGCGTGGTCAACGTCTTCGCCGGCGTCCCCGGGGCCGGCCGGCGCGGGCACTTCGACCGCGTCGCGGGCGCGCCGGACTCGGGGACGCACATGGCGCGGCGGCTCCTCGAGGATCGCGCTGCGCTCGCCCGCGCCGGCCGAGCCCCCGTCAACCTGCGGTTTGCGGCGCTCGCTCATCGCCGCGGGCGGCCGGAGCCGACGTTCGCGCAGATCGATGACGGCATCCGCGCCCACGTCGGCACGGTGTCGACCGTCTATGCGCCCTCGGGGCTCGGGGAGACGCACCCCGACCACGATCTGATCCGGTGCTACGCGCTGGCGCTGGCCCGCCAGAGCGTGCCGGTGCGCCTGTATGCGGATGTTCCCTACTCGACGGTCTACGGCTGGCCGTGGTGGGTCACCGACACGGAGGCCGATCCGCACCTCGACGTCGAGGCGTACTGGAGCGCGTCCGCCGGCGGCCCGGCGTGTCCCCGGGCCGCCGCGAAGGTGGTCCGGCTGGATGGTCCCGCGGCCGCCGCCAAGTTGGCGGCGATGCGGTCGTACCGCGGCGAATTCTCGGTGCTCGATCGCGGGCCGGTGGGGCAGCTGAGCAACCCGGCGATCCACGGCTTCGAGGTATTCTGGCCGGCGCCCGACGGGAGGTCGTGAGGTGCGCCTGCTCGTCATCTCCGACCTCTATCCGCCGATCGCCTACGGCGGCTACGAGCGAAGCTGCGCCGTGGTCGTCGACGGCCTCCGGGATCGGCATCAGGTCGTCGTCCTCACCTCGGACTTGCGGCGGGTTGAGGCGCCTGATGACCCGTGGGTGCGCCGCGAGCTGCCCTGGCTCGGACCGGCCCGGCGCGAGGCGCTCCGGGTGCCGGCTGCCGCCGTGAAGGCGGCCGCGATCACCCGCCGCGTGCTCGCCGAGGTGCGCCCCGATGCCGTGTATGTGTGCAACTGCCTGTGCGTCTCCCAGGTCACTCCGCTGATCGCGCTCCAGAGCGGGGTCCCGGTGGTGCACCGGCTGAGCGAGCTGTGGTTCGCGTCGTCGCTCTATCGCAGCGATCGCTTCGTCGGGCATCTCGTCCCGAGCGGCTCCGGGCTCCGGCGCGGCTGGTCCACGGTCGTGGGCGTCGTCAACCGTCATGTAGCGCTGGGGCTGGACCCCTTGTCGCCGGTCCCGGCCGGCGTCTCGTGGTGCAGCGATGACCTGCGGGGCCGCGTGACGCTGCCGCCGGCCATCGAACCGGTCCTCGAGCACACGATCCACCCGGGCGTCGCCCGGACCTTCGCGGTCCTGCCGCGGCGGCCGTCGGCTCCACCCACGATCGCCTACGCCGGACGGGTCACGACGGCGAAGGGCGCCGAGGTGGCGGTGCGGGCGCTCGCCGCCCTGCGTGCCGATCACGCGATCGAGGCGCGGCTCGTGCTCGCGGGCCGTTGCGAGCGCGAGATGGCCGCGGAGCTCCGACGGCTGGCCCGCGACCTCGGCGTCGGAGCCGCCGTCGAGCTCGCCGGCGTGCTCGACACGCATGCGCTCGGCCGGCTCTTCACGGGCGCGGCCGCCGCTGTGGTGCCGACGGTCACGCACGAGGCGTTCGGCCGGGTATGCGTCGAGGCGGCGCTCGCCCGCGTGCCGGTGGTGGCGGCGCGCGTCGGCGGGATCCCGGAGGCGCTGCGCGACGGCGAGCACGCGCTGCTGTTCCCGCCGGGCGACGCCGGCGCGTGCGCCGCCGCCCTCGCCGCCACGCTGCGCGATCCGGACGCGGCGGGCGCGCGCGCCGACCGCGCGTACCGGCATGCCGAGCGCTTCTCGGTGGAGCGGTTCGTCGCCGGCGAGGAGGCGTTCCTCGAGCACGCGGCGGCCGTTCTGGGACGGGCGGCGTGATGGCCCGCGTGTGCCTGATCCGGCAGGGCTATCACCCGCTCGACACGCGGGTGCGCCGCGAGATCGACGCGCTCACCGTGGCCGGCCACGAGGTGGACGTCATCTGCGTGCGGCGGTCGGGACAGCGCTACCGGGAGCGCTCCGGCCGCGTGACGGTTCTCCGCCTGCCGCTCTCGGCGGCGAGGACACCGGGCCCGCTGGGCTACGTGCTCAGGTACGCGGTCTTCGGGCTGGCGGCCGCCGCCGTCGCCGCGGCGCTCTGGCCGTGGCGGCGCTGGGACGTCGTCCAGGTCAACTCGATGCCCGACGCGCTCGTCTTCGCCGCGATCGTCCCGCGGCTGCTCGGCGCCCGCGTGCTCCTGGACCTCCACGAGTCGATGCCGGAGTTCTTCCAGGTCAAGTTCGGCGTCGGCCCGCGGCATCCGGCGGTGCGGCTAGTGGCCGCGGCGGAGCAGGCGAGCATCCGCTTCGCGCACCGGGTCATCACCTGCACGGAGCAGATGCGCGCCGCCTTCGTCGCCCGCGGTGCAAGGGCCGACAAGATCGCCGTCGTGCTCAACGCGAGCGACGAGGTGATCTTCGACGCCCGCCGCCATCCCCCGGCCCCGCGCCGGCGGGATCGCTTCACGCTGATCTGCCACGGCGCGATCGAGCGCAGCTACGGGCACGACACGCTGGTGCGCGCCGCCGCCCTGCTGCGTGACGAGATCCCCGGCCTCCGGGTCGAGATCTACGGCGACGGCACGTACCGCCGCGAGCTGCAGCGCCTGGGCGCCGAGCTGGGTCTCGACGGGGCGCTGTGGGTGAGTGACGACTGGGCCCCGATCGAGCAGCTGCTGGCGGCCATCGCCGCCGCCGACGCCGGCGTCGTAGCCATGCGCCGCGACCCGTTCCGCGACCTCACGCACTGCAACAAGATGTTCGACTTCATCGCGATGCGCCGGCCGGCGATCGTCTCGCGCACGAAGGCGGTCGAGGCGTACTTCGGCGACGACGCGTTCGCCCTGTTCGAGTCCGGGGAAGAGCACGATCTCGCGCGCGCCATCCGCGAGCTGCACGCCGATCCGGATCTCGGCGCGCGGCTCGTCACGCGCGCCGCCGAAGTCGGCGCGCCGTACCGCTGGGAGCATCAGCGCACGATCTATCAGCGCGTTGTCGAGGAGCTGGCGTGACGTCGCCTGCCGCGCTCCTGGCCGCCGCGGTGAGCCCGTTCAACGCCTACCTGCTCGTGCTGCTGGGCGCGGCGGTGCGCGGCCGCCGGCAGCCGCCGCCGGCGGCTCGAGCCGGTCCCCCGCTGCGCTTCGCGATCCTCGTCCCGGCCCGCGACGAGGAGGCGGCGATCGCCGCCACGCTCTCCTCGCTTCGCGCCCTGGCGTACCCGCGGGAGCGCGTGCGGATCGTCGTGCTGGCCGACAACTGCACGGACCGCACCGCGGACGTGGCCCGAGCTGCCGGCGCGGCCGCATGGACGCGGCGCGGCGGTGAGGCCGGCAAGGGCGCGGCTCTGGCCTGGGGGCTGGAGCGGCTCGCACGCACCGGGCCGGACGTCGACGCCGTCGTGATCGTCGACGCCGACTGCTCCGTGGCGCCCAACCTCCTGGCCGCACTCGAGCGCCGGCTGCGGGACGGCGCCCAGGCCGTCCAGGTGGCGTACGGCGTCGCGAACCCCGACGCGTCGCCGGTCGCCGCCCTGCGTCACGCGAGCTTCGTGCTCGTCAACGGCGTGCGCCCGCTGGGCAAGACGACACTCGGGCTCTCCGCGGGCCTGCTCGGAACCGGGATGGCCTTCAGTCGCGACCTCCTCGCCCGCCGGTCGTGGACGGCGCGCTCGCTCGCGGAGGATCAGGAGCAGCACCTCGCGCTCGTGGCGGACGGCGAGCGGGTCGTCTTTGCTGCCGAGACCGGCGTCACGTCCCCGATGCCGACGTCGCTGCGCCGGTCGCGCGACCAGCAGCTGCGGTGGGATGCGGGCCGCGGGGCGCTCGTCCGGCGGTGGACGCCGGCCCTGCTGCGCGCCGGCGTGCGGCACCGCGACGGCGTGAAGCTGCATGCCGCCCTCGAGCCCTTCGTGCCGCCGCAGTCGCTCCTGCTCGCCGTCAACGCGGCCGGCTGGCTGCTGGCGCTGCGGGCGCGGCCCGCGACGCGCCGCCTGGCCCTGGCCAACCTTGGCGGACAGTGCGCCTTCGTGCTCGGCGGCCTGGCGCTGATGCGCGCGCCGGCGCCGGTCTGGCGGGCACTCGCGTTCGCCCCGGTTCTCGCCGCGTGGAAGCTCGGCCTGCTGGCCCGGCTCGCCCTCGGGAAAGGGCCGACGACCTGGGTGCGCACCGAGCGCGAGGCTCAGCCGGCGGCGGAGCGCACGAGCCGCCGGCCGATGCGCCGGAGCTGGTCGCGCCGGACGTACGCGCGCAGCTCTGGCTCGGCGCGGGGAGCGCCGTGAGCGGCAGCGAGCAGCCAACCCGCGAGGTAGCTCGAGCCGCCCAGCACCAGCGGCGGCTCCTGCATCCTCCGGACCGCCTCGAGCAGCACGTGCACGGGATGCTCGCCGTACCCGTACGCACAGGCCCCCCAGCGCCGGAACGCGCGGAGGGCGCCGTCGTGGGCGCCCATCGGGCGCAGGTGGAGCACGGGCTCCTCGCCTGCGACTCCCCCGGCGGTGCTCCAGCCGCGCATGCGCGCCCTGACCTCGTCGATCGTGTCCCACCCCAGGATCGGCGGGATCGGGGCGATCTCCGCCAGGCAGGCTCGGCGGTAAAAGCGCGCCGCGCCCTCCACGTGCTCCGGGCGGGTGCGGTGCGACACGTCGCGGCCGTCCGGGTCGAGGCTCAGCAGCCGCGGCCCGGCGATCCCGAGCCGCGGGTCGCGCTCGAAGCGCGCCATGACGTCGGCGAACGTACGGGGCGCGAGGCGCAGGTCGGCGTCGAGCTTCGCGACCACGTCCCACGGCTCGTCGAGGCCGGCGAGCGCCCATTCGAAGGCGCGCAGCTCGTGCGCGCCATTGAGCCGGTCGTCCTCGGGTGCACGGACCGTGCGGCGCGCCAGGCGCGCATAGCGGTGCTCGCGGGCGAACTCGGCCGCGAGGTCGGGCGACGCATCGCTGGAGCCGTCGTCGACGAGCAGGAGCCGGTCGGGCGGGCGCGTCTGGCTCGCGATCGAGCGCAGCAGCTCCGGCAGCAGGCGCTGCTCGTTCAGGAACGGGATGACGACGGCGAGCCGCATGCCGCCTCAGGTGCGCACCGGGCGCTTGTAGCCGATCGCGGCTTGGACGCTCGACACTCGCCACATGACCCCGCCGCGCACCGTCGGGACGCCGCTGGCGTTGAGCTCGTCGACGATCGCCTGCAGGGTCATCCCTGCGGCCCGCCGCCTTTCGATCTGCCGCTTCAGATCGGGATCGATCGCCGGCTGGAGCGCGCCCTTCGCCCGTGCGGCCGCAAGGCCCCGGCGACTACGCTCGGCCGTTCGCCGGCGCTCCCAGTCGCTCACGGCGGACAGGATGCGGGCCGCGTCCCGACCTGCGGCAGTGCCCGTGTCGATCTCCGGCTGCAGCGACACCAGCCGCGCGCCGACCTGCTCGAGCGCCACGAGGACCTGATGCAGCCCGGCCACCGACCGGCAGAGCCGCCCGAGATCGGTGACGACCAGGCACGACACGTCGCCGGCGCCGAGGCGCTCGAGCGCGTAGCTCAGGGCCGGCCGCGACGCACGGCGACGCACCGGCGTCACCTCATGGACCAGTGCCGCGAGCGTCCATCCGCGGCGCACGCACAGACTCTCCAGCGCGGCCGTCTGCTCCTTGATCTCCCCGTCGTCGATGGGATCGCCCTGGTCGCTGCTCACGTAGCCCAGCGCGGCAACCCGAGTCCGTTCGGTCAACATTCCGTGCGTCTTCGGTTCAGAGGGTGAGGCGACGCTAATTCGCAGGCCACCAGTGAGGAAGCGCGAACTACCTATGGCTCTCATCGCGGAAAGCGATGGGTGCTCAAGCTCGCACCGCGGGGGGCCGATGGCGGTACGCGGTGACGCGTTGAGGCTCCTGCTGGCCGCGGTGACCGCCTGGCTTCTAGTGCCGTCCGCGACGGCGGCTGCCGACACCCGCGCGTTCAGGGCGATCGCTGACGCCTCGGTGCCGTCGGTTGCTCACGGCAAGGCCACCCGGCTGGTGGTGTCCGGGGCGGGGCGCCGCTCGTATCTGAGATTCAGAGTTTCTCTGCCCCCCGGCGCCGAGGTGGCCCGCGCCGCCCTCCGGCTCTATGCGACCCAGGGCGGACCCGGCGCGTCGCTGTGGCGCGCCGCCAACCGCTGGAGCGAGCGGCGCCTGAGGCGGAGGAACCGGCCTCCGGTCAAGCCTCCGAGGCTGGCTCGCGACCGCATCGCCGCGCCCGGCCGGCGGTCGCTGCCGGCGGGCCGGGTCGGCATCAGCCGGCAGTCGTTCGCCCTCTCCGGCGGGCGCAAACTGGCGCGATATCACTCGCGTGAGGCACGGAACCCTCCGCGGCTCGTCGTGCGGTATCGCGTGTCGACGTCGCCCGCCGCCCGGGGCTGTCCCGCCCGCCCGCAGGCCCGGTGGCGCGCTCCCGGTTCGCTGCCGCTGGGGGATGCGCAGGCGGCCGCCTGCGTCGCCCGGAGCGGCGAGAACCGCCCGGAGAACGTGCGGCGGAACGCGAAGGCGCCGACCACGCGGCAGCTGCGGGCCTTCCGGCGCGCGCGCGACGCGGCTGGCCGCACGCCTGCCGAGTACAACCCCAACTTCGCGCGCGTGACGGGTGCCGCGCCGCGGTACGGCCTGCGGTCGACGGACGACCTGATCGAGTGGGCCGCGTACAAGTGGGGGGTGCCAGAGGACTTCGTGCGCGCGCAGATGGTCATGGAGTCCGGGTGGTCGACGCGCCACAAGGGCGACCGTCGCGACTGGGCGGAGCCCGTCGCGCACCGCTACCCGGCCCTCGCCGTGATCGACGCCGACAGCGTGTGGGAGAGCCTCGGGATCGCGCAGATCCGCTGGCGCCACACCGTTCCCTGGAATCCCGGAGTCGAGCCGCTGCGCTGGCGGTCCACCGCCTTCGCCCTGGACTACTCGCAGGCGCTCGTCCGGTACTACTTCGACGGCTCGTGCGGCTGGTGCGGGCCCGGCTATGTCGCCGGCGATCCCGACGGCGCCTACCGCCTGTATGTGAGCGGGACGTGGAACGAGGGCCAGTGGTACGCCGACGGCGTGCGGCGCACGGCGGCGTCCAAGCCCTGGGAGCCGATCCCGCCGCCCTGAGGAGCTGTCAGGCGTCCGCGCTCGCGGCCGCCGGCTCGAGCGATTGGTACAGGTGGGCGCAACAGAGCCGGACCACCCGCTCGAAGGCCTGCTCGAGCGGCGTCGGCGCACGGTTCTCCCGGCGCAGGATCTCGATCATGCGCGTGGCGGCCGGTGCTCCGAGGACCTGGATCTGGCGGAGCTCCGCCGCCTCCAGCTCGTCGGCGACCGCCAGGCGGGAGAGCAGCGCGACTCCGACGTCGGAGCGAACCGCCCGCTTGATCGCCTCGACGGAGCCCAGCTCGAGCACGCGTGCCGGGCGGTGCGTCACCCCGCCGAGGATCCGCTCGGTGATCGCGCGCGTGCTCGACTCGCTGCCCGGGACGACCAGCGTCAGGTTGCGAACGTCGGTGGCGGTCAGCACCTGCGGCAGGACGGATCCGACCGCCGTCACCCAGGCGAGCTCGTCCCGGATGAGCGGCTCGGCGACGACCGGCTCCGTCCTGTGCATCTTCCCGGCGATGCCGACGTGTGCCTCATCGCGGGCGACGGCGCGGACCACGTCGCCGCTCGGCTCGATCCGCACGTGGATGTCGGCTCGTGGGCGATCATGGCCGAACGCGCCCAGCGTCGCCGGGAGCACGTAGTTCCCGAAGGTGTCGCAGCTCGAGAGGATCAGCGACCCGGTGGTGGCCCCCTCGAGCGCGGCGAGCTCCGCCTCCAGCTCCTCGAGCGCGGCGACCACCACGGCCGCGTGGCGGGCGAGGAGCCGCCCGGCGTCGGTGAGCCGCGTGGCCCTTCCGGCGCGCTCGACCAGGCGGTGGCCGACGGCGGTCTCCAGCGTGCGCAGGTGGGTCGACGCCGTCGGCTGCCCCATCGAGCACGCCTCGGCCGCGCGCGTGATCGAGCCGAGGCGGTCCACCTCGAGGAGCAGCCGCAGCCGCAGGGGATCGATCACCCGCTGGAGGTGAGCGGTCGATTGCCGGCCGACTCGGCCGATCTCCAAAGAGCGCGGCGGTTCCGTGTTGGTTTAGCGCAGCAGCGAGGCCCTGGTTGGCAGCACGAGATCGTTCAGTACGAAAATCGACGGACTCGTTTCCGGCGGCTGGCGGAGGTTGCCAATGTTCCGCGGATGGTCCGCCAGGCCCAGCTGCTCCTTCTCTCCTCCACGCTTATACCAGCCTACCCGGCGTTGCGCCGCATGTGGCAGCTCTCGCGTTACACGCTTCGCCGGCCGGTCACACATGCCGAGGACTTCACCGGCTTCGCGAGATTGCCCTCGCGTCCAGGCATCTTCCTCGACGTCGGGGCGAGCTCGGGTACGTCGGCGATGTCGTTTCGCGTGTTCAACCGCCGCAACCCGATCCTCTCGATCGAGCCGAACGCGATCCTCGAGGGCGAGCTGCGCTTCCTGCGGCGCGTCGTCCCTCGGTTCGATTACATGATCGCTGCGGCCGGCGACAGGCCTGGCACCATGACGCTGTTCGTCCCGTTCTACCGCGGCGTGCCGCTCACCGCGTATTCAAGTCCACGTCGCGAGGACCTCTACGAGGTCGGTGGCGGTTTGTGGGACCAGTTCGGCGAACGGATTCGCACGCCGCACTTCCATGTCGAGGAAGTGACCGCCCGCGTCATCCGGCTCGACGATCTCGCGCTCACTCCCGCCTTCGTCAAGATCGATGTCGAGGGCGGCGAGCTGGGGGTCCTGAGGGGACTGGTGGATACGATCGCGCGCACGCGTCCGGTCCTCTTGATCGAGCGCAGCCGCGACTTCGAGCAGATCCGCGAGCTGCTGGGCGCGATGGGCTACGTGCCGTACACCTATCGCCGGGACGTCGCCCGATTCGCTCCCTTCGGGTCCCAGCCCAGCGGTCCGAACGCATTCTTCATGCAGTCCGACACCGTGCCATGGAACGCCTGACCCACGAGCTGCGGCGCGCGTACTGGAGGTACGTCCGTCACAGCTCGCAGTACCGGCGTGACGCATGGGCGATGCAGGCGCTCGCGCCGCTGTCGAGCCCGTATCTGCCCTGGACGTACTTCGCGATGCGCCCGGGGGCGCTCGTGACGATCCTCAACGACATCGCGATCAACGATCGCCGCCGCATCGTGGAGTGCGGCGGTGGCACGTCCACGCTCTACATCGCCCGCCTGCTGCGCGAGCGCGACGGTCACCTCCACACGGTGGAGGAGAATGCCGACTGGGCCGAGAGCCTGGCCCGTCAGCTCGGCGCCGAGGGCCTGGCGGATCGGGTGTCGGTCATCCACGCGCCGCTGGGTGACGTCCGGCTCGACGACGGCATCCATCCGTGGTACGCGCCCGAGGCGCTCGGGCCGCTGGTGGAGGCGCGGGGAATCGATCTGCTCACCGTGGACGGACCCGTCGCCGAGCAGGACCCGCAGATCCGGTATCCGGCGCTCGGGTTCTTCCACGACTCCCTTCAGCCGGGCGCAACCGTCGTCGTCGACGACGTCGACCGGCTAGGCGAGCAGCGGATCGTCAGGCGCTGGGAGGCCGAGCACGGGCTCCGCTTCGACCGGCGCCCGCTCGACGGGATCGCCGTGGCGACGGTCCCGGCGCCGCAGCGAGACGGCGACTGGGGAGCCAGGGTCCGAACCTGATCCTGCGCATCCAGGGTCCCGGGCACTTCCGCCTGGCCTCTAGCGCCACCTCACGCCGCCCCGTGCGGCTCGACTGACTCATACGCCCACACCCACTTGCGGATCGCGTTGTCGCTCACGCCGTATTTCCGCCCGACGGAAGTCAAGCTCGTTGCGGCAATCTCCGCGACCACCTGCTCTTAGGCGGCCGCTGGCACGCCGAGCGCCCGGCCGCGGGCGTCCGCGCCGGTCCTTACAACTGGCCACACTCCCGCGAGCAGTACGCCTGACGCTCTGCTGAGGTCCTCGACCTGCCGTCCGGAGTACGTATCGAGTGTGGCCGCGCAATTGGGGCACTGCGGTCGCATCACGCGAGTACATCAGCATACGAACGAACGTTCGTGGTCATGCCGGACGGAAGAGGCTGGGGGGACCGGACTCGAACCGGGACTGCCAGGACCAAAACCTGGAGTGCTGCCAATTACACCACCCCCCAATGATCCGACGCACCGCAGCGATGCGCTAAGCCGATACTACGATGCGCGCGTGCCTGATCCCACCGTCGTGATCCTCGCCGCGGGCGAGGGGACTCGGATGCGCTCTGCGACGCCGAAGGTGCTCCACCCGTTGTGCGGGCGGCCGATCATCGCGTGGCCGGTGGCGGCTGCACGCGCGGCGGGGGCGGATCGGGTGATCGTGGTCGACAACCCGAAGCGCCAGCTCCAAGCGCACCTGCCCGAGGGCGTCGAGGTCGTCGTGCAGGAGCAGCCGCTGGGCACCGGCGACGCCGTTCAGGCCGCCGCGCCCCGGATCGACCCCGGCGCCACCGTTGTGGTCATCAACGGCGACGTGCCGCTGATCACGCCCGAGGCGATCGCCGCCCTCACCGCTGCGCACGAGCGCACAGCAGCGCAGGCGACGATGGCCACGATGGAGCTCGATGAGCCCGGCGCCTACGGCCGTGTCGTCCGGGACGACGACGGCTCGGTCCTCAAGGTCGTCGAAGCCAAGGGCGGCGAGCACGACGCGACACCTGAGGAGCTCGCGATCCGCGAGGTCAACACCGGCGTGTTCGCGTTCGACGGCGATGCGCTGCTCGCCGCGCTGCAGCAGCTGAGCCGCGAGAACGCCCAGGGCGAGGCCTACCTGCCCGACGTGCTGCCCGCCCTCCGCGAGGGCGGCCACACCATCGCGGCGCACAAGGTCGACGACCCGACGCTCACGCTCGGCGTCAACGACCGCACCGAGCTGGGCGAGGCACGGCGCCTCGCCCAGCACCGCATCAACACCGCCCACATGCTCGCCGGCGTCACGATCGTCGACCCCGCCTCGACCACCATCGACGTCACGGTCAGCCTGCAGCCCGACGTCACCATCGAGCCCTTCGTCCAGCTGCGCGGCGCCACGGCCGTCGGCGCGAACAGCACGATCGGCGCCATGAGCACGCTGATCGACTCGCAGATCGGCGAGGACGTCACGATCCTGCACTCCCATCTCACCCAGGCGAGGGTCGACGACGGCGCGACCGTCGGCCCCTTCGCGTACCTGCGGCCCGACGCCCACCTGCACCCCAAGGCCAAGGCCGGCACCTTCGTGGAGATCAAGAACTCCGAGATCGGCGAGGGGACGAAGGTGCCGCACCTCTCCTACATCGGCGACGCCGACGTCGGCGCCGGCACGAACATCGGCGCGGGCAACATCACCGCCAACTACGACGGTCGCAACAAGCACCGCACGACGATCGGGAGCGGCGTGCGCACCAGCGTCGACACCGCCTTCGTCGCTCCCGTGACCGTTGGGGATGACGCCTACACGGGAGCGGGTAGCGTCATCACCGAGGACGTCCCGCCCAAGGCGCTCGGTATCGCTCGCGCGCGGCAGCGCAACATCGAGGGGTACGCCGACCGCAAGGAGCGGTGACGGCCCGACGCCGTCCCCGGCTCGTCGTACACTCCGAATTCCGTGAGCGCGCTGGATCCCAGCACCGGCATCGCCCACCTCGGCTCGTCCCTCGCGGTCGAGTACGACAAGCGGCTGATGGTGGTCTCCGGCCGCGCCAACCCGGCGCTCGCCGGCAGGATCGCGGAGAAGCTCGGCGTCTCGCTCGGCGGCGTCACGCTCAAGACCTTCTCCAACGGCGAGGTCTACTGCCGCTTCGAGGAGTCGATCCGCGGCGCCGACCTCTTCATCGTCCAGCCGACGTGCGGCAACCCGGAAACCGGGATCACCGCCAACGACGCGCTGATCGAGCTGCTGCTGATGGTCGACGCTGCGGTCGGCGCGTCCGCCCACCGCGTGATCGCCGTCACCCCCTGGTACGGCTACTCCCGCCAGGACAAGAAGTCGCTCGGCCGCGAGCCGATCTCCGCCCGGCTCGTCGCCCGCGCGCTCGAGACCGCGGGGGCCGACCGCGTGCTGGCCATGGACCTCCACGCCGGCCAGATCCAGGGCTTCTTCTCCAAGCCCGTGGACCACATGACCGCGATGTTCATGCTCACGCAGTACTTCCGCGACATGGCGCTCGACGACCTCGTGGTCGTCTCGCCGGACGCCGGCCGCGTGAAGCTGGCGAAGAAGTTCGCCGAGAAGGTCGGCGCCGAGCTGGCCATCCTCAACAAGGAGCGCCCCGCCCAGCAGGTCGCCGAGATCGCCTACGTGATCGGCGACGTCAAGGGCAGGACGGCGGTGATCATCGACGACATCATCGATACCGCCGGCACCCTGCGGGCGGCGGCCGAGACGGTCACCGCCGAGGGCGCCAAGCGCGTGTTCGCGGCCGCCACCCACCCGGTGATGTCGGGCAACGCGTTCGAGAACCTCGCCGCGGCCGGCTTCGAGCAGGTCGTGGTGACGGACACGATCCCGCTCCGCCCCGGCGCCTCGGAGAACATCACGGTGCTCTCCGTGGCCGACATCCTCACGGACACGATCCGCCGCATCTTCACCGACGACTCGGTGTCCGAGGTCTTCGGCGGCGAGAACCAGCTGTTCTGAGCCACCGCTCTAGAGCGAGAACGCTGTAGTTGGGCGTAGGGTCGGTGCATCCAAGCCCCCCGAGGGTCGCCATGGCTGAGGAGAAGGACCCAAAGCAGGGTTGGGCCGAGCGCAGGCGCGAGAAGATGCGTCTAAAGCGCGAGCGCACCGGCCCGTCGCCAGAGAAGGAAGCCACTCATCACACCGCGAGGCCATCGGCGACCGACTCGCTCATCGACGCCGGGACCAGCGTTCCCCGGGGCGGTCGGACCAAGCGCTGAGGCGGTGTGGCTACGCGCCGAGCGGCCGTTCGCGCTCGGCTGACCGCAGGCGGGCTTGGGCGAGATCGTCAGGTCGGCGGGCGGCCGGACGCGAACTTGGCCAAGGCCGCGGCAATCCGCTCAGCCGCCAGCTCGTCCGATCGCGACTGACGTGATCGAGAACCGGCGAAGCGTGCTGGCCGTCCATGATCGGACGCGGCCGCCACGCCTGGCACCGACAACACCGCCCCGTCCGGATCCTGACCGTCCGCCGCAGGGGTCGCCGACACCGCCCCGTACGGATCCTGACAGTCCGCCGCAGGGGGTCGCCGCACCGGCGGCCCTCTGCGCGGCAGCTCGCCTCGGCGCCAGCCACCTGTTCAGGCCTGGCGAGGGAGGCTCCGGTGGGTCGAGAGGCAGCGATACGGCGTGCGGCGGTGACGTTTGCCCTCCGTAGGCGCTGGGAACCCGCTTGATCGTGTGGTCAAGGAGGAGCGCATGGGGAAAGGACGCGCCACCCGATCCGAACCGCAGAGACTGGAAGTCCTCCTTTGCCGCGCGCATCGCGTCAACGGCCCGCCGCCCTGACGGCTTGGAGGACAGCCATGAAGACCGGCCTGCATCCGCACCTCCGGCGATCCCTATCAGTCACCGTTGTCGGCATCCTGGCGGTGGCGCTGACCGCGTGCACGGGCCGCGGCGGCGGACAGTTGCCGCCCGACGGCGCTGTGTTCACCGGCCCGGCGTCGTTCGGCTTCGCCTTCAGCTGCGAGGACAAGGGCCGCCTGAATCCGCCCACCGGTCAACTCCGCATCCAGCTGGCGTATACCGACCACGGCAGCAACCCCATCGGCTCGTCATTCTCGATCCACGGGATCGTTGACACGATCGATCCGGTGCTGGAATCCGCGATCTGCATCGGTCAGAATCCGCCTCCGGGCGGGAATGAGCTGATCTTCCTGGGGCGCTACCGGCTGTTGTCATCGGCCCCGGCGGGCTTCCCCTCGACGTGCCCGGCGCGCGAAACCAAGACCAGGCCGTTGTGCCGGTTCGAGGTCATCGTCCGGGACAACGACATGAACCGCGCTCCGTCGAAGGGCGATTACTTCCAGATCACGCTGTCGAGCGGGACAACCGCGACGAGCGAACTCGACCCCAAGACCGTGTTCTACACCCGGGCGGGCCTGCTGTCGAGCGGCAATCTCACCGTCGATTAGCGCTTCGTGATGGCCCCATCAACGGGCGAGGAGGCAAAGCAATGAACGCCGACGATGGCCAGGTTGAGCCGAGCTGGCACGACCGTCCCTTTTCCCGCCGCGGGTTCCTCGCCGGGGTGGCCGGCCTGTCGGCCGGCGCGATGGTCAGCCGGGCGCCCGGCGTCGCGCACGCGGCCGAAGCCGCCGGTGGCCTGCACGGCGTCCCGCTCCGAGGGATGTATCTGACGGGCAAGGACCGGCTGGCCGAGGGCCGGTTCGGCACCATGTTCAAGCGGCTTCCGGCCTTCGCGCCGCGCGATGACCTGCTGGACGGCCTGGCGAGAACGATGGTCGAGGACCAGACCGTCCCGGACGACAACCATCTCAACACCAGCTCGCGCCTGTTTGCGGGCTTCACGTTCATCGGGCAGTTCATCGACCACGACACCACGTTCGACAACACGCCGCTCGCTCTACAGCAGGCGGACCCCGACGCAACTGTCAACTTCCGGACGCCGCGCTACGACCTCGACTCGATCTACGGACGCGGGCCGGTGAGTGAGCCCCAGTTCTACGATCCGGTCGATCGGGACAAGCTGCCGGTGACGCCGAATGTCAACGGTGTCGAGGACATGCCGCGTGACAGCAACGGCCGGGCGATCATCCCGGAACCGCGCAACGACGAGAACCTGATCATCGTCCAATTGCATAAGGCCGTCGCCAAGTTCCACAACCGGATCGTCGATTACGCACGGGCGCAGGGCATCCGTCGCGAATGGGTGTTCGAGACCGCGCGCCGGCTGACGCGGTGGCACTACCAGTGGGCCGTGGTCCATGACTTCCTCCCGCGATTCGTCGGCGACGGGCTCGTCGGTCCGAACGGCACCGTATATCGGGAGGTTGCCGGGAAGCCGCCGGTGATCACCCTGAGCTACTACAAGCCCACCAACAAGGACGGCCGGCCCTTCATGCCGGTCGAGTTCGCCGTAGCGGCGTATCGGTTCGGCCACACGATCATTCGGCCCTTCTACGTCATCAACCAGTTGACGTTGGACCGCGGCGGCGTCCCGGTCTTCGGGCCCGACGGGGGCTTCAACCTCAACGGCGGCCGCCCGATCCCGTCCGAGCTGGTCATGGAGTGGAAGAACATCCTTCCCGTCGACCCCAACTTCCCGGCTCGCAAGCCACGCAAGATCGACACGAAGCTATCCCTGCCGCTGACCAGCCTGCCCGGGTCCGTCGTCCCGCCCCCCGACCCGACGGTCCACCTGGCCGTACGCAACACGTTGCGCGGAAAGCACGTCGGTCTGTCGTCGGGGCAGCAGGTGGCGAGGGCGATGCGCGTCAACGTCCTGACCAATGCGGCGCTCGGACTGAGCAACGATCCCGGGTGGGGTGGCGAGGCACCGCTGTGGTTCTACATCCTGAAGGAGGCCGAGCTCCCACCGTACAACGCTGAGCGGCTCGGGCCGGTGGGCGGCAGGATCGTCGCCGAGGTCCTCGTCGGGCTCTTGCAGCGGGACCCGAATTCGTACCTGTATCTGGACCCGGCGTGGAAGCCTGCCGCACCGCTCGCGCCGACGACGGGCCAGTTCACATTCGTCGACCTGCTGCGCTACGCGGGCGCTGCCTAGTTGTAGGTCGCGCGACCGGCTCTGGGCCTGCGCGGCCAGCAGGCCTCGCACGCGAGCGGCGACAGCCTGCACGGGTCGCCCGATCTCTTCGCCGGCGTGGCTCTGTGCCGTACCGCGGCTCGCGATCTCGGATCCGAAAGCCTCGACGACTTCGGGAGGAGTAGAAGATCCGGGCGGCCCGACCCGCGTGGTCCCCGACCGGCCGGCGGAAGGCCGGCGCGGTCGGAGACCTACTTCTCCGCCCCCGCGTACATCACGGCGATGACCGTTGAGCCGTACGTCATTGAGACCTGCATGGACATCTTGCGGCGTCGGCGCAGGCCCGTTTGCGCGAACTTGCTCAAAGCTCAAGAGGCTGCCGCCGAGGCAGCCAACGCGCGTGACAGCGAGCGCCTCGCCGCACTACTCCACCGGCAGGCGTTCCTCGCAGGCATCGCGACTCGCGCACTACGCCTCCAGTG
>DATAFH010000166.1:0-14791 GCA_036257565.1 Solirubrobacteraceae bacterium | reverse complement strand
CTCCAACATCGTCGACTTCGGCGCGTTCGTCGACCTCGACGGCATCGACGGCCTGATCCACATCTCCGAGCTCTCGTGGTCGCACGTCAACCACCCGAGCGAGATCCTCTCGATCGGCGACACCGTGCAGGTCAAGGTGCTTGACATCGACCGCGACCGCCAGCGCATCTCCCTGGGCCTCAAGCAGACCCAGGAGGACCCGTGGCAGCGCGTGGTCGACACGTACCACGTGGGCGACGAGCTCGAGGGCACCGTGACCAAGGTGGTGGCGTTCGGCGCGTTCGTCGAGATCCTCGAGGGCGTCGAGGGCCTCGTGCACATCTCCGAGCTCGCCCAGCAGCACGTCGAGAACCCGCGCGAGATCGTTCAGCCGGGCGACGAGGTCAAGGTGAAGATCCTCGAGATCGACTCCGAGCGCCGCCGCCTGTCGCTGTCGATCAAGCGCGTCGAGGGCCAGGTGCTGCCGCGCCGCTCGGTGGCCGACGCCGGCGACCTGGAGAACGTCCCGGAGCTGGGCCTGTCGGAGGACGTGTTCGCGCCCCGCGACGAGGCGCCGGTCGAGGAGCCCGTGATCGAGGCCGACGCGGCCGAGATCGAGCCGGCCGCCGAGACCGAGCCCGAGCCTGCCGCCGAGGCCGAGCCGGAGCCTGCCGCCGAGGCGCAGCCCGAGGCTGCCGCCGAGGCCGAGCCGGAGCCCGAGCCGGCCGACGAGGCCCAGCCCGAGCCGGCCGAGGACGAGCGCCCCAGCTGAGCGGGCCGCCGTTCGTCGGGCTGACCGGCGGGATCGGCGCCGGCAAGTCGGAGGCCCTGGCGGCGCTCGGCCGCCTCGGCGCGGCGACGCTGTCCGCCGACGCCGTCGTCCACGAGCTCTACCGCGACCCCGAGGTGCGGGCCGCGGTCGTTGCCCGCTGGGGCGACGAGGTCGCGCCCGGCGGCGAGGTGGACCGCGCGGCCGTCGCACGCCACGCCTTCGCGAGCCCCGAGGAGCGCGAGTGGCTCGAGGGCCTGATCTGGCCCAAGGTCCGCGAGCGGGTCGCACAGTGGCGGGCGATCGAGTCCAGCCGCGAGCCCGCCCCGCGAGCGCTGGTGGTCGAGGTTCCGCTGCTCTTCGAGGGCGGCACGCAGAGCGCCTACGATGTGACGATCGCGATCGTCGCGGAAGACCGCGTGCGGGCCGAGAGGGCGGCCGCGCGGGGCCACGAGGCGATCGACGAGCGCACCGCGCGCCAGTTCTCGCAGCAGGAGAAGGCGCAACGTGCGACGTATGCCGTGGAGAACTCCGGCACGATCGACGAGCTGGAGGCGAAACTGTCGTCCGTCATTGGCAAGCTGACACCGTGAGCGTCCAGGCACCAGCCCGCACCTCGACCCGCCCCCGTCCGTCCCGCGGGCGCGTCGGCCGGCGCCGCCGCCGGCTCGTGCTGCTGCTCGCCACCGTCGTCATCTCGGCGCTGGCGGCCGCCACCGTGCTGTCGCCGTGGGCCGACAAGGCGGTCAAGGAGGTCACGCTCCCGCTGCGCCACGACGACGTGATCCGCCAGCAGGCCGCCGACAAGCAGCTCGACCCGTCGCTCATCGCGGGCGTGATCTACGTCGAGTCGCGCTTCCGCGATCAGACCTCGCACGCCGGCGCCAAGGGCCTGATGCAGCTGATGCCCCAGACGGCGGACTACATCGCCCGCAAGTCCGGCGGCACCGAGTTCGAGCAGGGCGACCTGGCCGACGCGCAGATCAACATCTCCTACGGATCGTGGTATCTGCGCTACCTCCAGCAGAAGTACCACGGCAACGTCATCCTCACCCTCGCCGCCTACAACGCCGGCGAGGGCAAGGTCGACGAGTGGTGGCGGGAGGCGTCCGACCGCGGGGAGCAGTTCCGCGTGACCGACCACATCCCGTTCCCGGAGACCCGCGAGTACGTCTCCAAGGTGCTGGAGGCGAGGCGGGCGTACCGCCGCGAGTACGCCCGCGAGCTCGGCCTCTAGGCCCCTAAGGCAGCTTCTCCTTCACCCGGTCGACGAGGCCTCCGCCGTTCGCGTACTCGCCGAGCGGCTCGTCGGGGGAGGCCGGCCGCATTGCGCAGCTTCTGCGCGATCTCCGAGATCTCTTCGGGCGCGTAGTCGGGCGCGAAGACCGCAGGCTGCGACGGAAGGTCGTGCGGCGGCGCGCCCTCGGGCGGCCCCTGCTCGACCACGAGGTCCTCGCCCGTCTCCGGGTGCGGCCCGTTCCAGACGGCGACGATCTCCTGGTAGTCCTTCGGCGAGAAGCGGTACAGCGTCCGGTGCAGCCCCTTCTCGATGTGCGGCTGGCACTCGGGGATCTTGGCCGTCGGGATGCGCGGAGACGGGAACAGCTTCGTGAGGTCCGCGCCCGTCAGCCGCTCCAGCGCCCGGGCGTACGCGACCTGGTGGGTGCCCCCGCGGACCAGCAGATAGCCGGTGAGTGCCCGGGCCGCCGGGTGCGAGCACATCTCGTAGACGCGCAGCTTGCCGCTGCGCGCGCCGGTCTCGAGGAAGTAGTTGTGCGTGAGGTCCTCCACCAGGTCGCCCGAGGAGAACACGTAGTCACCCGTCCACGGCGCGCCGCGCGAGTCCTGCGGAAGGGCGCCCTGACCGCCGCTGAGGAAGTGGTGCGGGTTGATGGTCTTGCCCTTCACCTGCTCGAGCACATTGTCGGGCGCGCGCCCGTCGTCGATCGGGGCGAGCCGCCGGTGAGCATCGTGTTGATGGCGACCGCCACGAGCTCGATGTGCCCGTACTCCTCGGCCGCGATGTTCGCGATCAGGTCGTAGAACGGCCTCGCGCCGCGGCGATTGCGGAAGTTGAACGACTGGAACGTGTAGTTCATGAGCGTCGACATCTCGCCGAAGCGCCCGCCCATGAGCTCCTGGACCGCCCTCGCACCCTCGGGATCGGGGTCTGACGGCGGTGGCATCTCGACGCCGAGGCGATCGATGCGAAGGATCATGTTGGGCGACCTCCATAGTCGGGGTTCCTTCACCAGAGGGCTACCCACGCCACGGGGCCGCGATCCGCGGCTGACAGCGTTCGGACGTCTACCGCTGCGGGCGGCGCGGCGGCAGCGGCCGGCGGCGGTCCCGGGCCACGCGATGCTCGTGATCACCAGGCTCCGCAGTGCGGTGCGAGGGCCGTTCCGGCTCGGTCTCAGGCGGCGCCGTGGCCTTCGCGCGGTCGCGATCCTCGGCCCGACCGACCAGGTAGAACGCGTACGAAACGGCGAGCACGGCCACCAGGCCGGCGGCCGCGAGCAGGGCTGCGACGAGCGTCGTGGACATGCCCGACCGACTGTAGACCACGGGCCGCGGCGGCTTGACGAGGTGCGCCTTTCGCGCCAATCTCCGGCCTGCGCACTCATCGTCTCAGGGGGAGCGTCATGGAGTCCTCAGACGTCAGGCATGTGCTCGTCGTGGCCAACCGCACCGCAGCAACACCGACGTTGCTGGACGAGGTGGCAAGGCGCGCGCGCGAGCGGCCGACCACGTTCTCGCTCCTGATCCCCGACGCCGCCAGCGCCGAGCACACGGACTGGACGCTCGAGCTGGCGCTGCCGCTGCTCGAGCGAGCGGCCCGCGGGCCGGTCGAAGGGCTCGCGGGGGAGGGGACGGAGCCGTTCGAGGCGATCCGGCGCGCGGTCGAGCAGGGATTCTACGACGAGATCCTCATCTCCACGCTGCCCAAGCGCGTGTCGCAGTGGTTGCGGCGGGACCTGCCGCGCCGCGTCGAGTCGCTCGGCCTACCCGTGACCGTGGTCACGCCGGCCAGCGAGCGCGAGTCTGCCGTCGCCAGCCCGGTGACCGGAGGCGGCCTCCGCTGACGCTGCCGGCCACCGAGCCGCCGCACAGGTGGGCGAAGCCCGGGGTACAGAGCACCCCGTCGTCGAGCACCGTCATCGCCTCGTAGCCGTCGAGCCCGGCCGTCCAGGCCGGGCCGGCGCGTCCCATGGCGAACGCGGCGGTCGCGTACGCGTCGGCCGTCGCGAGCTCGGGGCCGACGACCGTTATCGACAGCACCCCGCGCGCCGGCCGTCCGGTGTGCGGGTCGAGGACGTGGGCGCCGCGCTCGTAGGCGCCCGACGTGGCCACGGCAGCGTCCGCCACCGCGAGCGCCGCGGCGAGGCGCCGCCGCCGGCGCGGGTGGCGGATGCCCACGCGCCACGGCCCGCCGCGCACCACGAGGTCGCCGCCCGCGTTCACGCAGGAGCGCTCCGCGCCCGCAGCGTCGAGCAGCGCGGCCGCCCGATCCACGGCCCAGCCCTTGACGAACCCCGACGGATCGAGCCGGCCGGTCGCCCGGGCGTCGAAGTAGCCGGCCGTGAGCCCGCGCAGGGTCTCGCAGCGCTCGAGCACCTCCCGCACGAGCGGGTCGCAGTCCGCGAGCACGAGCGCGCCCCGGTCGAGCCGGCTGATCTCGCTGTCCGCCCGGTAGGTGCTGAACAGGGAGTCGACGCGCCGCAGCCACGCGAACGCCTCCTCCGCGGCGGCCCGCTCGACCCCGGTGATCGCGACCGGCATCCCCATGATGCGTGCCTCAGCCACGGCGCGCCGCCCGGATCGCGGCCCGCAGCGACGCGATCCAGCTCTCGCTGGTCGACGTCGCACCGGAGACGACGTCGATGTCGGCGCTCCCGGCCTTGAGCGCCTCCGCCCGGAGGATCGGCTCGGCGCGCGCGTTCAGCGCCTCGGTGTGCGGGCCGTCGCCGCTCAGCGCGACCGTCTCGACGCCGGTCAGCCGGCCGTTCGTGAGCGTCGCCCGCACCTGGATGACGGAGAACGGCGTCGACAGCACCGGGCCGGTGCCGACGCTCGTGTCGCCGTCCGCCGTCGGCGTGGGCCGCGGCCGCTCGATCGCGCGCGGCGTGGCGATCGGCCGCAGCGCGGAGTTCGGGTTGAGCGTCACGGGCGGCTGGGTGTCGAACCCGGCGAGCAGCACGACGGCCACCACGGTCACCACGAGGACGGGCAGCGCGCGGCGCATCAGAACGCGAACCGCTCCGTGAAGATGTGCCGTCCCGGGACGCCCGAGCGCCCGAGCGTGGCCCGCGCTGCCTCGGTCATCCCCGGCGGCCCGCACACGTACACGTCGCGGGCCGCGATGTCGGGCACGAGCCGCAGGAGATGGTCGGCCGACAGCGGGTCGCCGCCGCGGTGGTCGCCCACCACGTAGTGGATCTCGGCGCCGCGGCGCCGCGCCAGCTCGTCGAGCTCGGCGCGCAGGATCACGTCGTCCTCCCGCAGGGCGCGATAGACGACCGCGATGTCGCCCGGCCCGCCGGGCATGTCCTCCAGCAGCGCCCGGATCGGCGTGATGCCGACGCCGCCCGCGATCAGCGCCACACGCGGGCGCCGCCGCGTGGCGGTGGTGAAGGAGCCGAACGGGCCCTCGGCGATGACCGGCGTGCCCGGCGGGATGGAGCGCAGCGTCTCCGTGAAGTCGCCGACGCCCTTGACGGTGATCCGAAGCCGGCGCCCGTCGGGTGCGGCCGAGAGCGAGAACGGGTGCGCCTCCCACCAGTGGTCGCGAGTGAGGAAGCGCCACGTGAAGAACTGGCCGGTGCGCGCGCGGAGGCGCTCGAGCCGCACGCCGCCGATCTCGATCGACACGACGCCCGGCGCCTCCTCGACGACACGCTCGACCCGCAACCGGTGCCGCAGCGTGCGCACAAGCGGGACGCCCAGCCGGAACACGACCAGCACGCCGAGCGTGAAGAGGTACAGCCCGTACCAGTAGGCGCGCGCCAGCGGCTCGCCCACGAAGTCGGTGCCCGTGGCGAGCTGGTGGCTGAAGGCCAGTGCCACCGCGAGGTACGCGTACAGGTGCACGAAGTACCAGGTCTCGTAGCGCAGCCGGCGGCGGACGACGACGGCCGACGTGACGGCCACCGCGATGAGCAACACCAGGCCCGCGGTCGCGGTGATGACGCCCGGGTAGCCGGTGATCAGCCGCGCCACCTCGTCGGGCAGCGAGATCCGGTCCCCGAGCGTGTAGCCGGCCGTGATCAGCACCGCGTGCGAGACGAGCAGCGCCAGGCATGCGAAGCCGCCGACCCGGTGCCAGGCGACCAGCCGGTCGAAGCCCACCAGCCGGTCGAGCACGGGCAGGCGCGCGAGCAGCAGCAGCTGGAGCAGCACCAGGTAGGCGCCCAGCAGCCCGGCCACGCGGCCCAGACCCGTGAGCAGGCTCGCGGCGTCGTGGATGTCGCGCACGCCGCCGACGCCCCACAGTGAGAGCGCGGTGACCGCACCGGCGGCGGCAAGCAGCGCCAGGCCCCAGCCGGCGATCCTGCGGCGGCCTGCGCTCACGGCGCCAAGTTTACGTGCGGTCTGTTGCGATCGGCGTAAGATGGCGGGCATGGAGCACGACCGCTTCGACGACGTCGAGGTTCGCTTCCCCCACGACCCGGATCAGCCGCCGGAGCAACGCCGCCGACGGCGCCGATGGGTGGTTGCCGCGGCGACCACGGCGCTCGCGGTCGGCGCCCTCGCGGCCGGCGCGTCCGCGGTCGGCGGCTCGGGCGAGGACACCCGCGCCCCGGCCGCCGAGAAGCAGTTGCGCACCGATCCGGCGTCGGGCTATCAGCACATGCGTCCGGGCACGCCCTGCGATCGCGACGGCCGGCGCCACGACCGCGGCGACCGCTCCGAGTTCCGCTACTAGAGCGGGGGAGGGCGCCAGCCTCCGAGGGCGCGCTCGAGCTCGAGCGCAACCGCCAGCGCGATGTCGTCGCCCCATGGCTTGGCGATCACCTGCACGTCGAGCGGGAGCCCTTCCGGCGAGGTCCCACAGCGCACCGTGGCGGACGGCCACCCCGTGAGGCTCGACGGCGTCGTGTAGCTCGTCGGGTCCATCTCGCGCGCTCGGGCGCGCGATCGCCATCGGCACGCCCGCCGCCGACAGGTTGTCCTTGGTCGTGAACGGCACCCCGTGCAGCGGACCGATCTCGTCGCCGCGCGCGACCGCGGCGTCCGCCTGCGCGGCGCGGGCGAGCGCGCGTTCGCCGTCGACCTGCACGACGGCGTTGACCGCACCGCCCACGTCCTCGATGCGGCGCAGATGCGCCGTGACGACCTCGCGGCCGAGGCCTCGCGGTCCCGGACCAGGGCGGCCAGCGCAAGCGCCGGCCGCCCGGTGAGGTCCGAGGTGCTCAGCCCTTGACGGCTCCCGCCGTCAGGCCGGCCACGATGCGCTTCTGGAACAACAGCACGAGCGCGATCAGGGGGATCGAGATGACCACCGAGGCCGCGGACTGCGTGCCGAGGGGCACCTCGAACTGCGAGGAGCCCGTGAACTGCGAGATCGCCACCGGCGTTGTCCTCGCGGTGCGCGAGGAGGTGAGGGTGAGCGCCAGCAGGAACTCGTTCCAGGCGGCGATGAAGGCGAGGATCGCCGTCGTCGCGAGCCCGGGAGCCGCGAGCGGGACGATCACCTTCCGGAACGCCTGGAAGTTCGTCGCCCCGTCCACGAGCGCCGCCTCCTCGAGATCCCTGGGGATCTCGCGGAAGAACGACACGAGGATGTAGATCGAGAGCGGCAGCGCGAAGGTCAGGTACGGGATGACCAGACCGATCAGCGTGTTGTAGAGGCCGACGTCCGACCATAGGCGGAACAGCGGCGCGGCGATCGCGATCTGCGGGAACGTCGAGATCGAGAGCACGATGCCCAGCAGCAGGAACTTAAAGTTCATCTTCAGGCGCGCCAGCGCATACGCGGCGAACGACCCGACGATGATGGCCAGGGCCGTGGTCGTGAGGCTCACGATCGCGCTGTTGGCGAGCGAGCGCACGAAGTCGTCGTTCTGGAAGATCGACTTGTAGTTCTCGAGCGACGGGTTGGGCGGGATGAGGTCCGCGCTGGACAGGTCCGCCCCCGTCTTGAGCGAGATGTTGACCAGCCAGTAGAACGGGGCCAGGCAGAAGATCACCACGGCCGCTACGGCGACGTAGATCCACCAGGGCGGTCCCGGTGCCTTCGGCCCCTTCTTGACGGCGGTCCGGGCCTGCGTGTCTGCCCGGCCGGCGGTAGTGGCTGCAGCTCCCATGGCTATCGCTCCTCGGTCATGCCGCGGAGGTTGCCGCCGACGAAGCGGATGTAGGCGAACGACACCGCCATCACGAGGATGAACGTGATGATCGAGAGCGCCGCTCCCTCGCCGTAGAGGCGGTTCTCCTGGAACGTCCGCTGCGCGATCAGCGACATGGTCTCGGTGCCGTTGGCGCCGTTCGTGAGCACCTTCGGCAGGTCGAACGCCCGCAGCGCGTCGAGCGTGCGGAAGATCAGCGCCACGAGGAGGGCGGGCATCAGCAGCGGCAACGTGATCCGGCGGAACCGCTGCCACATCGTCGCCCCGTCGACCTTCGCGGCCTCGTAGATCTCCGAGG
Organism: Solirubrobacteraceae bacterium; assembly: GCA_036257565.1. GTDB lineage: Bacteria > Actinomycetota > Thermoleophilia > Solirubrobacterales > Solirubrobacteraceae > DASSUW01. The sequence continues at coordinate 6,396 of DATAFH010000166.1, read as the reverse complement.
GGATGACCTGCAGGCCGGCGAGCAGGAGCAACGCCATGAAGGGCGCCGTCTTCCACGTGTCGGCCAGGATCATCACGATCAAGGCCTGTGGCTCCTCCCCTAGCCACACGGTGTTGCTCGCCAGCATGGTGTTCACGAACCCGAGGTTCGGGTCGAACATCGTGCGCCACATGATCGCCGTGACCACGGTGAGCACCGCCCACGGCACCAGCACCACGGTGCGGAGCAGGCCCTGGCCCTTGAACGCCGTCGCCATGATCAGCGCCATGGCCAGGCCGATCAGCGTCTCGAGGGTGACCGAGGCCACCGAGAAGATCAGCGTGACGTAGATCGCCTTGCGGAACTCTGGGTCCTTGAAGGCGTCGATGTAGTTGCCCAGCCCGGCCGGCGAGGCCCAGCGGGAGACCCCCGCCCTGACGAGGCTGTACTCGTGCAGCGAGAGCCAGACCGCGTAGACGATCGGGTACACCGCGACGAGCGCGATGAGCAGCATCGAAGGTGTTGTCATCAGCCACGCCAGCCGGCGCTCCGGGATTCCCCTGGAGCGCCGGATCTGCGTGCCGGCTTGTACTGAAGCCGCGTCAGCCATGTCGGATCAGAAGGTCTCCAACGCCGATTGCATGTCGTCCTGCGCCTTCTTCAGCGCGTCCTCGGGAGACATACGGCCGGCCAGCGCCTCGTTGACGTTCTCGTAGATCGCCTGGGAGATCTGCGGGTACACCGGCGAGACGGGGCGCGAGTTGGCCTGGCTCACGGCGTCCCGGAGGTCCCCGGCGAAGTCGTACTTCTTCTTCACGCCGGGGTCGTCGTACGCGGCGGAGAGCACCGGTGCGAGCGAGTAGTCGCGGAACTGCAGGATCTGCATCTCCTCGTTCGTCACGAAGTCGACGAGCTTGAGCGCCGCGCCGGGGTTCTTCGAGAACTGCGAGATGACCAGGTTGTGCCCGCCGAGGATGCCGGCCGTCTCGCCACCCTCCCAGGGCGGGAACGGGGCGACGGTGAACTTGCCCTTGACCTTCGGGGCCTTCTCACCCAGCGCGTACGCGTACGGCCAGTTGCGCATGAACGTCGCGCGCCCGTTCTCGAAGTAGCGGCGGGACTCCTCCTCCATGTAGGTCGTGACGCCGTTGGCGGCGATGCCGTTCTTGACGCCGTCGACCATGAACTGCAGCGCCTCGACGTTTTCCGGCGAGTTGATGACCGCGGTCTTGCCGTCCTCGGACAGCACCTGTCCACCCGCGGCGTACGCGAGCTCGAGGAAGTCGCAGGTCAGGCCCTCGTACGGCGCGCCCTGGTAGACGATGCCGTCGTTCTGGCCGGCGACCTCATAGACCTCCTGCCACGTGGCCGGGACCTTCTTCACCTGGTCGGTGCGGTAGTACAGGAACGCCGCGTCGGTCTGCTGCGGCATGCCCCAGATCTTGTCCTCGAAGGTCACGCTCTCGAGCGTCGCCTCGATGATGTCGTCCTTGCGGGTGTCGACGTACGGCGTCATGTCGTAGATCCAGTCCTGGGACGCGAACTCCGCGGTCCAGATGACGTCGGCATAGAAGACGTCGCACTCGCCGGACTTGGCCTCCTGGCGCTGGACGAACTGGGTGCGCTGCTCGTCCGCGGAGGTCGAGAACTCGAGCAGCTTGGCGTTGACGCCCGGGTTGGCCTTGTTGAACTCCGCGATGGCCTTGGTCTGGGCCCCGGATGTGTCCTTGCCGGTGCAGTACGTGACGTCGCCCTTGGCGTTCTCCATCGACGCCGGGTCGATGACCTTGCCGCCGTCCGCGGTCGCGCCTTCGCCGCCGCCGTCATCGTCGTCGCCGCCGCACGCGGCGACGAGCACAGCGCATGCGAGCGCTGCGCACAACAGGTACAAGAGCCTCTTGGACACGAGCTCCCCCTCAGTCCGAAATGGGTTTGGTCAAGAACGTACCCTCATGCCGTCCTGGCGCGATTGCCCGTGGCGATCCGTGCCCCAGGCCTGATGGTGTCGAGCTGTGCGACCACGGTTCTTACCGCACTCGCCCGTCGTATGTCGCACGACGAGCTCCAACGGCAGCTCCCGGCCGCGGATCTGTCCTCCTTCGAGGGCGGTCAGCATCATCTCCGCGCCCATCGCGCCGCTCGCCTCGAGCGGCTGGGCGACGGTGGTCAGGCCCGCGTGGCGGGCCACCTCGATGTCGTCGTAGCCGACGACCGAGAGGTCGCCGGGAACGCGTGCGCCGAGCGCCTCGGCGGCCTCGAGGGCACCCACCGCCTGGGTGTCCGAGGCCGCGAAGAGGGCGGTGGGCGGCTCGGGAACGTCGAGCGCCTCGCGCGTCAAGGCCGCCGCCTCCTCGCGCCCGTGCGGCCCGCGGAGCACGAGCGCCGGGTCGCCCTCGACGCCGGCGGCGGCGAGCGCGTCCTCGTAGCCCGCGCGCCGCCTCACGCTCGACGTGAACCCGTAGAGGTTGTGCTCGATGTCGCCGAGGAAGGCGATCCGCCGGTGGCCGAGATCGAGCAGGTGCTCCGTCGCCAGGCGCCCGCCCGCCACGTCGTCGGTGTGCACGGCCGGCAGCGTGTCGTGGGGATGGTCGACAAGCACCACCGGCACACCGGCGTCGGCGTAGCGGTCGAGGTCCTCGTCAGCCGGACACAGCGAGATCGACAGCAGGCCGTCGAGGCCGCCGCCCGCCGACAGCCGGCGGAAGTAGTCCGCCTCTTCGCCCGGCCGCTCCACGTCGAAGAGCACCAGTTGGTATCCCGCGCCCGCGAGCACGTGGGAGACGCCGCGGAGGCGCTCCATGACCGACGGGCGCGTGAAGAAGGGGGCGACGACCGCGACCGCGAGGCTGCGCCCCGTCGACAGGGCGCGGGCGGCGGCGTTCGGCGCGTAGCCGAACGCCTCGATCGAGTCGAGCACACGCCGGCGCGTCTCGTCGCGAACGGCGGGTGAGCCGTTCAGGACGCGGGAGACGGTTGCGACTCCCACTCCGGCCTCCTTTGCGACCTCAGCGATGGTCACCAACGCGCGACTCGCCCTCTCCTCCGTGGAACCGATTCCATCGAACCACGACCGACAGCGTCCGTCAATGGCGGCAGCCTACATGCCAGTTCGTATCCTGCGACGCCATGTCGTGGTGGAAGGACGGCGTCCTGTACCAGATCTATCCGCGGTCGTTCTCGGACTCCGACGGCGACGGGATCGGGGACCTCCGAGGGGTCATCGAGCGGCTCGACCACCTCGAGTGGCTGGGGGTCGACGGGATCTGGCTCAACCCCACCATGCCGTCGCCGAACGACGACTGGGGATACGACGTCTCCGACTACTGCGACGTACATCCGGAGCTCGGCACGCTCGAGGACCTCGACGAGCTGATCGAGGAGGCGGGCCGCCGTGGCATCCGCATCCTGCTCGACCTCGTCCCGAACCACACGAGCGACCGCCACCCGTGGTTCCGCGACGCGCTGGCCGGCCCCGACGCCCGCTATCGCGACTTCTATGTGTGGGCGGACCCGGGACCCGGCGGCGGACCGCCGAACAACTGGCTCTCCAACTTCGGCGGCTCGGCGTGGACGCTCGACGAGGCGTCGGGCCAGTACTACCTGAGTAACTTCCTGCCCACGCAGCCCGACCTCAACTGGTGGAACCCGAAGGTCCGCGAGGCGTTCGACGACGTGCTGCGTTTCTGGTTCGACCGCGGGGTGGCCGGGTTCCGGATCGACGTCTGCCACGCGATCGTCAATGACCGCGAGCTGCGCGACGACCCGGCCGCCACGCCGGACGACCACCCCAGGGTGCGGGAGCGGGGGACGCGGCAGGTCTTCTCTATGAACCGGCCCGAGGTGCACGACGTCCTTCGGCGCTGGCGCGAGGTGTCCACCAACGGCCGCGAGCGCATCCTCGTGGGCGAGACGTACGTCCTCGACGTCGACCAGCTGATCCCGTTCTACGGCACCGGCGAGGACGAGCTGCACCTGGCCTTCAACTTCCTGTTCGTGCACGCGGAGCTCGACGCGGACGAGATGCGCGCGATCGTCGAGGCGATCGAGCGCAAGCTGCCGGCCGGCGCCTGGCCGGTGTGGACGGGCTCGAATCACGACGCCGGGCGGCTCGCCACGCGCTGGGCGGACGGGGACGAGACCCGCGCGCGCGTGGCGCTGCTGATGCTGCTCGCGCTGCGCGGGACCACATTCCTCTACTACGGCGACGAGATCGGGATGCCGAACGTGCCGCTCGACCCGGCGACGGCGCTCGACCCCGTCCCGCGTCGCACAGGGGACTCGAGCCGCAACCGCGACGAGTGCCGCACGCCGATGCAGTGGTCCGCGGACCCCGGCGCGGGCTTCACGGCCAACGGCAGCAGCTGGCTGCCGATCGGCGACAGCCGTTCGCACAACGTGGCCGACCAGCGCGAGGATCCCGGCTCGGTCCTGCACCTCGTCCGCGACCTGATCGCGCTACGGCGCGAGAACGCCGACCTGCGCGAGGGGGCGTACGCGACGCTGCCGGCGCCCGCCGGTGCGTGGGCGTGGCGGCGGGGCGACGCCACAGCGGTGGCGCTCAACCTGTCGGACGCGCCCGTGGAGGTCGAGGGCGTGGACGGGACGGTGCTGGTGGCGACCGACCGCGGACGCGACGGCGAGCGGGTCGGCGGACCGCTCGCGCTGGCCCCGTGGACGGGTGCCATCATTGCTCTCCATGGGTGAGGTCGCCGATCTCGATCCGCTGCTCTCGGACGAGGGCTGGCCGTATGCGTCGACCCCGCCGATCGAGCCGGGCGACCCCGGGCGCTTCCACGCGCTGTTCGGGCGCGACTCGCTGATCACGTCGCTTCAGGTGCTCCCCACTCGCCCGGAGGTGGCGGCCGCCACGCTGCGGGCCCTGGCCGCCCGGCAGGGGCGCCGCGAGCACCCGGGCACGCTCGAGGCGCCGGGCAAGATCGGCCACGAGTTCCGCGACGCCGCTCCCGAGCCGATCATGGCCGCCGGCTGGCCGGACGACGGGCCGTTCGCCTACTACGGCACGGCCGACGCCACCTCCTGGTTTCTCGTCGTTCTCGCTGCCACGGGTGATGCCGCGCTCGCCGGCGAGCTCGAGCCGGCGTGGCGAGCGGCCGGCATATGGCTCGCAGGCGCGCTCGAGGAGGGGGACGGCCTCCTGCGCCACTCGCCGGGCGAGTGGGGGGCGATCACGCAGCACGGCTGGCGCGATGCGTTCGATCCCTCGAACCCGGCAGAGGGCGGCTCGGGGATCCTGCGGCCCGACGGCACCGTGCCCGAGCCGCCGCTGGCCGACACGGACTCCCAGGCCGTGGCCCACGCCGCGCTGCGTGCGCTCGCCGCGCTTGACCCGGACGGCGGCTGGGTCGGGCGGGCCGATGGCCTGCGGGCGCGGCTGTCGCGGGACTTCGTTCCCGACGTCATGGCCGTCGAGGCGGGCGACCGTACGGTCCCGGGGGCCGGCTCGCAGCTCGGCTGGCTGTTGTGGGCAGACGCGCTCGATCCCAGAGCTCGCGACGCGGCCGCCGACCGGTTATGCGCGCCCGACATCCTCACGCGCTTCGGCCTGCGGACGCTGTCGAGCGACTCGCCGGTGTTCGAGCCGCACGCCTACCACCGCGGCTCGATCTGGCCCTTCGACTCGTGGCTCGGGTTCGGCGGCCTCCTCGCCGCCGGCCGCCCGGCCGAGGCCGAGCGCGTGCGCACGGGCGTGCTCGAGGCGCTCGACCGCCTCGGCCGCGCTCCCGAGCTCTACGCGGTGACGGTCGCCGGGGACGTCGAGCCGGTCGCGCTCTCCAACCGCGTGCAGGCCTGGACCGCCGGCGCCCGCTGGGCGCTCACGAACGGCTGGACCGGAGGACCCGCCCTTCCCACGGGCCGAGCGTGAGGCCGCCGCCGCCGCCGATCAGCACCTCAGCGTCCTCCCACGCGCGGTCCACGCCGGCCGTCACGGTGTCGCCCGAGAAGTTGCCGAGCACGAGCAGCTCGACGTCGTCGAGGCGGCGCGTGAACGCGTAGATGCGGTCGTCGTCGGGGAGCAGCATGTGGAACTCGCCGTGGGCGACGACGGGCTCTGTGTGGCGGAGCTCGATCAGCCGCCGGTAGTGGTGGAACACCGAGTCCGGGTCGGCGAGCGCGGCCTCGGCGTTGATCTCGGCGCGGTTCCGGTTCGCCGCGATCCACGGCGTGCCGGTCGTAAACCCCGCGTGCTCGGACGCGTCCCACTGCATCGGCGTGCGGGCGTTGTCGCGGCCCATCGCCCGCAGCCCGGCGAGGACGTGCTCGGGCGCGTCGCCTGCGCCGACCGCCTGGGCGTAGTAGTTGAGCGACTCGATGTCGCGGAACGCGCTCAGGCTGTCGAACCGCGAGTTGGTCATCCCGAGTTCCTCGCCCTGGTACACGTACGGCGTCCCGCGGTGC
>DATAFH010000165.1:0-48007 GCA_036257565.1 Solirubrobacteraceae bacterium | reverse complement strand
CCCGCGTGGGGGACGGACAGGAGGCGTCGCTTGCGCTGCGAGCCACGTCTCCTCGTCCATGATCGCGGGATGGGCGTCGCGGTTCACGTAGTCGCCAACTTTCAGCTCCCCGCGATAGACGCGATTGCGGAGCATCTGGCGAACGCCGGACGGGGTCATCTTCAGCTGTCGGGACAACTGGGTCACGCCTACGCCCGCGCCAGCGTCGCGAAATGCCTGGAAGACTTCCGGCGCACGCTTGTTCGGGACCAGCTTGCGAGTATCTAAGTCGCGGTCGTAACCGATCGGCGTCTGACGGCGCTGCCAGATCCCGGCCTCAGTCGCCCATCGACGCAGATTGTCGAACCGCTCGACGTGCTGCTCGCGCTCATCCTCGTGGATCGCCGCGAGGATGTTGCGCTGAAGGCGTCCACTTCGAGTACGGGCGTCGATGCCCTCCTGCGCGACAATGATCTGCCCTCCAGCCGTGTGCACCCGGTCGTACGTGCGCAGCTGCTCGGCGAGATTCCGACCGAGCCGCGACAGGTACGCGACGATGATCCCCGCGAATTCGCCGCGCTCGACGCCCTCGACCGCCGCCCGGAGCGACGGCCGCCGTTCGAGTGGCAGGGCGCCGGACACGTCGAGTTCGGGCGGCAGGATCACGACGCGATCGCCCTTGGGTACCGCGCGTTGAATCGCTTCGACCTGGTCGCGGTCGGTGTGCACGTTCGCGGCGCCGGCCCTGCGCACTCCCATGTGGCTAACCCTCACCACACCGGCCCATGTGGTCATGACGCGGCATTATAGGCAATCTCTCCTCCTGGCACTACGGCTACGCGCTCAACGCCCGCTCGACCGATCGCCGCACGATCGGCGACGGCGCAGGCGGCAGTCGCTCGCTCCCGGCCTTCGTGCCGCACGAGTACGCGCCGGTGCTCGCCCGAGCCGCGCAGCGCTGGAACGTGTCCGCCGCGCTGCTGGCCGCCCAGCTCTACGTCGAGAGCAACTTCAACCCGTTCGCGCGCAGTCCCGCGGGCGCGCAGGGCATCGCCCAGTTCATGCCAGGGACGGCCCGCACCATGGGACTGAGCAACCCCTTCGACGCGCCCGAGGCGATCGACGCGCAGGCGCACCTGATGCGAGATCTGCTCCGGCGCTTCGCCTCCGTCCCGCTCGCGCTGGCCGCCTACAACGCCGGCCCGGGAGCGGTCGGCGAGTGCATGTGCATCCCGCCGTACCCGGAGACCCGCGGCTACGTCGCGCGGATCCTCGCCCTCCTCGCGGGCGCCGGTGAGCCGGCTGCCGCCGCCGGCCTCCTCGTCAGGCTCGTGCGCTGAGTCGGGACGGTGGGTCGAAGACCGCGTGCAGCGATCCGCACGGCACGAGCCAGCGTTCGGCCAGCCCCCGGGCGCGCTCGGGATCCCCGTGGAACAGTCCGACGTGGACGGCGAAGATCTTGTCGAACCGCCCGGTCGCCGAGATCGAGGTCCTCGAGCTGGGCGACGAGGAATTCGGCGCGGCCCGCCGCGATGTGGTCGGCGTTCCGCCGCGCGGCGGCCTCGATCATCTTCGGCGACCGGTCCACCGCCGTGAGCCGGCCGCCGTCGCGGCGCTCGCAGACGAAGCTGGCCGCCACGCCGTGCCCGCAGCCGATCTCCAGGACGCGATCGTCGGGCTGCACGTCGAGCGAGTCCACGACTGCGCGCAGGCGCGCACTCACGAGGTCATGCCCGCTCGATGGTCCGCACGCCGCGCTCGGGCGTCCAGACTTGGATGACGAGCGCGTTGCGCGCGTCGTTGAGCCCGACGGTGGACACCTCTCGGAGGTCGAGACGGAACAGGTGGGAGGGGCTGGGTGGGGCATTGGTGCCGTTGATCTTCTTCACGAGCGCGGGGTCGGTGATCTCCTCGGCCACGCCGGCGAGCTTGGCGTCGCCCTTCCACGCCGGCGGGTCGTCGGACCCGCTGTGGAGCGCGAAGCGGGGATCGCGCTGGAGGTCGTGGGCCTTGCGCGCCTGCCACATCGAGCCGATCCATAGATCGCCGTCGACGAACGCCGTCTCCGTGCCGGAGATGCGTGGGGAGCCGTCGCGGCGAACCGTGGCGAGCGTCTTGTGCGTATGGGCCTCCAGCAGACGGCGCACCCTCTCGGCCAGCTCGGGGGCGGCGCTCTCGAAGTCGTTCCAACTCGGCATGCCCGACACGCTGAAGGGAGAACGCCGCGGCGTCCAGCGAGAAGTCGAAGACGATCAAGCCACCACACGCCACGATGGAGCCGTGACCGACCGCCTCCGCGAGCTGATCGATCTCGTGCTCGACTCGCTCGACGAGCCGGACACCGACGGGCAGGCGCTGGCCGAGCGCGCGCACTTCTCGCGCGACCACCTCGACCGGCTGCTCGCGGCCGCCACCGGCGAGTCGCCCGTGGCGCTGCGACGCCGCCTGTTGCTCGAGCGCGCCGCCTGGCAGCTGCGCGCCGGCGCCGCCACACCGTCGGAGGCTGCGGCCGCCGCCGGGTACGGCTCCCTGGCCGCGTTCTCGCGCGCCTTCGCCCGCGCCTACGATACCCCGCCGAGCGAGTTCGTCAGGGCCGCTCGCCCGGTGGAGCTCGACGGCGGCAACGGCATCCACTTCCACCCGCCGGCCAGCCTGTTGATCCCCGGCGCGCGCGAGCCGACCCCGAGCCGCGACCTCACCGATCGCATGGTCGGCCACCACCTCGATCGCGTACGCGAGCTGCTGCAGGTCGCGCAGACCCTCCCGAGAGAGGCGCTCGAGCGACGGCTCCGGCCCGGCTTCGTCGCCGTCTGGTTCGAGGGCGAGGAGCCGAGCGCCGCGCTGATGGCCGAGCGGCTCGTGTTCACGCTCGAGGTCTGGGTCGCGGCGATCGCCGGCCGGCCGGTGCCTGCCCCTGGGAGCGACGAGCTGCTGACGCGGTTTGACAACGCCGCCCGCGCCTTCGCCGCCCTCACCCGCCGCATCCGCGACCGCCGCGCCTGGGACGACGCGTTCATCGACGCTCTCTGCGAGCCGCCCGAGTCCTTCAGCTTCGGCGGTGTCGTCTCCCACGTCCTGAGCTACGGCGCGGTCCGCCGCGAGGCGCTGGCCGCCGTGCTCACCGAGCTCGGCGCCACCGTCCCCTCGACGGGCGACCCGATCGAATGGGAAGGGAGCCGGAGGCGGCGAACCGCCTGAAGGTAGAGATCAAATGTTCCCCATTTTGTTCCCTTCCTGACAAAATGCCGCAGACCACACGCCGGGGGTCAGCCGCCGTGGGGTCGAACGAGAGTCAAGGTCATGGGCGCCCGCGTCGCAGTTGCTGTGCCGGGGCGAGTACTGGAGGGAGCGTGTAGGTGAAGCGATGAAGCCGATCAAGAGCGTGGACGACCCCCGCTATGTGAAAGCCATGAGCCACCCGCTGCGCGTCCGCATCCTCGCGATGCTCGACGAGCGCACCGCCTCGCCGAACCAGCTGGCCGGCTGGCTCGGCGCCACGCTCGGCACGGTCGCCTACCACGTGCGCACGCTGCAGGAGTTCGGCCTCGTCGAGCTCGTGAACGAGACCCGCGTGCGCGGTGCGATCGAGCACCACTACCGCTCGCGCAAGCGTCCCCGCCCGACCGAGGACGGCTGGGCGCAGGCCCGGCCGATCGCCAAGCAGGCCGCTGCCGGCTCCGACCTCGACGTGATCGCCGACTACGCGCGCGCCTCGGCCGCCGCCGGCGGCTTCGACCGGCCCGACGCGCAACTCCGCCGGATGATCGTCCGCCTCGACGAGAAGGGCTTCGCGCAGCTCTCGAAGGCCTGCGAGAAGCTCGTGGCCGAGGCCGAGAAGATCGAGACCGCGGCCGCTCAGCGCATCGCCAAGGACCCAAAGGCGAACGACGTCGTGGACGCCGGGGTCGGCGTCATGCTCTTCGCGGCGACGAGGCTCTCGGGCGACTAGGTCGCGAGCACCGAGCGGGCGGCGTCGAGCGCGCGGTCGATCCCCGCGCGGTCGACGTCCAGGTGCGTCACGGCCCGTACGCGCTCGGCGTCGAGCGCCAGCATCTTGACGCCCAGCGCCTCCAGACCCGCGCAGAACGCGGCCGGCCGCGGCACGCCGAACACGACGATGTTCGTCTCGACCTCAGCGGTGTCCAGCCGCACACCCGGAAGCCCGTCCAAGCCTTCGGCCAGCACGCGCGCGTTCTCGTGATCCTCGGCCAGCCGCTCGACGTGGTGGTCGAGCGCGTACAGCCCGGCGGCGGCGACGATCCCGGCCTGGCGCATCGCCCCGCCCCACATCTGCTTGTAGCGCCACGCCTCGTCGATCAGCTCCGCCGAGCCGGCCAGCACCGCACCCACCGGCGCGCCGAGGCCCTTCGTGAAGTCGAGCCACGCGGTGTCGAACGGGCTCGCCCACGTGGCCGCGTCCACGCCCGAGGCGACGACCGCGTTCATCAGCCGCGCCCCGTCCAGGTGCGCGCGCATGCCGGCCGCCCGCGCCGCCTCCAGCACCTCGCGCATCGCATCGAGCGACCACACCCGTCCGCCCGCGATGTTCGTCGTCTGCTCGAGCGACACGAGCCGCGAGCGCGGCGAGTACCGGTCGCCGGGCGGCCGCAGCGCGGCCCGCAGCGTCACGGCATCGAACATCCCGCCGGGACCGTCGACCGGGCACAGCACAGCCCCCGAGATCGCCGCCGGCCCGCCGGCCTCGGCGATCAGCGGGTGCGACGTCCGGTGCAGCACGACCTCGTCGCCGCCAGGTCGCACGTGCAGCCGGAACGCGATCGCGTTGCACATGGTGCCCGTGGGCAGGAACACGGCGGCCTCGAACCCGAGCAGCTCGGCGACGCGCTCGCACAGCGCGTTGACGGTCGGGTCGGCGAACGACTGCTCGTCGCCCACCTCCGCCTCGGCCATAGCGCGGCGCATGGCCGGCGTCGGGCGCGTCTGCGTATCCGAGTACAGGTTGACCACCGGGCCGCAGGCTACCCTCCAATAGAGACATCAATGGCAATCGAGGCCCCACAGCAGGACCGCGCGGCGCGGCTCGCCGAGCAGCGCAGGAGCCTCCCGGACCAGCCTGGCGTATACCTGTTCCGCGACACCCGCGGACGCGTCGTGTACGTAGGGAAGGCGAAGTCGATCCGCAAGCGGGTCGCGAGCCACTTCTCGAACCCGACGCTGTACGGCACGCACGCGCTGACCGACGACATCGACCACATCGAGTCGCTCGTCACCGCCACCGAAGCCGAGGCCCTGCTCGCCGAGCAGAACTTCATCAAGCAGTACAAGCCGCGCTTCAACATCCGCCTGCGCGACGACAAGTCGTACCCGTACATCGCGATCAGCCTCGACGAGGACTTCCCGCGCGTGTACTTCACGCGCGAGCGCCACAAGCGCGAGCGGGCCTACTTCGGCCCCTACTCCAGCGCCAAGCGCGTGCGCGGCACGCTCGACCTGCTCGGCAAGATCTTCCAGCTGCGCTCCTGCGAAGGTCCCGAGCCTGGCCGCCACTCGGGCTCGCCCTGCCTGGACTACTACATCAAGCGCTGCGGGGCGCCGTGCGTCGGCTACGTCTCCAAGGAGGAGTACCGGCGCGGGGTGGACGGTGTGATGACGTTCCTCAGCGGCCGCTTCAAGCAGATCGAGCGCGAGCTCGAGCAGCGCATGTCCTTCCACGCCGGCGAGCAGGACTACGAGGCCGCGGCGCTCGAGCGCAACCGGCTGCAGGCCGTGCGCTCGCTGCTCGAGCGCCAGCGGGTGGCGAACGAGGGCGCCGGAACGTACGATGCCGTCGCCGTCGCGGTCGAGGGCACGGAGGCCAACGCTCAGGTCTTCCAGGTCCGTGACGGCGTGCTCTCGGACCGCCAGTCCTTCTACCTCGAGAACGAGGGAGGGCAGCCGCCGGCCATCGTGGCCGAGGAGTTCATCCTCCAGTACTACGCGACTGCGCTCTCGATCCCCTCGCTGATCGTGGTCCAGAGCGTGCTCGCCGAGGGCTCCGAGCTGGACATCCTCCGCGAGATCCTCGCCGAGCGCCGCGGCGGCCCGGTGGAGATCCGCGCCTCCGAGCGCGGCGGCAAGCGCCGCATCCTCGACCTCGCCGAGCGCAACGCGCGGCTCGCGCTCGACCAGGAGAAGCTCAAGGCCGAGCGTCGGCGCCAGCAGCGCGTCGAGGCCCTCTCCGGCCTGCAGCAGGCCCTCGGGCTCGAATCGCTGCCACTGCGGATCGAGTGCTTCGACATCTCCCACCTCGGCGGCACCCACACGACCGCGTCGATGGTCGTGTTCGAGGGCGGCGCGCCGAAGAAGTCCGATTATCGGCGTTTCAACATCCGCCAGGTCGAGCCGGGGGACGATTACGGCGCGATGGCCGAGGTGCTCGCGCGGCGCTACGGGCAGTGGGAGAAGCAGAACGAGCGCTCGCCCTACGACGCCGAGCGCGACCCGTCGTTCGGGGCGCTCCCCAACCTCGTGGTCATCGACGGCGGCAAGGGCCAGCTGGCGGCCGGCCTCGAGCCGCTGCAGGGCTTCCGCGAGCGCGGCGTGACCGTGGTCTCGCTGGCCAAGCGGATCGAGGAGGCGTTCCTCCCGGGCAACTCGACGCCGGTCGTCCTCCCGCACGACACGCCGGAGCTGCAGCTGCTGCAGCGCACGCGCGACGAGGCGCACCGCTTCGCAATCACCCACCACCGCATCAGGCGCGAGCGCGCGATGACCGAGTCGATCATGGACGGGCTGCCGGGGATCGGTCCCGCCCGGAAGCGTGCGCTGCTCCAGCACTTCGGGTCGCCGGATGCCGTGCTGGCGGCGAACCGGGAGGAGCTCGAGCGCGTGCCGGGCCTGCCCCAGAAGGTGGCCCGCGACCTGTACGCTCACCTCAACCGGACCGGACGATGAGCTCAGCCAACGGCCGCGGGCCGTCGCACCTGGTGGACTTCGTGATCATCTCCGGGCTGTCCGGGGCCGGGAAGTCGTCCGCGATGAACGTGTTCGAGGACGCCGGCTACTTCTGCGTCGACAACCTGCCGGCGGAGATGATCCGGTCGCTGGCCGAGCTGTTCCGCCACCCCGGCTCGAAGGTCGAGCGCGCCGCCGTCGTCTCCGACTCCCGCGGCGGCGAGTATCTGTCCGCGCTGGCCGGGGTGATCGACGAGCTCGACGAGGCGGGCGTCGTGCACCGCGTGCTGTTCCTGGAGGCCGACGAGCAGACGTTGCTCACGCGCTACAAGGAGACCCGCCGCCGGCATCCGCTCGCCCCTCACGGCACCGTGGCCGACGGCGTACGCGCCGAGATCGAGTTGCTCGGCCCGGTCAAGGCGCGCGCGGACACGTGCATCGACACCAGCGGCCTCAGCTCCGCCGGTCTGCGCCGCAAGGTGGCCGACGAGCTGCTCGAGCGCGAGGCGCCCCGCAGCCTGGCCGTCACCTTCACCTCGTTCGGGCACAAGCACGGCCCGCCGCGTGACGCCGATCTTGCGTTCGACGTGCGCTTCCTTCCCAACCCGCACTACGAGGCGGATCTGCGGCCGCTCACCGGCTTCGACCAGCGCGTGGTCGACTACATCGCGCGCGACGGCCGCCTCGAGGAGTTCTACGACCACGTGCTGCCGCTGCTCGAGTACCTGCTCCCGCAGTACGTGGCCGAGGGCAAGGCCCACCTCGTGGTCGCCATCGGCTGCACCGGCGGCCGCCACCGCTCGGTGGCCATCGCCGAGCACCTCTCGGGCGCGTTCCGCGACCGCGAGCCGTACGTGGTCGAGGTCCAGCATCGCGACGTCGACCGGGTGTCGCTGCGCCGCTCCGGGTAGCCTTCCCGGTGTATCTAAGGCGCTCACCCGAGCTTCGAGGGTGAGTAAGCCGTCGTAATCAAGGCGCTCACCCGAGCTTGCGAAGGTGAGTAAGCCGCATACGAGATCCACAGGGAGAACGCTGACATGCCCGTACGCGTCGGCATCAACGGCTTCGGCCGTATCGGCCGCAACGTGTTCCGCGCCGCGCAAGAGTCGGACGCGGACATCGAGATCGTCGCGGTCAACGACATCACGGACGCAGGCACGCTCGCGCACCTGCTCAAGTACGACTCCGTGTTCGGGCGCTTCCCGGGCACGGTCGAGGTGCGCGACGGCAACCTCGCCATCGACGGCCGCGAGGTTCGGGTGCTGGCGGAGAAGGATCCCGCGGCGCTGCCGTGGAGCGACCTCGGCGCCGAGGTGGTCATCGAGTCCACCGGCCTCTTCACCAAGCGCGCGGACGCCGCCAAGCACCTCAAGGCCGGCGCCAAGAAGGTGATCATCTCCGCCCCGGCGACCGAGCCGGACATCACCGTGGCGCTGGGCGTCAACTTCGACGACACCTACAACGCCGACGAGCATCACGTGATCTCGAACGCGTCCTGCACGACGAACTGCCTGGCGCCGGTGGCCAAGGTGCTGCACGAGACGGTCGGCATCGAGCGCGGCCTGATGACCACGATCCACGCCTACACGGCGGATCAGCGGCTCCAGGACGCGCCGCACCGCGACCTGCGGCGCGCCCGCGCGGCGGCCGTCAACCTTGTGCCGGCCTCCACCGGCGCGGCGAAGGCGATCGGCCTCGTCATCCCCGAGCTGCAGGGCAAGCTGCACGGCTTCGCGGTCCGGGCGCCGGTGCCCACCGGCTCGGTCGTCGACCTCACCGTGCAGGTCGCGCGGGACACGAGCGTGGACGAGATCAACGAGGCCTTCGGCTCGCGGGCCGACACCGGCCCGATGACGCGGATCCTCGAGTACACCGAGGACCCGATCGTCTCGTCGGACATCGTCAAGTCCCCGTACTCGTCGATCTTCGACTCGCAGCTGACGTCGGTCATGGACGGGTCGCTGGTCAAGGTCGTCGCGTGGTACGACAACGAATGGGGCTATTCGAACCGGTGCGTGGAGCTTGCACAGAAGGTGCTGGTGCGTGCGCACGCTTGACGAGCTCGACGTCGACGGCAGGCGCGTCCTCGTGCGGGTCGACTTCAACGTCCCGCTCGAGGACGGCCGGATCACCGACGACTCCCGGATCCGGGCGGCATTGCCGACCCTGACCGAGCTTCGCGAGACGGGTGCGCGGCTGCTGCTCGCCGCGCACCTCGGCCGCCCGAAGGACCGTGAGCCGGAGTTCTCGCTGCGGCCGGTCGCCGAACGGCTCTCGGAGCTCCTGGGCACCGAGGTGCTGCTGGCCGAGGACCTCGACCACGTGCCCGACGGCGACGTGGTCATGCTCGAGAACGTCCGCTACGAGCCGGGCGAGACGAAGAACGACCCGGAGCTGGCCAAGCGCTACGCGGCCCTCGCCGACGCGTACGTCAACGACGCCTTCGGGGCGGCCCACCGCGCCCACGCCTCGACCGAGGCCGTTGCGCACCTGCTGCCGAGCGTCGCCGGGCGCCTGCTCGAGCGGGAGGTCTCGACGCTGCGCGGGATCCTCGAGGATCCGCGGCGCCCGCTCGTGGCGGTGGTCGGCGGCGCCAAGGTGACCGACAAGATCGGGGTGCTCGAGGCCTTCCTCGAGCGGGCCGACGAGATCCTCGTCGGCGGCGCGATGTGCTTTCCGTTCTTCAAGGCGCAGGGGCATTCGGTCGGCGACTCGCTGTGCGAGGAGGAGGGCGTCGAGCCGGCCCGCCGCGTGCTCGAAGCGGGCGGCGACAAGCTCCGTCTTCCGGTTGACCTCGTGATCGGCGAGGAGTTCAATGCAGACACGTCCGTGAGGACAATCGACGGCGTGGACGTGCCCGAGGGGTGGATGGGGTTGGACATCGGGCCGTCCACCGCCGCCGCGTACGCGGAGACGATCCGCACCGCCGGCACGGTGTTCTGGAACGGCCCGATGGGGGCGTTCGAGCTCGACCCGTTCGCGGCCGGCACGCGCACCGTGGCCGAGGCGGTCGCGGAGAGCGACGCGACCACGGTGGTCGGCGGCGGCGACTCGGCGGCGGCGCTCGCCCAGTTCGGGCTCGCCGACCGGGTCGACCACCTCTCCACGGGCGGCGGCGCGTCGCTCGAGCTGGTGGAGGGCAAGGAGCTCCCGGGAGTGAAGGCGCTCTCGTGAGTCGCAAGCCCTACATCGCCGGCAACTGGAAGATGCACAAGACGATCGCCGAGGCCGAGGAGTACATCCAGGCGCTGCTGCCGCGTGTGGGCGCGATCGACGACGTCGAGATCGTCATCTGTCCCGCGTACACGGCACTGCAGGCGATGGTCGACTCCGCGCGCGGCTCGAGCGTCGCCGTCTACGCGCAGAACATGCATGAGGCCGACGAGGGCGCGTTCACTGGCGACGTGAGCGCTCCCATGCTCGTGGAGATCGACGTGCAGGGGGTGATCCTCGGGCACTCCGAGCGGCGCCAGTACTTCAACGAGACGGACCGTGCGCTGCAGAGCAAGGTGCCGAAGGCGCTCGACAGGGGCCTCGTGCCGATCCTCTGCGTCGGCGAGACCGAGGAGGAGCGCGAGCGCGGCGACACCGAGCGCAAGCTGCGCCACCAGGTGCACGAGGGCCTCGAGAAGGTCACGAGCGAGCGGCTCAGCGACGTCGTGATCGCCTACGAGCCGATCTGGGCGATCGGTACCGGCCAGGTCGCCACGTCCGAGCAGGCGCAGGAGGCGATCGCGTTCGTGCGGGCGCTGGTGGCCGATCGTGACGCGGAGGCCGGTGAGCAGGTCCGGATCCTCTATGGCGGCTCGCTGAAGCCCGACAACGCGCCCGAGATCCTCGCCCTGCCCGACATCGACGGCGCGCTCGTGGGGGGCGCGAGCCTCGACCCCGCCTCGTTCGCGGAGATCGTCGAGGCGGCGCGCGCATGACCGTCCCGCAGGTGGCGCTCGTGATCCTCGACGGCTGGGGTCTTGCCCCGGACGGTCCCGGCAACGCGATCTCGCTGGCGTCGACGCCGGTCTTCGATCGCTTGTGGGAGGAGCACCCGCACACCCAGCTGACCGCCAAGGGCGAGGCCGTCGGGCTGCCGGAGGGCCAGATGGGCAACTCCGAGGTCGGCCACCTCAACCTCGGCGCGGGCGCGATCGTCCCCCAGGACCTCGTGCGCATCGACGCCGCGGTGTCCGACGGCACGCTGGCCGAGAACGAGACGCTGCAGGCCGCGATGCGGGATGCCCCGCGGGTGCACCTGATCGGGCTCGTTTCCGGCGGCGGCGTCCACTCCTCCGAGCGGCACCTCAAGGCGCTGGTCGAGCTGGCGGCCGAGTGGGGGGTGGACGACCTCGTCGTGCACGCGTTCACCGACGGGCGCGACACGTCGCCCACGTCGGGGGCGGACTCGCTGGCCTCGCTCGAGTCCTGGATGCGGGAGGTCGGCGCAGGGCGGGTCGGCTCGGTCGTGGGCCGGTACTACGCGATGGACCGCGACGAGCGCTGGGACCGCACGCAGAAGGCGGTCGACCTGCTGCTCGAGGGCCGCGGCGACCACCACGCCGACACGGGCGAGGCGGCGGTCCGCGCGGCGTACGAGCGCGACGAGACCGACGAGTTCATCACCACGACGACGGTCGGCGACGAGGCCACGATCCGGCCCGGCGACTCGGTGATCGCCTTCAACTTCCGGCCCGACCGCATGCGCCAGATCACGCGCAAGCTCGTCGGGGAAGGCCCGGTCGACCGCTACACGTCGATGGCCGAGTACGACGAGGACTGGACGTATCCCGTGCTGTTCCCGCCCAAGCGGCCGGAGATGACGATCGGGCAGGTCGTCTCGGGGCTGGGCCGCCCGCAGCTGCACGTGGCGGAGACGGAGAAGTACCCGCACGTCACCTACTTCTTCAACGGGGGAGAGGAGGACCCGTACGAGGGCGAGGTGCGCGAGCTCGTCCCCTCTCCGCGCGACGTGCCCACGTACGACCACAAGCCGGAGATGAGCGCACGCGAGGCGGCCGACGCGTTCGTGCGGCACTGGCGGGAGGACGAGCCGATGTTCGCGATCATCAACTTCGCGAACCCCGACATGGTCGGTCACACCGGCGTCATCCCGGCCGCGGTGAAGGCGGTGGAGACGGTGGACGAGTGCCTCGGGCGCGTCGTGGAGGCGGTGCACGAGAGCGGCGGGGCGTGCGTGATCACCGCGGACCACGGCAACGCCGACCACATGCTCGAGGACGACGGGTCGGTCAACACCGCCCACTCCTTGAACCCGGTCCCGTGCATCGTCACTGCGCCGGGGGCGCGGCTCGAGGGCGAGGGGATCCTGGCCGACGTCGCGCCGACGGTGCTCGAGCTGCTCGGCGTGGAGCAGCCGCGGCAGATGACGGGCCGCTCCCTGCTCGCGTAGGCTCAGGCCATGGGGGAGCGCGAGAGCTACGCGCCCGGGACGTTCTGCTGGGCGGACCTCGGCACGACCGACGCGGACGCGGCGGTGGCCTTCTACACCGACGTCTTCGGGTGGGAGGCCGAGGACGGGACGTTCCGGCTCGAAGGCAGCGACGTGGCGGCCGTGCACCCGGTCGAGGACGGCCCGGGGTGGGCGTCGCGCGTGTCGGTCGAGGACGTCGACGCCCTGGTCGAGCGCGCACGCGACCTGGGCGGCGAGGTGAGGGCCGCGCCGGCGGATGTCGAGCAGGCGGGCCGGCTGGCCGCCGTCGCGGATCCGACCGGCGCCACCTTGCAGCTCTGGCAGCCGCGGGAGCGCGCGGGCGCCGCGCGGGTCAATGACGTCGGCTGCATGTGCTGGAACGAGCTCGCCTCCCCGGACCCGGGTCGAGCGCGCGAGTTCTACGGCGCGCTGCTGGGGTGGGAGGTCGAGCCGGAGGAAACCGGCTACGGCGTCATCCGTCGGAACGGCGCCGTGAACGGCGGCATCCGCCCCCAGCAGGGCGGCGAGCCCGCCCACTGGCTCGTCTACTTCACGGTCGCCTCGTGCGACGACGCGGCGGCCGCCGTGCGGTCCGGCGGCGGGACGGTGATCGCCGGTCCGTTGGACACGCCCATGGGGCGCGTCGCTGTGGTCCGTGATCCGCAGGGCGTGCCGTTCGCGCTCTTCGAGGGTGATGTCGACCCGTAGCGAACGTCACCGCCGGTGAAGTTGTCCGCGCAACCACCACCCCGCTAGGCTGTAACCGATGACCGCCGCGAACACCACAGAGGCCGTCAGTGAGCTGGCTCCGGAGGAGCTCGCCGCCTGGCGCGGCCTGCTGCGCGTCCACAGCGCTCTCGTGAAGGCGCTCGACGCCGAGCTGCTCGCCGAGCACGACCTGCCGCTCACGTCCTACGAGGTCCTGATTAACCTGCAGGCGGCGCCCGAGCGCCGGCGGCGGATGGCCGAGCTCGCCGAGGGCGTGCTGCTGTCGCGCTCCGGGATGACCCGCCTGGTCGATCGTCTCGAGCGCGACGGCCTGATCGAGCGCGACGCCTGCACCGAGGACGGCCGCGGGATGTTCGCCGTGCTGACCGACAAGGGCGAGGAGCTGCTCTCGCGGGCGAGGCGCACCCACCTCGACGGGGTGCGCGAGCGGTTCCTCCAGCACTTCGCGCCCGACGAGCTCGAGCAGCTGGCCAGCGGCTGGAACCGGGTGCTCCCCGGCTCAGCTGATCTTAGTCCTAGCGGCTAAGAAACTTGACAAGCTCCGACTGAGATCTCATAATGGGCACAGGTTGTTAACTACGTCCATGGAGGATCTGCCATGACCATCGTGCGTTGGGAGCCGCTGCGTGAGTTCGGCACGCTCCAGAACGAGATGAACCGTCTCTTCAACTCCGTCTTCGACAGCCCCGCGCCCGGCAACGGCGCCACGATGCGCCGCTGGATGCCGGCTATGGACCTCGTCGAGACCGAGGACGACTTCGTCCTCCGGGCCGACCTACCGGGCCTGAGCGAGGACGACGTGAGGATCGAGCTCGAGGACGCGACGCTCACCATCTCGGGCGAGCGCAAGGCCGAGCACGAGAGCAAGAGCGAGGGCTTCTACCGCGTCGAGCGTGCCTTCGGGGCGTTCTCCCGCACGCTCACGCTGCCGCAGGGCATCGACCCCGAGGCCGTGGCCGCGAGCTTCGACCGCGGCGTCCTCGAGGTCCGCATCCCGAAGCCGGAGCAGCGCAAGCCCCGCCGGATCGAGATCGGCGGCTCCGACACGAAGACGATCGAAGGCTGAGCATCTTCGACATCCGGGCGCGCGACCCGCGGTCGCGCGCCCGCACCGGCGTCCTCCGCCTTGCGCACGGCGAGGTGCCAACCCCCGCCTTCGTCCCGCTGGCGACGAAGGCCGTTGTCAAGACCCTCGAGGTGCGCGAGGCCGCCGAGCTGGGCTACGACATGGTGCTGGGGAACACGTTCCACCTGTTCCTCACGCCCGGCCACGACCTCATCCGGCAGCTCGGCGGCCTGCATCGCTTCATGGCCTGGGACCGTCCCGTGATCACCGACTCCGGCGGCTTCCAGGTCTTCTCGATGGGCCACGGCACCGTGGCCGACGAGATCAAGGGCCGCGCGCCGCAATCAAGCGGCGAGCGCGCCGGCGCGATCCTGACGATCGCCGAGGACGGCGTGAGGTTCCGCTCGTATCTCGACGGCTCGACGCGCTTCATGGGCCCCGAGACGTCGATGGAGGTCCAGGCCGCGCTGCACTCCGACATCGCGCTCGTGTTCGACGAGTGCACGCCCTTCCACGGCGGCCGGGACTACACCGCACGCTCCACCGAGCGCACCCACCGCTGGCTCGACCGTTGCCTCGCCTGGCACGACGAGCACGGCCCCGGCGACCAGCTCGTCTACGGGATCGTCCAGGGCGGCGTGGAAGAGGACCTGCGCCGCGCGTCTGCGCAGGAGGTCGCCGCGCGACCCGTGGGTGGCATCGCCATCGGCGGCACGCTCGGCGAGGACAAGGATCAGATGTTCGAGGTCGTCGGCTGGGCGATCGACGAGCTCGACGAGGAGCGCCCCCGCCACCTGCTGGGCATCGGCGAGGTCGACGACCTGGTCAGCGGCGTCGAGCTGGGGATCGACACGTTCGACTGCGCGATGCCGACGCGCATTGGCCGCCACGGGATGGCCCTCGTGCCCAACCCCGCCGGGCGCTGGCGCATCGACCTGGCCAAGGGCCGCTTCCGCACCGACGACGAGCCGTTGCTCGACGGCTGCCCGTGCCCGGCTTGCGGCCACGGCTACAGCCGCGCATACCTGCACTACCTGATCAAGGCGCACGAGCAGACCGCGCAGCGGCTGCTCACGCTCCACAACCTCGCCTACCTGCAGCGCCTGATGGCCGCGCTGCGCGACGCGATCGCCGCCGGCCGGCTGCCCGCCGCGGCCGCCGCGGTCCGCTCCGGCGCGGCCCCCTGGGAACTGTAGAGTCGCCAGGTGCTGCTCGGGCGCGACCGCCAAACGGCGGCGATCGAGCGCCTGCTGACCGAGGCGCGCGAGTCTCGCAGCGCCGCGCTCGTCCTGCGGGCGAGCCGGGCATCGGCAAGTCGGCGCTGCTCGAGTACGCCGTCGAGCGGGCGGACGGCATGCGCATCCTCTCCGGCTCGGGCGTCGAGGCCGAGTCCGAGCTGCCGTTCGCGGGCCTGCACCAGCTGCTACGGCCGGTACTCGACCGCGTGGACGATCTGCCCGAGGTGCAGCGCGCCGCCCTGCACGGGGCGTTCGGCCTCTCGGCGGACGGGGTGCCGGACCGCTTCGTCGTGTCGATGGCGGTGCTCGGGCTGCTGACCGCGGTGGCCGAGGAGCAGCCGCTGACTTGCATCGTCGACGATGCGCACTGGCTCGACCGCGCGTCGGCCGACGCGCTGGTGTTCGCCGCCCGCCGGCTGCAGGCCGATCCCGTGGCCGTCCTCGCGGCGGCGCCCGAGGTGGAGGGACGGCGCTTCGAGGCCGCCGGCCTCCCCGAGCTGCCGTTCGCGGGCCTGCACCAGCCGCTGCGGCCGGTACTCGACCGCGTGGACGATCTGCCCGAGGTGCAGCGCGCCGCCCTGCACGCCGCACGCGAGCTGCGGGGACCGGCGAGACCGCCCGCCAGCCCGACATCAGCCCGCTCGCCGAGCTCACACCGCAGGAGCTGCAGGTCGCCCGCCTGGTGGCCGAGGGCGCCACGAACAAGGCCGTGGCCGCTCAGCTCTTCGTGAGCCCCAAGACCGTCGAGTACCACCTGCACAAGGTGTTCGCCAAGCTCGGGATCGCGTCGCGCAGCGAGCTCTCCGCCTCGACCTCGCCGAGGTCGAGGTGGCCGCCTAATCCGCGGTGTTGTCCTCGATCAGGCCCCTGAGTTCGTCGACGGCCTCGTTGACGTTGCCGCTGACGTTCTCGCGCAGCTCGGGGCCGCTCGTCCCCGAGTCCGGCAGCGCCTGATAGCCCGCGAACCCGGCGGCGGCGAGCGCGAGCACGACGAGGAGCGCGATCCACTTGCCGGGCCCGCCGCCGCCGCGCCGGCCGGGCGGCGGTACGCTCGGGGCGCGCCGCGGCGCGCGGGTCCGCGGCGGCGGCTCGTCGAGCGGCTCGAGCGGCCGCCGGACCTGCGACGGGCGCTCGCGCGGCATCGACGAGGTCGCGCTCGTGGCGCTCATCGCCCGCGTGGCGGCCGTCTCGTCCTCGTCGACCAGCCAGGTCGCCTCCGTGCCGCCCTCCGGCGCGCGGCCGCGGAGGCCGTCGCGCAGCGCCGTCTCCATCTCGGCGGCGTCCGCATAGCGCTGGGTCGGGTCGCGGTGCAGCGCCCGCGCCACCGCGAGGGCAAGCGCGCTCGGGACGTCCGCCAGCTCGTCGAGCCGTGGCGGCGGGCCGGCCTCCTGCAGGCGCGCGAGGTCGGTCAGCGACGCCGCGTCGTACGGCAGGCGGCCCGCCATCAGCTGGTAGGCGACGACGCCGAGCGCGTACAGGTCGGAGGCGGGGCCGGCGGGCTCGCCGCGGGCCTGCTCCGGCGCCAGGTACGCGGCGGTGCCGAGCACCGAGCCCACCTTCGTGATGTCCGACTGCTCGGCCGCCTTGGCGATCCCGAAGTCCGCGAGCTTGACCATCTCGTCGCGGTTGAGCAGCAGGTTGCCGGGCTTGACGTCGCGGTGCACGACGCCGTGGCGGTGCGCGTAGTCCAGGCCCCGGCACGACTGGCCGAGGATGTCGACCGCCTCGTCGGCCGGGAGCGTCCCGCGCTGGCGCAGGATCTCCGCGCACGACGGGCCGTCGACGAACTCCATGACGATGAAGTTGCGGTGCGTCGCCTCGTCGAGTCCGAAGTCGAAGACCTGGACGATGTTGGGATGCACGAGCCGGGCAGCGGCGAGCGCCTCGCGCCGGAAGCGGGACACGAAGTTCGAGTCCTCGGCCAGGTGCTCGGCGAGCAGCTTGACCGCAACATGGCGCTCGAGCCGGGTGTCCATCGCCAGCTGCACGGTCGCCATGCCGCCGACGCCGAGCCGGCGCTCGAGCTTGTAACGGCCGGCGAAGAGGCCGTCGTCGCTCATGGCTGCCCGCCCTCCGGTGTCGGTGCCTCGGTGCCGCCGCCGTTCCCCTGATCGCCCGGCTGCGCCGTCTCAGTCGGCGCCGGCTCCTCGGTCGCGGTGGGGGTCGGCGTCGGCGTCGGGGTCGGCGTGGGCGTCGGGGTCGGGGTCGGGGTCGGCTCCTCGGTCGCGGTCGGCGTCGGCGTGGGCGTCTCCTCGGCCGCGCAGTCGCGCTCGAGCCGGCGCGAGATGCGGTTCAGCCACGCGCGCATGTTGTCCTCGAGGCGATCGTCCACCCGCGGCGGGAGCTCGTTGATCTGCGCCTCTGCCTCCTGCACTGCTGCCCGCGCCTCGCTCACGTCGCCGTCGGCGCACGCGGACTCGATCTTGTCGGCGGTCTCGATCAGCGCCTGGGCTCGCTCGGGCGGGATCAGGTTGCGGTTGTTGCTGTCCTGCCCGCAGCCGACCGCGGGCGCGGCCAGCGCGGCCAGCGCGAGGGGGAGGATGACGCGGCGACGCATACGGCTCTCGCAGGCTAGCGGCCACACCTGTCCTATTGGCCGTATTGGAGGCGTTCGGCGAGCGAGTCGGGAAGGTTCGCCGCGCGGATAGCGGCCTGCGCGCCGGCGATGTCGTACTCGGCGCGCCGCCAGGTGGCGGTCAGGCGGTCCGTGTCGAGCATCAGCCAGGCGGCGCGCGGGTCGCCGTCGCGCGGCTGGCCTGCCGAGCCGGGGTTGATCAGCCACTGCCCCGCCTCGAGGTCGGCCTCCTCGCCACCCCGGCGCACGGTGCCGCCCGCCGGGTCGCCCTCGGGCCGGCTGAAGGAGAGCGCCACGTGCGAGTGCCCGATCAGCGAGACCCGGTAGTCGGTGGCGTCGAGGCACAGCTCGGCGACGAGGGTGGAAAGGACGTACTCCCAGACCGGATCGCGCGGCGAGGCGTGGAAGAGCCCGAGCCGTTCGGCGCGGCCGGTGGGGGAGAGCGAGAGCAGGAACTCGCGCGTCTCGGGGGTGATCACGTCCCGCGTCCAACGGGCGGCGAGGGCGGCGCCGCGCGAGAAGTCGTCGAGCGAGATGGCGTCGACCACCGCGAGGTCGTGGTTGCCGGCGAGGCAGATCGAGCAGTGGGCGTCGGCGAGCGCCACGCACGCGTCCGGCTCGGCGCCGTAGCCGACGAGGTCGCCGAGGCACCACAACTCCTCGGCGCCGTCGGCTTCGGCGGCCTCGATAACCGCCTCGAAGCCGTGCCGGTTGCCGTGGATGTCGGAGGCGATCGCGACCCTCATGCGTGGTTATCGTGTCTTCGGTGCTCAGACCGCTGCGCCTGCCGGTCACGATCGTCGCCGCGCTGGCGGTGGCCGAGGCGGCCGTCATCCTGTTCCGGCCGCGCGATCGGCTCGAGCCGGTCGACGTGGCGCCGCAACGCTACTTCAGCACGGAGTTCATCGACCGCGCTGAGGACTTCCGGACCGGGCAGCTCGTGCTCTTCGGACTCCGTACGGCGCTCGAGATCGGGCTGCTCGTGTGGGTCGTCCGGCGCCCGCCCCAGCGACTGCGGGAGCGGTTCCGCCGGCCGGTGGGGGCCGGCGCGGCGACCGCCGTCGCGCTGTCGGTGGCCGTGACCGTCGTGACGCTGCCGGTGAGCGCGATCTCGCGCCAGCGTGCGATGGACGTCGGGCTCGTCACGCAGAGCTGGCTCGGCTGGGCGGGCGACGTGGTCAAGGGGATGGCGATCCAGGCCGTCATCGTCGGCGCCGGCGGGGCGCTGCTCGTGTTCATGATGCGGCGCCTCGGGCGGCGCTGGTGGATCGCCGGCGCGGCGCTCGCCGTCGCCTTCGGCGTGATCATCACGTACGCGAGCCCGATCGTCCTCGACCCGGTCTTCAACCGCTTCGAGCGGCTGCCGGCCGGCCAGCTGCGCAGCGACGTGCTCGACCTCGCCCGCCGCGCGGACGTGAAGGTCGGCGAGATCTATGTGATGGACGCCTCGCGGCGCACCACGGCCGCCAACGCGTATGTCGCCGGGCTGGGCACCACCAAGCGCGTGGTGATCTACGACAACCTGCTCGAGAAGTTCAAGCCCGGCGAGGTCCGGCTCGTGCTCGCCCACGAGCTCGGTCACGTCCACTACCGCGACGTGCCCCACGGGCTGCTCTACCTGGCCATCGTCGCGCCGTTCGGGATGCTTGCCGTGGCGCGGCTCGCCGAGCGCCTGGCGCCCGAGGGCCTCGGGCGGCCGGCCGCCGTGCCCGCCGTCGCGCTCGCCATCGCGCTGATCGTGCCGTCCATCACCTTCATCTCCAACGCGCTCTCGCGGGACGTCGAGGCGCGCGCCGACCGCTTCGCGATGGAGCTCACCCGCGACTCCGGCGACCTGATCGACTTCCAGCGCCGCATCACGGTCCAGAACGTGTCCGACCCCGACCCGCCCGGCTGGGTGCACGCGCTGCTCGGCACCCACCCGACGGCGGTCGAGCGGATCGGCCAGGCGCTGGCCTTCAGTCGTTCCTCGGAGGCTGCCGCGGCTGCACCTCCGGGAGGCTCTTGATCCCCTCCTTCGTCTGCCACTTCGACCAGTTGTCCTCCATCGCGTCGATCAGCTCGCGCATGAACCGCGGGGAGACGCTCATGCGGGAGACGACGACGCCGGGGACCTCCTCGCTCTCGACCTCGTGGTCGACGCGCGCGAACGTGATGGTGAACTCGTAGTCGGAGTGCGAGACGTTCGCGAAGTTCGCGTACTGGCTCGCCATGACCTCGGGTGAGGTGTGGAGGTTGATGCGGCGTTCGGCCGGCTCGTTGTCCACCCGCCTAGTATCGCAGCGGTGCGCTACACGGTGCTCGCCGTCGGCCGGGTGCGGCCGCCGTACGCCGACGACGTCGAGCACTACCAGCGGCTCCTGACGCGCCACACGCGCCTGTCGCTGGTCGAGGTTCGCGAGGACGAGCAGGTCGAGCGCCGGATCCCCGACCGCGCGTACGTGTCGCTGCTCGCCGCGAACGGCGCCACCTACAGCTCGGAGGCCTTCGCCCGCTGGCTGGAGGACCGCCGCCTGGCGGGACGCGACGTCTACTTCGTGATCGGCGGCCCGTACGGGACCGCGCTCGAGCGCTGCGACCACAAGCTCTCGCTCGGCCCGATGACGCTGCCCCACCAGCTCGCGCGCGTCGTGCTGCTCGAGCAGCTGTTCCGCGCCCACAAGATCCTCGCCGGTGAGCCGTACCATCACTGACGTGGCCTCCCCGATCGAAGAGCTCCGCGGCGCGGTCGCGGCCGCCGCCGCCGACCTGCGCGACGGCGCGCCGGACGGCTTCACGCTCGAGCGCCCGCGCAAGGCGGGCTTCGGCGACTTCTCGACGAACGCCGCGATGCTCCTGGCGCCCGCGCTCAAGGCGCCGCCGCGCGAGGTCGCCGAGCGGCTCGGCCGGGGGTTGAGCGAGCGGCTGGGCGACACCGTCGAGCGCGTGGAGGTCGCCGGGCCCGGCTTCCTCAACCTCTTCCTCGCGGACGCCTGGTACACGGCGGCCGCCGGCTACATCCTGGCCGCCGGGGAGAGCTGGGGCGGCGGGGTCGCCGAGCGGCCTGAGCGCGTGTTGATCGAGTTCGTGTCCGCCAACCCGACCGGGCCGCTGACCGCGGCGAGCGGCCGCCACGCCGCGTACGGCGATGCGCTGGCGCGGCTGCTCGAGCTGGCCGGCCACACGGTGTCGCGCGAGTACTACTTCAACGACGCCGGCTCGCAGCTGATCAAGCTCGGGGAGTCGATCCGGGCCCGCGCCCGTGGCGAGGAGCCGCCGGAGGGCGGCTACCAGGGCTCCTACGTCGCCGAGCTGGCGGTGATGATCTCGGATGCCGCCGAGCGCGACCCCGAGGAGCTGGCCGTCGAGGGCGGCCACATCCTGATCGAGCGCATCAAGGCGACGCTCGAGCGCTACCGCGTCACCTTCGACTGCTGGTTCTCCGAGCTCACGCTGCACGAGGGCGACCCGTCGGCGATCGACCGCGCCTTCGAGCACGTCGAGGAGGCCGGCCACCGCTACGACTCCGAGGGCGCGAGCTGGCTGCGCACGACCACGTTCGGCGACGACAAGGACCGCGTGCTCCAGCGCTCGACCGGCGCCACCACCTACTTCGCCGCCGACCTAGCGTACCTCGAGCACAAGCTCGAGCGCGGCTATGACCGGCTGATCACGCCGCTGGGCTCCGACCATCACGGCTACATCGCGCGCATGAAGGCGGCGATGTCGACGCTCGGCGCCGACCCGGACCGGCTCGAGATCCCGATCCTGCAGTTCGTGCACCTGGTCGAGCGCGGGGAGCGCGCCTCGATGTCCAAGCGCCGGGGCGACTTCATCACGCTCGACGACCTGCTCGACGAGATCGGCGTCGACGCGACGCGCTTCTTCATGCTCCAGCGCTCGCACGACTCGACGGTCGACCTCGATCTCGACCTCGCGCGCGAGGAGTCGAGCGAGAACCCCGTGTACTACGTCCAGTATGCGCACGCGCGAATCGCCTCGATGCTGCGCAAGGCGGGGGAGGAGCGGGTGGGGGCCGCGCTCGAGGCGTCGCCCGAGGGCCTTGACCTGCATCCGGCCGAGCGCGAGCTGGTGAAGAAGCTGCTCGCCTTCCCGGCCGAGGTCGCGGAGGCCGCGGAGCGCCGCGCGCCGCACCGCATCGCGGCCTACGCGCTCGAGCTGGCGCAGACCTTCACGGCCTTCTACCGCGACTGCCGGGTGGTGGGCGCCAAGCCCGAGGCCGTCGAGTCGTTCCGGATCGGCCTGTCCGTGGCCACCAAGCGCACGATCGCCCGTGCGCTCGGCGTGCTCGGCGTGTCCGCACCGGAGACGATGTAGCGCTAGAGCTCGTTGAAGAAGTTCAGCCCGAGGCCGTCGAGCGCCTCCTGGGCCTCGAGGTTGAGCGTCGTAAGCTCCCCCGTGTAGAGGAGGACGCCCATGGCGATCAGGACGGCGCCGGAGAGCGCGGTGATGACCAGGTAGCGGTCGCGCAGCCAGCGGAACGCGGCGGTGGCGCGCGTGAACGCGACCGCCGTGATGAGGAACGGCACGGCCAGGCCCGCCGAGTAGAAGAGCAGCAGCACGGCGCCCTCGCTCACCGTGTCGCGCACCGAGGCGGCCGTGAGGATGGTGCCGAGTGTTGGCCCCACGCACGGCGTCCACGCGAACGCGAACGCGGCGCCGGCGATCAGCGGGCCGCCCGAGCCGGCTCGGGCGATCAGCGCGTCCGGCCGCCACTCCCGGTTCAGCAGCGGCACGAACGGCGTGAGCAGGAACAGCACGCCGAGGGCGATGATGATCACGCCGGCGACCTTGTCGAGCGTGCCGCGGCCGTCCGCCAGGGTCGACCCGAGGCCGGTGGCGGTCATGCCGAGCGCGACGAAGACGACGGTGAACGAGAGGCAGAAGACGATCGCGGGCAGCAGCACGCGGCCCAGGCGCCTCTCGCCGTGCTGGAGCTCGGCCAGCGAGACCCCGGAAACGGCCGACAGGTAGCCGGGGACGAGCGGCAGCACGCACGGCGAGACGAACGAGACGAAGCCGACCGCGAACGCGGCGATGACCGTCGTGTCGACGCCCCCGGTCACGAGTCGAAGGCGCGCAGCTCGCTGTCGAGCCGGCGCGCGTCGGCGGGGTCGAGCTCCGATCCCCCGGCGGGCGCAGGCCCGTCATCGCGGCGCCGCCAGCGGCGCGCCAGCAGCGCCACGCCCAGCGCGGCGAGCGCGATCAGCCCGCCGGGCACCAGCCAGGCGGCGAGGTCGAAGCCCTCGGGATCGGGCTCGGCGAGCACGTCGGGCCCGTACTCGGCGACGAGCGCGGCCTTGATCTCCTCCTTGGTCTTGCCCTCGGCGATGCGGGCGCGGATGAACGCCCGCTCCTGGTCGGCCACCGGCGCCTGCGAGACGTTGAGCGCGGTCCGGCACTCGACGCACATGACCTCGTCCTCGATGTCGGGCAGCGTGACCTGCGGCTCCGCGACCCCGGTGAGGCCGACGAGGAGCAGCGCGAGCAGCGCGATCCGCCTCACGCGCGCTCCTTCAGCAGCGGCTCCAGGTGCTCGTCGAGCCAGGCCTGGGTGACCGGCCCGCGGCGCAGCGCGGCGATCCGGCCGCGGCGGTCGATCAGGAACGTCTCGGGGTAGCCGCTGACGCCCAGCGAGCGCCCGTACTCACGGTCGCGGTCGCGCAGGCTGGCGAACGTGATGTCCTTCTCGCGCAGGAACTCGAGCGCGTCCTCGGTGGCGTCCTGGGTGTCGACGCCGAGCACGAGCCCGCCGCGGGACTCGATGCTCTCGTGCGTGCGCTGGAGCAGCGGCATCTCCGAGGTGCACGGCGGGCACCACGACGCCCACACGTTGAGGACGACGACCCTCCCGGCGTGGTCGGCGAGCGATCCGGTGCCCGTCGCGCCGAGCCGTGGCAGGTCCCGGACCGGCGCCTCGACCCGCTCGCCCGCCTGCAGCTGCTCGTCGATCGACGTATCGGGGCCCGTGGACGCGACCCCGTAGGTGAGCAGCGCCACGAGCGCCGCGGCGGCGAACGTGATCGGCCAGTAGAGGCGCGGTTGCACCCTCTGAAGGGTATCCGCGGCACACCGTCCGATCGGGTGGGTCGGGGGCCTCAGGCTGCGCTAGTCTTGGCGCCTCGCGCGGCGGTAGCTCAGTTGGCAGAGCGGCGGCTTCCCAAGCCGCAGGTCGCGGGTTCGACCCCCGTCCGCCGCTCTCTCACCTCGCTGGTTCGAGTACCACCACCGGGATCTCGCGGTCGGTCCGGCGCTGGTAGTTGTCGTAGTCCGGCCAGTGGCCCACCATCTCCTGCCACAGCCCGGGCTTCTCCTCGGGCGTCGCGGTGCGGGCGCGGGCCGGGAAGCGGTCTCCGAGGACCTGGAGCTCGACGTCGGGCTGCTCGCGCAGGTTGACGTACCAGGCGGGCGTCTCGGGGCTGCCGCCCTTCGACGCGACGACGAGGTAGTCGTCGCCGCGCCGGCCGTAGATCAGCGGGGTCGTGCGGGGGTCGCCGGAGCGGCGGCCCGTCGTCGTGAGCAGAAGCACCGAGCTGCCGTTGCGCCAGTCGTGGCCGACCTCGCCGTCCGTCTCGAGGTAGCTGCGCACGTGCTCGGGCCCATGGAGATGCGATGCGTCTTGTCTCGCCATGGGCGGGGTCTACCCGCTTTGGCGCGACCTACCAGGTCTGGCTGGTGCCGCAGTGCGGGCAGCCGACGGAGGTCGAGACCTCCGCCTTGAACGCGTGGCCGCAGCCGCACTCGTAGAACGCCTGGTCCTCGGGGCCGCCGCTGCGACGCGCGCGGGCAAGCGTCTGAAGGACGGCGGCGCGCGCACGGGAGGGGCGGTTGCTGTGCCGTTCGCGACGGCGGAGGCGGGGCATTTGTGCGGCGGCGGTGCTCATGGGGTCTCTCCCAGGTTCTCGACGCCCTGGAGCAAACCTTTATGCCGTTTTCAATTCCTTTCGCCCGCCTTTCGTCCAGGTTTCCCGCGAACGGGTCAACCATCTGTCTACGCCTGGCGCGGCCTTCCCGGGGCGACCTCGCCATAATCGGAGGCGATGGATCCCGCCCGCAAGCGCTCGGTCCGCCTGGTGGTCGCACTGAGCGCCGCCGTGCTGCTCGCCGCCGCCCTCGTCTATACGAGCTTCTCGGCTTCGAGCGAGGCGCGCAGCCCCAGCCAGCTGCTGAGCACGGCCGAGCCGGGCAGGACGTACCAGTTGACCGGCAAGGTCGTCCCGGGCTACGAACGCACGGGTACGGTGACGGAGTTCCGTGTGCGCGATCGGGCGGGCAACGTCTCCGTGCCGGTCCGCTACGAGGGCGTCCTGCCCGACCCGTTCCGCGCCGACCGCGAGGTCATCGTCGACGTCCGCAAGCAGGGCGGCGTGTTCGTCGGCGAGAAGGACTCGCTGGTGACCAAGTGCCCGTCGAAGTTCACGGCCGAAGAGACCTGAGGTGTTGGTAGCGGGGCAGGGCTGCCTGATCCTGGCGCTCGGCGTCTGCTTCTACGGGATCGGCGCCTCGCTCTACGGGGCGCGGACCGGCCGCCGCGAGTGGGTGGCGTCGGGTCGGCGGGCGGTGTACGCGCTGGCGGGCGCGACGGCGGTGGCCTTCGTGATCCTCGAGGCGGCGTTCCTGCGGTCGGACTTCTCGTTCGCGGTCGTCACCAGCCACTCCTCGACCACGACGCCGGCGTTCTACCGGGCGACCGCGGTGTGGTCCTCGCAGGAGGGCTCGCTGCTGCTGTGGCTGCTGCTGCTGTCGCTGTGGTCGAGCCTGATCCTGTTCGCGACGCGCCGGCGGCTGCGAGAGATCGCACCGTACGCGACCGCCGTGTTGCTCGGGCTCGGCGCGTTCTTCGCGGCGCTGCTCGTGTTCCTGGAGTCGCCGTTCGACCACACGATCGGGCCGGTGCCGGCCGAGGGCGTGGGCCTCAATCCGCTGCTCCGGCACCCGAGCATGATGATCCACCCCCCGATGCTCTACTCGGGCTACACGCTGTTCGCGGTGCCGTTCGCGTTCGCCGTGGGAGCCCTCGTCGCACGGCGGCTGAACGCCGACTGGATCCGCTCCACGCGGCCGTTCACGCTCGGCGCGTGGTTCTTCCTCGGCGTCGGCATCGTGCTCGGTGCCCGGTGGTCGTACTCCGAGCTCGGGTGGGGCGGCTACTGGGCCTGGGACCCGGTCGAGAACGCGTCGCTGATGCCGTGGCTGACCGGCACCGCGTTCCTGCACTCGGTGATGATCCAGGAGAAGCGCGGGATGCTGAAGGTCTGGAACGTCTCGCTCGTGCTCGCCACGGGCGTGCTGGCGATCCTCGGCACCTTCCTCGTGCGATCCGGGATCCTGGACTCGATCCACGCCTTCGGGGCCTCGACGCTCGGCGTGCCGTTCCTCGGGCTGATCGCGGTGATGATCGCGGGCTCGATCTTCCTCGTGGCCTCGCGCGCGGCCGAGCTGCGCTCGGCCCACCGGCTCGATTCGCTGCTGTCGCGCGAGGCGATCTTCCTGCTCAACAACCTCGTGCTCGTGCTGCTCTGCCTGGCGATCTGGTGGGGCACGTTCTTCCCGCTGATCTCGGAGGCGTTCACGGGGCACCGTGCGTCGATCGGGCCGCCGTGGTTCGACCGCTTCACGGTGCCGCTGACGCTGATGCTGGTGCTGCTGTCCGGGATCGGGCCGCTGATCGCGTGGCGGCGCGCGACCGCCGCCAACCTGCGGCGCAACTTCGTGGCGCCGATCGCCTTGGCCGGAGCCGTGCTGGTCGTCGCGCTGCTGCTCGGTGCGGGCGAGCATCCCGACGCGCTGATCATGTTCGCGCTGGCCGGCTTCGTGGTCGGCGGCATGGGGCAGGAGCTCGTGCGCGGGGTGCGTGCGCGGCGGGTGATGGCGCGCGAGCCGGTGCCGTTGGCCGTCGCCTCGCTCGTGCGGCGCAACCGGCACCGCTACGGCGGCTATCTGGTGCACGTGGGCATGGCCGTGCTGTTCGTGGGCGTGGCGGCGTCCTCGAGCTTCGCCGACGAGCGAGACGTCGAGCTGACGCCGGGGGCGTCGGCGCGCGTGGGCGGCTACGACGTCGAGTACGTGCGGCCGACCTCCGAGCTCGTCGCCGCGCCGAACGGCCGGCTGGAGCGGATCGACTTCGGCGCGGTCCTGCGGGTTACCCGCGACGGGCGCTCGTCGACG
This sequence comes from Solirubrobacteraceae bacterium, assembly GCA_036257565.1. Classification (GTDB taxonomy): domain Bacteria; phylum Actinomycetota; class Thermoleophilia; order Solirubrobacterales; family Solirubrobacteraceae; genus DASSUW01. Next base: position 20,933 of record DATAFH010000165.1, on the reverse strand, counting down.
ATGGTGACGGAGCGGTCGTTCTTCCCCTCGGCGGGCCCGATGCTCGGGCCAGTGTCGCGCTTCTTCGAGGGTGAGGCGACCAGCGAGGTGGCCCTCGACGCGGGGCTGCGGCGCGACGTCTGGGCGTCGGTGGCGCCGGACACCCGGCGCCTAGAGCCGCGCGTGAAGGAGGGCGACAAGGTCTTCGCCGAGGCCGACGACGCGGGCGCGCTACCCGCCCGCGAGCGCGACCTCCTACTCGCCGAGGCGCTTCGCGGGCTCGTGCGCTCGTACACCGACGCCCCGCCCCCGGCGACGTTCCGGCTGCTCGTCTCGCCGATGGTTACGTGGATCTGGATCGGCGCGATCGTCGTCTTCCTCGGCGGCCTGATCGCGCTCTGGCCGTCCCCGCGCACGGTCGGCCGGCGCGTCAGCGCCGCCTATGCGGCCCGCGTCGGCCGCGAGGCGCGCGTCCCGGCCTAGTGGACATCGTCGTCATCGTCGTGGTGCTGGTCGTCGTCGTGCTGCTCGTCGTGGCGCCGTTCCGCCGGCGCGGCCGCGCGGAGGTGGAGGAGAGCGCCGAGCTGGCGGAGCTCGAGGCGGCACGCCACGCCAAGTACCGCGAGATCCGCGACGCGGAGCTCGACCACCGGACGGGGAAGCTCTCCGAGCCCGACTGGCGCGCCCTCGACCGCACGCTGCGCGCCGAGGCGGTGGAGATCCTGCGGCGGCTCGACGAGCTGGAGTAGGCGGCGGCTCCAGCCTCCCCGCATGGAGATCCGCGGGCGCACGGCGGTCGTGACCGGCGCGGCCACCGGTACCGGCCGGGCGATCGCGCGCCGCCTGGCGGCCGAGGGAGCGGCCGTGGTGGTCGCGGACATCGACCGCGACCGCGGCGAGCGCACGGCCCGCGAGATCGGCGGGCGGTTCGTGCGGGCCGACATGCGCTCGCCGGAGGACGTGCGGGCGCTGATCGCCGAGGCGGAGCCGCAGATCCTCGTCGACAACGCGGGCGGCGGCGGGCACGTGCCGCCGCACTTCCCGCGGGCGGAGCCGGACGACTGGGGCGGCACACCGGACCTGAACCTGCGCGGGCCGATGCTCGCACCCGGCTCGCCCTCGAGCCGGGCGATGCGGCGCCGGGGCGGCGGCGCGGTGGTCAACGTCGCATCGGGCGATTAGTACCCTGTCCGGTCGATGCTCGAGTCCGCGCTCTCGGTGCTGCAGGTCTTCATCGCCGTCGTCCTGATCTTCCTGGTGCTCCTGCACTCGGGCAAGGACGCGGGGATGTCGGGCGCCTTCGGCGTGGGCGGCGGCGCCGGCGGATCGACCGGCGGCTCGCTGATGGAGCGCAATCTGGACCGCTGGACGATCTTCTTCGCGGTCGCGTTCGTGGCGAACACGATCGTGCTGCTCAAGCTCTAGCCGAGCTCCTCGACGAGGTCGGCGACCGAGTCGACGATCCGCGAGGCGCGGTACGGATACCGCTCGGCGTCGTCCACCGTCGTGACGCCGGTGAGCACGAGAATCGCCTCGAGGCCCGCCTCCAGGCCGGCGACGATGTCGGTGTCCATGCGGTCGCCGATCATCGCGGTCGTCTCGGAGTGGGCGTCGATGGCGTTGAGCGCCGACCGCATCATCAGCGGGTTGGGCTTGCCGATGAAGTACGGCTCGACGCCGGTCGCGCGGCTGATGAGCGCCGCAAACGACCCGGTGGCGGGCAGCGGCCCGTCGGGCGACGGGCCGGTCACGTCCGGGTTGGTGGCGATGAACCGTGCGCCGCGGGCGATCAGCCGGATGGCGCGCGTGATGCGCTCGAAGCTGTACGTGCGGGTCTCGCCGAGCACCACATAGTCGGGCTCGCGCTCCGTGAGCGTGTAGCCGGCCTGGTGGAGCGCGGTGGTCAGCCCGGCCTCCCCGATGACGAACGCCGAGCCACCGGGCCGCTGGTCCTCGAGGAACTTGGCGGTGGCCAGCGCGGAGGTCCAGATCGACGCCTCGGGAACCTCGAGCCCACTCGCCTGCAGCCGTGCGGAGAGGTCGCGGCGGGTGAAGATCGAGTTGTTGGTGAGCACGAGGAACGGAGTTCCCGTCGCCCGCAGCCGGGCGAGGAACTCGCTCGCGCCCGGGATCGCGTTCTCCTCGCTCACGAGCACGCCGTCCATGTCCATCAGCCACGAGTGGATCTCGCGCGGCGCGTTCGTCATGGCCTGCATCATCTAAGCCGCGCCCGCGACGTGTAGGCCGCCCGCCGCGCGCAGGGCGGGCGCAACCGTCGCCGAGGCGGTGCGGGCCGACCGCTGGACGGCGGCGGGATCGTCCGCTGGCGACCGGTGAGGGCCTGGACGCGCGTCAACAGCTCGAGCGGCTCGAAGAGCACGGAGAGGTTGGGTGCCGGCTCGGCCGGCCGGCCGGCGCGAATCACGCGCACGCCCTCGGCGAGCGCCGAGCCCGGGCGGCCGAGGACCCACGCGCCGTGCAGCGACAGCGCCGGGATGAAGAGGCCGAGCTCGACCGGCGCGGCCAGCTCGGAGATGTCGGCCGCGCCCCCTCCCACCAGCACGAGGTGCTCGGGGAAGAAGCCGCCGACGCCGCCCGGCGCCTGGGCGTGCCCCGTGTCCGGCCCCACGAAGCGGTGGGCGACGCCGTCCTGGATCAGCGGCAGCGGCTGGCGCGGCACGCCCTGGGCGTCGTAGGAGCGCGGCAGCGTAGCGGCGAAGCGCGGCGACTCGGAGAGGTTGACGGCCGGCGCCGCGACCTGGCTGCCGAGCCGGCCGGCGAGCGGCGACTGCGGCCCGCCGAACGCGAGGGCGGCCCGCCGCAGGACCTCGGCGACCGCCCACGCGCCGAGCACGACCGGATACTCGCCGGGCCCGATCCCGGTGGTCGCCGGGTCGGTGCCGAGCAGCGAGTCGGCCTCGGCGCGGAGCGCCGCGGGGTCGAGCTCGCCCGCGTCAACGGTCGCGGCCGTGAGCTCGAGCGAGCGCCCGTCGGCGTGGCGGCGCACCCGCAGATCGCCGAACGAGCGCTCCTCGTAGGTGCTGACGCCGCGGTTGGAGACGATCGCGGTCCCGGCGGCGCCGGCGCGCCACGAGCTCCACTCGCCGAGCCGCTCGCCCACCTCCGCCGGATCCGTCGTCGGTAGCGAGTAGCCGTCGTGCGGACGGCCCGGCGCGGGCTCGGGGAGCCCAGACGCCTCTGGGCCGGTGGCCGCCAGCAGCGCGGCGCCGGCCGCCGCACGGGCCAGGCCGTCGTCGTCGACGTCGGTCGTCACCACGGTGCCGACGCGGCCGTCGCGCACGACGGCGATCTCGACGGTCACGGCCTCGGTGGTCACCGCCCCGCCCGCCCCGGCGCTCAGCTGCCGCTCCCACCAGGCGGTGGCCTGCGCCTCGCCGCCCGCCCGCCGCAGCGCGCGCTCGGCGAGCGCGATGATCTCGTCGCGTGACGGCGCCATGCCGGCGCCACCTTAGAAGGGGCGCTACGCGCTCAGAAGCGCCAGCGGACGCGGCGCTCGCCCTTGCGGGCGACGTAGCGGTCGTGGTCCGGCCGCAGGTCGCCGGTGACCCGCCAACCGCGCCAGCCGAAGCGGCGGACGCCGTCCATCGGCAGCGGCAGCCCGAGCGCCTTGTAGTGCGCGCGGCGGGCGACGTGGCGCGCCCAGGAGCAGGACACCTTGACGGCCCGGATCGGCTTGAGGTCGGCGCCGTCGTAGCGCGTGCCCGGGTACGGGTTGCGTACGGGCTCGCATCTCTTGACCGCCTGGGCGGCCGGCGCCACCAGGACCAGCGCGGCGGTCGTGGCCAGCAGCGCGGTCAGGATCCTCGTCCTCACCGGCGGCAATCTAGCGCTAGGTTCCGAGGTCGTGCGGCGCTCGGCCTCGATCGACGGCTTCTCGCTCGCCTACGACCGCGCGGGCGGCGGACCGCCGGTCGTCCTGCTCCACGGCTGGCCCGGCACGCGCACGGACTTCCGGGCGCTGGTGCCGCTCCTCACCGGCACGATGGACGTGGTGGTGCCGGACCTCCGCGGCTTCGGGGAGTCCGACAAGCACACGGTCGCGCCGCGGGAGGGCTACTCGGCGGCCGCCCAGGCACGCAGCGTCGTCGGACTGATGGACGAGCTCGGACTCGAGCGGGCGCTGATGGCGGGCTACGACATCGGCAGCCGCATCGCGCAGGCGCTCGCGCGCGAGGCACCAGACCGGGTGGCGGCGCTCGTGCTCGCCCCGCCCCTGCCGGGCGTCGGCGAGCGCGTGCTGATCCCGGCCGCCCAGCGCGAGTTCTGGTACCAGCCGTTCCACCAGCTCGAGCTCGCGGAACAGCTCGTCGACGGCAAGCCGGACGCCGTGCGGGCATACCTGGGCCACTTCTGGAGCCACTGGTCGGGCCCCGACTTCACACTCCCGGACGAAGACCTCGACCGGCTCGTCGAGCAGTACGGGCCGCCGGAGGCGTTCACCGCTTCGATCGGCTGGTACCGCGCCGGCTCCGGCATCGTGGCCACCAGCCTCGCCGAGCGTGTGCCGCCGCTCGACGGCCGGATCGGCCAGCCCACCCAGGTCCTCTGGCCCGAGCACGACCCGCTCTTTCCTCCAGAATGGGGAGACCGGCTCGAAGCGTTCTTCTCGAGCGTGACGGCCGACCCCCTCCCGGGCAGCGGGCACTTCTCCCCGCTCGAGGCGCCGCAGGCGTGGGCGGACGCCATCGCGTCGATGGGCGAGCGGTCGTGAGCGACGGCGGATCGCTCTACGCTCCAGTGTGGATGCGCCAGGTCCGCTTCCCAGGTGAGTCACCCGAGCACCGCCGTGCCCGCATGCTGCGCGAGCGTGTGGACGACCTGCGGACGGCGCGGGAGCGGATCATCGCCGCCGCCGACGAGGAGCGCCGCCGGATCGAACGCGATCTCCACGACGGCGCGCAGCAGCGCATGGTGGCCGTCGCGGTCACGCTCGGCCTCGCCGAGGCGCAGTTCGACAGCGACCCGCCGCGCGCGGCACGGCTGATTGCCGAGGCGCGCGCGGAGGCGCAGCTGGCCGTCAAGGAGCTGCGCGAGCTCGCGCGCGGCATCCACCCGGCGCTGCTCAGCGACCGCGGGCTCGGGCCGGCGCTCGAGGCGCTCGCCGCCCGCGCGCCCGTGCCGGTGGAGATCAGCGGCGTGCCCTCGGCACCGCTGCGCCCGGCGGTCGAGGCGGCGGCCTACTACGTCACCGCCGAGGCGCTGACCAACGTCGCCAAGTACGCGCAGGCGAGCGAGGCGTTCGTGGAGCTGGGCGTCGAGGGCGAGTGCTTGCGGGTGCAGATTCGCGATGACGGCGTGGGCGGGGCGGACCCGTCCACCGGGACCGGGCTGCGCGGGCTGTGCGACCGGGTAGAGGCGCTCGACGGTCGCCTCCTGGTCGACTCGCCCCCGGGGGACGGGACGACCGTGCTCGTCGAGATCCCGCTCGCCGAGTGAATCAGGAGGCGTCGACCGAGAGGACCGGCGGCAGGTGCGAGTGCACCTCCGACCAGGTCGCTCCGGCGTCGCCCGAGCCGAACACGGCCCCCGAGGTCGCGCCGAAGTAGAGCTCGAGCGCCGGGCCCTCGCCGAGGCCGGCCATCGCCTCGCGGAGCACGGTGAGGTAGGCCTGCTCGGCGGGCAGGCCGTCGCCTCGCGGCGTCCAGCTCTCGCCGGCGTCGCGCGTCTCGTACACGCGGACGCGGCCCTCGGGCGTCACGCGGTCGATGTCGGCGTTGAGCGGGATCACGTACGCGCTGTCGGGGTCCGCGGGGTCGACCGCGAGCGGGAACCCGAAGTCGGACGGCAGACCGGCCGCGATGTCGTTCCACGTCCGGCCGGCGTCGTCGGAGCGGTAGACGCCGCCGTGAAACTGCATGAAGAGGCGCTCCGGCTGCCGCGCCGCGCGCCGGAGGCGATGCACGCAGAGGGCGACCTCCTCGCCGGAGGTGTCCTCCGGCAGGTAGCGGGCGACGATGCCCTCGTTACCGCTCCGCCAGGTCTCGCCGCGGTCGTCGGTCAGCCAGATCCCCGCCGCGGAGATCGCGATCGCCAGGCGGTCTGGGTCGCCGGGCCACGTCGCGATCGAGTGCAGGCACAGCCCACCCGCGCCGGGCTGCCAGCGAGGCCGGGTCGGCTCGTCCCAGAGCCCGCGGTTGAGCTCGAAGGTGGCGCCGCCGTCGCGGCTCTCGAACAGCGCGCCGGGGTCGCCGCCGGCGTACACCGTGCCCTCCTCCTCGCCGGGGACGATCACCCAGATCCGCTCCAGCGCTGCGTCGCCTCCGGGGGGCAGTGCGAGGCCCTCGGCCTGGTCCCAGTCGCCGCTGGGGTTGTCGGTGGAGAACAGCTTCGGGCCGTAGAACGGCGACGTGACCGAGGCGAGGATGCGGCCGGAGCGCGGGTCGCGCATCGCATACTCGACCGGCTCGCCGGGGAACGCGCGCGCGGTGATGTCGAACCGCGAGCCGGGCTCGCCCTCGAGCACGATCAGTCCCTTCTTCGTGCCCACGAGCAGCTCGGTCATCGCTCGCCCCCCGAGATCGCGGGAAGGACGTCGATCTGGTCCTCGGCGGCGAGCTGCGTGTCCTGCCCGCCCCGCTCGCCGTTGACGAACACGTTGATGTGGCGCCGCAGCACCCCGCGCTCGTCGAGGATCCAGCCCTTGGCGCCCGGATGCGTGCGCTCGATGGCGAGCAGGAGGTCCCCGACCGATCCGCCGTCGATCCTGTGCTCGGAGCAGTCGCCGGCCAGCTGCCTGAGAGGGCCGCGGAGACGCACGACGGGCATGAGCGCAATCCTAGTCAGCCGCCTACCCGCGGCTACGCCCGGCGGAAGCCCGTCGGCGCCGGGTCGGCGGGCAGCGGGCTCGGCGGGAGGTCGGCGGCCGGCGTGTCCGCGTTGTAGCCGCCGGGGGCGACGTCGTTGGGACCGTCCGGGTGGAAGAGCGACGCGAGCACTTGGATCTGACCGCGCCCGACGTCGAGCTCGCCCATGCCGCCGCCGTACGTCACGAGCCCGCGCGCCTCGGTCTCAGCGTAGACGTCGAACAGCGAGCGCAGGTCGCCAACGCGGCACGGCTTGATGTTGACCGCACGGGGCGTCAGCGGCACGCGGTCGATGTCGCCCGCCGAGTGGATCGGTGCGTCGTAGGAGATGCGGTCCGGCGCCGACGCGAGCACCTCTGTGACCTCCGGGAGGTCGTGGGCATCCTCGAGCAGCGTGTCGGGGAACGCGCCGACGACCCGGTCGTACATGGCGAGCAGGTCGGGCAGCTCGGCCACGTCGAGGCCGTAGTGGCCCTTGAAGTCGATGATCTCGACGGCGCCGGTGGCCGCCACCTCGTCGATCAGCTCGGGCGTCCAGGCCGGCGTGACGTCGAGCTTGAAGCGCAGGCCGGGATGGCGCTCGAGGCGGCGGCGGATCGGGTCGAACGTCGGCGGGTCGCCGAGGCCGAGCGAGTTGACGAACCGCACGGGCCGCGGGTCCCGCGCGAGCACGTCTGGCAGCCCCCGGCCCGCCTGGTTGAGCGCCAGATCCAGCGCGGCAGACTCGAACCCCCAGTTCCGCCACCGCCGCGCGACGTCCCACCGCGGCTCCACCGGCCACTGGTCGATCTCCGCCAGGCGGTCGCACAGCGACTCCAGCGTCCACTCGCCGGCCAGCGGCAGCTCGGGCTTCGCGACGTGGAGCGTGTCGTCCTCGCCCTCGTACGGCGACACGTCCTCGCCGACGCCCTCCGCCCCCGCACCGCGCAGCCGGACGCGCGTCGTCACCCGCTCGAAGCGGTAGGCCATCGGCGCTGCCAGCCGCTCGAACTCGACCGACTCCACGAGCACCGGCAGCGACCGGACGAGATCCCACGGCGAGCTGTCACCCGTTGTCATCACGGCTCGCACGGTATCTCGGCGGGTCACCACGGCGCCGTTCGAGGCGACCAGCATCGGCGGTCGTGGACGTCCTCGCCCTGACGACATCCATGGGAACGTCGACGCGCTCGAGGCGGTGCTCTCGGACCCGCGGGCGGCGAGCGCCGACGTGGTGGTCGTGGCGGCGACGCCGTTCCGGGTCGTTCGCCGGCCGCCCGACGCTCGCCTGGCTGGAGGCCCTGAGCGTGCCGGTGCGCTGGATCCGCGGGAACGGCGAGCGTGAGGTGGCCGAGGCGGTCGGCGGTCCCGTACCGGCCGAGGACGACCTGGCGGGCCGCACGGCAGGCGCTCACGGCCGCCGAGCTCGGCGACGAGCGGCCCGGGCTCTCGGCGACCTCGAGCTGACCCTCGAGCTCGACGGCGTGCTCTATTGCCACGCCACCCCTCGGCGCGACGACGAGATGCCGACCGCCTGTCGGCGCCCGACCGGTGGGCCGAGGCGCTCGTCGACCCCGTCGAGCCGATCGTGGTGACCCGGATCTTCGAGGCGCTCGCCGGCTAGCGGCGCTTGGGACGGCCCTCGCGGTAGAGGTCGGACAGCGCGCCCACGGAGGCGCGGTCGGCGTTCGCGGCCACGGACGGCCCGCCCTGCGGCTTCCGGCGCTCGTGCGCGCCCTCCGGCGTGTCGTCGGGCGGCTCCGGTCGCCGGAGCAGCCGCCGCAGCCAACGCGGCATCTGCACCTCGCCGCCCCACGCGTCCTGCTGCTGGTTGGCCATGTCACGGCTCCTTTCGCTCGGCCCGATCCTAGGTCGCGCCGGTCCCGCTCTGCAAGCGACGTTCATGGCCACGACGACCGATGACTTCCCGGCCGCCACGCGGTCCCCGATGACACGGGAATAACGAGCGCCGGTCCCACGTCCAGATATGCGATGACCACGATCGTGGCCGCCACCAAGTTCGATGCGCTCGTCTCGGCCACCCGGGCCGCCGTGAACACGGACGCCGACTGGGCCGAGACCGCCGAGCTCGTCGCCGCCGAGCTGAAGCGACACCTTCCCACGCCCGACATCCTCACCAAGGAGCAGCGGACGGGCGACCCGGAGACGTACCGCAGCCACCTGCTCCACACCGAGCCGGACGGGAGCTTCTCGATCGTCGCGCTGACCTGGCGTCCCGGCCAGGAGACGCCGATCCACGACCACGTCACCTGGTGCGTCTTCGGGGTCATCCAGGGCATCGAGTACGAGGAGCTGTACACGCTCGACGAGCGCGGCGGGTACCTCGTCGAAGCCGGCTCGAGCGCGAACGAGACCGGCGAGGTGAGCGGGTTCGCCCCGCCCGGCGACATCCACCGTGTCCGCAACATCGGCGACAGCACGGCGATCTCGATCCACCTCTACGGGACCGACGTCTCGCGGATCGGCTCGAGCGTCCGCCGCCTCTACGATCTCCCGGTCCACGCCGACTGACCGCCGTGCTCGGAGACCACCCCATCAGCGTCGTACTGCTGGCCACCGACCTCGAGGAGTCGAAGGACTTCTACGCCGGCAAGCTCGGCCTCGAGATCCTCAGCGAGAGCGACTACGAGGTCACGTACAAATGCGGTGGCGATTCCCAGCTCAGCGTCACCAAGAGCACCACGGGAACGGCCGACGAGCAGACCCAGGCCGGCTGGCAGGTGCCCGACCTCGCGGCCGAGCTCGCCGAACTGCGCTCGCGCGGCGTCGAGATCCAGGAGTACGACATGCCCGAGCAGGGGCTCAAGACGGTCGACGGCATCGCCGACATCGGCTTCGCGCTGATGGCGTGGATCATCGATCCGCACCGCAATGCGCTGGCCATCATGCAGCTCAAGCAGCCGGCGTAGATCCGCGGGCGCTCATCGCACGGTGGCCAGGCGGACGCCGAGCGTGACGAGCGCCGTGCCGGTGAGCGCGTCGATGGCTCGGCGCACGCGCGGGCGGCGCAGAACGTCGCCCGCGCGCGCGGCCGCGAAGGCGTAGGCGCACAGCCACGTCAGCGTCAGCGTGCAGAACAGCGCGCCAAGGGCGAGGAGGACGGCGAACGAGTCCCCGAACTGCGGCAGCAGGCTGCTGAAGAACACCGCCATCTTCGGGTTCCCGAGGTTGCTCAGCAGCCCCTGGCGGAGCTCGTGCCCGCCGACCGGGCGGCCGAGGTCGGCGTGCTGCGGCGTTCGTCGGGCGGCGGACCACAGCGCCTGGCCGCCGAGGTAGGCGAGGTACGCGGCGCCCGCGAGCTTGAGCGCCACGAAGGCCGGCTCGGAGGCGACGAGCAGCGCGGCGACGCCCGCGCTCGCGGCGACCGCCCAGACCGCCTGGCCCGACACCACGCCGGCCGCCGTGCGGACGCCCGCGCGCCGGCCTCCGGCGAGTGTGTTGCGCACCGTCAGGGCGGTGTCCTGACCGGGCGTGACGATGACGACCACCGCGACGCCGAGGAATGCGAGCAGCTCACCCATCGACGCGACACTAACCGGCTCATGTCATCGTGACCGCGTGAGGTCGAGGACCAGGCTCGTCGCGCGGCGGATCGTGGTCATCGCCGTCGTGGCGGCGCAGCTCGGGTTCGTGGCGCGCGGCTACTGGGCCGACCACAAGCCGTTCGCGTTCCAGATGTTCCCGGAGTCGAGCACCTGGCGGGCGGATGTGGTCCGCGTCACGGCCGACGGGGCACGCGTCCCGATCGAACGCCCGTGGTCCGGCTACCGCTGGGACGCGCTGGTGCCGGGGCGGGGCCTGCGGTACCCGGCGGTGCGCCACCACGCGGACTCCGGGCTCGACAACCAGCTGGCCTTCCTGCGGGCGGCGCTGGACTGGGTGGCCGCCAACACGCCGCGCGACCGCGAGACCCGCTACCTGGAGGCGGACGTCACGTCCTGGCACAACGACGACGCGCCTCGGGTCACGGTCTATCGGAGCGCTGTCCGGGAGGTGGGCCGGTGACCGCGCTCGACACCGCTCCGCGGCTCGGCGCCGCCGCCCGCCTCGACGAGCTCCTCGGTCGCCCGGTCAGCCTGCGCTCGCTGGCGCTGTTGCGGGTGCTCGCGGGCCCGGCCGTGCTCCTGCACCTCCGCCCGAATCTCGCCGACAGCGTGGACGGGAGGATCTACCGGGATGCGTTCTATGAGCCCTACGCGAGCTGGTACCCGGAGGTGCCGGACGCGGTCTACGTCGGGCTGTTGTGGGTCGCGGTGGCGGCCGCCGTCGCCATGTCGCTCGGGATCCTGAGCCGGGTCGCGACGGCGACCGTGTTCGCGATCGTCGCCTACAACCTGTTCCTCTCCACGACACACTTCCACAACAACCGGGCGTACCTGGTGATCGTCCTGGGGCTGCTGGCGGTGGCGCCGTGCGGTCGCGAGCTGTCGGTGGACGCGTGGCTGCGCCGGCGGCGCGGGCGACCGGCGCTCGACACCGCGGCCCCCGCCTGGCCGCTGTGGCTGCTGCGTTTCGAGTGCTCGGTCGTCTACGGCGCGTCCGGCCTGAGCAAACTGCTCGACCCCGACTGGTTCGGCGGCATCGTGCCGTGGCAGCGCGTCGTCGAGGCCAAGGCCCAGCTCGAGGGCTGGCCGCTCCCGGACTGGGCCGTCTCGCTCCTGACCGACCGGAGCTTCCACACCGGCGCGGCGAAGCTCATCGTGATCACGGAGCTGTTCATCGCCACGGGGCTGTGGTGGCGTCGCACGCGCTACGCGGCCGTGTGGGTCGCCGTCGCGTTCCATGTCGGCATCGAGCTGTCGGCGCCCGTGCAGGTCTTCTCGTACCTCGCCATCGCCGTGCTCGTGATCTGGGCGGTGCCGTCGACCCGCGACCGCGTCCTGCGCATCGACCCGACCGATGCCCGCCACCGGCGCTGGGCCGCGGTGGTCCGCCGGCTCGACTGGCTGGCGCGCTTCCGGGTCGAGCCGTCCGCCCCAGGGTCCCGGGTCGAGGTCGTGGACCGGGACGGGAGCACGGTTGGCGGCGCGCCGGGCGTCGCACTGGCGCTAAGCCGCCTCCCGCTGACGGCCTGGTTCGCGCTCCCGGCGTTGCTGTTCCGCTCGGGTCGGCACACGCGGTGACCGCGGTCGTCTGGCGGACCGCGCTGATCCTGGCGGCGGTCCTCGCCGTCGCCTTTGCCGTGCTCGCGCCGCCGGAGCGCTGCCCTCCGGTGACCACCGGCGAGCTGCGCGCCTCGGCCGAGGCGACCGTCGGGTGGTTCGTCCGCAACCAGGAGGCGGACGGCAGGTGGCTGTACCTGTACGACGCCGACGAAGACTTGACGCCGTCCGAGTACAACGTCGTGCGCCACGCCGGGGTCACGATGGGCCTCTACCAGGCCGCCGCGGCCGGCCTGCCGGGCGCGCTGCGCTCCGCCGACCGCGGACGGGACTGGGCGCTCGACCGGCTGCTCGAGCGCGAGGGGTGGGCCGCGCTGACCTTGCAGGGGCAGGTCGCCACGGGCGCCACCGCGCTGCTTGCCGCCGGGCTGGTCATCCGTCGCGACGCCACGGGTGAGAAGCGCTACGACGCCGTGCTCCGCCGGCTCGGCCGCTTCCTCGTCGCGCAGACCGAGCCGTCGGGCTCGGTCCTCGCGTCATACGACCCGGCGCGCGGCGCGCCGATCCCCGGTGAGTACTCCAAGTACTACACGGGGGAGGCCTACTGGGCGCTCGCGCTCCTGCACCGGGCGCTGCCCGGGGAGGCGTGGGGCGAGGCGGCCGACGCCGTCGGCGCCTACCTGGCGACCTCGCGCGACGAGGTCGAGGACCACTGGCCACCGATCCTCGATCACTGGGCCGCCTACGGCGCGGCCGAGACCGTGCGGGTACGCGCCGGCGCGCTCACCGAGGACGAGTTGCGCTACGCCCGCCGGCAGGCCGAGCAGTTCGGCGGCGCGGTCCGCTGGATCAGCCAGCGCTTCGGGCCCTGGGGCGGCGTGGTCCGCGGCAGCGACACACCCCGCGGCGGTGGCTACGGCGTGATCGGCGAGGCCCTGACCGGCTGGTGGCTGGTCGCACAGGCGGATCCGCGCATGGCCGACCTGCGTGGGGCGATCGGCGAACGGGCCACGTGCGTCGCCGCCCTGGCGGTGGCGGAGCAGTCCGGCCGCGAGGATGCGGCGAACGCCGCGCGGCCCGCGCGCGTGGAGGGTGCATGGTTCCACGGCGGCGAGACCCGCATGGACGACCAGCAGCACGCGCTGGCGGCGCTGCTGCGGACGATCCCCATCGTGGAGGCCGCCGGCTCACCGGACCCGGACGAAGACGCGCCGTCGAGCTGGCTGTGGGTCGCTGCGCTGGTGCTGGCGCTCAACCCGGCCCGGGCCGCGTTCGGCGTCCCGCGCGGTGGGCGCTCGCCGGCAGCCGTGGCCGCCGCGGGTGCCGCGCTCGGGGGGCTCGCCGTGTGCGCCTTCGCGGCGGTGGCGGGCCCGCTGCTGGACGCGCTCGACGTCAGCGACCCGTCGTTCAGGATCGCCGCCGGCGTCGTGGGCGTCGTCGCCGGCGCCGCCGACCTCGTCCGGCGCCCGCCGCGGCCCGACCCAGCGCTCCCCGGATGGCGCGCGGCGCTCGTCCCGGTCGCGATCCCCGTCGTGCTGCGCCCCGCACTGCTCGTGCTGGCGCTGGCCGCCGGCGCCGACGCCGGTGTGCTCGTGACCGCGGGTGCGATGGCCTTCGGCGTCGCGCTGCTGACCGGACTCGCGGCCGCGTGCCCGATCGACGGTGCCTCCGGCCGCGCCCTCCGCTGGGCGTCCCGTCTCCTGGCCGCCGCCCTCGTCGCCTGCGCCGTTCTCCTCGTCGTCGACGGGCTCTTCGCCGTCTAGGCCTCTACGGCGGGGAGCACCGACGTCGCGGCGAGCTCGATCTGGCGCGGCTCGTCGCCCAGCGGCCACAGATGCACCCGCCGGCAGCCCGCGCGGGCGTAGCGTGAGAGCAGCTCCGCGCACCGGTCCGGCGGCCCGACGCAGAGCTGCTCGCGCAAGACCGCGGGGTCTCGCTTGAGGAGCGGCGAGAGGACGTCGCGCAGCGCGCGCTCGGCCTCGCGCGCGTCCTCGGTGATCCACGTCCACATCGTCACCAGCGCGTTGGGAAACGGCTCGGGATCGCGACCGCGGGCGCGCAGCTCCTCCGCCAGCGATCGACGGGCCGCGAGGAAGGCATCAGGGGTGGTGTTGTACGCCGAGGCGAACCACCCGTCGCCGAGGCGGGCGACGCGCCGCAGCCCGGCCGCCGAGCCCCAGCTCCCGATCCAGAGCGGCACAGGCCGGTGCGGCGCCGGCTGCAGCGGCGCATCGGGCACCGGGTACCAGCGAAGAACGTCGGGTGCCGGGTCGCCTCGCAGGAGCGTGCGCAGGACGGCGGCGGCTTCGTCGAACCGCGCCCAGCGCTCCGCGTGCGGCACGCCCAGCGCCTCGTAGTCGCGCGCCGACGAGCCCGGGCCGACTCCCGCGACGACCCGCCCGTCCGACAGCACGTCGAGCGCGGCGAGCGCCTTCGCAAGCGGGATGGGTCCGCGGAGCGGCACGAGCGCCACGGTGGTCGCCAGCTCCATGGCGCCTGAGCGCTCCAGCACGGCGGCGAGCGCGGTCGGGCCATCCAGCCACGGCGTGGCGAACACGAAATGATCGTTGGCGGAGACCGCCGCGAAGCCGCACTCGCGGGCGGCGTCGACCGCGCGCGTGAGACGGCGCAGCGACACGCCCTCGCCCGCGAACTCCATCAGCGGCAGGTGGGCGGCGAGCTCCAAGCGAGCCGATCGTCTCACAGCTCCGACCTTCGGATATTCTCGGCCGATGGACGCCAAGGCGCTGCCGCAACTCGACGCCAGCTCGCTGGTGGACAGCGAGCGACTCGAGGCGGCGGTCAAGGACATGTATCGCCACGTGGCGCGGGAGGACGACGCGGCGCTCCACTTCGAAGTCGGCAGGGGGCTTGCCGAGCGCCTCGGGTACCCGGGCGAGCTGCTGGACGCCATCCCCGCGGAGGCCCTGGCCTCCTTCGCGGGCGTGGGGCACCACCTCGACCTCGCCGCGCTGCGTGCGGGCGACAGGGTGCTTGACCTCGGCTCGGGATCGGGCACCGACGTCTTCTGCGCGGCGGTGCTGGTGGGCGGGTCCGGCGAGGTCGTCGGCGTGGACATCACCGACGAGCAGCTCGGCAAGGCCGCCCGGCTCGCCGAACGGGAGGGGTTCTCGAACGTCGAGCTCGTCGAGAGCCACATCGAGGAGCTCCCGTTCCACGACGCGAGCTTCGACGCGGTGCTCTCGAACGGTGTCATCAACCTGTCGCCATTCAAGGGCCGGGTGTTTGCCGAGGCGGCGCGGGTGCTCCGTCCGGGAGGGCGGCTGGCGATCGCCGACATCGTCAGCGGCCGGCCCCTCAAGGAGCGCACGAGGCGCAACGTGGAGCTCTGGGCGGCCTGCATCGCCGGTGCGATCCCCCGGCGCAGCTACCTCGACGCGATCGAGGCGCAGGGCCTCCGCGTCGAGCAGGTCCGGAAGAACGACTACCGCTTCACGTCCGAGCGAGCCCTTGACGCCTGCAGCACCTACGAGGTGGAGAGCATCTCCTTCCTCGCCCGCAAGGGCGCTTAGAGCACCTCGTGGACCAGGTGGGCGTTGACGACGATCCTGTAGCGCACCTCGGGGACAGGGTCACGAACCCGCTCCGGGCGGTCTCGTGCAGGCGTAGCGTCGCCCCTGGAGGGTTGATCGCCTGATCGATGCCGAGCTCCACGATGCGCCCGCGACGCATTCGAGCTCGTCCTCCGCGCGGTCACGCCCCGCTGACGCGGTCTACGTCGCCGAGTGACGCCGGCCCTCAACCCTCGTCTCGCCGTTTGTCGAGCGCGTCGAGAATGAGGTCGAGGCCGTACTCGAAAGACTCGCCGAAGTCGTAGCCGACGCTCACGACGTGTCCGGCGACGACCTCGGCGAGGTAGGGGAAGCTCTCCGCGAGATCGGAGACGTCCTGGAGCGTCGCCTCTGCGACCTCGGTGCTCTCCGCGGCGCTCTCGAACGGCAGGCCCTTCTCCTGAAGCGCGAAGCCGTAGATGTAGGCGTCCTGGACCGAGTAGGCCTGGATGGTCATCGCGATCGAGAAGCCGGCCCGGCGGAGGCAGCCGAGGATGGCCTCGCGGATCCGGATGCTGGCGGGGCCGGGGTCCATGCGTCCCTCCATGAGGCCGACCGCCCAGCGGTGGCGGTTGAGCGCCTCGCGGGTGGAGTGCGCTCGCCGGCGCATCGCGGCCTTCCAGTCGAGCTCGAGCGACGGCGCCTCGATCTCGCTGAACACGATGTCGACCATCCCGTCGATGAGCGCCTCCTTGTTCGGCACGTAGTAGTAGAGCGACATCGCACCGGCGCCGAGCTCGTCGGCCAGCTTGCGCATGGACAGCGCCTCGATCCCGTGGCGATCGGCGAACGCCACGGCGGTCTCGAGCACGCGCGCCTTGCTCAGCGGCGCTGGCGGCTCGGTGGCGGGTTGCGGTTTGGTCATAGCGGTTCGGTTTGCCCCCCTTGCGTACTCGTACAGTGTACGAGTACGGTCGTTCGTACAGCGTACGAACGGCCAAAGGAGGCCTCAAGTGCAGCCTCGTAATCTCGCCGCCCGTGCAGGTCGATGGAGCGCCCAGCACCGCAAGACAGCCGTCATGGGCTGGATTGTGTTCGTCGTTCTCGCCGTTGTTGTCGGCGGCAAGATCGGCCAGAACGACCTCGACGAGTCGGCGTCCGGCAGCGGCGACTCCAAGCGCGGCGACATGATCGTCGAGGCCGCCGGCTTCCCCGTGCAGGCCGGCGAGCAGGTGCTGGTGCAGGGCGAGAGCGCCGACGATCCTCAGGTGACCGCCGCCGTGCGGGACGTCGTCAGCCGCCTGGGGCGGATCGACGGCGTGACCGGGATCGAGACCCCGCTCGTCTCCAAGGACGGCCGCTCGCTCCTCGTGAGCTTCAAGCTAGGCGGCACGGAGGAGCAGGTCGAGAAGCTCGTCGAGCAGCCGCTCGCTGCTGTGGCCGCCGTGCAGAAGGCGCATTCCGGCGTGCGCGTCGAGCAGTTCGGCGACGCCTCCGCGGCCAAGGCGATCGCCGCGCAGGACGCGAAGGACGGAAAGCGGTCGCAGCTGATCTCCAACGGCCTGTTGCTGATCATCCTGCTGGTCGCGTTCGGCGCGGTCGTCGCCGCCGGCCTCCCGCTCGTGCTCGGCGCCACCGCCGTCGCCGCCACGGTCGGGCTGCTCGGCCCGGTCAGCCAGATCTACGCGCTTCCGGCCGACGTGGCGGAGCTCGTGGTGATCATCGGCCTCGCCGTCGGCGTGGACTACGCGATGTTCTACTCACGCCGCGTGATGGAGGAGCGCGACCGCGGCCACTCGGCCGAGGCCGCGGTGGAGGTCGCCGCCGACACGTCGGGCCGCGCGGTGCTGATCTCGGGCATGACCGTGATGACCGGGATGGCCGGCCTGCTGTTCGCCGGCAACCCGATCTTCGTCGGCTTCGGCGTCGGCACGATGCTCGTCGTCGCCGTCGCCATGCTCGGCTCGCTGACCGTCCTGCCCGCGATGCTCGCGTTCCTCAGCCGCAAGAACTGGCTGGGGAAGGGCCGCGTCCCATGGGTCTCCAAGCGGCGGCATCGCAACAAGGGCGAGTCGCGCGTGTGGGGCGCCATCCTCACCCGGGTCCTCAAGCGCCCGCTCGCGTCGACGGTGATCGCCGGCGGCCTGCTCGTCGCCCTCAGCGTCCCCGCGCTCGGTATCCAGTTCAAGAACCCGGGGTTCGACGGCTACTCGCGCAGCCAGCCGGTCATTCAGACCCACGACCGGCTCCAGGCCGCCTTCCCCGGCGGCGCCGTCCCAGCCACCACCGTGATCAAGGCCGAAGACGTCACGGCCCCGCCGGTCGAGGCGGCGATCAGGGAGCTGCACGACCGGGCACTGGCCACCGGCCAGCTCTCCGAGCCCTCCAGCGTCGAGGTCAGCCCCGACAAGACCGTCGCCGTCGTCGCCCTCTCGGTCAAGGGCAGCGGCACCGATGCGGCATCCGAGCGCTCCCTCGAGGTGCTCCGTTCCGAGGTCGTCCCCGCCACCGTCGGCAAGTTGCCCGGCGCCGAAGTGGCCGTGACCGGCTTGACCGCGGGCTCGAAGGACTTCATCGACGCGATGCTGTCGCACGTGCCGATCGTGTTCCTGTTCGTGCTCAGCCTTGCGTTCCTCCTGCTGCTGGTCACGTTCCGCTCGATCGTCGTCCCGATCAAGGCGATCGTCCTCAACCTCCTGTCGGTCGGCGCGGCCTACGGCATCCTCGTGCTCGTCTTCCAGGACGGTCACGGCGAGAGGCTGCTCGACTTCCAGTCGGTCGGCGGCATCGCCCCCTGGATCCCGCTGTTCCTGTTCGTGATCCTGTTCGGCCTCTCGATGGACTACCACGTGTTTATCCTCAGCCGCGTTCGCGAAGCCGTGAACCGCGGCATGAGCAACGACGACGCGGTAGCCCACGGGCTGCGCAGCACGGCGGGCGTCGTGACCAGCGCGGCGCTCGTCATGGTCGCGGTCTTCGGCTCGTTCGCGCTCGGGAGCGACCAGCTCGCCAAGCAGATCGGCGTCGGCCTCGCCGCCGCGATCCTGATCGACGCGACGATCATCCGCGCCGTCCTGCTGCCGGCCAGCATGAAGCTGCTCGGCGAGCGCAACTGGTACCTGCCCATGCGCCTCAGCTGGCTGCCGAAGCTGGAGCACGAGCCGCAGGCAGCGCCCACCGCGGCCTGACCCTCACCTCAACCACCCCAGCGCCCGCCCTCGTGGCGGGTGCTGAGGCTGTCGCGACGAGGTGCGCCGGGTCAGTGGGCGGCAGACAAGCCTGCGTCGGCGCGAGCCCATAGAGCGCGAAGCGACGCGCTGAGCCGCTGCGGCTCCGTTCGGTGCGGTGGGTCGAAGTGGTGGCGCCCCTCGAACGTCTCGAGTGTGAAGTCCGGAAACACGCGGGCCAGGCGCGCGGCCATCCGCCAGTAGTAGTCCGGGCGACTGAGGTCGCCGAGCGCAAAGTAGACCGGACGCCGAAAGCCGCGCAGCGCGTCCAGGTCGAGTTCGCCGGCGCTGAAAGCGGCCATGATGGCTCCGAGACCAGCCGGGCGTTTCGCCATCCACGGCGGCCCCGGTCCGGGAGGGGGCGGGGGCGGCTCGACGTCCGGGTGCAACTGGGCGCGCACGAACGCCGGCATGAGCTGTGCCGGCGGGAGGGTCACGATGCGGTCGAGCTCCCGCCGCACGGCCGCCTCGGCCGGGTCGAGCCCTTCGTTCCCCGCCCATGCGGGCTCGAGCAGCGCGAGGCTTCGCAGCCGCTCCGGATGGCTTGCGGCGAACGCAAGGCTCGCCGCGCCCCCGGCCGAGTAGCCCACGAGGTGGAACCGGTCGAACCCCGCAGCCTCGGCGGTCCGCAGGATTCCCTCGACCTCGACGGCGAGTCTGTAGCCGGGCGGCGGCCCGGCGTCGGCGTAGAGCTCGAGGTCTTTCGCCACCGCCTCGACCGCATCGTTAAGCGCCTCCAGCAGCGCCGCGTACGCCGGCGCGGCCGGTAGGACACCTCCGGGAAGCAGGATCACATCCTGCCGGCGGTCGGACAACACGCTCGTCGCTCCTTCCGGCACCGTGGGTCAGCCGGGCGTCGCGAATCTACGCGCGTTGCCGACCCGCGGCATCGGGAGAACGCCCCATCTACGCTGGGTGCGGCGCGGCGAGGAGCTACCAGCGTCAGCCGGTGGTGGAGAGCTCGGCTCCCTCCTCATACCACGAGAACGCGTAGGACGGGTCGTCGAGGTCGCGGGAGAGCGGCGTGAGCTTGAGCGGGCGGAAGGTGTCGCACATCACCGCCAGCTCCTCGGTCCGATCCGCGCCCAGCGACTTCTCGACCAGCCCCGGCTGCGGCCCGTGCGGGAGCCCCGACGGGTGCAGCGTGATCGCCCCGATGTCGACGCCCTTGCGCGACCCGAACTGGCCGTCGACGTAATAGATCATCTCCTCCGACTGCACGTTGGAGTGGTGGTAGGGGAGGGGGATGGCCATCGGGTCCCAGTCGAGCATCCGCGGGCAGAACGAGCAGATCACGAAGTTCGGCCCCTGGAAGTTCTGGTGCGCCGGCGGCGGCTGGTGCAGGCGCCCCGCCTTGGGCTCGAAGTCGGCGATGTTGAACGTGTACGGGTAGACGTAGCCGTCCCAGCCCACGACGTCGAGCGGGTGGTAGTCGAGCACGTAGTCCTGGTAGCCGCCGCGCACGCGGACCTTCACCAGGTACTCGCCACGGTCGCGGTGGGTGTCCAGCGACGCGGGCGGCTTGAAGTCGCGCTGGGAGAACGGCGCGTGCTCGAGCAGCTGCCCGTAGCGGTTGCGGTAGCGGTTCGGCGTCTCGATCTCGCCCGGCGTGTAGAAGGTCAACCACCGCTGCGGCGAGTCGAACCGGAAGCGGTAGGTCGTGCCGCGCGGGATGACGACGTAGTCGTGCTTGCGGTACGGCAGCGTGCCGAAGATCGTCTCGACGACGCCCTCGCCGTTGTGGACGAAGATGACCTCGTCGCCCTCGCCGTCGCGGTAGAAGTAGTCCGCCTCGGCCTCCGGGATGCAGATCCCGATCTCGACGTCGTTGTTGTACTGCAGCACGCGCCGGCCGAGCACGGCGTCGCCCATCGGCTCGAGGCCCATGGTGTTCGTGAGCCGGTGCACGTGGGTGTCGGGCACCCACTCCTCGAGCGCGATCGGCGTGAACTCGCCGACGTCGCTGATCCGGCACGGCGACCACAGGTGGTAGAGGATCGACTCGTTGCCGGAGAAGCCCTCGAACCCGAGCACCTCCTCGACGAGCAGCGGCGCATTGCCGTTGCCGGCCGATGCGGCCTCCGGGTCACGGAACTGGACGTGGCGCTTCTGCGGGATCTGACCCAGCGAGTGGTAGCGCATCAGAGATTCCCCCTCAGCTCCTGCTCGCGCTCGATCGCCTCGAAGAGCGCCTTGAAGTTGCCCTCGCCGAAGCCGCGCGCGCCGTGGCGCTCGATCACCTCGAGGAACATCGTCGGCCGGTCGCCGATCGGCTTCGTGAAGATCTGC
>DATAFH010000164.1:0-6473 GCA_036257565.1 Solirubrobacteraceae bacterium | reverse complement strand
CGCAAGTCCCTCGACGAGGACCGCACGAAGACCTTCGTCGTCGAGATCTCGCCGCTCGGGCTCGTCGAGATGACGCGTCAGAACGTGACGGACGGCGTGCGCGAGATCATGTCCCGGACCTGCCCGGTGTGCCACGGCGAGGGCGTCATCAAGTCCGAGGAGACGATCGCCATCGGGATCGCCCGGCACCTGCGGCACATGGTCGCCGAGCAGGGCGACGCGGCGCCGGAGGCGTTCCTGCTGCGCATGAACGCGCGCGTGAGCGCCTGGTTCACGGCCGACGGCGCCCGCGAGCTGCACGCGCTCGAGGAGCAGACCGGCCGCTACTTCCACTTCGAGGGCTCCGAGGGGCTGCCGCTCGACCACTTCGCGGTCGTCCAGACGGGCACGCGCGAGGAGATCGAGGAGCGTGCCGTGCCGTTCCGGGTCGGCGAGGAGGTCCACGTCGACATCGTCGAGCCGCACATGTACAACCCGGACGACGGCGTGGCCAAGATCGACGGCTACCTGATCACGGTCACGGGCGGGATCGGCTTCGTGGGGGACAAGAAGCTCGTCCGCATCGAGCAGGCCGGGCGGACCACCGCGGTCGCCTCGCTCACGGGCGCGGACGCCGACGCCGCCGAGGCCGCGTCGGTCGAGCGAGCCGAGGAGCGCCGGAAGGCCGACGACCGCGCCCGCCGGTCGGCAGCCGCCAAGCGCGGCGCCGCGGCGCGCAAGGTGCGCGAGCAGGCTGTCGCGGACGCCGAGGCGCCGGCCGAGGACGGTGCCAAGCCGCGGAGCCGCCGCCGGCGGCGGGCGAAGACCGCCGAGGCGGTCGAGGCGGACGCCACGCAGGTCCTCGCCGACGACGACGAGGGGCCGACCGCGGGCACTGCGCCCGCGGCGGTCGAGGAGTCCGAGGTCGTGGCCGAGGCCGCGAGCGGCGACGGCGACGCGCTATCCTCCTCGCCTCGGCGCCGCGGCCGCAGAGGCGGACGGCGCCGTTCGCGTGCGAAGGCCTCAGACGCCTCCGAGTGAGTTCACCGACATGTCCTACGCAGTCATCAAGACCGGCGGCAAGCAGTACCGCGTCGAGGAGGGCCAGACCCTGCTCGTCGAGCGCCTGCCCGAGGAGCCAGGCGCCACCGTCGACCTGGTCCCACTCCTCCTCGCCGGCGACGGCAAGGACCCGGTGCTCGACTCGGCGAAGCTCGCCAAGGCGCTCGTGAAGGCCGAGGTCGTCGGCCACGAGCGCGGCAAGAAGCTGCGGGTGTTCAAGTTCAAGCCCAAGCGCGGCTACCGCCGCCGCACGGGGCACCGCCAGGAGCTCACCCGCCTGCGAATCACCAAGATCGGGAAGTAGCGAAGCGATGGCACACAAGAAGGGCCTCGGTTCCAGCCGCAACGGGCGCGACTCGAACGCCAAGCGCCTCGGCGTGAAGGTGTTCGCCGGCCAGGCCGTGACCGGCGGCGAGATCATCGTCCGGCAGCGCGGCACGCGCTTCAAGCCCGGAGACGGCACCGGCATCGGCAAAGACGACACGATCTACGCGAAGTCGCCGGGCGTGGTGCAGTTTCGCACCGGGCGCCGCGGCCGCGTTATTAGTGTTTCGCCTGCCACGTCAGACGCTCCTTCGTCGCGCTGACGTTCGGCGACGTTAGATGACTACGACGGCTGCGCAGTAGGCCTGATCAGCATCTCGTTGACGTCCACGTGGGGCGGCTGCGAGACCGCGAACATCACGGCGCGGGCGATGTCCTCCGGCTGCAGCGCCTCGATCCTCGGCGGGCTGTCGAAGAACGGCGTGTCGACCATGCCGGGCTCGATCAGCGTGACGCGCACGCCGGTGTCGTTGAAGTCCTGACGAGCGGCCTCGCCCATCGCGGTGACGGCGTGCTTGGTGGTTGAGTAGAGCGAGCCCGGCAGGGCCCGGCGGCCGGCGACCGAGCTCGTGAGCAGCAGGTGGCCCTTGGTGTCTCTCAGTGCCGCGGCGGTGGCGCGGATCGTGTAGGCGGCGCCGAGGACGTTGGTGAGGATCATCGCCTTCCACTCCTCCGGCGTCCCCTTCTCGAAGCCGCGCGGGCCGCCGAAGCCGGCGTTGGCGAACGCGACGTCGATCCGCCCGTACTCGTCGAGCGCGCGGCGCGCGAGCGCCTCCTGGTCGCTCCACTCGGTGACGTCGCAGCGGACAGCCAGCCCGCCGGTCT
The DNA here is from genome assembly GCA_036257565.1 of Solirubrobacteraceae bacterium. GTDB lineage: Bacteria > Actinomycetota > Thermoleophilia > Solirubrobacterales > Solirubrobacteraceae > DASSUW01. The sequence continues at coordinate 4,283 of DATAFH010000164.1, read as the reverse complement.
GCTGCGCGAGCGCCTGCAGCTTGTCCTCGGAGCGGGCGGCGAGGACGAGGCGGTAGCCGGCCTCGGCGGCCTGGCGGGCGGTGGCGGCGCCGATGCCGCTCGAGGCGCCCGTGATGACGAAGACACGGTCCATGGCGTCCTAACGTACCCATTGACGATGTTCACAGACCGTGCTGGATTGGAAGTGAGGGCGGGCGACGGCGGCAACGGCGCGCTGTCGTTCCGCCGTGAGGCGCACGTGCCGAAGGGCGGGCCGGACGGCGGCGACGGCGGCCGCGGGGGCGACGTCGCGCTGCGTGTCGACGACTCGCTGCGCGATCTGCAGGCGTTCCGCCGGCGGGTGCACTTCCGGGCCGAGCGGGGCGGCCACGGGCAGGGGAGCCAGCGCCACGGCGCGGACGGCGAGACCCTGGTGGTGGGCGTGCCGCCCGGCACCCAGGTCGAGCGCTGGGACGGCACGCGGTTCGACCTCGTGCGGCCCGGCCAGGAGGTCACGGTCGCGCGCGGCGGCTCCGGGGGCCGCGGCAACACGCGCTTCAAGTCCTCGGTGCGGCAGACCCCGCGGCTGGCGGAGAGGGGGCTGCCCGGCGAGGAGGGCCGCGTCGAGCTGCACCTCAAGCTGCTCGCCGACGTGGGGCTCGTAGGGCTGCCGAATGCCGGCAAGTCGTCGCTGCTCGCGCGGCTCACCCGCGCGCAGCCGAAGGTCGCGGCGTACCCGTTCACGACCGTCGAGCCGGTGCTGGGGACACTCGAGGGCGAGGATCGCCAGCTCGTCGTCGCCGACATCCCGGGGCTGATCGAGGGAGCCAGCAGCGGCGCCGGCCTCGGCCACGAGTTCCTCGCGCACGTCGAGCGCACCCGCCTGCTCGTGCACGTGCTCGACCTCGCGCCGCTCGACGGCTCGGACCCGGTCTCCAGCCACGCGGTGATCGAGCGCGAGCTTGCCGAGCACGACCCGCGGCTCGCCGAGCTGCCGCGCGTGCTGGCGCTGTCGAAGGCCGACCTCGTGCCGGCGGAGGATGCAGAGGCCGCGGCCGCCTTCTGGCGGGAGCGGCTCGAGGTCCCGGTGGTGGTGACCTCAGCCGCGACCGGGCAGGGTCTCGACGAGCTGCGCCGACTGCTCCTGCGGATCGTGCCGCCGGCCGAGCCCGTCGATGCCACGACCGGCGAGAGCGAGGTCGCGGAGTTCCAAGTCTTCCGGCCCGCGGCCAGGCGGGCGTTCGCGGTCGAGCGGGTGGGCGAGGGCGAGTTCCGGGTGACGGGGGAGGCGGTCGACCGCCTGATCGCGCGTCACGACCTGGAGAACGAGGAGGCGCTCGCCCACGTCGAGCACCGGCTCCGGCGCATGGGGGTCATCTCGGCGCTCGAGGCCGAAGGGTTCGAGCCCGGCGACGACGTCGAGCTCGGCGGCGTGGTGTTCGAGCTCGATCCTTCATAGGCTCACGGCCCTCATGGCCGTCGCCGTCGTGAAGCTGGGCTCGTCGATCGTCGCCGAGGACTCGGGCGAGCTGCGGCTGTCCGTGGTGGCCCGGATCTGCGAGGAGATCGCGGCGCTACACCGCTCGGGCACCGACGTCGTGGTGGTGACGAGCGGCGCGATCGCGCGCGGGATGCATCTGCTGGCCATGGGCTCGCGGCCGGCGGCGATCGAGGACCTGCAGGCGGCGAGCGCGATGGGTCAGGGGCGGCTCTACCGCACGTACGACGAGCTGCTGCGCGAGCGCGGCGTGCGCTCCGCCCAGGTGCTGCTCACGTTCTTCGACATGAGCGCCCGTTCCCACTACCTGAACGCACGGCGCACGCTGCGCAAGCTGCTCGAGTGGCGGGTCGTCCCCGTGATCAACGAGAACGACACGACGACGACCGACGACATCTCGTTCGGCGACAACGACTTCCTCGCCGCCCAGGTCTCGGTGCTCGTCGCGGCCGACGTGCTCGTGCTGCTGACCGACACCGAAGGGCTCTACACGGCCGATCCGCGGACGTCGCCGGGCGCCCGGCTCGTCGAGGAGGTCACGGATCCCGAGTCGCTGACCAAGCTGGAGATCGGCCACGCGCCGTCGCCGCTCGGCTCCGGCGGGATGCGCTCGAAGGTCGTGGCCGCCGAGATGGCGTCTGCGGCCGGGATCGCGACCGTGATCGGTAGCGGGGTGGTTCCGGGCGTGCTCGCGCGGGCGGTGGCGGGCGAGCCGGCGGGCACCCGGTTCGCGCCGCAGGCGACGCGCCAGTCCAGCTTCAAGCTGTGGCTCAAGTACGCGAAGCCGAGCCACGGCACGGTGACCGTCGACGCGGGCGCCGCGCGGGCACTGCGGGAGGGCGGCACGAGCCTCCTCCCGGTCGGCATCGTGGGCGTCGACGGGGCGTTCGACGCGGGGGACGCCATCGAAGTCCATGACGGCCGGGCGGCGATCGGCAAGGGGATCTCAAACTACTCGGCCGTCGAGCTCCGCCAGGTCATGGGAATGAAGTCCGCCGAGGTCCGCGAACTGCTCCCGCGCGCGACCCAGGAAGCAGTTCACCGCGACTACTTCGTGCTCGCCTAGACTCAACCCATGGCGATCGCGACCACCTCCGTGACCGATGTCTGCCGCGCCGCCAAGGCGGCGTCCCGCGCGCTGGCGACGATCGACTCGGCGACGAAGGACCGCGCGCTGCTGGCCATGGCCGACGCGCTGGAGGCACGGACGGCCGAGATCCTCGAGGCGAACGCACGCGACCTCGAGGCCGGCCGCGAGTCCGGCCTCTCAAGCGCGCTGATGGACCGGCTGGCGCTCGACGCCGATCGGGTGGCGGCGATGGCCACCGGCGTGCGGGAGATCGTCGCGCTCCAGGACCCGGTCGGCGAGGTGCTCGACGGCTTCCGGCTGCCGAACGGGCTCGACGTGCGGAAGGTGCGGGTGCCCCTCGGCGTCGTCGCCGTGGTCTACGAGGCGCGGCCGAACGTGACCATCGACGCCGCGGCGCTCGCGCTCAAGTCCGGCAACGCGATCGTGCTCCGCGGCTCGTCCTCGGCGGCGCACTCGAACGCCGTGCTCGCCGCGGTGGCGGTGGAGGCGGTCGAGAGCGCCGGACTGCCCGCGGGCGCGCTCTCGCTCGTCGCCGGCGGGGGCCGCGAGGAGCTTGCCGAGCTCGCCACGCAGGAGGGGCTCGTCGACCTCATCATCCCGCGCGGCGGCGAGGGGCTTAAGGCGGCGCTGAGTGCGGTCGCCAAGGTGCCGGTGATCTACGCGGCGTCGGGCAACTGCCACGTGTACGTCGACGCGACCGCCGACCTCGACGCGGCGCGCGAGATCGTCGTCAACGCCAAGGTCCAGCGACCGGGCGTGTGCAACGCCGCGGAGACGCTGCTCGTGCACGCCGACGTCGCCGATGTGTTCCTCCCCGCCGCCTTCGAGGCGCTGCGCGACGCGGGCGTCGAGCTGCGCGGCGACGATCGGGCGCAGGCCGTCGACGGGGCGATCGGCGAGGCCACCGAGGAAGACTGGGCGACGGAGTACCTCGCGCTGGTGTTGGCCGTCGGCGTGGTCGACTCCGTCGAGGCCGCGATCGAGCACATCGGGACGTACGGCTCGGGTCACTCGGAGGCGATCGTCACCGGCTCGACGGCGGCGGCGCGGGCGTTCCAGCTCGGCGTCGACGCGGCGTGCGTGTACGTGAACGCCTCGACGCGCTTCACCGACGGCGGCGTGTTCGGGATGGGCGCCGAGATCGGCAACTCGACCCAGAAGCTGCACGCCCGCGGGCCGATCGGCCTGCGCGAGCTGTGCACGTTCAAGTACCTCGTCGAAGGCGACGGGCAGGTTCGCCCGTAGGTGCCGCCCGCGGTGCGCGTCGGGCTGCTCGGCGGGACGTTCAACCCTCCACACGTGGCCCATCTCGTCTGCGCCACCCAGGCGCTGACCCAGGTCGGGCTCGACCGTGTACTGCTCGTGCCGGTGCACGAGCCGCCGCACAAGGCCATTGACTCCGACCCGGGGGTCGAGCACCGGGTCGAGCTGTGCCGGCGGGCGGTGGCGGGAGAGGAGCAGCTCGACGTGTCGCTGGCCGACGCCGAGGTTCCCGGGCCCTCATTCACGGTCGATACCCTGCGGAGGCTGCATGAGCGGTCCCCGGGAGATCAGCTGACCTTCATCGTCGGAGGTGACATGGCCCTCTCGCTCCCCAACTGGCGGGAGCCGGAGGCCATCCTCGAGCTCGCCGACATCGCGGTGGCCGAGCGCGAGGGGACCCGCCGCATCGACATCATCGACCGCCTGGCCGGCCTGCGCGCCGACCGCATCTGC
>DATAFH010000163.1:0-3448 GCA_036257565.1 Solirubrobacteraceae bacterium | reverse complement strand
GCTGCGGCTGCTGCGCGCCGTCCAGGGCATCGACCTCGTCGAGCTCGAGGGCGCGCGCGAGTGCTGCGGCTTCGGCGGTGTCTTCGCGGTCAAGAACGCCGACACCTCGATGGCGATGCTCTCCGACAAGCTGCGCCACGTGCTCGACACGCGCGCGGAGATCTGCACGTCGGCCGACAACTCGTGCTTGATGAGCATCGGCGGCGCGCTGCGGCGCCAGCGCACCGGCGTGCGCACGGTCCACATCGCCGAGATCCTGGCGGAGACCGGATGAGCTTCCCCGCCGCCGCGCGCCGAACGCTCGCCGACTCCCAGCTGCGCCGCAACCTCGGCAAGGCGACCTCGACGATCCGCGCCAAGCGCGAGGTGACGGTCGCCGAGCTGCCCGACTGGGAGGCGCTGCGCGACGCCGGCAGCGCGATCAAGGCGCGCGCGATGGCAACGCTCCCCGAGCAGCTCGAGCGGCTCGAGGCGTCCGTCACCGGCGCCGGCGGCGTCGTGCACTGGGCGCGCGACGGCGCCGAGGCCAACCGCATCGTGGCGGGCATCGCCCGCGACCACGGCGCGCGCGAGGTGATCAAGGTCAAGTCGCTCGCCACGGACGAGATCGGGCTCAACGACGCGCTCGCTGAGCAGGGGATCGAAGCGATCGAGACCGACCTCGCGGAGCTGATCATCCAGCTCGCGGGCGAGACGTCCTCGCACATCCTCGTCCCGGCGATCCATAAGAACCGCGCCGAGATCCGGGCGCTGTTCGAGCGCACGATTGCCAAGGGCCAGCACCTCGGCTGGGAGGCGAGCGCGATCGCCGAGGCGGCCCGCCGTCACCTGCGCGAGAAGTTCCTGACCGTGCCGATGGCGACCAGCGGCGCGAACTTCGGGATCGCCGAGACCGGCACGGTCTGCGTCGTCGAGTCCGAGGGCAACGGCCGCATGTGCACGACGCTGCCCGAGGTGCTCGTGACCGTGATGGGGATCGAGAAGATCCTGCCCGAGTGGCGCGACCTCGAGGTCTTCCTGCAGCTGCTGCCGCGCTCCTCCACCGCGGAGCGCATGAACCCGTACACCTCGCTGTGGACCGGCGTGCGCGAGGGCGACGGCCCGCGCGAATTCCACCTCGTGCTGCTCGACAACGGCCGCACCGACGTGCTCGCCGACGAGGTCGGCCGCCAGGCGCTGCACTGCATCCGCTGCTCGGCGTGCCTGAACGTATGCCCGGTGTACACGCGCGTGGGCGGCCAGGCCTACGAGTCCGTCTACCCTGGCCCGATCGGCGCGATCCTGACCCCGCAGCTGCGCGGGCTCGACCAGGCGCCGACGCTGCCGTGGGCATCGAGCCTGTGCGGCGCCTGCTACGAGGTCTGCCCGGTCAAGATCGACATCCCCAGCGTGCTGATCCACTTGCGGGCGCGCGTGGTGAAGGAGGAGAAAAGCCGCGCCGGCCCCGAGCACCTCGCGATGGACGCTATCGGCAAGGTGTTCGCCTCGCCGAAGCGCTACGAGCGGGCGCAGCGCCTCGCCAAGCTCGGGCGCGGCCCGCTTGGGCACTTGGGGGGGTTGGCACCGATTATCAGCGGCTGGACCGCGATGCGTGAGTTGCCCGACTTCCCCGATCAGACGTTCCGCGACTGGTGGCGCGAGCGATGAGCTCCGCGCGCGACGCGGTCCTCGGCCGCATCCGCTCGGCCCTCGGCGACACGGCCGTCCCGTCCGACGTCGCGCGAGACTACCGCCCGGCCGGCGCCGGACCCGCCAACGTCGACCTCTTCTGCGAGCGCGTCGCGGACTACCGCGCGACCGTCCACCGCGTCCCGAGCGGGGGCCTCGGTGAGGCGCTGGCCGCGGCGTGCCGCGAGCGCGGGGCGACGCGGCTGGCCGTCCCGTCGGAGGCCCCGGGCGACATCGAGGGCGTCGAGTTCGTGCGCGATGACCCGCCGCTGTCCGCGCACGACCTCGACGGCCTCGACGGCGTGCTGACGGGCTGCGCGCTCGGGATCGCCGAGACGGGGACGATCGTGCTCGACGGCGGCGGACGCTCCGGCCGGCGGGCGCTGACGCTCGTGCCCGACTACCACCTGTGCGTGATCGGCGAGACGCAGGTCGTCGCCTCCGTGCCCGACGGCGTCGCCCAGCTCGCCGAGGCCGCGCAGGCCGGGCGGCCGATCACTCTCGTCTCCGGCCCGTCGGCCACCTCCGACATCGAGCTCGACCGCGTCGAGGGCGTCCACGGGCCGCGGACCCTCGACGTGTTCGTCGTGGCCACATGACCGACATTGTGGGCCGCCATGGCGGAGAACCTCCCTGGGCGGTGGCCAGGCGCTCCGCGTCGCGGAGGTCGCGACGGTCGGCCAGGCGCTGCGGACGCGCCGAGACGAGCTTGCCGAAGCGAGCCGCCGTGACGCTCGTGGGGGCATCAGCCACGAACCAAGTCCTCGTAGGTCGCGGGAAACGCGATCGGCCTCTCCCGCGTTCTTCCGTGCTACCCAGGGAGAGGACCGAGTGCGACGACATGTCGGCGAGGAGGACAGGATGCTTACGATCAACGGCATTGACGAGCTGAAGGCCCACGCAGGGGAGGACGTGGGGGTGAGCGACTGGCACGAGGTCACTCAGGCCGAGGTCAACGCGTTCGCCGACGCGACCGGCGACCACCAGTGGATCCACGTCGACACCGAGCGCGCGCGTGACACGCCGTTCGGCGGGACCATCGCCCACGGCTACTACACGCTCTCCCTCGCCTCCCGCTTCATCGAGGATCTGCTGCGTGTGGACGGCATCGCCATGATGATCAACTACGGCCTCAATAAGGTCCGCTTCCCGGCGCCGCTGCCCGTGGGCGCCCGCGTACGCATGCGCCTGCGCCTCACCGCGGTCGACGACGTGGAGGGCGGCGCCCAGCTCACCTCCGAGCTGACCTTCGAGCACGACGGAGGCGAGAAGCCCGTGTGTGTAGCGGAGTCGCTCTCGCGCGCCTACACGGGCTGAGCACGCCTTGGCGCGCGTCTACGTCGCGGCCACCCAACCCGAACCCCGACTCGATCGCGCCGCCATCTCGCCGGCATCAGCCGGCAAGCGATCTACCGTCGTCCTGCCCGGCCACCGCGGGGTCAGCGCCGATCGCAGGATCCGGTCGATGTCGGGATCCTCGCGGTCGCGCGGGTAGAACCCGACCGATGGGACGCGGATGGTCGCCGCGATCGCCTCGCGCGAGCTCGGCCGCCAGGTCAACCGCAAGCGATCCCCAGCGGCTGATGTCGCCGAGCGTAAGCGAGGCAAGCTGATCGCTCTTGATCGTGCGGGTCGAGCCCCCGACCCGCTCCGGCCCCGGCTACGTCAATGTGCGCTGCGATCAGGAGGAGGAGACTGCAGCGTGGCGTGGGTGTGCCTGCGCTGGAGGTATGACGGAGAGAGATGACCAAAGACCGGCTCAGTCCGCTCGATGCATCGT
>DATAFH010000162.1:0-34615 GCA_036257565.1 Solirubrobacteraceae bacterium | reverse complement strand
ATGATCGAGCTGCCGCGGGCATGCCTGCGCGCGGCCGAGCTCACCCCGTTCGCGGACTTCTTCTCGTTCGGGACCAACGACCTCACACAGACGACGCTCGGCTTCTCGCGCGACGACATCGAGGGCCGCATCATCGGTCTGTACATCGACTCCGGCGTCCTCGAGCGCTCACCGTTCGGCTCCATCGACGAGACGGGCGTCGGCGAGCTGGTCACGATGGCGTCCGAGCGCGCCCGAGCGATCGATCCCGATCTGGCGCTCGGTGTTTGTGGAGAGCACGGGGGCGACCCCGACTCCATCCGCTTCTTCCACGTCATCGGCCTCGACTACGTGAGCTGCTCGCCGTTCCGGCTGCCCGTTGCGCGCGTCGCCGCGGCGCAGGCGGCGCTCGCCCTCGCCAACGACCGGGCGTAGGAGGCTCTGGAGAAGCGGACCCCCCCGGGCGACCAGGTTGCCCGCCAAATGCCCAACCGAGCGACGACTACGGCGTTCTAACGGGTGCGCGGGGGCGGCACGGATCTCCAGGCCTGCCCCCGCGCGTCAGTCTCGGGGCGTCCCTGCTCCGCCGGCGGCGCCGCCAGTTCTCGCCGTGCACGGACTCACGGTCGGTGTCAACCAATCCGTGGAAACCCGAAGCAAGTCAGCGGGTGGCTGCGGAGGTCGAGTACCCGAGTTCCCCCGATCCTCGACGCGACCTATACATCGCCCGAGAGGACGTCATGGCCACCCGCACGACCGAACATCCCGAGCCCGAGCCCGCGGCCGACGCGGCGCTGCTGCCGACCTTCGCCCTGGCGACCGTGACCGCCACGATCGTCATCGCCGCCGCGGTTGCCTATCCGAGCACGGTGGCGACGATCGTCGCCCTGGCCACGGTCATCGTGTTCGCGGGCGGCCTCGTCGCCCTGCTCGGGCGCGTCATCGGGCCGGACGGGCAGTAGGCGCGTGCGCGTCCTGGTCACCGCCGCAAGCCGTCACGGCGCCACGCTCGAGATCGCCGACGCGCTCGCGGCAGGGCTCGGGCGGCGCGGGATCGAAGCCGAGGCGCGACCCGCCGAACGTGTCGGGTCGGTCGACGGCTACGACGGCGTGATCATCGGCAGCGCGGTCTACGTCGGGCGGTGGCTCGAGCCCGCCCGCGACCTCGTCGAGATACACGCCGGCGCCTTGTCCGGCCGGCCGGTGTGGCTGTTCAGCTCGGGGCCGCTGGGACCGCCCGACGCCCTCAAGCCGGAGGGAGATCCGGTCGATGTGGCCGATCTCATGCAGGCGTCGGAGGCAGCGGAGCATCGCGTGTTCGCCGGCCGGCTCGACAAGAAGCTGCTCGGCTTCGGAGAGAAGGCCGTCGTCGTCGCCGTGCGGGCCCCCGAGGGTGACTTCCGTGACTGGGACGCCATCGACGGCTTCGCGGGCGAGATCGCCGAGCATTTGCTTTCGAAACTGCGTCCGTAGAGCCTACGGAAGCCGACGCGCTGTCTCTGTGCGACGCTGCCGTGATGACTGAGGCCAGCAGCGGAGCGGCAGTGCTCACATCAGCCGAGCTCCAGGCGATCGATGCCTGGTGGCGGGCGGCGAACTACCTGGCGGTCGGCCAGATCTACCTGCTCGACAACCCGCTGCTCCGCGAGCCACTGAGGCCCGAGCACGTCAAGCCGCGGCTGCTGGGCCATTGGGGTACGACGCCGGGTCTGAACTTCCTCTACGCGCACATGAATCGCGCGATTCGCGAGCGGGATCTCGACGCGATCTTCATCACCGGTCCCGGCCACGGCGGGCCGGCGTTGGTGGCAAGCACATGGCTCGAAGGCACCTACAGCGAGATCTACCCGCACGTCTCGCGCGACGCGGCGGGGATGCGCGAGCTGTTCCGCCAGTTCTCGTTCCCGGGCGGTATCCCGAGCCATGTCGCGCCCGAGACCCCCGGGTCGATCCACGAGGGCGGGGAGCTCGGATACGTGCTCACGCACGCGTACGGCGCGGCACTGGACAACCCGGACCTCGTGGTGCTCGCCGTGGTCGGCGACGGCGAGGCGGAGACAGGGCCGCTGGCGGCCAGCTGGCACGGCAACAAGTTCCTCAGCCCCGTGCACGACGGCGCCGTGCTCCCGGTGCTGCACCTCAACGGCTACAAGATCGCCAACCCCACGGTCCTCGCCCGGATCCCTCGCGAGGAGCTGGCCGCGCTCATGGAGGGGTACGGGCACCGGCCGATCTTCGTCGAGGGCGACGACCCGCAGGACATGCACGAGCGGATGGCCGCGGCGCTGGACGACGCGCTCGACGGCATCGCGGAGATCCGTCGCCGGGCGCGCGCCGACGGCGACCGGGAGCGGCCGCTCTGGCCGATGCTCGTCCTGCGGACGCCCAAGGGCTGGACGGGGCCGAAGGAGGTCGACGGCCAGCCGGCGGAGGGCAGCTACCGTTCACACCAGGTCCCGCTCGCGCAACTGCACGAGCGCCCGGACCATCTCGCACAGCTCGAGGAGTGGCTGCGCTCGTACGGTCCGGAGGAGCTGTTCGACAGCCAGGGGCGGCCGCGCGGGGACGTGCTGGCCCCCGCGCCCGACGGCGACCGCCGGATGGGCGCCAATCCGCACGCCAACGGGGGCCTGTTGCTGCAGGACCTGCGGCTGCCCGACTTCCGCCAGTACGCGGCCGACGTGCCGGCGCCGGCCGCCACGAGCAGCGAGGCGACGCGCCTCCTCGGGGTCTTCCTGCGCGACGTCATGCGCGCGAACGACCGGACGTTCCGCATCTTCGGCCCGGACGAGACCGCCTCGAACCGCCTCGGCGCTGTGCTCGAGGTCACGGACCGCGCCTGGCAGGCCGAGATCGTGCCGACGGACGACCATCTCAGCCGTGACGGCCGCGTGATGGAGATCCTCAGCGAGCACCTCTGTCAGGGCTGGCTCGAGGGCTACCTGCTGACGGGCCGCCACGGCCTCTTCAACTGCTACGAGGCGTTCATCCACATCGTCGACTCGATGTTCAACCAGCACGCCAAGTGGCTGAAGGTCACCGGCGAGATCCCGTGGCGACGCCCGATCGCCTCGCTGAACTACCTGCTCACGTCGCACGTCTGGCGCCAGGACCACAACGGGTTCTCCCACCAGGACCCCGGCTTCATCGACCACGTCGTGAACAAGAAGGCCGAGATCGTCCGCGTCTATCTGCCGCCGGACGCCAACTGCCTGCTCTCCGTGGCCGACCACTGCCTGCGCAGCCGCGACTACGTCAACGTGATCGTCGCCGGCAAGCAACCGGCCCTCGACTATCTCTCCATGGACGACGCGATCGCGCATTGTACCCGCGGCCTGGGCATCTGGGACTGGGCGAGCACGGACAGCGGGGAGGAGCCCGACGTGGTGATGGCGTGCGCGGGAGACACCCCCACGCTGGAGACGCTGTCCGCGGTCGCCCTCTTACGCGAGCACCTGCCCGAGCTCAAAATCCGGGTGATCAACGTCGTCGACCTCATGCGCCTGCAGCCCAAGGATGAGCATCCGCACGGGTTGGCGGACACCGCGTTCGACGCGCTCTTCACCGCCGATCGCCCGATCATCTTCGCCTATCACGGCTATCCGTGGCTGATCCACCGCCTCACGTACCGGCGGACGAACCACCAGAACCTGCACGTGCGCGGCTACAAGGAGGAGGGGACCACGACGACGCCGTTCGACATGGTGATGCTCAACGACATGGACCGGTTTCACCTGGTCATGGACGTCATCGACCGGGTGCCCGGGCTCGGCACGCGCGCGGCTGCGGTGCGACAGCGAATGGCCGACCAGCGGCTCCGCCACCGCGCCTACACGCGCGAGCACGGCGACGACCCAGCCGAGGTGCGCGACTGGACCTGGCCGGCACCGACGCCGTCGACACAGCGCGTTCCGTAGTCCACCACCACGCCCTGCGGCCTCGTGCGGATGCCGCTCGACCCTCATCCGGCGAGGCTTTCCGCATGATCGAGCCGATCATCGCCACCGTCGATCCGCACCGTGAGGACGTCGCCGCGGCGGCGCTCGGAACCGTGTTCGCCCGGCTGGCGGCAGCGCCCCTCGTGCTCGCCGCCGCCTACCCGGTGGACCTCCCCGTCGACAATCTGTGCCCAGCCCCCTCGCTAGCTGACAAGACCGATGCAGCCGTGACGCGTGTGGCCGCACGGATTCGCCACGGATCGGACGTTCCCCTCAGCACGAAGGCCGTGCCGTCAGGCGGGTCGTTCGCCCGGGCGCTGCACCAGCTCGCGAAGCGCGAGCGGGCGAGCCTGCTCGTCGTCGGCTCATCGAGGCGAGGGCCGATCGGGCGGGTGTCCCCGGGCGCGGTCACCGATCGCCTGCTGCACGGCGCCCCCTGCCCTGTGGCCGTCGCACCGGCCGGCCTCTCGCTCGATGACGCCCGGGCACCCGAGCTGATCGGCGTCGCCTTCGCCGACACGCCCGACGGGCACCTCGCCCTGACCTTCGCCCGGTCGCTCGCCCGCGCCGCGCGTGCCCGCATCCGCATCTTCACGGTTGCAGAGCCGCTCGAGCTGCTGACGACGGGCGCGGCCGACGCCGCTGAAGCCGCGCGTCGCGCCGGCAGGCAGGCCGCCGAGGCGACGCTCGCGCGCGGCATCGCGGGCGTACCGGCCGGCCACGCCGACGGCGGACGCGTGCTGGCGGGCAATCCCGCCGACGCGCTGGCAGCGGCCTCCGAGGAGCTCGACCTGCTCGTGTGCGGCTCGCGTGGGCGCGGGCCTCTGCGGACGATGCTGCTCGGCGGCACATCTCACGCCCTCGTGCGGAAGGCGTCGTGCCCCGTGCTCGTTGTCCCGCTCGGCGCCCACCTGCCTGACCTCGACGAGCCGAGATCCGCGCGTCACGGCGCCTCGCTCCAAGAGGTGTGAGTTGACGTTCGTCTGGTTCATCGTCTGGCTGATCGCCAACAACGTCGGCGGGCACGAGCCGCTGATCGCGGACCCCGTGAACGCGTGGGCTGGAACGTTGATCCTCGCCATCGCACTCGACCTCTCGGCCGCCCACGCGACGCGTGGCGCGCAAGCACGATCATGAGCTTCCGTCGCGTGATCGTGGCGTTCGACGGCTCGCCGCAGGCCGAGGACGCCCTCGCGCTGGCCCTGCGGCTGCGCGATCCCGACGATGGTGCGCTCGCGCTGGCGTGCGTCGTGCCCGGAGGGCGCTGGCACGTCGGTGCCCATAGTCACCGGCCCGACGCGGCGGTGCCAGAGGAGATCGAAAGCCTGTTCGCCGATGCGTGCGCGCGACTGATCCCGCCCGGCATCCACGTCCGCCGACGAGCGCCGATCGCGCCCTCCCCCGCCCGCGGGCTGACTGAGCTGGCCGAGAGCGAGGATGCCGATCTCGTCGTGATCGGCTCGAGCCGCCATGGCGAGCCAGGCCGGATCCGGCTCGAGCGCACGGCCGGCCGGCTGTTGCAGGGCGCGCCGTGCGCGGTCGCGGTCGCCCCCGGCGGGCTCCGCTCCGCAGGACCCGCGCACCACATCGGCATCGCGTACGACGGCTCGCCGGAGGCCGAGGCGGCGCTGCACGCGGGCTACGACATCGCGGCAGCCAGTGGCGCGGCTGTCACGCTCTTCCACGCCATCCCGACGGGAGGACTCGAGCCGCTGAGCCATGACGCGCGCCTGCGCGCGCAAGAGCGGCTCGATGCGGCGGCCGACGCCGCGCCTCCCGGCGTGAACCCGGCGACGGCGCTCCTTTTCGGCGCGCCCGCCGAGGTCATCCGCAAGTCGTCCGACGGTATCGTCGACCTGCTCGTCGCGGGCTCGCGCGGCTATGGGCCGATGCAGCGCGCGCTCGTGGGCAGCGTGTCGGAGCTGCTGGTCGAGGGCGCGCCGCAACCAGTGCTCGTACTGCCGCGGCGGCCGCGCTCCGGCTTGCCGCTGAAACCCGTTGCCATCGATCAACAGGAAGCGCGATGACCCGGATAGTGGTAGCCGGGGCCGGCGTGGCGGCGGTCGAGTGCGTCGTCGCTCTGCACGATCTGACGGGTTCCCGGGCGACGATCGAGCTGCTGGCGCCTGCCGCCGAGCTCGTGCACCGCCCGTCGTCCGTCACGACGCCGTTCGGCGGCGCGCCGGCGGCCCGGATCGACCTCCGGCACCTGGCCACGGAGCTCGGAATCGAGCTGCGACGCGACGCCCTCGCGTCGGTCGACCCCGGAGCCCGCCTGGTCCTGACGCGGGATGAGGACCGTGTCGCGTACGACTTGCTGGTGGTGGCCACGGGCGCTCGCTCCCGCCCGGCAGTCCCGGGCGCGGTGACGTTCCGCGGCCCGATGAGCGCCGGGCTCGTCGAGCAGGCCGTCGCACGCGTCGCTGAGCGTCCCGACCTTCGCCTGGCGTTCGTCGCACCGCCGGGAGTTCGGTGGCTGCTGCCGCTATATGAGCTGGCGATGCTCAGCGCGACCGAGCTGCGCGATCGCGGGATCCCGGAGCCGGACATCGTCGTCGCGACGGCTGAGCACGAGCCGCTCGAGGTGTTCGGTGCGGCGGCGAGCGAGGCCGTGCGGCGCATGCTCGACCGCGGCGGCGTGCAGCTCGTCACGAGCGCGGCCGCCGCGTCGGCGTTCGAGGGGGCTGTCAGGCTCGCGAGTGGCGAGTTGCTCCCCGCCGACGTCGTCGTCGCTCTGCCCGAGATCGTGGGCCCCGGCATCGGCGGCCTTCCGCGCGACGACCATGGCTTCATCCCGGTCGACGAGCATGGCTACGTCCAGGGATGCGGCGACGTGTTCGCCGCCGGCGACGTGACGGCCTATCCGCTCAAGCACGGTGGTCTCGCCGCCCAGCAGGCCGACGCGGTGGCGGAGTCCATCGCGGCCCGGCTCGGCGCGATCGGGATGCCCGAGCCGTTCCGTCCCGTGCTTCGTGGCCTGCTGCTCACCGGCGAGACACCGCTCTACCTCCGCGCTGACCTCGGCGTTGGCGGCCGGCGCGAGCATCGACTGCTCCCTCGGCCGGGCACCGTGGCGTCGACCGCCCTCTGGTGGCCGCCCGGCAAGATCGCCGGCCGATACGTGACCCCATTCGTCGCAAGCGGCGTCGCGGCCGGGACACTCGACGACCGCGAGCCGAGCCCTGACCTGGAGGGCTTCGATCTCCTGATTCAGGCGGCCGAGCAGGACGCTGCGGCCGGAGACCATGGGGCCGCCGTTCGGACGCTCGACGATGCCGAGGCCTGGCTCGGGCCGCTTCCCTCGGCTGTCGCCATGCGTCGGGACGACTGGCGCCGGCTCGTCGGAACAACCACGAGATGACCGAGAAGGGAGCCACCGTGACGACCGAAGCTTCACAACTGACGCTGGCCCGCTACACCGTGCTCAACGCGCTGCAGATGAGCCTGATCGAGTGCGAGGCCGACGCGAGCGTCCGCTCGATTGCACGTGCCATGGCCGACAACACCGTCCACTGCATCGTCGTACGGGGCATCGAGCGGGAGGACCGCAGCGGCAACCGCATCCGTTGGGGGATCGTGAGCGACCTGGACCTGATGGCCGGTCTGCGCCCCGGGTTCAATCAGGCGACGGCCGGCGAGCTGGCCGCCAGCGAGGTGATCGTCATGAACCCCTCGGACACCCTCGAGCACGCCGCGCAGCTCATGGCGGAACACGAGACCGGGCATGCGGTGGTCGTGGACGCCGGGGAGCCGGTCGGCATCATCTCCACGCTCGACGTCGCCCGCTTCGCGGCGGGCTGACTGACGCCTCCGACCCGCTGACCGGTGCGGGCGTTGCCTGGGCGCGCTCAGCGCCCGGGCAACGCTGCGATCACGAAGATGCGGCCTCAGCGGCCGGCGTGAAGAGCGCGCCGACACCGTTCCGCGTGCCGCGCGGCAGGATGAGAACGGGACACGCTGCGTCCCGGATGAGCGTGTGGGTCGCGCCGCCGAGCATCACGGCGGCCAGCGGGCCGTAGCCGCGAGAGCCGACAATCATCAGGTCGGCGTCGCGCGACCGATCGGCGAGCTCTTGGCCGGGACGGCCGGCGGCGAAGACCGCGTCGGCGTTCGCGTCGTCCGGCAGTGCGGCGACCGCGCGCTCGAGGCCCTCGCGCTGCACCGCCTCGTAATCCTCACGGATGTTGGGCTCATAGCCGGGGAGCGTCATCAGCGCGGGTGCTCCGAAGCGGGTGGCGTCGAAGACCCTGATGACCCGCAGCCGTGCCCCAAGACGGCGCGCCATCTCGTCGGCTGCGTGCAGTGCAGCTTCCGATTCCTCGCTCCCGTCGTAGCCCACCGCGACGGTGCGGAACGGGTCCGCGCTCCGATCGGCGTAGCCGCGCGGGGCGATCGCGACCGCGCATGGCGAACCGTGCAGCAGCCGCTCCCCGGTCGTTCCCGGCAGGACGCGGCCGAGCGGGCCGCGATGCGTCGAGCCGACGACGATGAGCGCCGCTCCGGTCCTCTCGGCGAGCCGGTGCAATGCACGGGCCGGTGAGGGATCGGGGAGGGCCTCGGTCGGCGCATCGGGATTGCCGAGCGACGCAGCGTGGCGGTCGAGCGAGGCTTGGGCCCCGCGGCGCAGGAAGCTCCCGAACTCGTGGCTCGCCGCGCGACTCTGCCACTCCTCGTAGTTGTACGCCGAGGCAAGCCGCAGGCCGGCGCCGGTGACGTCGGCGAAACGCTGCGCGAAGGCCAGCGCGTCATCAGTGCTGGGAGAGTCGTCGATGCCGATGACGATCTCGGACATGGTCACTCCTTCCCGAAGACATGGTGTAGCCCATCGTCCGCCTGGAGCGAGGCGGCGCCAACCGCGCAAGACCGCTGAGATCAGCGGGATATCCGTCGACGCCCGCGGCGAATTACGGATCGCGGCCCGCGCAGGGTCCGGCATGCTTGCGCCATGAGCGACGACGCCGCCTCACATGAAGACGTCACCGTAGTGCTCGCCGACGACCACGCGGTCGTCCGCAAGGGCCTGCGCCTGCTGGTCGAGGCCGAGCCGGGACTCCGGGTGCTGGCCGAGGCGGGAACCGTCCCTGACGCGCTTCGCATGGCCAGAGCCCACCTTCCATCCGTGCTCGTGCTCGACCTCAACATGCCGGGCGGCTCGAGCCTCGAGGCGATCCCGACGATCCGCGAACAGGCGCCCGCGACCGCGATCGTCGTCCTCACGATGCAGAACGACCCATCCTTCGCCCGCAAGGCTCTTCAGGCGGGCGCACTCGGGTTCGTGCTCAAGGAGGCGGCCGACGACGAGCTGCTCGGCGCCATCCGCCTCGCCGCGAACGGCGAGACGTATCTCAACCCGCGCATCGGGGCTCGCATCGCGGCGCAGCCGTCCGAGCCGTCAGGCCCGCCCGACGACCTTTCGGACCGTGAGATCGAGGTCCTGAAGCTGATCGCGCTCGGGCACACGAACGCCGAGATCGCCGACCACCTCTACCTGAGCGTGCGCACCGTCGAATCGCACCGCGCGCACATCCAGCACAAGACGCGGCGTGCGTCGCGCTCCGAGCTCGTCCGCTACGCGCTCGAGCACCGTCTGATCGAGTTCATCGACGCCTGACGCGCCGACGATCAGCGGCCCCGTTGCTGACTTGCGAGCAGCTCGAGATCGCGCTCGATCGGATGTGCGTGGGGCACGGGGGAGCGCAGATAGGCGGCGTCGTCGAGCCCGAGCAGGTACGGGGCGAGATAACGCGTGGCGATCTTCGTCGGCGGCCACCACAGCGCGTGGTCGGACGCCTGCGTGGAAGCGGGCGTGCCGCCCGCCGGCCCGCGCATCCATCGGTTCTGGCCGCCGGTGAGCAGCATTCCGCGGAGGATGGGACGGTAGGGCTGCGGGTCGAGGTCGGCGCCATGGCGGGCGGCGATCGCCTCCGCCGCCGCGACGGCCTGCTGCGCCGCCAGGCCGCCCTGCTTGATCGGAAAGGCGGTGGCATCGCCCGCGGCGTAGACGCCTTCGAGCCCCTGTACGGCGCCGTGCTCGTCGACGCCCACGAAACCCTCGGCGTTCACCGGGAGCCCCGCGATGCGGGGACCCTCGGGGACGGGCAGCGTGACCGTTCGATCCACGTCGATCCGGCGGCCGTCGACGTGGACCTCGACCCCGTTGTGGACCACGTCGGGCGAGGCTGACCCGACGAACTCGATCCCCTCGTTGGCGAGCAGGCCCGCGACCACGCGGCTCCCCTCGGGGCCGAACAGCTCTAGCGGGGCCGCCTCGGGCGTCACGAAGGTGAACTGAGCGTCGTCGATTCCAGCGCCCCAGACGTGCCGGGCGGTGATGATCGCGAGCTCGTAGAGCGGCAGGCTCCACGTGGCGCTGCTGGGGACCACGAACGCCACGCGTCGGGCGTAGCCCTCCTCGAGGTCGGCGAGCAGTCCCGACAGGGCCTCGGGAGCGCCCTCGGCGCCGAACGTGATGGCGTGCGCGAAGACGCTATGGCTGCGGGCACCGACCGCGACGAGGAGGGATTCGTAGTTCAGCGTCGACCCGTCGCCGAGCGTGACGGTGTGGCCTGGGGCGTCGACCTCGGCGAGCGCACCGCGCACCAGCTCGGCGTCGAAGTCCCGGGCCACCTCGGCGAGCGGATAGCGGGTCGCGTGGCCGAGGCAGAAGGGCTCGGTGACTGAAAGGGGGCGATACACGAAGTCGGGCTCCGGGGCGACGAGCATGGCGCGGACGCGGCCGGGCGCGAGCTCGTGCAGCGCGATCAGCGCCTCGAGCGCGGCGACGCCGCCCCCGGCGATCACGACATCGGCACGCGATGTGGAGAGCGGCTGGCTCATGGTTCGAGACTACGTGCTTGCTGGTTCGCGTGGGGAGCGAAGTTCGGCCAGCCAGCGCTCGCGTCGCTCCGCATAGGCGGCCGGCAGCACGCCTCCAGCCAGGGCAGCGGCAGCGTCGAGCGCGTGCAGTGCCTGGTGGAGATCACCCGCGGCCGCGTCCTCGTCAGCGAGCAGCAGGGCCAGATCGAGTGCCGCGTGGTGGTCGGCGACGTCGGCTTTCGAGCCGCTGGGCACGCGATCGAGAAGCGGCTCTGCGCCGAGCGAGACGGGGCGCGCCGTCGCCAGGTACGGAGCCAGGTAGCGGCCGGCGACTTTGCCGGGCGGCCACCACAAGCCGCGCGACGACGCTTCCCCCGCGAGCCGTCGATGACCCGTGGCGCGGCTCGCGCCCCCGGTATCCAGCTCGGCCCGCAGGTACAGTGGCGCCCCGCCGGTCAACAGGAGGCCGCGCAGCACCGGGGCGAACGGGCGAGGCTCGACGGTCGCGCCGAAGGCGTGCGCGATAGTCGCGGCAGCAGCATCCGCCTGCTGCGTCGCGAGGCCGCCCTGCTTGATGGGGAAGGTCGTGGCGTCTCCGGCGGCGAGGACGTACGGTGCTCCCATCACGTAGCCGTGAGCATCCGTTGGGATGAAGCCGTCGATGTCGCAGGGCAGTCCTGAGATCCGTGGGCCGACGAGGCGAGGAAGGCTCAGCACCGTGTCGGCCAGCACCGCGTCGCCGGACTCCAGCCACACGACGTCGTCCGTTATGTGCGCCACGCGGGCCCCGGTGCGGAGCTCGACGCGGCGCTCGGACAGCACGTCGCGCAACGCCGACCCCGCGGCCTCACCGAAGACCCATAGCGGCTCACGCTCGGGCGTCACGAGCGTCACCGTCGCCTCCGGCACGTTGCTGATGGCGCCCGCCGCCATGATCGCCAGCTCATACGCGGGAAGCGTCCATGAGGTCTCCGAGGGGATGACGACCACGATCTGCCTGCGGTGCCCGCGTCGGATCTCGTCGAGGATCCACTCGACCGCCGGCACGTCGGCGGGTCCCCGGAAGGTCAGCGCCCCGGCAATCGCCTCGACGGGCGTGGCTCCGACGGTGACGAGGAGATAGTCGAAGCGGCGACCCCTCCCGCCTACGAGGATCGCCCTACGATCGTCGACGTCCACCCGCACCAGCCGGCCTTCGACCAGCTTCACGGCGTAGCGGCGCGCGAGCTCGTGAAGGTCGAGGGGCGGCGGCGCGCCCAGGCCGAACGGCGCCGCCACCGAGGCGGGCCGGTGCTCCAGCGCGTGTGACGGAGCCAGCACGTCGATGTCGAAACCGCGGCCGGCGAGCTCCCGCAGCGCCAAGACGGCCTCTACGGCGGCAACCCCGGATCCGGCGATGAGAACGCGTCCCGTCATACGGACATCCTCCCGCGACGGCGGCTCACGCGCATCCGGAGGTGTCCGCCAGGCCGGCGTGAGAACTACGGAGCAGATGTCGCAGCTGCACCGGATGGCACCGCGCCTGCGGCGGCATACGGTGGCGGCATGCTGTTCCGCCGCTCATCTCGCCGCCGAACCAACTTGCTGCGCAGGTGCCCGATGTGCCGTAGCCGGTTGGCCTGCCCCATGGAGTGGAGGCCGACCGACGGCGAGCACTGGTCGATCGATCTGCGCTGCGGCGACTGCGGCCATGGCTGGAACGCCGTCATCGACAACCGCCGCGCCGCCCGCTACGACGTCGAGCTCGACGGTGACATGCGCGTCATCAGGCGTGCGCTGGACCGGCTCGACCTAGCGCGGATGACGCTCGAGGTGGAGGCCTTCGCCCTCGCGCTCGCGCAGGACCTCATCGAGCCCGCCGACTTCGTCGGTTGAGCGCGGTATCACGATGAGCGGGCAGTGGGCATGGTGGGCGAGTGCTCGCGAGACGCTGCCGAGCAGCACGGAGCGCAGCGGCCCGTGGCTGCGCGAGCCACTCACGAGGAGGTCGAGCGTTCGCGTGCGGTCGACCAGCTCATCCGTCGTGCCGCCGGCGAGGACCACGACGAGCGGCGTCAGACCCGCTGATATCGGCTCGAGCGCCCGCTGGGCCGCCATCTCAGCGAGCTCGACGGTTTGACGGCGCTCGTGTTCGACGAGCTCGACAGGCGGCGCCAGCATGCCCGTGGGATCGAACCACTCGACCACCGTGATGACCTGGAGCCTCCCTCCAGCCCGCGCGGCAAGCCCGGCGGCGTGGCGCAGCGCCGCCCGTCCCTCGGGGGTGTCCACGAACGCCACGCCGATGCGTCGGAGGCCGCTCTCCGGCGCGTGGTAGCTGTGGGGCGCAAGGGCCACGGGGCATGTCGATCCGTGCGGGACGCGGTCAGCGACGCTTCCGAGCGGGCCCGAGTGCGACGGCCCGATGACGAGCATCGCCGCCTGGTTGGCCATCGCCGCCTCGTGAAGTCCGCGCGCCGGTGAATCGCCGGTGACCGTCACCTTCACGACGGAGGCGTCGAGGAGGTCGGCGATCTGCGTCGCCAGCGCAAGCGGTTCGCTGTCGACGCGCGCCGGATCGATCCCCACGACGATCCGGCGCGCGAGCGTCATCGCCGGATCCCGGCGGGAGCCGGTACGACCGTGGTTCCGCTGCGGCCGGCGAGCACCGCCGCCGCCTCGGCCAGGCTCCCGATCGCCGCGCGCCCGCCCGTCTCCTGGGCGAACCAGGCAGCCGCCTCGGCCTTCGCGCCCATGGAGCCCGCCGGAAGATCCAGCGCCAGGAGCTCGTCGGCGGTGGCCTTCGCGATCGGAGCGGCGTCCGGCGTGCCGTGATCCCGCTCGACAGCCGCGACGTCGGTCAGCAGGAGGAGTGCGTCAGCACCGAGACCGCGGGCCAGCAGGGACGCCGCGCGGTCCTTGTCGATCACGGCCTCCACGCCGCGCAGGCGGCCGTCGCGGTCGACGACCACGGGGATCCCTCCTCCGCCCACGCAGACGACGAGCACCCCGGCCTCGACGAGCAGGCGGATGGTGGGCAGCTCGACGATCGAGCGCGGTTCCGGCGAGGGGACGACACGCCGCCAATGCGGGCCGTCGGGCGCGATCTGCCAGCCCCGCTCCTCCGTCAGGAGATCCGCGCTCTCGCGGTCGTAGACGGGACCGATGAACTTCGTGGGGCGCGAGAATGCCGGGTCGCCGGCGTCCACGATGACCTGTGTCAGCAGAGTCGCTACCGGTCGGCCGCCGAGGACATTGACGAGCTCCTGTTCGAGGAGGTAGCCGATCATGCCCTCGCTTTCGGCGCCCAGCACGTCGAGCGGGTACGGCCGGACCTTGAGATAAGCCTCGCCCTGGAGCGCCAGGAGGCCCACCTGTGGCCCGTTGCCGTGGGTGACGACCACGTCGTGCTCGGCCGCCAGCTCGGCGAGCGACTCGACGGCGATCGCGACGTTGCGGCGCTGGGCGGCAGCATCGGCCGCCTGGCCGCGCTCCAGGAGCGCGTTGCCCCCGAGTGCAACGACGATGCGCATGGCTCACACCTCGCAATCGCCGGAGACGAGGGCGTAGAGCGCCGCCTGCTCGGTCGGCAGGCGGTTGGCCGCCTGCTGCCACACGGCGCTGTGGGGTCCGTCGATGACCTCGGCCGCGACCTCCTCGCCACCGCCGAACCGCTCGCGCAGCGTGAGCACGTCGCGCGTCGACGGCTCGGAGAAGTAGCACGCGACCGACTGCCCGGCGAGCGCATCCGCTCGCCGGAGCGGATCGGCCTTGAAGGCTTCGGCGAGGTCCAGCAGCCTCGTCAGCTCGGCCGGCGTGAGGTCCGCGATCCGCAGCACTCCGCTGGGGGTGGCGACGGTGGTCATAGGTCGTCCCTCTCGATCGGGCGGGACATGCCGCGCGGCCCCACGCGGCCGCGGCCGAGCTCGGCGCCGGCGCTGGCCATCCACAGGCCATCGACCGCCTGAGCTTCGGAGGCGCCGTTGGTCGCCGCCGCCGGGGCGTACTGCGTGGGAGCGGCTATCGAAGCACTCCTTTCGGGGACGTTCTCTTCAATCGTTCCGCCCGCCCGTCCGCCGGTCATCGGGGTCTGATGCGGCTTCTCCGTGCGGAAAGCTACGGTCGCGAGCGTCGGCGCCACCACTTCTCGAAACCGACGACCGGCAGGACGGTCGCCGCCGCGGCGAACGCCAGCAGCCAGTCGTCGAGGCCGAGCGGCGCCGAGCCGAACGCCTCCTGCATCGGCGGCGCGTAGATGAAGAGCGCCTGCAGCGCGAGGACGCCGGCGATGCCGGCCAGCGCCCACGGGTTGCTCCAGAGGCCGACGTGGAGGATCGAGTGCTGCAGGGACCGGCACTCGAGCAGGTACATGACCTGGAAGAGCACGATCGTGGTCACCACGATCGTCTGGTCGTCGCGCAGCGCGAACAGCGCAAGCGCCGAGATGGTCATCAGCACGCTCACGACGACGGTCCGGACGATCAGGAGCCGCCCGACCACCGGCGTTCCCGGCGGGCGCGGGGCACGCGCCATGACCGCCGGCTCGAGTGCCTCGACCGCCAGGGGCAGGGCGAGCGTGACCGTGGCGATCAGGTTGACCCACAGGATCTGCGTCGGCTCCACCGGCAGCTTGGGCACTCCACCCTCGAGCGGGAAGGCGAGCACCGCCACGAGCACGATCAGCGCCTCGCCGAGGTTGGTCGGGAGGACGAACGCGATCGCCTTCTGCACGTTGTCGAATACGTGCCGTCCCTCCTCGACGGCCGCTTCGATGCTCGCGAAGTCGTCGTCGGTGAGGACCACGTCGGCAGCCTCGCGCGCGGCCGCGGTCCCGGACCTGCCCATGGCCACGCCGATGTCCGCCTGCTTGAGCGCAGGAGCATCGTTGACGCCGTCGCCGGTCATGGCGACCACCTCGCCACGCGCCTGCAGGGCGCGGACGAGCCGCAGCTTGTGCTCGGGAGCCACGCGAGCGAACACCGTGCCGTCCGCGGCCGCGCGCTCGAGCTCCGCGTCGTCCAACGCATCGAGCTCGCGCCCGGTCAGGGCCTTGCCGCCGAGCCCGAATCGCGAGGCGATCGCGCGGGCCGTCGACACGTGGTCGCCGGTGATCATCTTGACGTCGACGCCCGCCGCCCGGCACGCGCGGACGGCGGTGAGCGCGGAGTCGCGCGGCGGATCCACGAGGGCCGCCAGACCCAAGAGGGTGAAGCCGCCGTCGAGATCCGAGTCAGCGAGCGTCGATCGGCCGTCGCCGAGCGCTCGCTCAGCCACGGCGAGCACCCGCATGCCGTCCATCGCCAGCGCCTCGACGGCCGCGTACACGCCGTCCACCGCCGCGCAGCGCGCGACCACGACCTCCGGCGCCCCCTTCATCAGCACACGGCCGCCCGGGTGCAGCGTGGCCATCAGCTTGCGCTCGGAGTCGAAGGGAACGGCGTCCAGCCGCGGTGAGCGCTCGCGGATGGCCGCGACGTCGATCCCCGCCCGGTCCGCCGCTTCGAGCAGCGCCGCCTCGGTGGGCGCGGTGCCGTCGCTGCAGAGGCTCGCGGCGCGCAACAGTGGCTCGGCGTCGCCCCACAGCTCGGCGACGGTCATGCGGTTCTGGGTCAGCGTGCCGGTCTTGTCCGTGCAGATCACGGTCGTCGAGCCGAGCGTCTCGACCGCCGGCAACCGGCGGATCACCGCGCGACGGTGCGCCATGCGCTGGACGCCCACCGCCAGCGCGATGGTGACGATCGCGGGCAGGCCCTCGGGGATCGCTGCCACGGCCAGCGAGACCGCCGCCAGCACGGCATCGACCACTGGGTAGCCGCGGGCGAGCGCGACCACCAGCAGAGCGGCTGCCACGAGGCAGATCACGATCGTCAGCAGGCGGGCGACGCCGGCAAGCCCGCGGGTCAGCGGCGTCTCCACGGTCTCGGTACGCCGCATCAGCTCGGAGATGCGGCCGAGCTCGGTTCGCTCGCCGGTGCGCACGACGACCGCGCTGCCGATTCCCGACGTGACCAATGTGCCGCCGTGGAGCATCGAGACGCGGTCGGCGACGATGGCGTCCTCTGCCACGGGCGCTGGGTGCTTGGCGACAGGCAGCGACTCTCCGGTGAGGGCCGCCTCGTCCACCTCGAGCGCTCGCTGGGTCAAGAGGCGCGCATCCGCCGGCACGCGCTCCCCCGGGCGGAGCTCGACGATGTCTCCGGGCACGACCTGCTCGGCGTCGAGTTGCGCCTCAGAGCCGTCGCGCACGACAGTCGCCCGCTCCGGCACCAGGGCAGCAAGCGCCTGGATCGCGCGTCCGGCGCGCCACTCCTGCACGAAGCCGATCACGCTGTTGGCCGCCACCACGGCCAGCACGACAGCGCCGTCGGCCACCTCCCCGAGGGCGAGCGCCACCGCGCCGGAGGCGATGAGTACGACGATCAGGGGGCTCGACAGCTGCCGCCACAGCAGCACCCGGGCGGGCTCGGGCCGCATCGGGGCGATGCGGTTCAGACCGACACGCTCGAGCCGGGCGCGGGCCTCCGCGCCCGACAATCCGCCTGCACGGCTGTCCACCGCCGCAAGCGCGTCGCCGGCGTCGAGCGCATGCCAGTGCGCCTCAGGCGTCGCCACCGGCTCGAGCGTGCTGGAGCAGGACGCGCCGCTCGGCGGCGTCGAGCAGCCGGCGCCCACGCAGGTCACCCTCGTCGCAGAACCGGGCGTAGGCGGGCACCCCGACGACGAAGCCGGGCAGGACCGGGAAGCCGGCCTTGGTCAGCTTGCCGAGGTTGGCTCCCGTGCCGCCGGCGAACGGGATGTCCCCGCGCGAGAGCTCGTCGAGGCGGTGGACGAGTGCGACGGCGGCGGCCGTCGAGCGAGTCCGGATGGCCATGGCCTGACGCTAAGAGCGGCGGAGCGGGGCTCCATCCGCTCCGACTGCCGAACGCTGTGCGTGGTTTCTACGCTCCCGGGACTGGTCCATCGCGCCTCGCGCTGGAGGGAAGCGCCGAGGAAGCGCGCGTGGAAGCGCAGCGGCGGTGACCACAGCGGGAGGGCGGATACGCGCGTGGCGTCGCCGTGGCCTCCGGTCAACGGGGCCTCGACGTACCAGCGCAGCCGTGACGGGAGCATCCCGCGAAGCACAGGCTCGAACGGGACGGCTTCGACGCGGGCGCCGGCCTCGGCGGCGATCGTCGAGGCCACGGCGTCCGCCTGCTGCGCCGTCAGCGACGGGTGCTTGACCGGGAACGACGTGCAGTCGCCGGCGGCGAACACGCCCGGAACGCCGGTCACGCGACCGAGTGGGTCCACGGGCAGGAAGCCGTCCGCGTCGCACTGAAGGTGCGCGAGCTCGGGCCCGGCAAGCCGCGGCGCAGCGATCACCCGCTCGGCCGCGAGGCGACGGGACAACGGCGCAAGGTGCATGTGGCCCTGCCCGATCGAACGCACGTACGCGGAATCGACGACGCGAAGCCCGTGTGCGCCGAGCGTCACGTGCAGCGTGGCTGACGCCCGCCGCCCGAGCAAGGCCAGTGGACCCGGTTCGGCCGTCACGAGGGTCAACGTCGCGTCGGCGTCCTCGCGGCGGACGGCGACGGCGGCCTCGAGCGCGAGGTCGTAGACGTCGAAGGCATGGGTCGGCGCGGGCGGCACGACGAACGCGACCGACGTCAGTTCGCCGCGGACGAGGTCGCGGAGCACGTCACGGCAGCCGGCGGTGTGAGCCCGGTCGAACGGCTCGGCGCCCGCCGGCACAGCCTGCGGAACCGCGCCGACCGCGACGACCAGGGCGTCGTAGGCGAGCTCGTGCCCTACAGCCGTGTGTACCAGGCGCGGCGCCGGGTCGACGGCGGCCAGGCGATCGCGGCGCAGGTCGTCGGCGGCGCCGCGCACGACGCGGGCGACCGAGACCCGGGTGAGACGGCGGACGGCAAGCGGATCGCGTTCATCCACCGGGCGGTGGACGAAGTACGGCTCTGGCGCGATCAGCGTGATGTGGACGCGCTCGCCCGCGAACGCCCGCAGCGCGAGGCACAGCTCCAGGGCGGCGACGCCGCCGCCCGCAACGATTACGCGCTGAGGCCGGTCCACGCGGCTCATATGCCAACGCCCTCAAGCGGTCTTGAAGGGGCAGCGACAATGCCTCCGGTGATCGCCGCGACCACGTCTTCACGCGCGGCCGACCGGCGGTCGAAGGTGGCAACGTGGCGCCCGAGGCGCAGGACCGCGATGCGGTCCGCGACGTGGAAGACGTTGTCGAGGTTGTGGCTGATGATCACCACGGCGAGCCCCTGGGCACGGAGCTGCTCGATCAGGGCGAGCACCTGGGCCGTCTGGACGACGCCGAGCGCTGCCGTCGGCTCGTCGAGGATCAGCACCCTGGGATGGGTCAACAGGGAGCGGGCGATGGCGACAGCCTGGCGCTGGCCGCCGGAGAGGGAGCCGACGCGCGAACGCGGGCTGCTGAGCGTCGTCACGGCAAGGGACTTGAGCAGCTGGCGCGTGCGCACCTCCATGGCGGCCTCGTCGAGCGCGCGCGCGACGCGACCGACGCCGGGCTCGATCAGCTCGGCGCCGAGGTAGAGGTTGCCGACGACGTCAAGGTTGTCGCACAGCGCCAGGTCCTGGTAGACGGTCGCGAGACCGGCTCGCGTCGCGTCCGTCGGGCTGCGGATCGACACCCGCGCTCCGTCGATCCAGTACTCGCCGGCGTCGGCCGGCTGCACGCCCGCGATCGCCTTGATAAGCGTCGACTTGCCCGCACCGTTGTCGCCGACGAGCGCCACGACCTCCCCGGCGTCGACGTCGAAGTCGACGTCGACGAGCGCGGCGACGGCGCCGAAGCGCTTACTCACGCCACGGGCCACGAGCAGCGGCATCTCGGGAGGCGACATGCTCCCAGTCTCCGCCCCGTGATCGCCGGCTCCAAGAGTGGATGTCCGCGCGGGTGGTCCGGAAAGATCCGCAGTCCCCACGGACCGGCCCGCGTGGCCACCCCGGATGGTCTGCCAGAACTCACCGAGCAGCTCGAGTTCGACCCGACGCTCGCGGCGCGTCAGGACGAGCTGGTGCGGCGACGACGTCTCCGGCGCTCGATGATCGTGCCACCACCCGGATAGTGGATCGACTCGTGTTTCTCGTCCCAGCGGACCCGGTAGCGCGGCCGGCTCTCGCGACCCAGCACCTCGATCACCTGCCCCCGGCGCGGAGGCCCGCCGCCGATCACGTGCACCTGTAGCCAGTCACCCGGCCGTGCCGCGCCGTTGCGCCGTGTCTCGCTCGCCGACATGACCCCATGCAACCGCCGCCGGCGCGCCGCGTCATCCGTAGCGTGCGCTGTCGTGCCACGGAGGACTACGGATCAAGAGCCGTGGCACACCACGTGACTTTCGCCTCGTGTCACCGATGCCGTGCGTGCGCATGGATGCGACGGTTGCCGACACGCATATGGACGTCTTCCAGCATCGTCGAGGTGATCGGCGCCGGTCTGCTCGCGGCCGTGGCCTGGAACGTCGTCACGTGGGCGCTCGGGCTGCCGTCCAGCTCCGGGCATGCGCTGGTGGGCGGCCTTGTCGGGGCGGCGCTCGTCGCCGGAGGCGTCGACGCGATCCGCTGGGGCGGCATCGAGGGCGGCCATCCGGTAGGCGTCCTCGGCACGCTCGCCGCACTCGCCGCCGCGCCCGCGCTGGGCGGGCTCGCGGCACTCTTGGCCATCCGCGGACTCCGGCGGGCGGCGCGCCGAGCGACCCGCCGCTGGCGCGGCGCGGTTCGCGGCGGCGGATGGGGGGTGTCGGCGGCGCTCGCCTTCAGCCACGGCGCGAACGACGCGCAGAAGTCGGTCGGTGTGATCGCCGCCCTGCTCGTCGCCGACGGGCGGATGGAATCGCTCACGGGGCCGCTCTGGGCGACCCTCTCCTGCGCACTGGCGCTGACCCTGGGGACCGCCCTCGGAGGGTGGAGCATCGTCCGAACAGTGGGTCGCCGGATCTACCGCATCCATCCGATCGACGGTGTGGCGAGTCAGTCGGCCTCAGCCGGCGTGATCTTCGGGGCATCACTCGTGGGCGCACCGGTGTCGACGACGCAGGTCGTCGCCTCGTCGGTGGTCGGCGTCGGGGGTGGACGCCGGCGGTGGCGGCATGTGAACTGGACGGTCGTGCGCCAGATTGCGCTCGGCTGGCTGGTCACCATCCCGGCCACGGCACTGGTCGGCGGCCTTGCTGCCGGGGCATGGAGCGCGTCCTGATTGGCGCATCGCTGGTTCCTCCCGGAGTCGCCCGACGTGCTCGGCCTGCTCCGGCAGCAGCTCGACGTGACGATCCAGGGCGTTGACGCCTTCGCCCGGTGGGCGGCGGGCGACGGGAGCGCCGGCGCCACCGTACGGGAGCTCGAGCACCGCGCCGACGACGCCAAGCGAAACCTGCACCGGGCGCTACGCGAGGCGTTCGTGACCCCGCTCGAGCCCGAGGACCTGTTCGCTCTCTCCCGGGGCGTCGACCGCATCCTCAACCAGGCCAAGGACCTCGTACGCGAATCCGAGGTCATGGCGTGCCCGCCCGACGCGGCCGTCGCCGACATGGCGGCACTGCTCGCTGCGTCCGTCCGCGGCCTCGACGAGGCGATCGCCCGGCCCGATCCTGGCGCCGGCGACGCCACCGAGGCGGCCGACGCCGCGATCAAGCATGACCGCCGCCTCGAGCGCGTCTATCGCGCCGCGATGGCGCGGCTGCTCGAGGTCGACGACCTGCGTGAGGTGATGGCGCGCCGAGAGCTCTACCGACGCTGCTCGCGCATGGGCGAGGCCGCCGTCGACGTGGCCGAGCGTGTGCTCTACGCCGTCGTCAAGGAGAGCTGACGACGCAGCGACATCCGGGTTTCCCGCCGCGGCTGCCGCGTAGTTTGCCCGGTAGCGGACGCCGCCCCCATTGGCGAGCGTGAGCGCGATGGATGCCTCCGCCCTCACGCGGGCCATCGGCGAGCGCGACGCTCCCACGCCGGCGCTGGTCGAGGGACGTGCGCTCACAAAAGGCTAAGCCAACCTCGCGGCGGCGCACCAACGCCCGCTTGGCCTCCGACAACGTCGAGCTTCCTCTGCTGCTCGTCGGGCGGAGGCCCGCCCAGGCGCGCGCCCGGCGCGAGCCGGGCTGGGAGCGCTCGTCGCCCGCCGCGCGGCACGCGCCCCGGTGGCCGAAGCCTTGCGAGCAGAGTGATCCGCCGTCGCCGTGGGATGATCCCAGCCATGCCGGTGCTGCCCAGCCGTGACCTGGCGCGGGAGTGGAAGGCGTCGCTGCAGGCGGTGCTGTCGGCCGCGACGCGATCGGACATCCCTCACGCCCTGCTCGCCCCGATCGAGCGCCAAGTGGAACTGGTCGAGCAGCTCGTCGAGCGCGCGTTCGCTCCGGTCGACGCCGTCTTCGACCTGCTCGAGCAGAGCGGAGCCGCCATGCGCCGCCAGGCCGAGGCCCTGAGCGAGTCGGCCCGGGCGCTCGAGCAGACCGCCGACCTCATGCGCGCCCAGGCGGAGCTCTTCGAGCGCACTGTGCAGACCGTCCGGCAGCCTGCCGAGATGGCGAAGGGCGTGACCCGCCGCGGCACCCGCGAACGCCACACGAGCGGCTCCGACACCGGGCCGCTGCGTCAGTAGTCCGCCGCAGCCGTCGTCGGACAGCCCCCGATGTGCGTTCGCGGCAGGCCGTCGAGGATGCTCCCATGCACGTCCCGGTCACGGTCTCCGCGGGGTCGCCAGAGACGGCCGGCGCGCTCCTCGGCGTGGCCGCCGGCCTCGCGACGCGGCAGGTGCCGACGGCGCCGCCGAGCGAGACAGCCGGCGCGGCCCGCGCCGCGCTCGCGGACAGCGCCTACGACTCGGCCGTCGACGTCGCCGTGCTCGATGGAGGCCGGCTGGCCGGCCTCGTGCCGATCGAGCGCCTGCTTGCCGCCCCGGCTGACAGCCCGCTGGCCGATCTCATGGATCCCGAGCCGCCGGTCGTGGGCCCGGAGACCGACCAGGAGCGCGCCGCATGGACGATGATCGAGCGTGGCGAGTCGAGCCTGGCGGTCGCCGACGAGCACGGGCGCTTTCTCGGCCTCATCGCGCCGCAGCGCATGCTCGCCGTGCTGCTTGCGGCCCACGACGAGGACCTCGCGCGGCTCGGCGGCTACTTGGCGGGCACCAGCCGCGCGCGGCAGGCCGCCGAGGAGCCCGTGCTGCGGCGGCTGTGGCACCGTCTCCCTTGGCTGCTCGTGGGCCTCGCCGGGGCGATGGCCGCCGCCCTGATCGTCGGCGCGTTCGAGGATGAGCTCAAGGCGAAGCTCGTCCTCGCGTTCTTCGTGCCGGGCGTCGTCTACATGGCCGACGCCGTCGGCACACAGACGGAGGCGCTCCTCATCCGCGGGCTGTCCGTCGGCATCGCGATGCGCACCGTCGTGCGGCGTGAGCTGGTCACCGGGCTGGTGCTCGGCGTCCTCGTGGGCGCGGCGTTCCTCGCGTTCGCCTGGCTGTTGTGGGGCGATTCGCGCGCCGCGGCCTCGGTCGCCATCGCGCTGTTCGCGAGCTGCTCGATCGCCACCTTCGTCGCCATGGCACTGCCGTGGACGTTCCAGCGGCTCGGCCATGACCCCGCGTTCGGCTCCGGTCCGCTCGCGACGGTGATCCAGGACCTGCTCTCGATCGCGATCTACTTCGCCGTCGCGGCCTGGATCGCTCTCTGAGTCACGAGGTCGAGCTCGAGCGCGTGGCCGGCGGCCAGGAGGCGCCGCTGCCCGCGGATCGTGATCTCGACAGGCTCGCCCTCTTCCAGCGTGTAGCGCTCGGTCCGATGCCCGAGCTGGACGCGGAGCTGGCGGTCGCGGAAGCGCAGCGGGAACTCCAGTGAATCCCAGCTCGAGGGCAGGTGAGGCTCGATCGACAGCTCGCCATCGAAGTCGCGCACCCCGCCGAAGCCGAACACGAGGGCCTGCCAGACACCACCGGCCGCAGCGACGTGCACCCCGTCGGAGACGTTGCCGGCCGCATCCGCAAGGTCCATGAGCAGCGCGAAGCGGAAGTACTCGAGGGCCCGCTTCTCGTCTCCCACCTCGGCGGCGACGATGCTCTGCACCGACGCCGAGAGCGACGAGTCACCGGTCGTGAGCTCGTCGTAGTACTCGAAGTTCGCCCGCTTGGCGCGCTCCGTGAACTCGTCACCGAGCATGAACATCGCGAGCACGACGTCGGCCTGCTTGATGACCTGGTGGCGGTAGATCTCGAGAGGGTGGTAATGCAGCAGCAGCGGGAAGCGGTCGGGGGGCGTCGCATCCAGGTCCCAGACCTCCCGATCGAGGAACCTCGAGTCTTGGGGGTGGATGCCGCGCTGCTCGTCGTAGGGCACGTACATCGCGGCCGCGGCGCGCTCCCACTCCGCAGGCTCGTCGGGTCGAAGATCGACGTCGTCCACGAGCATCGCATGGGCCTCGGGGCGTTCGGCCTCCAGGCGGCGGACGGATTCGGCCGCATAGGACAGGTTCAGGCGGGCCATGAGATTGGTGTACGTGTTGTCGTCGACCACGGTCGTGTACTCGTCTGGGCCCGTGACGCCGTGGATGTGGAACCGCCCGTCGTCGGCGTAGAAGCCGAGGTCCTCCCAGAGCCGCGCGGTCTCAACGAGCATCTCGGCGCCCGCCTCCACGAGGAACTCCAGGTCGCCACGAGCGTTGACGTAGCGGCGGATCGCGTAGGCGATGTCGGCGTTGATGTGATACTGGGCCGTGCCGGCCTGGTAGTACGCAGAGGCCTCCTCACCGTTGATCGTGCGCCACGGGAACATGGCGCCGCGATGCCCGAGCTCCAGCGCCCGCGCTCGCGCCTTCGACAGCATGCTGTGGCGGAAGCGCAGCAGATTGCGGGCGATGCGGGGGCGCGTGTAGGAGAGGAACGGGAGCACGTACACCTCCGTATCCCAGAAGTAGTGGCCCTCGTACGCCCGCCCGGTGAGCCCCTTCGCCGGCACGCCGGCGCCCTCCGCACGCCACGTCGCCTGGGCGAGCTGGAACAGGTTCCAGCGGATGCCCTGCTGCGTCCGGGCCGGCGATGCCCCGCCGCGCACGCGCACGTCGGCGCGGTGCCAGAAACGGTCGAGGTGCCCGCGCTGGGCCTCGGCGAGCGTCTCGAACCCGCTCCGGACGCTCCGGTCGAGCGTCCTCGCACACGATTCGACCAGCTCGAACGGCGGCACGGAGCGCGAGGACTGGTAGGCGACGAACTTCGTCAGGCGGACCGGCACGCCGGGCTGTGCGTCGACGGTGACGACCAGCTCGCCGCGGTCGCCGTCGAGGCGGTGCGACGACTCGTACGGCGCCCTCGTCTCCACGATGTGGTCGACGCCGACGGCGAGCGTCATCCCGCTGTTCGCCGCCTGGTAGCCGACCAGCATGCGGGTGCCCTGGCCCTCGGCGATCACGGCGTTCAGCACGCGCTGCGGAAGCTCGTGCCCCGTCCTCGGATCCTCCGAACGATCCTCATGCCTGGCCGGCATGTCCTCGGCGTTGACGAGATCGGAGCAGATCGTCACCGGCGCAGCGGCGTCAAGCAGCATGACCTCGTACGTGACGGCGACGACGTGCCGGTCTTCGAGCGACACGAGGCGGCAGGAGCGCACCGCGACGTGCTTGCCGGCCGGCGTCGACCAGGTCAGCTCGCGCGACAGCGTGCCCGCGCGCATGTCCAGGACGCGCGCGTAGGCGCGCATGCGCGCCGTCGGCAGGTACAGCGGCTCGTCGTCGACGAACAGCCTCAGCACCGTTGCATCCGGCGCCTTGATCATCGTCTGTCCGGCACGAGCCAGCCCGTAGGACTCCTCGGCGTGGACGATCGGCCACGTCTCGTGGAAGCCGTTCACGAACGTGCCCACCGACCAGCTCGGCCGGCCCTCCTCGAACGTGCCCCGGACGCCCACGTAGCCGTTGGAGAGCGAGAACACCGTCTCCGCGCGCCCGAAGTAGCGGTCCGAATACCGCCGTTCCACGATGCGCCAGTCGTCGACCGGATACAGGCTCTCGGGTGGGACGTGGAGCCGGCGCTTCAGCATGTCGCCGCCTTCATCGGAGTGTCCTATCGAAGAACCCGACGACCCGTCGCTCGTACTCGGCCGGCGCGGTCGAGATGCCGTCGGTGTGGCCGGCGCCGTTGATCTCCCACAGCGTCGCGGTCGGGCCGCCGGCGTCGCGGTACGCGCGGTTGAGCGCCTCGTCGGGGTTGCCTTTCATCCCCCGGATGAGCAGCACGGGCCGCGGCGCGATGCGCGGCATCAGGTCGGCCAGGTCCGGCGGCGGCAGGTGGTCCGAGATGACGACGCCGGCGGCCGTTTCCATCGTGATCGTCGCGATCCAGCGCAGCGGCTCTGGCGGGGCCCCGGGCATGTGCTGCTGTTCGGCGGCCGAGCGCAGGCCGGCGCCCTCCGAGACCACGGCACGCAGCCCGCTGTCATGCGCCGCGCTCTGCAGGAGCAGCTCGCCGCCGACCGAGAGCCCGAGGCCGCCGATGCGATCGTCCTGGACGTCACGGCGCTCGCGCAGGTACGCGAGCGCGGAGCGGAGGTCCGGCTCGCCGCCCCAACCCCGCGCGTTGAAGTCGCCATCGCTCTCGCCCTCGCCGCGGCGATCGAGCAGCAGCACCCCGTAGCCATGGCGCACCAGCATCCGCGCGTGGCGTACGGGGCCACTGCGGCCCGGGAAAGCGACCACCGCCGCGCCGTTACGCGACGGCACGTACCAGCCGGCTAGTCGCAGGCCGTCGCTGGTCGTCAGCGAAACGTCGGCGTAGGGGCGTCCGAGGTCGACGGCTTCGACCGGGGAGCGCGCCTTGTGGTTGACGACGATCGCGAGCGCGACCGGCAGGACGGCGAAGACGATGCCGAGCGCCGCGGCGATTCCGACGAGCGCCCGCCGCCCGTAGCGCCGGAGCGGCCGCTGGTCCAGCCGGCGCGAACGCCACAGCACGATCACGCCGAGGACGACGAGCGCCGCGCCTGCGACACCCGCCAGGATCGCGGTCACGTCGGCGCCGCCCAGCCGGTCGACGGCGACGTGCCGGAAGCCGTCGACCACGCCGGCGACGAGCATCAGCAGGCCCGCCACGAGCGCGGCGACCGCCCGCGCCCCCGCCCGCAGCCGCGGGTACGCGAGCGCGAGCACCCCGGCGAGCGCGACGGGCACGAGCCCGCTCGCCAGGTGGTCGCCCACCGACGTACCGGGCTCGCGGTGCCAGAACGCGTCGTCGAGCACCCACAGGACGGCGGCGGCCATCCCGACCCGGAACACGAGCGGCTCGACCCGACCCTCGCGCTCCGGCTCCACGCGCCGGAGCGGGTCGGCCGGCTTCGGCGGATCGAGGAGCTCAGGCATATCGCAGCGCCTCCCCGGGCTTGAAGCGGGCCGCGCGACGCACCGGCGCGAGGAGCACGAGGACCGCGAGCAGCACCGTGCCGACGAACGTGATGGCTGCATTCGCCGCCGGGAAGGTGAATGTCAGGTCCAGGTTCGCGGTCGAGGCGGTGAGCTCGATGATGCCGTAGGCGAGCGCATAGCCGGCCACCAGGCCGATCAGCCAGCCGGCCAGCGCGATGACGAGGCCCTCCGTGCCGAAGATGCGGCGAATGTCGCGTGCACGCGCGCCCACGCACCGGAGCATCCCGATCTCGCGCGTGCGCTCGAGGACGCCCGTGGTGATCGCGTTGACGAGCCCGACCATGCTGATCGCCACGATCACGAGCCCCAGCACAGTGATCGAACGCGTGATGTTGGCGTTCTGGGCGACGTTGTCGGCCTTCTGGTCGTACCAGGCCATCGTGGTGATCGGCGTCCCGTGGGCGCCCAGTGTGTCTTCGAGCTTCGTGGTCAGCCGGTCGATGAAGGCGTGATCCGCGGACTCGCTCCGAATCCAGTACGTGTTGACGTGGCCGGGCGCCTCGAGCACCCGCTGGAGCGTCGCGAGCGGCATGTAGAGCTGCCCGGGCTGGCCCGGCTCCCACAGCACTCCGACGATGCGCAGGCGCGCCGGCCCCGCGGCGGTCTGGGCCGTGATCGTGTCGCCGACCGTCGCGCCGGTGGCGGCCGCGAGCCCGCTGCCCACGACCGCGACGTCGGTGGCGCGCGCCGCCTCGGCGGCGGTGTACCAGCGGCCGTCGGTGATGCGCAGGCGCATCCACGGCTTCTCGACCATGCCCCACAGCCCGGCGTCCTTGCCGTCGACCTTCGCCCCATTCATGAGCAACGGCTGGATGTCTTCAACGCCGGGGGTCGACCTCAGCGCCCGCCGGGCGTCGTCGGTGAACGGCCGCGAGGCGAACGTGCCGGCCCAGACGTCCAGGTGCGTGTCGTCGTAGTAGCTCCGCGTGATGTCGCCGACCGACGTGCCGAGGGCCAGCAGGGCGAGCAGCGTCGCGACCGCCAGTCCGACCTGCATCGCGGTCGCGAGCGTCCGGCGCTTGCGCCGCCCGACGCTGCGCAGACCGATCTGCGCGCTGCGCGGTGCTCGCACGCGCCGCAGCAGCGCGTCCAGGCGGCCCTGGCCACCGACGGCCGAGCCACTCGCCTGCAGCGCCTCCTGGACCGGCAGCCGCGACGCCCGCCGGATCGCCGGCGCGGCGGCCAGCGGCGGCCCGATCAGGCCGACGAGGACGCTCGCACCGAGCACGGCAGCGTCGACGTGCATGCCCGTCTCGATGCCGAAGAAGGTCGTGCCGAAGTAGGCCACGATGACGTTCGCGAGAACCACCCCGAGCACCACGCCGAGCGCCGCGCCGAGCAGACCGAGCAGCAGCGCGGTGCGCCGGTAGATCCACGCGATCTGCCGCCGCGACCCGCCGATCGCCTTCATGGCCGCGATCTCCGAGGTCTGCTCGCCGATGAGCGTCGTCATCGTGTTCGAGAGCAGCACGAGCGCCGAGAGCAGCGCGAGCAGCGTGACCGCCGACATGACGCTCGCGATCTGCTCGAACACCTCTTTGCCCGGGTACTCGCCGGGCTTGCGCAGCTCCGGGAGCTCCGAGAAGCCGTTGAAGCCCTTCACACCGCGCAACTCCTGGCGCACCGCGTCGACCGTGCGGTCCGCCGCGGCCGGGCTTCCGTCGCGCAGCCGCAGGCCGAACCACGTGTACCCCCGGGTGCCGCTGAGGGCGGCCACCGTCTCCGGTGACGCGTAGAACGTCGCGAAGTCCTCAGTTGCCGCCAGCGAGCCGCCGTACAGGTTGCGGCCCTCCCCGCGCACGGGCAGCGGCCGCACGGTTCCGTCGGCGGCGATCACACGCACCGTGGGGCCCTCGAACTTGCCCTTGGAAGCGTTCTGGTTGTCGGTCAGCACGCCGCCGGTCGCGGGGGCCGAGCCCGAGATCGGCGTCACGACGTCGACGTCCTGCCGCTCGAAGTCCGGGACGCCCATGACGATCGCCCGTTGGCGCCGGGCGCCGACGTAGATGCGGGTCGAGAACAGGCTCTTCGCCCCGACGGCCTCGACGTTCGGGAGCGCGCCGAGTCGCTCGAGCCGGGCATCGGACAGGACCAGCGGCTCGGTCTGGAGCGTCAGGTCGGCGAGCTTGTTGGAGGCGATCTCGCGGTCCATCGACTGCTGCATGAGCCCGGGTACCGCGAAGATGCCGACGCTGGCGACGGCCAGCGCCAGGGTGAGGACCGTGAAGAACGCGCGCGCCCGGCGGCGCGTCAGGTCCGTGAGCGACTTGCGCAGGATGGCGGAGGACATGATCGGCTCCTCACTCGTCCACCACGAGGCCGTCGCGAATCGTGATCGTCCGGTTCGCGCGCGCGGCGAGCTCGAGGTCGTGGGTGACGTAGAGGACGGTCGCGCCCTCGTCGCACACGCGGCGCAGCAGCCCGAACATCTCGGCCGCGGTCGTCGTGTCGAGGTTGCCGGTCGGCTCGTCGCCGATGACGAGCGTCGGGTACGAGGCGAGCGCGCGGGCGATCGCCACGCGCTGCTGCTGGCCGCCGGACATCTCCGACGGCAACCGATCGCCCATCTCGGCCAGGCCGACGAGGTCGAGGTTGTGTTGCGCCCGCTCGCGCCGCTCTCGCGTGGTGCCCCGGCGCGCGAAGTCCATCGGCAGCATCGCGTTCTCCAGAGCGGTCAGCGTCGGCAGCAGCTGGAAGAACTGGAACACCACACCGACCCGCCGGCCTCGCCATACCGCGAGTTCCTCCTCGCTCATGCGGTCGATGCGCTCGCCGTCGACGGTCACCGTCCCGGCCGTGGGCCGGTCGATGCCGGTGATCATGTTCATGATCGTCGACTTGCCGCTGCCCGAAGGGCCGACGATGGCGACCATGTCGCCGTCGGCGATCGTCAGGTCGACGCCGCGCAGCGCCGGGAACTCGACCTTGCCATTGCGGTAGACCTTCTCCACGCCGGCGAGCTCGATCAACGGGTGCCCGACCGGCTTCGGTATGGGCTCACGCCCGATCATCGCCTGTGACATTCCGCCCACCACCCTTCGATCGCGGACTTGGAGGCAGCATGAGCAGCGTGCTCCCGGCAGGCGATCAGCGCATCGGTGCAAGCCCCCAATGCGGCTGCGGATGTCTACGCAGTTGTCAGATGCCTTGCGTCTGGCCTCGGCGGTGCATGGCGAGCACGGCGGACATGGCCTCATGCTCGGATATCCCGTCCCGTCCATCGTCGGCTCGGTTCCCCAAGGCGCTGCGGGTTCGTACGGTCCTTCACGGCCTACTCGCGCTCGCGAAGCGTCAGGCTCGCGACGGCGAGCAGCGCCGCCGCATACCCGGCGAGCAGCGCGAGGTAGGGCAGACGGTCCAGCGCGGGCTCGCCGTCGCGGAAGACGGGGACGAGCACGTCCTCGGCGTAGGTCAGCGGCACGAGCCGCGCGAGCGCTTGCAGCGGCCACGCCAGCTCGGCGAAGGGGATCATGAGCCCAGACAGCAACAGGCTCGGCACGATGACGAGGGGGATGAAGGGAAAGATCTGGCCCTCCGAGCGCGCCGTGCTGGAGACCAGCAGCCCGAGGGCGATCGAGGCGATGGCGAGCAGGAACACAACCCCGAGGACGAGCGGCAGCCGGGCGCCGAGGCGCGGGACGTCATAGAGCAGCGCGATCGTCACGAGCACCAAGCCCGCCTGGATCGCGGCGAGCGTGGCGAACCCGAGCACGTAGCCGAGCACGATCTCGCCGCGCCGGAAGGTCGCGACCAGCATGCGGTCGAGCGTCCCGCCGGTGCGCTCGCGGACGAGCGCGATCGCGGCGAGCACATAGGCCACGAAGTGCACCACGAAGGCGCCGGCGGGCAGCGCGTTGGTGCCCGCGTCCACGCCGACCCGATCCAGTGCCGGCCACGCGTCGAGCACGAGCTTGAGGAGCACCACGATCGCGCACGGGACCAGCAGCGACAGTCCGATGAAGCGAGGGTCGCGGCGGATCTGGAGCAGCACCCGGCGGCCAACCGCGAGCACGTGCGCGGCTCTCACGCCTCCGCCTCCTCCACCAGCCGCAGCATCACGTCCTCGAGCGTGTCGTGCTCAACGCGCAGCGACTCGATGTCCCCCGTGCCGAGCAGCGCCGGAAGCTCGCGCTCGTAGTCCCGCAGCTCGAACGTCTCGACGCGCCCGTCGCGGCGGAGCGTCACGCGCGTCCGTCCGCGATCGAGCAGCGAGCCAGGCGTGCCTTCCGCGAGCAGGCGGCCCTCGCGCAGCACGGCGAGCCGGTCGCAGTGCAGCGCCTCGTCGAGCTGGTTCGTGGACACCACGACCGTCGCCCCGGCGTCGCGCCGCTCGCCGAACGTGGTCCACATGCGACGTCGCAGCAGCGGGTCCACGCCGGCGGTCGGCTCGTCGAGCAGCAGCACGGGCGGCTCGTGCACGAGCGCGCACGCGAGCGACACGCGCTGCTTCATGCCGCCTGAGAACCCGTACACCGGGTCGCCCGCCCGTTCGGCGAGCCCGACCAGCGCGAGCAACTCGCGAGCTCTGGCCGCCGGGTCGGCGACCGACAGCCCGCGCGCAAAGAACGCCAGGTTCTCCAGCGCGGTCAGGTCCTCGTAGAGCGCGGCCTGCTGCGGCATGTAGCCGAGCCGGGGCCGGAGCCCGGCCCGGTCGGCGCGCGCGTCCCCGTCCAGCACGCGCACCGACCCCGACGTCGGCTTCAACAGGCCGCACAGCGCGCGGATGCAGGTCGTCTTGCCGGAGCCGTTCGGGCCCAGCAATCCGAAGATCGAGCCCTCGGCGATGCGCAGGTCGAGCCCGTCGATCGCCACGATCTCGCCGAAGGCCTTGCGGAACCGCTCGAACGCGATCGCCGCCACGCGTTCATTCTCGCGCCCCGGGAGGGTCCCGCCACCGGGTGCCGCTGGGCTCAACACCCCGGCCACCTTCGCCGCGCCACCGGCGCCCAGAGCGCGATCAACGTCGACCGTCGTCCGTCTCGCGTGGGACGCGGTGTCAGCCGGTCGGCCTGCCGTTCGGCGGAGACGGGGCGGAGCCCTCGCTGCGGAGCTTCCAGATGATCGGGATCCGCTTGCCCAAGCCGACGAGGGTTGCGGCCACGATGATCCCGCCGGGAACCCAGTCGCCGCCGGCCAGCAGGAAGATCCCGAAGACGAGCGCCGCAAGGAGCGCCACGGTCATGAACGCCGTCTGGCGGGCGAGGCGGGTGAAGTCTTCTTGATGAGCCACGGTGCTTACCTCCTCCTAGAGGCGGCCCACCATCCCAGCTCGTGTCCGCATCGCCATCCGAAGTTCACCCTCGTCCGGTGCGGCAAAGTCCGGATGTGGCGAGGCGCGGTGCCCGCAAGCATCCGCATGCGATGGCGGTCATCGAAACCCATGAGCTGACGAAGCGGTACGGCCGCGCCCGCGGCGTCGACCACCTGTCGATGACGGTTGAGGCTGGCGAGGTGTTCGGGTTCCTGGGTCCGAATGGGGCCGGCAAGACGACCACGATCCGCACGCTGCTCGACCTTCTGCATCCCACGAGCGGCACGGCCACCATCTTCGGTCTCGACAGCCACCGTGACAGCCGCGCCATCCGGGCCAGGTTGGGCAATCTCCCAGGGGACTTCGCGTACGACTCTCGACTCACCGGCCGCGATCTCGTGTCGTACCTCGCCGAGCTTCGCGGCATGGATGATCTCGGGCGGGCGGGGGCGCTCGCCGAGCGCTTCCAGGCAGACATGGACCGGCCGCTGGGCGAGCTGTCGCGCGGCAACCGGCAGAAGATCGGGCTCGTTCAAGCAGCCTTCCACGACCCCGAGCTGCTCGTTCTCGACGAG
This sequence comes from Solirubrobacteraceae bacterium, assembly GCA_036257565.1. Classification (GTDB taxonomy): domain Bacteria; phylum Actinomycetota; class Thermoleophilia; order Solirubrobacterales; family Solirubrobacteraceae; genus DASSUW01. The sequence continues at coordinate 1,655 of DATAFH010000162.1, read as the reverse complement.
CCCTCGAGCGGCCTCGACCCCCTCATGCAGGAGGAGTTCCTCGCATTCGTCGCCGAGGAGCGAGGCCGTGGCCACACGGTGTTCCTCTCCTCGCACGAGCTGGACGAGGTGCAGCGCGCCTGCGATCGCGTCGCCATCATCCGCGACGGCCGGCTCGTCGCCGTGGAGAGCGTCGCGGACGTCACGGGCCGCTCCTACCGTCACGTGACGCTCGAGTTCGCCGACACCGTCGATCCGGACGAGTTCCGCCGCATCCCGGGCGTGAGCGATCTCGTACCGGCAGGGCGACGACTGACGTTCAAGGTCTTCGGCGAGGTCGACCCTGTGATCAAGGCGGCCGCTCGCCACACCGTGTCCGATCTCGAGCTCAGCCGCCCCACGCTCGAGGAGATCTTCCTCACGTACTACGGAAGGAACGGCGACGGATGAGCGCGGCGCTCGAGCCTGCCCAGGCAACCGCCGCCGACGTCGCAAGCGCGCCGTCGATGTGGAGATCCGTGCGCGCCGTCGTGCGCCGCGGGCTGCGGGACCACCGGCGGGCGTGGCTGACCTGGGGCGGCCCGCTGGGCGCCATGTCGGCGCTGATGGCCGCGATCTGGCCGTCGGTGGAGGACTCGCTCGCCGAAGCGCTCAAGGGATATCCGGAGGGTCTCAAGGAGGCGTTCAACATTCGCGAGATCACGACGGTCGAGGCGTACATCGACGCCGAGATGATGAGCCTGATCGTGCCGCTCGCCGTCGCTTTCCTGGCCATCCGCATCGTCACGCGGGCGATCGCGGTCGCCGAGGAGCAGCGTTACCTCGACGTGGTGCTGGCGGCGCCGGCCGCGCGCGCCACGCTGGTGGCCGGTGCGTTCGTCGTCGCAGCCGTCGTGGTCGCCCTCGTTCTCGCGACCCTCACCCTGGTCACCTGGATGGTGGCGATGCTGACGGGAGTCGACGCCTCGCTCGCCGTGCTCGGCCGCGGCGCGGCGAGCGTGTGGCCGCTCTCGATGCTGTTCGCCGGCCTGGCGGCGCTCGCCGGCGGCCGCCTGCACCGCTCCGCGCAGGTGACGGCCATCGCCACCGGCACGCTCGTGGGCATGTACGTCGTCGACCTCGTCGGCAAGCTGGCCGACCCCGTCGAGCCGCTGCGCTACGTGTCGGCCTTCAAGTACTACGGCTCGGCGATCCAGGACGGCATCGACCCGCTCGCCTTCGCCGGCATCACACTCGCCGGCCTCATCCTCGCTGCCGCCGGGGCGATCCTGTTCCAACGGCGCGACGTGCTCGCGTGAGCCGGACGGGCGCGAGGACGCCGCCGAGCGCTGTCGCGAGCTCACCGCCGCCGCGGCGTCGACTACGCGCTCGACGGACTCTCCACTTCGCCATGCCGCGCCGGCAGCTGCTCACCTCGGGCGGCGCGTGGAGCGCGGGACCCGGATTGCGGCTTTCGCCGCATTCGGACGCGGGGCGCTACGGATGCCGGCCGTGGGAGGACGTGCGAACGTCACCGGCCATGTCCACGCCGCTGATCGTCCTTACTGATCGCGTGCCGGCCGCGATCCACCCGTAGTGCCGCCCGGCGTGCGACGGCCGGAGCGGGACGTCGGCTGGATCGAGGGTACGGTTCCGTTGATCTGGCCGGTCCTGAAGGCGTGGTTCCGTCCCGACGT
>DATAFH010000161.1:0-19312 GCA_036257565.1 Solirubrobacteraceae bacterium | reverse complement strand
GGACGGCGCTGGACGGCGTGGCTCCAGCGCGCCGCGGGCGAGTTCTCGTTCCCCTCGGCGGCCGGCTTGCGGCGCCCGACCAGCGGCAGCCGCAGCCGGTCGACCTTCGGGCCGAGGTAGGAGAGCAGCGCCGGGAGCAGCGTGACGGCGGCCAGCATCACGACGAGCACCGCGAGCGAGGCCGCGATCGCGACGCCGTACATGTAGGGGAGGCCGGTGAGGAAGAGTCCGAGGACGGCGATCACGACCGTGCCGCCGGCCAGGATCACGCTCCGCCCCGCAGTGGTGACGGCCTCCATCACCGCGTCATGGGTGTCCTTGCCGGCGTGGATCCCGGCGCGGAACCGTGTCAGCACGAGCAGCGCGTAGTCGATGCCGACGCCGATGCCGATCAGGCCGGACACCGCCGTGGTCCAGTCGGGGACGTCGATGACGTTCGCGAGCAGGAGGATCAGGCCGCCGGACGAGATGCCGAGGCCGATGAGCGCGATCGCGAGCGGCAGGCCGGCGGCGACGATGGAGCCGAACGCGATCAGGAGCACGATCGCGGCGGCGACGAAACCGATGCCCTCAGGGCTCGTCGTGTCCTGCGCGGCGTAGATCGGATCGCCGCCGAGCTTGATCTGGAGCCCGTCGCCGCTGTTGGCTTCGGCGGCGGCGATCAGCTTCTCGCCGTCCTCCTTCGGGACGTCCCAGCCGGGGACGGTGAGCGGCAGCGTGGTCGCGCCGATCGTGCCGTCCCGGGAAACGCGGACCGGGGTCTCCTCGCCGACGTGGTCGACTCGCTTGGCCTGCGTCAGGAACGCGTTGATCCGGTCGCGAGCGGCTGGGCTCTCGGCGCCGGCCGGGTCCTTCCAGACGACGTAGATCTCCTGACCCGAGTATCCGTCGAACCGCTCCTCGGTGAGCTGGGCCGCGGCCTTGGACTCCGATCCCGGCGTGTTGTAGTCGGCGTTGTACTCGCCCGCAAGGGCGGAGCCGACTCCGATGATCACCACGGTCGCTACGAGCCAGGCAGCGACCATGCGGCCGCGTCGACGGTAGGAGAGGTCGGCAACACGGGCGAGGAGGCGCGTCATCGTCCTGGGACTCCTTGGGCTGGGGAGGACATGCCCTGCGAACTCTGGACGAGCCTCCTCACCAAGCCCATGCGGGCTTCCCACCTAAGGGAGGTGTGGCTACCCGCACACGATCTCGTTCCGCGGTCGGTGCGTAGAGGAGAGACATGCTGAGCTACGAGCGAGCGTCGACGGGGCGACCGGCGGACGCATGGGCGCTGCTGGCACGGCCGGATGCGTGGCACCGGTGGGCGCCGCACGTCCGCGGCGCCCGGGGGCTGGGGGAGGGCGAGGTGGAACCGGGCCGGCGGGGGTTCGTCCGTCTACTGGGGATGCTCCCGATCCCGGTGCGGGTGACGGCGAAGCGCGCCGGCCGCAGCTGGACGTGGCGCGTGGGGCTCGTCACGTTTGAGCATACGGTCCGGCCGTCTGCGGACGGGTGCGTGGTGGGGACCAGCATCGACGCGCCGGCGCCGGTCGAGCGCGCGCTTGCGGTGACGTACGGCCCGCTGGTCGCGCTGCTGCTGCGTAACCTGACACGGGTGGCCGAGGGGAGTGGGGGATCGTGAGGGCGCTGGTCACCGGCGCGACGGGCTTCGTGGGCGGCGGGCTCGCCCGGCGCCTGCTGGCGGACGGGGTCGAGGTGCGGTGCCTGGCACGCGATGCGAGCCGGGTGTCCGAGCTGGAGCGGCTGGGCGCCGAGGTGCACGAGGGCGACGTGCTACAGCCGGAGACGCTGGCGGGTGCCGGCCGGGACGTCGACGTTGCCTACTACCTGATCCATGCGATGGGCAGTGGCCGCCGCGGCGATCTCCATGCCCGCGAGCGGGCCGGCGCCGAGGCGTTCGCCCGCATGGCGCGCGCGGACGGCGTGCGGCGCGTCGTGTACCTCGGCGGGCTCGGAGACCCCTCCGCGTCGCCGCACCTGCGGGCGCGACACGAGACCGCCGAGGTGCTCGCCGAGCACGGGCCTCCGGTCGTGTACATGCGCGCCGGCATGGTCGTCGGTGCCGGCAGCGCGTCGTACCGGACGCTGCGCGCGCTCGTCGAACGGCTGCCGGCCATGATCGCGCCCGCCTGGCTGTTCAACCGCACCCAGCCGATCGCGATCGACGACGTGATCGAGTACCTCGTGCGCGCGATCGAGCTGCCGTCCGGCGCCCACGAGGTCCAGATCGGCGGCCCCGACGTCATGACCTACGCGGCGATGCTCGACGCGATGGCCGACGCGCTGGGCCGGCGACGCCGCCCGAAGCTGCGCGTCCCGCTGCTTACGCCGCGCCTGTCATCGCTGTGGATCGGGCTCGTCACGCCGGTCGACTCCGGCGTCGCAAGGCCGCTGGTCGAGAGCCTCCGGACGACGACGGTCGTCACCGACCCTGGACCAGCGGCTGCGATGGGTGTCGAGCCGCGCTCCCTCGACGAGGCGTTGCGTCGAGCGCTCGCCGAATGACTCAGCGTGCCGGCGGCGTGCGGGTGAGTCGGTGGTTGAGCATCTCGCTCCTCTCTCGAGACCACCCGGTGCGGTCTCCATGGAGCGGAGGTTCAACCGGGCCGGTCGACGCCCGCGGTGACGCGCGGTAGACGCCGGTAGATCCGCCCGAATCCGCGGCGTCGCGCCATCTCGAGGCCCGCGTGCCATCCCGGAGCGCGGCCGCGTCGTGGCGGCTGCAGGCGGTCGGTGGCCACGCCGGCGGCCGTGAGCAGCCATGCGACGACGGAGTTGGAGTTCCACATCTCGCCCGTGCCCAGTTCGTCGCGGCCCCAGACCGGCGTCGGCACGTCTGCCACGACGTCGAGCAGCCGGCGCGCAACCGCTGGGTCGCTCGTGACCCGGCAGGCCCCGCCGACCGCATAACGGAGGTCCGGGATCGACCCGCCGCGCCAGCAGCGCACCTCGTAGCGCAACAGGCGGAGCCGGCCCGCGTAGCGGCTGCCGACCGCGCCCGTCGCCACGACGCCCCGGCTCGCCGCGGCTCCGTCCGGCGACGGTGCGACCTCGATCGTGTAGCGCTCGCCGTCCACGTCGACGACAAGCGCCGCGTGGTACAGAGCGGAGGGGGACCGACGGGCTCGCGCGGCCATGACCGCCTCGTAGACCCTGCCGTTGAATCGGACGCAGTGGCCGCCCGCTCCAAGCGGGATCCAGTAGAGGTTCACGGCCGCGCGCGCCGGCATACCCCTACTGTCGGCACGGCGGCGCCGGCCGGCATCCGTAGTGCTCCGCGACGCGGGCGGCGCGTTCCACTGACCGCGGGCGGGTAGCCCCGCAGGCATGAAGATCGGATACTTCCTGTCGAGCGAGGAATTCGCACCGCAGCAGCTGATCGAGCAGGCCCGGCGGGCCGAGCAGGCGGGGTTCCATGCCCTGTGGATCTCCGACCACTACCACCCGTGGAACGACGAGCAGGGACACAGCCCGTTCGTGTGGTCGGTGATCGGCGCGCTGGCCGAGGCGACGAGCCTGCCCGTCACGACCGGGGTGACGTGCCCGACCGTGCGCATCCACCCGGCGATCATCGCCCAGGCCGCGGCGACGAGCCGCGTCATGCACCCGGGGCGGTTCCAGCTCGGCGTCGGGTCTGGCGAGGCGCTGAACGAACACATCCTCGGCGACCGCTGGCCGGAGGCCGACGTGCGGCTCGAGATGCTCGAGGAGGCGGTGGAGGTGATCCGGCTCCTGTGGCAGGGTGGGCAGCGCAGCCATCACGGGCGCCACTACACGGTGGAGAACGCCCGCGTGTACGACCTGCCCGACGACCCGCCGCCGATCCTCGTCTCCGGCTTCGGCCCGAAGGCGATCAGGCTCGCCGCGCAGATCGGCGACGGCTTCTGCACCACCGCGCCCGACACGGAGGCGATCGACCTCTATCGCTCCGAGGGCGGCACGGGTTCGGTGCACGCGGGGACCAAGGTCTGCTTCATGGACGACGAGCAGGAGGCGATGGAGACCGTCCTGCGGCTGTGGCCCAACGAAGGGCTGCCGGGGGAGCTCGCCCAGGTCCTGCCGACCCCCGCGCACTTCGAGCAGGCATGCGAGCTCGTCACCGCCGAGCACATCAAGACCCCGGTAGGGCCGGACATCGACAAGCACGTCGCCTCGCTCCAGCAGTACGCCGACGCGGGCGTCGACGAGCTGTTCGTGCAACAGATCGGCCCGAACCAGGACGCGTTCTTCACCACCTGGGCGAGCGAGGTCCTCCCGCGCCTCAGCGCCTGAATGCCCGCGGCGGCCGTCTCGGCTTGACGGGCCCGTCGCCGGCTTGGAACAGTGGCGATGAAGCCGAGAGGAGGAGGGGGTCATCCGATGAGCACCATCGAGGCCGGGAGGCCGGTCGTCCTGCGCCGAGGCACCGTGCTGACGATGAACGACGCCCACGACGTCCTGCACGACGCGGACCTCCTGGTCGTCGGCGACCAGATCGCCGGCGTCGGCCCGGACCTCGAGGTGCCCGACGGCGCGTTCGAGATCGACGCGTCGCGCGGCATCGTGATGCCGGGCATGATCGACACGCACCGGCACATGTGGCAGACGGCGCTCCGCGGCTACGGCGCCGACTGGACGCTGAGTCAGTACTTCGTCTTCTTCTACCTGCAGTGGGGCAAGATCTTCCGGCCCCAGGACATCCACGCGGGCAACACGCTCTCGGCCCTGGAGTCGCTCGACGCCGGGGTCACGACGACCGTCGACTGGTCGCACGGCCTGCAGACGGTCGACCACGCGGACGCCGCGGTGGACGCGCTGCAAGCGGTGCCGGGACGGTTCGTGCTCGCCTACGGCAACCTGCAGCAGGGGCCGTGGGAGTGGTCGGCGTCCGCGGACTTCCGCAGCTTCGTCGAGCGCCGCTACAGCCCCGGCGACGACATGCTCGGCTTCCAGATGGCGTTCGACGTCACGGGCGACCCGGAGTTCCCCGAGCGTGCCGCGTTCGAGGTCGCGCGCGAGCTCGGGGTGCCCGTGACGACCCACGCCGGCGTGTGGGGCGCCACGAACGACGACGGCATCCGCCTCATGCACGAACACGGCTTCATGACTCCGGAGAACATCTACGTGCACGCCGCCACGCTCGAGGAGGACTCCTATCACCGGATCGCGGCCACCGGCGGCTCCGTCTCCGTGTCGACCGAGAGCGAGCAGAGCGCCGGCCAGGGCTACCCGCCGACCTGGCGCCTGCGCCGGCACGACATCCCGGTCTCGCTGTCGATGGACCCGAGCGTGTGGTGGAGCGGCGACCTGTTCTGCGCGATGCGCACGACGCTCGGCGCCGACCGATCGCGCGAGCACCTCGAGGCCCACGCGCAGCAGGACACGGTGACGAACCACCACCTGCGCGCCGAGCAGGTGGTCGAGTGGGCGACCCGCGGCGGCAGCCGGGCGCTCGGCATGGACTCTGTCGTGGGCAGCCTCGAGGAGGGCAAGAAGGCGGACGTCGTGCTCGTCAAGAACGACGACTCGCCGGCCATGTTCCCGGTGCTGCACCCGTACGGGCACGTCGCCTTCCAGGCGCAGCGGGCAGACGTGCACACGGTGCTGGTCGACGGCCGCGTGGTCAAGCACGAAGGCAAGCTCGTCGACATCGACCTCGGGCGCGCCCGCGCCGCCGTGGAGGACACGGTGGAGTTCGCGATGCGCGAGCTCGGCGACGCGTGGACCGGCGGCATGCACCCCGAGATCCCCGAGCAGCGGATCCTCCACAATCCCTACCAGTACACGAGATGAGACGGAGGAACCTGTGAGCGTTTCGACCGAGTCGCGATTGGCCCAGGTGGTGCCGGACGTCCTGGCCGCCATGCACGAGGTGCTCGAGCGCCACCGCGTGACGGAGGAGGAGTGGTACGCCGCGCTGGCGTATCTGACCGAGGTCGGGCGGGCCGACGAGTTCATCCTGCTCTCGGACGTGACGCGAACCTCCGTGCTGATCGACGCGCTGTCGCACGGCGGCGACGACTCCGGGGCCACCGCCAGCGACGTCGAGGGCCCGATGTACACCGTCGAGCCCCCGTTCCGGAAGCAGATCTACGAGCCCTATGAGGGGATGGGGGACGACGATCCGCTGTTCGTGCGCGGGACCGTGACCTCGACCGGCGGATCGCCGCTCGCCGACGCGGTCGTCGACGTCTGGCAGACGGGGCCGGCCGGCGGCTACGACGTCTGGGACGAGCGGCAGCCGGAGGGCAACTTCCGCGGCCGCATCCGCACCGAGGAGGACGGCGCGTACGAGTTCCAGACCATGCTCCCGAAGCCGTACACGGTGCCCACCGAAGGCCCGGTCGGCCGCTATCTCGAGGCGATCGGCCAGCACCCGTGGCGGCCGGCGCACATCCACTTCAAGGTCACGGCGCCGGGGCACCAGACGCTCGTCACGCAGCTCTTCTTCCCGGACGACCCGTACCTTGACGACGACACCATCGGAGCGGTGAAGGCGGCGCTCGTGCGGCCGGTCGAGCAGCACGACGATCATCTCACCTGCGACTTCGACATCGTGCTGCGGCCGCTCGGGTGAGCCGCTACGCCAGCTGCTCGCTCGGCGAGCGCCGGTTCGCGGCGCTCGTCGAGGGCGACGCCGTGCGGCCGCTGCGCGGCATCGCCGAGCTCGGCCGCGAGACGCCGTCCGCGGTGCTCGCCGACCCGCCGCTCGCCGACGAGCGCGTGCCGCTCGACGAGGTGACGCTGCGGCCGGTCGTGCCGCAGCCCGGCAAGGTCATCTGCGTCGGGCTCAACTACAAGGCCCACGTGGACGAGGGCGTCTATGACGTCCCGGACTACCCGGTGCTGTTCGCCAAGTTCCCCGACACTCTGATCGGCGCGGGGGAGCCGATCGTGCTGCCGCCCGAGTCCGAGGCGGTCGATTTCGAGGCCGAGCTGGCGTTCGTCATGGGCCAGCACGTGCGCCGCTCGTCTGACGTCGCGGCCGTCGCCGGCTACACGGTCGCCAACGACGTCTCGATGCGCGACTACCAGTACCGCACGCACCAGTGGCTGGTCGGCAAGGCGTGGGCGCGCTCGACCCCGCTCGGCCCGTTCCTCGTGACGCCCGACGAAGTCGGCGACCCGCACGCACTCGACATCTCGCTCGAGCTCAACAGCGAGCGCATGCAGGGCTCCGACACGAGCCGGTTCATCTTCGACATCCCCACGCTGATCGCCACGATCTCGGAAGTCGTTCCGCTCGCCCCCGGCGACGTCGTGCTGACCGGCACCCCGGAGGGCGTCGGCTACCGGCGCGACCCGAAGGTGCTGCTCAAGGACGGTGACCGGGTCGTGGTGGAGATCGAGAAGGTCGGGCGCCTCGAGAACCCGGTCGCCGCTGAGTGAACCGCCTCACGTTCGACAACCTCGGCGAGGCCGCCGACCTCGAACGTGGCCGCTGGCCCGCGGACGCCCCGCTCGGGCGCCACGCGTCGGTCACCCGCACGCTGCCGCGCATCCTCGAGCTGCTCGAGGAGACGCGCGTGCGGGCGACGTTCTTCGTCGAGGGCCTCAATGCGGAGCTGTACCCGGAGGCGCTGCGCGAGATCGATGCCGCCGGCCACGAGGTCGCCTATCACGGCTGGCAGCACGAGCGCTGGGCCGACCTCGGTCCCGCCGCCGAGCGCGCCTCGCTCGAGCGCGGAGTCCTTGCGCTCGACCGTCTCGGCCTGCGGCCGGCGGGCTTCCGGCCGCCGGGCGGCTCGCTGACCCCCGCCACGCCGGCGCTCCTGCGCGCCCTCGGCTTCACGTACGTCTCGCCCGAGCGTGACGCGGCCGAGCCGCTCGACGGTCTCACCGTGGTCCCGTTTCGGTGGCCGCTGGTCGACGCCCTCTACTACCTTCCCCATTTCGCCGACCTCCGCGAGCGGTATCTCGGGACCCGCGAGCCGCAGCCGCCCGAGCGGATGCGCTCGGCGATCGCGGTCGCGGCCGACGAGATCCTCGTCTTCCACCCGTTCCTCCTCGGCGACGATGAGCGCTTCGCCGTCGTCCGGGAGGCGGCGCGCCGAGGCTAGAGCCGCTCGCGGACGATGCGGGCGCCCTCGACGAGCGCGCGCAGCTTGGCGAAGGCGACCTCCCGCGGCAGGTACTTCATGCCGCAGTCCGGGCCGACCTGGAGCCGCTCGGGCGGGATGACGGCGAGCGCGGCCTCGATCCGCTCGGCGACCTGCCCCGGTGTCTCCGCCACCGGGTCCGAGAGGTCGAGCACGCCGACGATGACCGTCTTGCCCGCGATCGGCTCGAGGACCGCGGGATCGAGTCGCGGCTGCGCCGCCTCGACGGCCAGCACGTCGGCCGCGCAGCGGCTCAGCTCCTCGAGGAAGGGGTAGCCCGGCGGCTTCTCGTGGACGACGTGCGCGTAGCCGAAGCAGGTGTGCAGCGCGGTGGTGCCGGTGACGCCCTCCAGCGCGCGGTCGATCGCCCCGAGCGCGAAGTCGCGCGCCTTGTCGGCGCGGGCCTGCAGCCACGGCTCGTCGATCTGCACGACGTCCGCACCCGCCGCGAACAGGTCGCGCACCTCCTCGTTGACCGCCGCGCCGAGGTCCATGGCGAGCTCCGCCTCGTCCGCGTAGGCCTCGTTGTGGGCCTGCTGGCTCATGGTGAACGGGCCGGGCAGCGTGATCTTGATCGTCCGGTCCGTGTGCGCGCGCAGGAACCGGAGGTCGTCGACCTCGACCGGGCGCGTGCGGCGGACCCGCCCGACCACCCGCGGCACGGCGTTGGTCCCGCCGGCGCGGCCGCTGACCATGGCGGGGTTGTCGATGTCGAGGCCCTCGAGCGCGGTCGCGAAGCGGTTCGAGTAGCTCTCGCGGCGGATCTCCCCGTCGGTGACGATGTCCACGCCGGCGCGCTCCTGGTCGGCGATGGCGAGCGCGGTGGCATCGTCCTGCGCCGCGGCGAGGTAGGGCTCCTCGACGCGCCATAGCTCCCGGGCGCGCACGCGCGCGGGGAGCGAGCTGCGCAGCCGCTCGCGGTCGACGAGCCAGTCCGGCTGGGGATAGCTTCCGATGACCGTCGTGGGGAGGATCCCGGGCACGCGCTAGCCACTGTACGGCGGCGCGACGCCCCAGCCCCAGAGCGGGACCGGCGCCTCCTGGGCGACGTCCGCGCCGGGAGCCGAGTTGGCCATCGCCAGCCGCGTGCCCCATTCCGCGTAGCCCATCAGCGCCGCGCGGAACTCCGGGTCGGCGGGCAGCTGCGCGTCGTCGGCGGCCCGGCTGAGCAGCGTGACGAAGCGCAGCCGCTGCTCCGGGGTGATGGCGAGCCCGACGTGCTTGGCCAGCATGTGCGGATAGCCGCCGTGATCGCTCGTGTAGCTCGCGGGCCCGCCCATGACCTCGCCCCACCAGGCGGTCGCGGCCTCGCGGTGCGCGGTGGTCACGCGCCCTCCGAACAGCGGGGCGATCAGCTCGTCCTCCTCGACGAGGTCGTAGAAGGCGTTCAGCCAGCGGGAGAACGCGGCCTCGCCGCCGGCCCAGCTGAAGATCGTGGGGACCTCAGGCTCCGAGCTCATCGCCCACAGACCGTACTGCCGCGAGCACCGCCTGGGTGGACGGGCGGGCGGCGTCGGCGGCGCGGGTGACGGCGACGATCGCGCGCGCGGCCGAGCCATCCGCGATCGCTCGCAGGGCCACGCCCGGGTGGCGACCCGGCAGCACGAGATCGGGGAGCATGGTCACCGCCATCCCGCGGGCGACGAGCGCGAGGCTGACGGTGGCGTCGTTCGTGCGATGGCGGATGTCCGGGTCGAAGCCGCCGAGCGCGCGGCACGTGCGTTGGGTCATCTCCTCCCAGCTCATCCCGGCGTGGCCACTCGTCCACGCCTCGCCGGCGAGCTCGACCAGCGGCACGGCCTCCGGGTGCCGCCGAGCGGCCGGGTGGCGGGCGGGGAGGACCAGGTGGACGTGGTCCTGGAAGAGCTCGTGGCGCTCCAGTCCGTCGGGCAGCCGCCACGGCTGGTGCTGCCACTCGTCGCCGAGCACGAGGTCGACGTCGCCCAGCGCGAGCGCGGGCAGCGCCTGCTCGGGCTCGGCCTCGACCAGCTCGGCGCGCAGCCGCGGGGCGTCGCGCGCCAGCGCCTCCATCGCGGGGAGGACGATGCGCAGCACGACCGATTGGAAGCCGGCGATGCGCGCGCGGCCGCTGACCGTTCCCGCTGCGGCGGCGAGCTCGGCCTCGGCGACCGCGGCACGGTCGAGCAGCGCCTCCGCGTGCTCGACGAGCACGAGCGCGGGGTCGGTGAGCCGCACGCCGCGGCCGACGCGCTCGAGCAGCCGGACGCCGGCCTCGCGCTCGAGCGTGGCGAGCTGCTGCGAGACGGCCGAGGGGGTGTACTGGAGCGCTTCGGCGACCGCCGCGATCGTCCCGCGCTGGTGCAGCTCCCGCAGCAGGCGCAGGCGGCGCAGGTCGAGCATCGTGTAGCAAAGCTACCGAAATACCATTAAGAATCCATATCGCTTCTACCGCTTGACATGGGCAGGATGCGGCAGGTGACCTCCTCCTCGACCGGAACCCTCTCGTGCCTCGGCTCGTCGGCTGCCTTCGGCGCGATGGCCGTCCTCGGCAAGCTCGCCTACGCCGAGGGCGCGACGGTCGGCACGCTGCTCAGCTTGCGCTTCGCGCTCGCCGCCGCCGTGTTCTGGGCGCTGATCGGCGCGAGGGGAGAGCCGCGAGCGCTGCGCGGTCGCGACGTTGCCGCCGCCCTGGCGCTGGGCGCCTGCGGCTACGCGGCGCAGGCCGGCGCGGCGTTCGGTGCGCTCGCCCGCATCGACGCATCGCTGCTCTCGCTGCTGCTCTACACGTTCCCGGCCATCGTCATGATCGCCGCGATCGGCCTCGGCCGCGAGCGGGCGGACCGCCGGCGCGTCGCCGCGCTCGCCCTCACCTCCGGCGGGCTCGTGCTCGTCGTGGCGGGCGCCGGGACGGGCGCGCTCGACCCGCTCGGCACCTCGCTGGCCCTCGCCGCTGCGGTCCTCCACGGCGCCTACATCCTGATCAGCGAAGGGCTCGCCGCGCGCCTGCGGTCGCGCGTGCTCGCGGCGCTCGTGTGCACCGGCGCCGCACTGACGCTCACGGGCGGCTCGGCGCTGCTCGGCGAGCTGCGCCCCGGCGAACTGACGCCGACCGGTTGGGTGTGGGTGGCCTCGATCGCCGGCGTGTCCACCGTCGCCGCGATCGGCCTCTTCTTCGCCGGCCTCAGGCGGGTCGGGCCGACGACCGCCTCGATCCTCTCGACCGTCGAGCCCGTGATCACCGTGCTGCTGGCCTTCGCCGTGTTCGGCGAGGCGCTGGGCGCGGTGCAGCTGCTCGGCGGCGCCCTGGTGCTGAGCGCCGTGCTCGCCCTGCACGGCGTGACCGTGACGATCCCTCGAAGGAGGCTCCGTGTCACAGGCTGACCGTCCGCTCGACGGCAAGGTGGCGCTCGTCGCGGGGGCGACCCGCGGCGCCGGCCGCGGCATCGCCATCGCGCTCGGCGAGGCCGGCGCCACCGTGTACTGCACGGGGCGCACCACGCGCGACCAGCGCTCCGAGTACGACCGCCCGGAGACGATCGAGGAGACCGCGGCGCTCGTCGCCGAGGCGGGCGGGCGCGGCCTCGCCGTCCGCGTCGACCACCTGGTCACCGACGAGGTGCGCGACCTCGTGGCCCGCATCGACCGCGAGCAGGGCGGGCTCGACGTGCTCGTCAACGACATCTGGGGCGGCGAGCGGCTGTTCGAGTGGAGCTCGCCGATCTGGGAGCACGACCTCGACAACGGCCTGCGCCTGCTGCACCTCGCGGTCGACACCCACCTGATCACGAGCCACCACGCGCTACCGCTGCTCATCCGGCGGCCCGGCGGGCTCGTGGTCGAGATGACGGACGGGACCGCCGAGTACAACGCGGCGACCTACCGCAACTCGGCGTTCTACGACCTCGCGAAGACGGCAGTCATCCGGTTCGCGTGGGGTCAGGCGCAGGAGCTGGCGCCGCACGGGGCCACCGCGGTCGCGCTGACGCCGGGGTGGCTGCGCTCGGAGATGATGCTCGCCAACTTCGGCGTCACCGAGGAGAACTGGCGCGACGCGCTCGCCTTCCAGCCGCACTTCGCGATCTCCGAGACCCCGCGGTTCGTCGGCCGCGCCGTGGCCGCGCTGGCGGCGGACGCGGACGTCGCCCGCCACAACGGCAGCTCGCTCTCCAGCGGCGCCCTCGCGCGCGAGTACGGCTTCACCGACGTCGACGGCAGCCGCCCGGACGCCTGGCGCTACATGGTCGAGGTCCAGGACCCCGGGCTGCCCGCCGACGCCGAGCCCTACCGGTGATCAGGCGACGACCTCCGCCGGCGATGAATCCCGAGCGCGCCACCTGTCTGAAGGTGAAAGTAGACGACAGGAGAGGCTCAATGCTGCTCGAAGGGAAGGTCGCCGTGGTCTACGGCGGCGGAGGCGCGATCGGCGGCGCGGTGGCGCAGGCGTTCGGCGCGGAGGGCGCGAAGGTGCATCTCGCCGGGCGCACGCACGGTTCGCTCGAAGCGGTTGCCGACGAGATCCGGGCCGCCGGCGGGCGCGCCGAGACCGCGGAGGTCGACGCGCTCGACGAGCAGTCCGTCGACGCCCATGCGGACGCCGTCGCGGCGCAGGACGGCGGGATCGACGTCTCGTTGAACGTGATCGCGCACCCGTACACGCACGGCACGCCGATGGCCGAGATGTCGCCCGACGACTACCTGCGCCCGGTGGAGGTCGCCGTCCGCACGAGCTTCCTGACCTGGCGCGCGGCCGCCCGCCACATGGTCGACCGGGGCGGCGGCGTGATCCTCGCCTTCGGCGGGTCCGGCGACCCGCTGGACGACTACTACCTCGGCGGCACCCAGGTCGCGTTCGAAGCGGTCGAGAGCATGCGCCGCCAGCTCGCCGCCGAGCTCGGGCCGCGCGGCGTACGCGTCGTCTCGCTGCAGACGGGCGGCATCCCCGAGAGCATCGGCGACCCGGCTGTCCGCGCGGAGATCGAGGAGATGACGGCCAGCAAGACGATGCTCAAGCGGTCGGCGACGCTCGAGGACGTCGGCCGGATCGCCGCCTTCGCGGCGTCCGACCACGCGCGCGCGGTGACCGCCACGCAGCTGAACATGACGGCCGGGGCCGTGGTCGATTGAGGCTCCAGGCCGCCGTCACCGGCGAGGTGCTCGTGCCGGGAGCGCCGGGTTCTGACGAGGTCCGCAAGCCCGCGCTCGTCCGCTTCCACCCCGTGCGGCCGGCGGCGATCGTCCGCTGTGAGGATGCGAACGACGTCGCGGAGACGCTCGCGTTCGCCCGCCGGGCCGGGGTGCCCGTCGCCATCCGCAGCGGCGGCCACTGCTTCGCTGGGCGGTCGTCGACCGTGATCGACGTCGCGCCGATGAACCATGTATCGGTCGAGGCCGGCATGGCAACCGTCGGCGCCGGCACGCGGCTCGAGGCCCTCAACGACGCCCTCCACGCCCACGGCGTGACGCTGCCGCTCGGTTGCGGCCCCACCGTCGGAATCGCGGGCCCTGACGCTCGGCGGCGGCCTCGGGATCCTCGGCCGCAAGCACGGGCTGACCTGCGACGCGCTGGTCGCGGCCCGGGTGGTGCTGGCCGACGGGGCGCATCGTCGAGACCGACGAGCAACGCGAGCCCGACCTGTTCTGGGCTCTGCGCGGCGCCGGCGGCTGCCGCTTCGGCGTCGTGACCGAGCTCGTCTTCAGGACCCTGCCCGAGCCCGACGCGACGATGTTCCACCTCATGTGGCCGCACGGTGACGCGGCCGCGGTGATCGAGGCCTGGCAGGCCTGGGCGCCCGACGCGCCGGACGAGATGAACGCCAACCTGCAGCTCCCCGCGGCGGCGCCTACAACCGGGTGCCGGCGCGCGCCACGGCGTTCGCCCACCGCGACGAGCGCTACGTCGTCGAGCACGTGCAGGCGTCAGGAGACGGCGCCTGGGCGGACCGCTCCTGGGCCACGACGCACCCGTACGGCTCGGGACGCATCTACCCGAACGTCCCCGAGCCGGGTCTCGACGTGTATGCGGAGGCCTACCACGGCGGCAACCTCGACCGCCTCAGGAGGTCAAGCGGGCCTACGATCCGGACGGCGTGTTCAGCCCAGCCTGATGCGGTGCTTGACCTTCGCGCGCCGGTCTCCCTTGCCCCAGGTGAGCACGAGCTCGTAGACGCCGCGCGACATCCGGCGGTTCAGCCGCAGAGCGAGCTTCTTGCCGCTGCCGCGGGTGGCGTGCGCGCTCGCGACCGCCCGGCCGCCGCGCTTGAGCACGCCGTGGACGCTTGCTCGCGCCGCGGCCGCCAGCTTGACGCTGCAGACCACGGTCACCTTCTTGGCGGCGCCCTTGCCCTTGACCGGCTTGCAGCTCACGACCGCGTTGCGGCCCGCCGGCCCGGCCTTGCCCGCCGGGCCGCTGGGACCCGTGGCGCCGGTCTTGCCCGAGGCGCCGGCCGGGCCTGCGGGGCCCGCCGGGCCGGCAGGACCCGTAGTGCCGGTCGCCGCCACGTCGGTCGTCTCGCACTCGGCGGTGACGTCGTCGACCGCGTCGAGCACCGCGCTATCGGCACCGGTCCCGCAGCGCACGAGGTCGAACGCGCCGTCGCGCGTGCGCAAGCGGTCGACGCCCGCGCCTCCGCGCAGCTGGTCGGAGCCCGACCCGCCGGTCAGCTCATCGTCGCCGGCGCCGCCGTCGAGCTCGTCGTCGCCCTGCAGGCCGTCGAGCACGTCCGCGCCGGCGCCGCCGTAGAGCACGTTGGTGCCGGCGCCGCCGGTCAGCACGTCGTTGCCGGCGCCTCCGGCCATGCCCTCGACGTCGGTCTCCACGGTGTCGCCCTCGCCGAGCTCGCCGTCGTCGTCGTCGCCGTCGGGGTCGGCGGTGATCGCCGCCGCGCGGGCGGAGTAATCCGCGGTGTCGGTGCCGGCGCCGCCGAGCAGGAGGTCGGAGCCGGTCCCGCCGTCGAGCACGTCGTTGCCGCTCCCGCCGCTGAGGACGTTGGCGCCCGCCGTGCCGGTCAGCCGGTCGCCGGCCGAGCCGCCGGTGAGGTTCTCGACGTCCGTGTCGACCAGATCGGTCTCGCCGGCCTCGCCGTCGTCGGCCGCGCCGTCGGCGTCGATCGTCACCGTCGCGGTGCGGGTTCCGTAGGTGACCGTGTCGGTGTCCAGGCCGCCGATCACCAGGTCCCCGGCGCCCCGGCCGGGGTCTAGCAGGTCGTTGCCGGCGCCGCCGGAGAGCACGTTCATGGCGTTGTTGCCGGTCAGCGTGTCGTCGCCGGAGCCGCCGAGCACGCGCTCCACGTCCGGGCGCACGTTGTCGTTCTCCACGGTCTCCCCGTCGTCTGCGGCACCGTCGAGGTCGATCGTCAGCGCGACCGTCCGCGCCGAGTAGTCGGCCGTGTCGAGGCCCGCGCCGCCCGCGAAGACGTCGTTTCCGGCGTCGCCCTCGAGGACGTCGTCGCCCTCGTCCCCGTTCAGCGTGTCCGCGCCCGCCTCGCCGTGCAGCGCGTCGGCGCCCTGGCCGCCCGACAGCGTGTCCGCCACCGCGCTGCCGACGAGCACGTCGTCGCCGGCGCCGCCGGTCACGGCCTCGACGTCGGTGCGGATCGTGTCGTCCTCGCCGGCCTCGCCGTCGCCGCCGAGGCCGTCGAGCGAGACCGTCACCGGCGCCACGCGCGCGGCGTACGTCACGGTGTCCGTCCCGGCGCCGCCGGTCAGCACGTCGGCGTCCGCCCCGCCGTCGAGCACGTCGTTGGCAGCGTCGCCGTCGAGCGAGTCCTCACCGGGTCCGCCGGTGAGCACGTTCGCCGCCGTGCCGCCGAGCAGCACGTCGTTTCCGGTGCCGCCGGTGGCGTTCTCGACGTCGGTCTTGACGTTGTCGGCCTCGGCCGGAGCGCCGTCGTTGGCCGCGGCGTCCATCGAGACCGTCACCGGCGAGGTGCGTGAGGAGAAGTCCGCGAGGTCTGTGCCGGTGCCGCCGTTGAAGGCGTCGGCGCCCGTGCCGCCGGTCAGCCGGTCGTCGCCGGGGTCGCCGTTGAGCGTGTCGTTGCCGGGGCCGCCGTCGAGCCGGTCGGCGTCCGCGCCCGCGTTGATCGTGTCGTTGCCGTCGCCGCCCGTGAGCACGTCGTCGCCGCCGCCGCCCGACAGCGTCGACGCCGCGGTGACGGCGGACAGCGTGATCGTGTCGTCGAGGTCGCGACCCTCGAGCACGAGCGCGGTGATGCCCGCAGCGGCGCACGTCGCCGTGTCCGGCGTCAGCTGCGTGCAGCCCGCGCCTGCGGTTACCGGTGCGCCGGCGTCGGTCAGCGTGTAGATGCCGCCCGCGAGCGAGACCGCGAGCTGGTTCTCTTCGCCGTCGGCGGCGGCGAATGTCAGGGTCGCGCCGGAGACCGACGTGCTCGCGGCTTGCGCCGCAGGGGCGGCGGCGAGCGCGATGACGATGGCCAAGAACGCGGAGCGGCGGAGCTTCATGCCTGCGGTAATCGGTTGTGGCGGGCGGCACTTGACGGCACTGGACAGATGTCCACATTCCGCATCTGAGCGCGAGCGCGGGACTGCAGGACTTTTCGGAATAGGCCGATCGGAGTAGCGTCGTCCTGGATATGGACTTTCGGATCCTCGGTCCCTTGGAGGTCCATGACGAGCGCGGCCCCGTCGCGCTCGGTGGGAGCAAGCCGCGCGCTGTGCTGGCCGTGCTGCTCCTGAACGCCAACGAGCCGGTGAGCTCGGACCGGCTGGCGCAGGCGCTGTGGGGCGACGACGCTCCCTCAGGCGCCGCCAAGACCGTGCAGGTACACGTGTCGCGGCTCCGCAAGGCGCTCGGCAATCCCGACATCGTCGCCACGACGCCGGCCGGCTACTGCCTGCGGCTCGACGGCGATGACCTCGACGTGCGGCGCTTCGAGCAGCTCGTCGGCAGCGGTCGGGATCCGCTACCGAACCAGGCGAACGACGTCGGCGACGTCACCGCGACGGCTCGAAGGGCGCCCGCGACCTGGTCGCGATAGGCGTTCACGAGGCGGTCGCCCATGCGTCGGGGAGCCCGAGCAGATCTGCGGCATCGCGCGGCCGGCACACGATGTTGTGACTTAGTGAGAGCAGTGAGAGCACGCTCGCTTGCAGCTCCGAGAGCACCTGCGCTTCCTCGAGCGCGGCCCCCAGCAGGCGCACCCCCGTGTAGTGCATGGACCGTTGAAGCGTCGCGTGCAGCTCCGCGACCGAGCTCCCGCGCCGGCGAGCGTAGGCTTGCCAGAACGCTCGCACCGCCGGGCGCATCCGCCGCAGCGGGAGCCCGGCGTAGGGAAGCAGACGGCCGGGATCCTGGGGATCCGAGATCGGGACCGACTGCACCCAGGCGAGCAGGTACTCGGCGAGGAAGCTCCCGACGTCGATGCCTGGATCGCCCACTCCGGCGAGCTCCCAGTCGATCAGCTGCAGCTGCGTCCAGCGATCCGCATCAGGGCGGCGCCAGACGATGCAGTTGTCCCACCGAACGTCGCCGTGGACCAGCGAGTCCTCGCGCCATGACGCCTGTACGCCGTCCAGCGCCGCGCAGAGGTCGTCGAAGCTCTGCAGGATGCGGATGAGCTCGACGGCGGCTGCGCTGAGCGTGCGCATCGTGTCCAGATCCAATCGGTGGACCGGCGTACTCGTCGTCGGATGCGGAGGAGACGGGATCCCGTCCAATGCACCGCGCGGGGTGGCGTGGAGTTGGGCGAGCGCGCGCCCGGCCTCGCGCGCGAGGGCGACGGAGAAGCGGCCTCGGCGGTGGTGGCGCACGAGGTCGCGCGCGCCGGGTGCGGCTTCGAGCACGAGCACGCGGTCGGTCGCGTCGTAACTGACGACGTTCGGCAGGTGCGCGGCGAGCGGGTCCGATCGCAGCCTCGACAGCACAGCGGCCTCGTGCGCCACGCCGGCGTCGCCGGCCGCGCCGGCAAGCTTGACGACGTAGGACGGTCCGCACTGGGCGGTCACGAGGAACACGCGGTTCAGCCGCGAGGCGTCGACCACCCGTAGCCCGCCGTCGACGACGGCGCGCGGGCTGAGCAGCTTGCGCCGGAGGAGGTAGCCCGCGACGTCCGCGACGTCGAGCACGGCGATCGATCATCTCGCGACCGTCAGCGGGCTGCAAGCGGCCTGCAGGCGGCAGACAGCGGGCTGCAAGCGTGCTGCAGGCGCCGGCGCGGATGGTGATGGCACTTGTCCACCGCCCCGCAAGGAGCCCCCCGCATGACCCGCCGCAACACCGTGAAGTACGCGCTCACCGCCGTCCTGGCCTCCGGAGTGATCGCGTCGCCCGCCATGGCCAAGCCGGTCGACCAGGTCGACCGTTCGGACAGCCCGACGTCGAGCCTCGCCGGTACGACCTCGGACACGAAGCAGGACCTGCGGAACGAGTACTCGCGGGACGCCGCCCGCCTGAGCCTCCAGCCGGGCCAGCCGGTCTTCCCGACCTATCACGACCCGCTGCCGCAGCCCAAGCCCGCGACCGTCGCCTCGAACGACGACGGCGGCGGCGTCGACACCGGCACCTGGATCCTGATCGCCGGCGGCCTGGCCGGCGCCGGGATCGCCGGGGCCGGCGCCGTGGGCCTCACCCGCCACTCGCGCCTGCGCGCGCGCCGCGTGGCCGCCTGACCGAACCACCGTGGGGCGCCGGCACCGGCCGGCGCCCCGCACCACCCGCCGAACGAAAGAGAGCCCCGTGATCCACTCGCTCATCCTCTGGCAGCTCGCGCAGCAGCCGCGCGACCCGGTCAGCCCGTCGACCGCCGGCCATCCACCGCACCGCCGCCGGCGCTCGTCGCCGGTTCGCCCTCATGGCCAGTCGCCGACTGACGATGTCGCGGCTCCCCCTCCCGCGGCTGGCACCACCGCCGCCCCGCCGCTGTACGAGCAGCCGGAGCGCGTGTGGTGCGACGTCCCGAACTGCGCCGGGCACCGGGCCCGGGCCTGACGGCCCGGGCCTGGCGGCTCATCCCGACGGAGGCTGCGCGCCGTCGGGGTAGACGATCTGCTGGACGGCCCAGCCGTTGCCGTCAGGGTCGTTGAAGAACACGAAGCGGCCCCAGGGGAAGTCCTGCACGTCGCTCACCTCGACGTTGCCCTGGCGCAGCTGCTCGTGGGCGGCCTCGATGTCGTCGACCACGAGCTGGAGTCCCTTGACGGAGCCCGGGGGCGTGTCGATGACGCCGGTGCCGAGGGCGATCGAGCAGCCGGAGCCGGGAGGCGTCAGCTGCACGAACCGGATCTGGTCGCTCACCCGGTGGTCGTGATCGGCG
>DATAFH010000160.1:0-97936 GCA_036257565.1 Solirubrobacteraceae bacterium | reverse complement strand
GAGCCCGCCGGCGGCGACGAGCGAGGCGAGCGCCAGCGTTCCCCAGAACACCCGGTTGTCGTTGATGTTCCCCGAGACCTGCACGGCCAGCAGGTTGAAGACGAACACCGCGAGCAGGGCATAGGCCAGCTCGTGCTCGGGCATGCGCTCGGGCAGCCGCCAGGCGGTGCGGAAGAGACCGGCGAGCACAGCGGTGATCGCCGCGGCGACGACGAGCACGGCGGCGAGGCCGAGCTCGGCCCACAGCTCGAGGAACAGGTTGTGCGGCCACTCGACTGTCGGGTTGACCGTGCTGAACGCTCCCACGCCCGCGCCGCGCAGGGGAGCGCGCTCGATCAGGTCGATCGCCTGCTGAGCCAGGAAGTGGCGATCGTTCTCCCGGAACGCGGCGATCGGATCGCGCGCCGCCTCGGCGAGCCGCTCGCTCGACGTCGCCGGCAGGGAGACGAACGGGACCACGGCGACGCTGAGCGCGGCGACGACCAGCACCGGAGCCACCTTCCGCGGCGCCCGCAGCAGCCAGGCGGCCAGCGTCACGGCGAGCGCGAGCGCGAAGCTGAGGATCGGGCCGCGGGAGCCGACGGCCGCGGCGATCGCGACGAAGCCCACCGCCAGCACGACGCGCGGCGCCCGCCAGCGTGCGCTGCCGAGCGCTCCGAGCAGGACGATCAGCGCGGCCATGCACAGCAGGCGCGAGGTGCCGATCGTGTTGTCGCCGGCCAGGCGTCCGGTGTCCTGCGCCGGGTTGCTGATCGCCAGGATCGCGACCGGGGTCGCGATCACGACGGTCCACGCGAAGAACCGCCGCACGTCGTCCCACTGCTCGAAGATGAAAAACGGCGCGCCGATCGCCAGAAGCGTCAGCGTCAGGAACGTCGTGACCTTCTCCTCACCGTACGTGGGCGCCGACGTCCAGGCAAGGCTTGCGACAAGGCTGAGGCAGACGACGCTGATCGCGAGGCTGAGCCCCAGCGGCACGGCGCGGATCCGCCCGGTGACGAGTCGCACGCCGCAGACGAGGGCGAGCAGTGCGCCGGCGGCGAGCGTCGCGTCCACCGGCAGCGCCCGCACCAGAGCCTCGTCCTTGAACAGGCCGATCACCAGGAACAGCGCCAGCAACGCGACCGGCTCGCGCAGAGCGAAGGCGACGAGCGCCAGAGCGAGCGGCAGCGCGAGAGCGCGTGCGCCACCCGTGACGGCCGCCGCCGCGGCGACCGACCCGACCGCGAGCCCGAGCGCCACCTCGCCGACAGTGACGCTGCGGCCGATGCGCGAGGTGAGGGTCGACGATCCCATCTACCTCACAACGTCCAGGGCAAACTGTAGATCGCTGTTGCGTCGGTCACTGCCGCTCCACTGGTCCCAGCCCTCCCAGCCACCGCCGTCGTTGAACTGCGCGTAGCCGCGGGCGAAGAACGTCCCGGGACCAAAGCCGAAGCCGGTTCCCTTCCTGATGGGGAACGCCTCGTACGTGGAGGCGTCCGGCGCAGACGCCGTCAACGCCAGCCGCGTTCCCGGCGCCGCGCGCACGGCCGTGGCGAACCGGACGTGCACCCATCCAGGGGCGCTCGTCGGAACTGCCGTCGACCGGACGGCGGCCGACGCGAGCACTCGGCCCGCGGGAGACTCCAGGCGCAGCACGAGCGATGCGCGGGTCTCTTTTCGCCGACGTACGCGCAACCACGCTCCCTCGACGCGACTCGGTCGTCCATCCGCCGTCGTGACGAGCTGCCGCACGGCCGCGTGGTCGCCGATCGGCTTCGGGTCCCACACCTCCATGTAGCCCTGGCCGCTCCGTTGTTCGGCGCGTCGTCCCGCGACGGCGAGGATGGGGAGGTAGTGCTCGCGGGGCCTGGAGGGGCGCGGCTCCCAGCCGCCGATCCTCGCTCCGGCGGCATGGCCAAGCAGGACGCCGAGCCCGCGCCCGAGGCGAGGTCCCCGGCCGAGCCGCGAACCCGAGTACAGCGCGTTGATCGAGACGTAGTTGCGCTCGGGATCCGGATCGACGTTCGAGAAGACGACGTGATACAGACGGCCGGCCTTGATCCTGGCGGGCCTGCGGAACCGGATCAGCGGCCAGAAGCCGCGACGGCTGGGCCGCACCATTGCGGCCGTGAGGGACCGGCCGACCGGGACGTGCGGCCGTCGGCCGGAGTCCGCCCGCAAGGCGACGCGCAGCCTGCCACCGTCGCCGCCGCTGTAGCCGGTCCTGCCGTTCCGGTTTGTGATCACGTAGCACCGCACCGCCGCTATGGAGCCTGTCCACGAGCCACGGAAGCGGAAGGCGAGCGCGGTCCTGTCCGGCCCGCCGATCCGGGTGTTCCCGAGGGCGTCGGCTTGGACGAGCGAGCCGGCCGGCTGCGCAGCGGCCACCCCGAGCGGCCGCTTCTGGTCAGCGCCCGAGTCGCTGGACGCGACGACGGCGATCGCGACGAGCGCGGCGGCCGGACCCGCAGCGAACTTGAGACGTTGCGCGGTCACACGATCCGGTCGCCGGAGACGTCGAGCAGCTGTTCAACCGCGCGGATGTCGGGCCCGTCCGGCGACACGTCGGTAGGAAGATTGACGATCTCGGACGCCACCCGCTCGGCGATCGGGCATTCGCCGCGGCGATAACCCCATGCCGTCAGCTCGCCGTCGATCGGATACAGCGGCGACGAGAACCAGTCCCCGAGCGTGACTCCGCGGCGGTGGGCCTCCGCCACGAACGCGTCACGCTCGCGGACGCGCACCGGATAGCGCAGGTAGGCGTGGGTGGCGAACTCCGGCTCGTGTGCCGGTGCGCGCCCGTGCGCCGCCAGCCATGCGGAGTAGCGGCGAGCGACCGCTCGCCGCCGGCGCACCCTGGCTGTGAGCGTCGGCAGCCGGCGCGCCGCCAGGCGGGCCTGGAACGCCGACATCGCCATCAGGAACGACTGCGGCATCGTCGTCCCCTCCAGCTCGGGGCGGCTCGAGGAGCCCGGCACCAGCCCCGCTCGGCTCACGGCTCGGTATGCGGCGCGGCCGGCGCGCAGCGTGCGCGGCGTGGCGATGCGTTCGCGGGCGAGGAGCATCGTCGCCAGCAGGGCTTTGTCGAGCGCGCCCGGGGCGCCGGCGGAGCGCTCGATCGCCGCGATCCGCCGCGCCAGGTCGGGGTCCGCGGTGACGGCAATGCCCCCCAAGCCGGTCGAGATGGGCTTGCTCCACTGCGTCGAGAAGAACGCCGCGTGTGCTGCCGCGCCGTTCGCGTTACCCCGATAGGTCCCGCCGAGGCCGTGCGTGCAGTCGTCGATGACCACCGCGCCATGAGGTCGCGCCACGGCGGCGAGCGCGTCGAGGTCGGCCGAGAGCCCGAACGTGTTCTGCGCCAGCACCGCCCGCGTGCGCGGGCTCATCGCTGCGGCGACGCCGGCCGGGTCGGCCGTGTACGTGGTCTCGTCAATGTCGACATACCGCGGGGTCGCGCCGGTGTAGAGCACCGCATTGGGCACGGCCACGCACGTGAACGCAGGGACGACGACCTCGTCGCCGCGACCGATCCCCATCGCTCTGAGGATCGCGTAGAAGGCGACGCGGCCCCGCCAGAAGAGCGATACCTGCTCGGCGGGCACGCTGATGAGGTGCCCGATCGCGCGACGCAGCTCGGCGTGCTCGCTCATCGCGCAGCTCCGAAGAGGAGGTCGGCGAGTTCGTCCGCGAGCTGCCCGTACGCGTGATGGCGCTCGACGTAAGCGCGAGCGTTGGCGCCGAGCCGCGCGCGCTCGCCCGGCGAGCCGGCGGCCAGCGAGCGGATCGCCGCCGCCAGAGCCATCGGATTCTCCGGAGCGACGGTGCGCCCGCAATCGGCCTCCTGCACCGGCTGGTTGGCCGCGGCGGCGGCGAACAGCACCGGCCGCCCGGCGGCCATGTAGTCGTACAGCTTGTTGGGAGAGATGCCGAACCGATACAGCGGGTTGTCCCGATATCCGACGTAGCACGCGTCGAAGACCCGGATCACCGAGGCGACCCGGTCCTTCGGAACCGGTCCGACGAACTCTACGTTCGGCGCCCCCGCCGCCCGTGCGAGCAACCGCTCACGCTCCGGTCCGTGGCCGACGATGATCACCTGGAAGCCCTCAGGGGGGAGCAGCCGGGCGGCGTCGATCAGCGTCTCGACGGCGTTGGCCTTCCCCAGCGTGCCGACGAAACCGACGGTGAACGCGTCCGGCCGCAGCGCGTCGCTCACGGTTGACGGCGCGCTGCCTGACCCGTTCGGCACATCGAGGGCGATGCCGTTGGGCAGATAGTGGAACTTCGCCGGGTCCATGCCGCGCGCGACCATGTGCCGGTCGGCCGCCGGCAACACCGAGACCACGCTGTCGCTGACGCGATAGGCGTAGTCCTCGAGGCGCTGCATAAGCGCCACGAGCGGGTGGCGGGCGGAAAGGCCGCCGAGCTCCCGGAGGGTCAGCGGCCAGATGTCACGCACCTCGAACAAGAGCCGCGCACCGAAGCGGCCGGCCCACCGCCTGGCCACGCCGATCGGCAGCGGCGACGGCGACGACACGAGGATCGCGTCCGGGCGGGGGAGGCGGTGGATGGGCATCCGCTCGAGCGCCAGCGCGAACGCCGCCATATTGACGACGCGCGCGACGCTGACCGCGCGCTGGTACCCCGGAACCGCGACCCAGCAGTACGTGAGGCCGTCGATGTTCTCCAGAGTGAACGGCCGCGAGACCGCGGGCGGGTGGGTGTAGAGATGCGAGCGGCTGCCGGAGATGACCACTGCCTCATGGCGGCGCTCGGCGAGAGCGCGCGCGAGGTAGTAATGCCGGTACTCCATGCCGTGGCGTGGAGAGCCGGCGTACTGGTTCACGATCCAGACCACGGGTCGCGCGGCCCCGTCGGGTGAGCGTGGTCCGCGCCGGCCGTGGGCGGTCATGTGCCGCTCGGGTCTAGACGGGAACGAGCACCCGGTACCGCAAGATCTTGGTGGTTCCGCGGCGCTCGGCCACCTTGATCCTGAGCGGGAGCTCGTCGGACGGTGGCGAGGGCGCGATGCCCGACGACGGCGGGCCGGAGGCGTTGACCTTGCCGTTCGTGAAGGAGCGCGTCTGCTCGGAGCTCACGCCATGGGTCACCGTGACCAGACCGTTCGCCACGTCGATCACGAATTGCGTGGGGTCGGGACCGACGCACTGGATGTCGTTGACCCGCCAGCCGGATGGCGGCAAGGCCTGAACGGTGTACGTGCCAGGGTTGGGTCCAAACGACCTCGACTCGCCGTCGGTCAGCGAGAATTGGATTGGCTTCCGCGTCCACGTCGGCTGTCCAAGCGGTACGTGATCGGGGTCGGGTCACCGGCCGGGTCGTTATGGCTTGCCACGCGGAGTGTGGCGCCGGCTGTCCGCCGCGCCGGCGGAATGGCCGATGACGAGTAGAGCGCTCCCTGACCACAACCTCCGCGCCGCTGACGACATCATCATCCTGAGAAAGCCTCCATTTCCTTGCGGTCGTCACCCGCCCGCCCCGGTCCGTCCTAACCGGAAATCGGATCCTAACCCGATGCCTCCAAGCGACGACATTAAACTGACAGCGTCGCAAGTCGACGTCGTCGCGTTCTCCGCCTTCCGGGCCGCGTCCGGCATCCGGGTGGGCGAGCTACGACCTGGCCGCCCGGAGGTGGACGACTACGTCGGTCTCCTGAGGTCGTACACCACCCGTCGGCGAAACGCACGATGAGCCGCCGGCTGCGTGTTCCAGCGATGGCGCTGTGTCTCGCGCTGATCATCGGAGGCATGGTCGCGATCGTCGCCGCCTGTTCGCGCGACGAGCGGCAGGCGGCGCGGCCGCCGGAGCAAGCGACGGCTCTCGGAGACCTCCGGCGGCCGGGCTCGCTGGTCGCCGCCGATTCGCTGGCCAACACGCGGATCGGCGGACCGTACGGCACGGTCCTCGCCTTCCGGTTCCGGGCGCAGTGGACGGGCTCCGTGCGCGCCGTTCGCTGCTACGTGATCATGAACACCCGCGGTCGAGAGGGCTACAGCGGCGGCACGGGTGGTCTGCTCCGCGTCGCGCTGGCCCGCGACTCCGGCGGGCCACGCCACGCGCCTCAGCCGCACACGCTGGCGTCCGCCGTCATCCGGCCGTCGCGTCAGGACCTGTGGCCCCTAGTCCGCTTCGCGGAGCCACCGCGGGTCGTCGCCGGCCGCCTCTATCACGTCGTGTTCACGAACGTCGCCCCGGATCCGGCGCGAGACTACGCGTCGATCAACGCACTCGTCGCCCGAAGTCACGGCGAGCGGATGCCGCCGATTCACGACGGTCTGGCCGCGCTCCTGGGCGGATCCGGCGACGGTGGTGCCACGCCGGCCGCCTGGCGTCCGCGCGAGGACGGTCCCGGAGAGGGGTACGTCCCGATACTCGACGTCGTGGGCGCTGATCCCGGCCAGCACGTGGGGAGCGGCTACATGGAGGTGTGGGTGGGCTCGCCGCGGCCGATCGGCGGCGGCGCCAAGGTACGCCAGCTGATAGCCATCGCGGGCGGGCGAACGGCGCGCGTAAGCGGCGCGTGGTTGCGCGTGCGGCGCGACGACGATGCCACGGCTCCGCTCGAGCTACGCCTGGAACGAACCGACGGAACCGTCCTGGCGTCGGCGCGCGTGGCCGCCCGCGACATCTCGAGTCGGTTCCCGCAATGGGTACATGTGCGTTTCCCCGAGGCCGCCGCAAGGCCATTCACAGCGCCGTTGGCGCTGACTGCGTCCGCGACGGAAGCCGAGTCGTACGAGACCTTCCCGCTGCGCAAGGGCACCGAATTCGGATTCGATGCGAGCACGGTCTTCGCGGGCGGCTACGCTCAGTATTCCGATGGTGCCGGCTGGACTGGCTGGGAGCAGTGGGGCCTCCGTGACCGCAAGGACAGCGACCTTCAATTCGCCCTCGACGTCGACCGTTGAACGCGCCGGCACGACGAGGGCGCTTGACGCGGTGCGGCGCCCCGACAAACATGGCGACATGCGCGAGGCGCGTACGTGTCTACCAGCAGCATGTCCGTGACGGGCGACGTCGGCCTCGATCTGCCGCGGTTCCTGGCGCTGCTTCGAGCCCGCCGGCGGCTGATCGCAGTGATCGTGCTCACCGCTGTCCTGATTGCCGTCGCGCTGTCGCTTGCCCAGTCCGACCGCCACAAGGCGAGCGCGGACCTGCTGTTCGGCCGCGCGACGAACGCCGACGCGATCATCGCGGGGGGCACGACCGACACCGGGGAGCTCCCTGAGCGGGCGGCGGCCACGAACCTCGCGCTCGCTTCACTGGACACGGTCGCCGCCCGCGTCGCGCGGCGGTTCGAAGGCGTGACGGTGCACGAGCTCAAGGACGCGGTCTCGATCGCGGCCGCCGGCGACTCTGATGTGGTGACCGTCACGGCGGAGTGGGACTCGCCGACGGACGCCGCGGCGGTCGCCAACGCGTTCGCCACGGAGATCGCCGCCTTCCGTCGCGAGAGCGCGCGCAGTGACATCCAGCGCGCCATCGACGCGCTGAGGAACACTCTGCCTGCGCCGACAGAGGAGACCGGAGAGCCCTCTGAAGCAACCCGGGCGACCCAGGAGCGACTGTCCCAGCTGGAGGCGCTCAAGGCGCTGCAGACGGGCAACGTGCAGGTCGTCGAGGAGGCGATCCCGCCCGAGAGCCGCAGCTCGCCCACGCCGCTGCGCAACGCGCTGATCGCCGGGTTTGTAGCGCTGGTGCTGGCCGTCTTCGTCGTGGTCCTGCTCGCCCGCTTCGACGATCGCGTCAGGGAGGAGGAGGAGCTGGTCGACCTCATGGATCTGTCCGTCCTGACACGGCTCCCGCGGGTCGGGCATCCCGAGCGACTGCTGAGGGCCGACTCCGGGCACGAGGACCCGACGTTTCTGGAGGCGTTCGAGTTCCTGCGCCTGAACCTCGAGCTGCTGGGTCACGACGGCGGCAACGTAGTGGTCGCCGTCACGAGCCCCGCCGCCGACGACGGCAAGACGACCGTAGTGGCCGGTCTTGCACACTCGCTCTCGGCAAGCGGAGTCGAGGTCGTGGCGGTCGATCTCGACCTGCGCAAGCCCGACCTGCACCGGTACTTCGATCTCCGGCGCAGGCCGGAGACCGGGGTGTGGGATGCCCTGCTGGAATCGAGCTACGCCGAGAACGGAAGCGTCGCGTCGCCGTCCGAGCCGGCCGAGATGGAACCGGAAGTGCTGTCAGAGTTCGGGCTCGAGGGCGAGCGGGGGTTGACCCGCGCACGACGCGTCCGTACGGAGGACGACATCGAGCTCGGCCTCGTCGCGCTTGCGCGATCGAAGGGTCACGCGCGGCGGGCCGCCCGGGCGCTGAAGGCGTCCGGCCACGACATCCCCGAGTCGACGTTGCGCCGCTGGAAGGACGTCCACGCGGAGCGCTACGAGAAGATTCGCGCGGAGCGGAGGCACGGCATCATCGCCGGGCCGCATCTACGGCTGCTGGCGGGGGGCAGCCATCCGCAGCTGTCCACCGGCCTCGTCGGGCGGGGGCGACTGCAGCAGATGTTCGACGAGCTCCGGCAGCACGCCGATTACGTCGTCGTCGACACGGTCCCGATCTCCACGGTCGCCGACGCCTCGGCCGTGGCCGCAGCGGCCGACGGCGTGATCCTCGTGGTCGATCTCAACCAGGCTCGACGACGCGACCTGCTGGCGGCCAAGAAGCAGCTTGCGCACGCTCGCGCCAAGGTCTTCGGGATGGTGGTGAATCGCGCGGCGGTCGATCTCCCGGCGTACCGCGCGCACGAGGACGACGGCAGGGGCGAACGCGCGCTCGGTTTCTAGAGGGCCCAGGCGCGGGGCATCGGTCCGTGTCAGCGACCGCCACGGCAGTCGTGATGGGCGACGTGGACATGGTCCGGGCCCTCGGCCTCGCCGGGATCTCGAGCGCCTACTTCGGCCCTCCGGACTACTCCGCGCGCTTCTCCCGGCACGTCCGCGTGGTGCTGCCTTGGATGGACGAGTGGCGGGCCCAGGAGCAGATCGTGACTGCGCTCCTGGGCTACGCGGAGAGTCAGTCGGAAGCTCCCGTGCTCTACCCGCAGACGGACGCGGCCGTGTTGCTCGCCTCCCGGTACCGAGATGAGCTAGGCGGGGCCCTGCGGTTCGTCCTGGCCGATGCCGAGCTGATCGAACAGCTGGTCGACAAGGCGCGCTTCCAACTTCTCGCGGAAGGCCACGGGCTCCCGGTTCCGCTGGCGCACCGGCTCCGTCCGGCGCAGGAAGGTGCCGCACCGGCTCTGGAGGTGCCGTTCCCGGTCATCGTCAAGCCGGTGCAGCGCGGAGGCGACTGGACGGCGACCGGCGCGCTGGGAAAGGCCCTGCAGGTGCGCGGCCCACAGGAGTGGCGTGCTGTCTGGCCCCGGCTCGCCTCGCTTCGCGGCGAGCTGGTCGTCCAGCAGCTCATTCCCGGACCGGAGAGCGCGATCGAGAGCTTCCACGCCTACGTCGACGCAGGCGGCGATATCG
This sequence comes from Solirubrobacteraceae bacterium, assembly GCA_036257565.1. GTDB lineage: Bacteria > Actinomycetota > Thermoleophilia > Solirubrobacterales > Solirubrobacteraceae > DASSUW01. Next base: position 88,454 of record DATAFH010000160.1, on the reverse strand, counting down.
CCGGCGAGTTCACCGGGCGCAAGATCCGCACGTTTCCGCCACAGTACGGCAATAGCTCGGCGGTCGAGATCATCGACCTGCCGGACGTGGCGGCTCTGGGCCGCGACGTGCTCGCCACGCTCGACGTGCGCGGCGTGGCGAAGCTGGACTTCAAGCGGGACGATCTTGGTCGGCTGCATTTGCTCGAGGTCAATCCCCGGTTCAATCTCTGGCATCACCCCGCCGCGGTGGCGGGAGTCAACCTGCCGGCCATGGTCCATGCCGATCTCAGCGGCTACCGCCGCCCGCCGGGCCGGCGGCCCACGCGCCATGTGACATGGTGCGCGCCGCTTTTGGACGTCCGGGCCGCGTACCGTGAAGGCATGTCGCCGGGCGTGTGGCTCCGGTGGGCGCGCCGCTGTGCGGCGGTCTCGGGCCTCTCGTGGGACGACCCCCTGCCCTTTGTCCGCGGGAGCTTGTGGGGCGCGATACGGCGGCGTCTCCCCGGCGGTGATGGGAGCGCGAGGTCAGTTGGCGCACCCTGACCCGCGACAACGGCCGGACATGGGAGTACTCTCCGCGTTTCTTCCTACGGTCGCCTTCGGTGGGTCGGTGACTCGGTGGTGTCGCGGACCATGGTGTGGTTCTTCACGCTCATATTGGCGGTCACCGTGCTCGGCACGGGAACCGCGTTCGCGCAGACGCCTGCGGCCACGGACCCTGTAGCGCCGGACGAGACGACCGCGGACGAGACCACCACGGGCAACGAGCCGAAGCCCGACAAGCCGCCGAAGCCCGATACCTCGGTGCCGGTCGACCTGCCGCCGCCACCCAGCCCGCCGGTGAAGCCTGAGAAGCCGCCGAAGGTCGAGAAGCCGCCGAAGGTCGAGAAGCCGCCGAAGGTCGAGAAGCCGCCGAAGGTCGAGAAGCCGCCGAAGGTCGAGAGCCCGCCGAAGGTCGAGAAGCCGCCGAAGGTCGAGAGCCCGCCGAAGGTCGAGAGCCCGCCGCAGGTCGAGACGCCGCCGACGACCGAAGCGCCCCAGCCAACGCCGGGCGCAGCCGCCCCGACGGCAAAGACCCGGAGGCATGCCCCGTCGAAGCCCACGACGCCGACGCAGGCTTACGACTATGGCCGGCTACCGGACAGACCGACGGGCGTGCAGCACGGCGAACAGAGCCCTCACCCGAGCAAGCGGGGATTCGAGCGGCACTCCGAATTCGCGCAGATCGTCTCACCGGCGCCGGAGCACGAGCTGTCCGGCGCTGCCGGCGCGACGTTCGTGCGCGCGGCGACAAGCGGTGTCGACGGCGATGACCCCGCTCCGATCGCGGCGCACGACTCCGGAGGCGAGCCGGGGCGCGCGGTTCACCTGGCGGACGACCGCGTTGCCGGGGCGCTCGGCGTCTCGGCGGACCGTCGGGAGCCCGCGGTGCTGACCCTCAACGCGCCCGCCGGCTACAACTTCACGCTGCTGCTCGTAGCGTTCCTGCTCGGCACCATGTACGCGGCCGGCCTCCGCGCACTGCTCGCACTCGGCGTTTGGCGTCGCGCTCCGCCCCCGCTACGCCGACGACGGCACCCACGCACCACCGCGCTTGCAGCACGACAACGCGCGCGTGCGTCGCCGCGCCCCTGAGACGGTCGTGTTCGAGGAACCCCCGCCCGACGGGGGTTCTTCGCGTCTCCGGGGCCGCCCGCGCCGGCACGAGCAGGACGCCTAGGCGATGACGCGGCCGGCTTCGTCGGCCCACTCGAGCGCGGCCCGGTAGGCGCCGGCGAGCGAGATGCCGTCCTCGGGGGACGGGAGGGTCGGGAAGTCGCCTCGCTCGTAGGCGAGCACGGCGCCGAGGAGCTCGCCCTTGGGGCCGGCCTGGCGCAGCAGCGCGGTCTGGATCTCGTCCGTGAACGGCAGGGAGTCGAGGACCTCGGCCATCGGGGCGTCGAGCAGCGCGTCGGCGACCGAAAAGAGGCCGATGGTGAACAGCGTCTCGCGCTCGTCGGGCAGCGCGCTGCCGGCCAGCATCTCGCACATCCGCGCACGCCGCAGGCCCAGCTCGACCAGCGTGTCGGGCACGTCCGGGATCGCCGAGATCGCCATCACCGTCGCCCACCGGCGCACGGTCCGCACGCCGAGCAGCGTGAGCGCCTCGCGCACCGAGCCGACGGTCCGCGGCAGCGCGAAGAACGCCGAGTTGACGTACCGCAGCAGCTTCAGGGAGAGCCCGACGTCGGACCCGATGATGCGCTCGAGGTCCTCGAATGACACGTCGCCGGCGGTCAGCTCGCCCAGCTGGCGCAGCGACCCCAGGCCGGCGGTCGCCACACCCCGGTGACGGAACAGCCGCGGCTTGGCGAAGAAGTCGCCCTCGAAGTACGTGAAGCCCTTGCCCTGCAGGCCGGAGAACGCCGAATGGTCGCCCACGCCGGTCGCCACGAGCAGCGCCCCCTGGACGCGGGGCGACTCGAGGGCCACGGCTAAATCGTCGTCCGACCGCCCCATGACGTCGATCTTCACGATCGAGCACAGGGACATGAGCTCCTGGATGTCGTCGCGGCCGTCGTAGTTGTTCAGGGCCAGCGTGTAGCCGGACCGGGAGAGCTGCTGCAGGAGTGACAGCAGGTCGTCGGCGGCCGGATAGGCCTCGATCTGCAGCACCGCGCGGTCCGGGCGCACGGGCGGCGGCCCGATCTCGACGAGGAAGTTGCGGGCGATCGAGATCCATGCGGGGTGGCGGCCGGCCAGCCGCTCGAGCCCGATGTCGCCGAACGCCTCGACCAGCAGCGCGGACGTAGCTTTGGCATCCCGCGACGGATCGCCGAGGTCGACCGCGCCGCCGAAGCGCAGCTCGAAGCCGACGACGTTGTTGCGCGCGTCGGCGATCGGATGGCGGACGACGGCGACCTCCGGCCGCTCAACGGTTGCGCTCACACCTTTCAATGTCGGCCGTCGCGCCCAACAGTTGAGGGCGAGTAGCATCCCAACAGGTCGGAGCCCACTCCCCGAGAGGTGTCGCATGCGGATCGAGGTCAAGGGACGCAACCTCCAGGTCACCGACGAGCTTCGGGAGGTCATCGAGCGACGCTTCCAGAAGGTCGACAAGCAGGTCAGCGAGCTGGCGACCCTCGAGATCGAGCTGTCAGAGGAGCACAACCCCGGCAACCCGACGCAGACGGTGGCCGAGGCGACCCTCCACCTGAAGGGCAAGTCGCTGCGGACGAGGAACGCGTCGCGCGACGCCCGGCACTCGATCAACCTGGTGGCCGAGGAGCTTGCGCGTCAGGTCAAGCGCCACCGCGACAAGCGGCGCGGGCGGCGCGAGTCGCGGGCGGTCGCCGGCCAGCCGATCCCGCCGGAGGAGGGCACCGCCCCGGCGGTCTGAGCACGCTCCCGACACCGGTTGACGAGGGCTCGCAGCCGCTAGCCTAGGAAGCCTATGTCGATCCTCGATCGTGCCCTCCGCCTCGGCGAGGCGAAGCAGTTCAAGCAATACGCCAAGCGCGTCGATCGGATCAACGCCTGGGAGCCCGAGCTCGAGCTGCTCAACGACGACGAGCTGCGCGCCAACGCGGATGCGCTGCGCGCGCGCGCGCGCGAAGGCGAGGCGCTCGAGGACCTGCTCGCCGAGACCTTCGCGCTCGTCCGCGAGGTGAGCCGCCGTCGCATGGGCATGCGGCACTTCGACGTGCAGATGATCGGCGGCATGGTGCTCCACGACGGGGCGATCGCCGAGATGAAGACCGGCGAGGGCAAGACGCTGACCGCCACCACCGCCGTCGTGCTCAACGCGCTCTCCGGCCGCGGCGTGCACGTCGTGACCGTCAACGACTACCTCGCCCGCCGCGACGCCGACTGGATGCGTCCCATCTACGAGGCGCTCGGCCTCAGCCTCGGCGTGCTGCAGAACATGCAGCCGCACGAGGAGAAGCGCGCCGCCTACGCGGCGGACATCACGTACGGCACGAACTCCGAGTTCGGCTTCGACTACCTGCGCGACAACATGGCGACGACGCTTGACGAGAAGGTCCAGCACGGCGGCCGCTACGACGAGGACGGCAAGCCGTTCACGTCGCACGCCTTCGCGATCGTCGACGAGGTCGACAACATCCTGATCGACGAGGCCCGCACGCCGCTGATCATCTCGGGCGCTCCCGAGCAGGCCGCGGATCTCTACGAGCGCTTCTCCAAGCTCGCCCCGCAGCTCGAGGCCGGCAAGAAGCCCGAAGGCATGGATCCGAAGTCCAAGAAGGACTTCATGGCCGACTACGACTACGAGTTCGACGAGAAGCACAAGAGCGTGTCGATCAGCGAGCGAGGCGTCGCCAAGGCCGAGAAGTTCCTCGGCATCGACCACCTCTACAAGGCCGAGAACGGCCCGCTCGTGAACCACCTCCTGCAGTCGCTCAAGGCCGAGTCGCTCTACAAGCGCGACGTCGACTACGCGGTGATCGACGGCGAGGTCAAGATCATCGACGAGTTCACCGGCCGCATCCTCGACGGCCGCCGCTGGTCCGAGGGCCTGCACCAGGCCGTCGAGGCCAAGGAGGGCGTCCGTGTCCGGGAGGAGAACCAGACGCTCGCGACGGTCACGCTCCAGAACTACTTCCGCATGTACGACAAGCTGGCCGGGATGACGGGCACCGCCCTCACCGAGGCCAACGAGTTCATGAAGATCTACAAGCTGCCGGTCGTCGAGATCCCGACGAACCGGCCGATGATCCGCGACGACCGCAACGACCAGATCTTCAAGACCAAGAACGGCAAGTGGACGGCCGTCGCGCGCGAGATCGCCGAGCGCCACGAGAAGGGCCAGCCGGTGCTCGTGGGCACGATCTCGGTCGAGGTCTCCGAGGTGCTCGGGGCCGAGCTCTCCAGGCGCGGCATCCCGCACACCGTGCTCAACGCCAAGCCGGAGCACGCCGAGCGCGAGGGCGAGATCATCGCCGAGGCGGGCCGCCCCGGCGCGGTCACGATCGCCACCAACATGGCCGGCCGCGGCGTCGACATCAAGCTCGGCGGCAACGCCGAGCACCTCACACGGCTCGAGCTGGCCAAGCTCGGCCTGCAGCCCGGCGACCCCGACTATGACGAGCGCTTCGCGCAGATCCTGCCCTCGATCGAGGCGCGCGTCGAAGACTCGCGAGAGCGCGTGCTCGAGGCCGGCGGCCTGTTCATCTGCGGCACCGAGCGCCACGAGTCACGCCGGATCGACAACCAGCTGCGCGGCCGTTCCGGCCGCCAGGGCGACCCCGGCGAGTCGCGCTTCTTCCTCTCCGCCGAAGACGACCTCGTGCGCCTCTTCGCCGGGGACCGGATCTACCGGATCCTCGACCGCCTCGGCCCCGTCACCGAGGAGGGCGAGGAGGAGCCGATCGAGGCCAAGATGCTCTCGAAGCAGATCGAGGGCGCCCAGCGCAAGGTCGAGGAGCAGAACTTCCTCATCCGCAAGCGCGTCCTCGAGTACGACGACGTGATGAACCAGCAGCGCGAGATCGTCTACCAGTACCGCGACGAGGTGCTCGAGGGCCGCGACATGGGCCCGGTGGCGCGCGAGGCGATCGCTGACGTGATCGGCCGACTGGTCGACGAGTACACGCCCGGCGACTTCATCGAGGAATGGGACCTCGACGCCCTGTGGGCGCAGCTGGACGGCATCTACGAGGTCGACTTCGGGCCCGAGGAGATCGACCGCGAGACCGTCGACCGCGAGGAGCTCAAGCGGCTGCTCGCCGAGGACGCGGAGAAGCTCTACGACGAGCGCGAGGAAGAGCTCGGCTCAGAGCTCATGCGCGCGCTCGAGCGGTACCTGCTCCTGCAGATCATCGACCAGCGCTGGCGCGAGCACCTGTACGACATGGACTACCTGCGCGAGGGCATCCACCTGCGCGGGTTCGCCCAGATCGAGCCGATCATCGCCTACAAGAACGAGGCGTTCACGCTCTTCCAGGACCTGATGAACACCATCTGGTCGGACTTTGCGCGCATGATCTACAACGTCGAGGTTCAGGTAGAGGCTGAGAATGGTGTGCCGGAGCAGGCCCACGGCGGCGCCCGCGCGCTGCAGTACTCCGGCGGCACGATGGACGACCAGCCGAGCGCCTACGGCGGCGACGGCGACGGAGGCGAGCGAAGCGGTGACGAGCGCTCTGCGCGAGGCAGAGCCGTCGACGCCGACGGCCAGCCGGCGATGGTCCCGTTCCAGCAGCGGCGCGTCGACGAGCACGACCAGCTCGGCCGCAACGACCCGTGCTGGTGCGGCTCGGGCAAGAAGTACAAGAAGTGCCACGGCGCCTGACGCGGTTTCGCCTCTCCGTCTGATGGAAAGGGTTGCTCGCATGAGAGCAGTCACCTGGCACGGAAAGCGCGACGTCCGCGTCGACACCGTTCCCGATCCGTCGATCCAGGAGCCGATCGACGCGATCGTCCGCATCACGTCATCCGGCATCTGCGGATCCGACCTTCATCTATACGAGGTCATGGGCCCGTTCATGGGCGAGGGCGACGTCCTCGGCCACGAGCCGATGGGGATCGTCGAGGAAGTCGGGAGCGAGGTGACGCAGATCGCCCCGGGCGACCGGGTCGTGATCCCCTTCAACATCTCCTGCGGGCACTGCTGGATGTGCGATCAGCAGCTGTACTCGCAGTGCGAGACGACCCAGAACCGCGAGGCCGGGATGGGCGCTTCGCTGTTCGGCTACACGAAGCTCTACGGCGAGGTCCCCGGCGGGCAGGCCGAGTTCCTGCGTGTCCCGCAGGCGCAGTTCGGGCCGATCAAGGTGCCCGAGGGGCCGCCCGACGACCGCTTCGTCTACCTCTCCGACGTGCTGCCGACCGCCTGGCAGGCCGTCGAATACGCCGCCGTGCCCGAGGGCGGCACGCTGGTCGTCCTCGGGCTGGGTCCGATCGGCGACATGTCGACCCGCGTCGCGTCGCATCGCGGCTACCGCGTGATCGGCGTCGACCTCGTGCCCGAGCGGCTCGAGCGCGTGCGGGCGCGCGGCGTCGACGCGCTCGACCTCAACGGCCACGACGACGTCGCCGGCCACATCCGCGAGCTCACCGGCGGCCGCGGCCCGGACTCGGTGATCGACGCCGTGGGCATGGAGGCGCACGGTGCGCCGGTCGGCAAGCTCGTGCAGCAGATGACGTCGATCGTGCCCGACGCGATCGCCGCGCGGGTGATGGAGAAGGCCGGCATCGACCGCCTCAGCGCGCTGCACCTGGCGATCGACATCGTGCGCCGCGGCGGGACGATCTCGCTCAGCGGCGTCTACGGCGGCCAGACCGACCCGATGCCGATGCTGACGATGTTCGACAAGCAGATCCAGCTGCGCATGGGGCAGGCGAACGTGAGGCGCTGGGTCGACGACATCATGCCGCTGCTGATGGACGGCGACCCGCTCGGCGTCGACGACTTCGCGACGAACCGGATCCCGCTCGACGACGCGCCCGAGGCGTACGAGAAGTTCCAGAAGAAGCAGGACGGGGTCGTCAAGGTGCTGCTGCAGCCGTAGTAGCCTCAAACGGCTGATGGCCACACCCTCCACATCCCAGCCGACCCCGCAGCGCCTGGCCGCCATCCGCGAGCAGCTGTCCCTGCTCGCGGACTACCTTTGACCCGGCTGGCCTGAAGGCTCGGATCGCCGAGCTCGAGCAGCAGATGGGCGAGCCCGGCTTCTGGGACGAACCGGACGCCGCCGGGCGCACCGGCGCCGAGCATGCGCGGCTCGCGCGGCGGCTCGAGACGTTCGAGCGCCTGCAGGCCGACGCCGACGACCTCGAGGGGCTCGTCGAGCTCACGGAGGAGGATCCCGACCTCGCCGCCGAGCTCGAGGAGACCCTCGCCTCGGTCGAGGCGCGGCTCGCCGACCTCGAGGAGCAGCGCCTGTTCACCGGCGAGTACGACGCGGGTGACGCCCTCGTGACCGTCAACGCCGGCGCGGGCGGCACCGACGCGCAGGACTGGGCCGAGATGGTGCTGCGGATGATGATGCGCTGGGCCGAGCGGCGCGGCTTCAAGGTCGAGCTGCTCGAGGCCAGCGCCGGGGAGGAGGCGGGCATCAAGTCGGCCACCTTCCGGGTCAGCGGCGACAACGCGTACGGGCTCTACAGCGCCGAGAAGGGCGTGCACCGGCTCGTCCGCCTGTCGCCGTTCGACGCCGCCAACCGGCGCCAGACGAGCTTCGCGGGCGTCGAGGTGGCGCCGGTGGTCGAGGACGCGGGCGAGGTCGAGATCGAGGACGACGACCTGCAGATCGACACCTACCGCGCGTCCGGCGCCGGCGGCCAGCACGTCAACAAGACCGACTCCGCGGTCCGCATCACCCACAAGCCGACGGGCGTCGTCGTCCAGTGCCAGAACGAGCGCTCGCAGTCGGCCAACAAGGCGACGGCGATGGCGATGCTGCGGTCCAAGCTCGTCGAGCGCGCCGAGCGTGAGCGCCAGGCCGAGATCGCCCGCGAGCGCGGCGAGGCGCAGGACGTCAACTTCGGCTCCCAGATCCGCTCCTACGTCCTGCACCCGTACACGATGGTCAAGGACCACCGCACCGACTTCGAGGTCGGCAGCGCCGAGCGCGTGCTCGACGGCGACCTCGACGGCTTCGTGCGAGCGTGGCTCGAGGCCAACGCGAAGGCGACCAACTGAGCCGCCGCCGGCCGGCGCTGGACGGCTGGTACTGGCGCTTCACGTGGCCGGACGGGCGGGTCGCCGCGGTGCTCGTCGGGGTCTGCCCGGGCTGGGCGCTGGCCGGCGTGGCCGTCCATCCGGGGCGCGTCTGGCGGTCGGCGATCCTCGACGAACCCGTGGCCGACGACCGCGGCGTGCGGATCGGGAGCGCGTTCGCGGGCGAGCCGGAGCGGCTGCGGGTGGCGATCCCGAGCGTGCGGGTGCACGCCGACCTGCGCGACGCCGTGCGGTGGCCACGCCCATGGCCGGGGACGGGGCCGGCCGGGTGGCTGCCGGGGATGCGCCAGTACTGGCTTCCGCACGTGCTGCGCGGGCGGGCCGAGGGGTTCGTGGACGTGGGCGAGCGGTGGTCGCTCGACGGCGCCACGGCCTACGCGGAGCGCAACTGGGGCAACGGCTTCCCGCCCGAATGGTGGTGGGGCGAGGCGCACGACTTCCCGGGCGGCGACCCGGTGACCGTCGCCTTCGCCGGCGGGCCGGCGCTCGGCCCGCTGCGGGCGACGGCGGTCATCGTGCACGTCGGGGGTCGGCTCGTGCGGTTCGGCGAGCCGGTGATCGCCGGCGTGCGCCAGGACCTGGGGCCGGGTCGCTGGGTCCTGCGCGGCCGCTCGTCGCGGCATCGGGTCGAGATCGAGGCCGCCGCCGACCCCGCCGCCGCCCACCTCCTCGACGTGCCGGTCCCCGACGAGCGCCGCACCGTCCCCTGGTCGCACCAGCACCTCGCCGAGCGTCTGCGGGTGCGCCTGACGCGCCGCGGGCGCCTGCTGTTCGAGGGCGAGAGCGCGCTGGCCGGCCTCGAGCACGGCCGCGCGCCGGTTTGAGTCATTCGCTTCTCGCGTCGCCGGCGAACGGCAACGGCGGCTGGGTAGGGAGGATGGGCGCCCTTGCGGCTGGCGGGCCCCAGTGGACGTCAACGGCGGCTGGGTAGGGAGGATGGGCGCCCTTGCGGCTGGCGGTCCCCAGTGGACGTCAACGGCGGCTGGGTAGGGAGCTGGGGTGCCGGCCGGGGCGCGGGGAGTTCGTATCTGGGTGCGGGCCGGCGTGTCCCGATGCACTTTTTCCCTGTCTAGAGGAGAAAAGGTGTATGTCGGTGCGGTCGCGATCATCGAAATGCACCTTTATGCGCGTCTAGAGCACAGAGGTGCATTTCGGCAACGAGGACGACGCCGGACTGCACGCAATCCCGGCTTGACCGCCCGCCGAGGTTCGCCAGCCCCGATGGCTCCCTCCCCCTCCCTACCCGGCCGCCGTTGACGTCCGCCGGCCGCGGGGACGGTGCCGAAAGCCGCCGCCTGTCCGCCGACCGCGGGGACGGTGCCGAAAGCCGCCGCCTGCCTACCCTCTTGCGCCCATGGACTCCGAGACGCTCGAGCTGATCGACCGCGCGCTTGCCGAAGACATCGGCGCCGGCGACGTGACCACGGAGGCGACCGTCGACGCCGGCGCTCGCGCCGTGGCGATGATCACCCAGAAGGGGGAGGGCATGATCTCGGGCATCCCGGTCGCGATGGCTGTGTTCCAGCGAGTGGACCCCGAGCTGCACGTCGAGGCGCTGTGCGGCCCGGGGTTGTGGCGCGAGCGCGGAGCGCCCGTGCTCGCCGTCGAGGGCTCCGCCCGAAGCATCCTCACTGCTGAGCGCACCGCGCTCAACTTCCTCGGCCGGCTCTCGGGGGTCGCCACCGCCACTGCGCGGGTGGTGCAAGCAGTGCGTGGCGCGGGCGGGACCGCGCAGATCCTCGACACCCGCAAGACCACCCCCGGCCTCCGCCGCCTCGAGAAGCAGGCGGTGGCCGACGGCGGCGGCGTCAACCACCGCGCCGGGCTCTACGACGCGATCCTGATCAAGGAGAACCACATCGCCGCCGCGGGCGGGATCGCGAGGGCGATCGGACGTGCCCGCGAGGCGCGGCCCGACCTCCCGCTCGCGGTCGAGGTCCGCGACGGGGACGAGATCGACGTCGCTCTTCGCGCAGGCGCGCCGCGCCTCCTGCTCGACAACATGACGCCCGACGAGGTGAGCGCGGCCGTCGCCCGCGTGGCCGGCCGGGCCGAGCTCGAGGCGTCGGGCGGCGTCGACGCCAAGACAGTTTTGGTCTATGCGACCATTGAGGGGCTAGACTACGTCTCGATGGGCGCCCTCACCCATTCAGCGCCCGGTCTCGATCTCTCCCTGGCCCTGGAGGCCCTCCCCTCATGACCCTGCTCTCGCTCGACAACATCCCGGCCCTGCAGGCCGAGGTGCGCGCGCTCGCCGAGGAGCGCGGGGCGGTGATCCTCGCCCACAACTCCCAGCTGCCGGAGGTCCAGGACGTGGCCGATTTCGTCGGCGACTCGCTGGGGCTCTCGCAGCAGGCGGCCCGCACCGGCGCCGAGGTGATCGCCTTCTGCGGCGTGCACTTCATGGCCGAGACGGCCTCGATCCTGTCGCCCGAGAAGACCGTGCTGCTCCCGGACCCCGACGCCGGCTGCTCGCTGGCCGACTCGATCACCGCGACGCAGCTGCGCGCCTGGAAGGCCGCCAATCCCGGCGCGATCACGGTCATGTACGTCAACACGACGGCCGACGTGAAGGCGGAGACCGACTACTGCGTGACCTCCTCGAACGCCGTCAAGGTCGTCGAGCACATCTACCGCGAGCACGGCGAGGACACCAAGATCCTGTTCGGCCCGGACATGTTCCTCGGCGCCTACGTCGAGAAGATGACCGGCCGCAAGATGCGCGTGTGGGACGGCGAGTGCCACGTGCACGCCGGCATCCGGCCGTCCGACATCTCGGCGATGCGCGAGGCGCATCCCGGGGCCGACTTCCTCATCCACCCGGAGTGCGGCTGCTCGACGTCGGTCATGGAGTACGTGGCCGCCGGCGACGTCGACCCCGCCGGGGTCCACATGCTCTCGACCGGCGGGATGCTCGGCTACGCGAGCGCGGCGCCGGCCGGCGCGACGGCGATCGTGGCAACCGAGACCGGCATGCTGCACCCGCTGCGCGAGGCCCGCCCCGACGTCGACTTCGTGGCCGCCAACGAGGCGGCGAGCTGCCGCTTCATGAAGATGATCACGCTGCCCAAGCTGCGTGACGCGCTGCGCGAGATGGCGCCGCAGGTCAAGGTGTCCGAGGCGATCGCGGACCGGGCGCGCCTGCCCATCGAGCGCATGGTCAATATCGGCTAGGCGGGTTCCGGCAGCAGCTCCAGGCCTCGCTCGGCCGCCTCGCGGACGAGCGGGAGCTGCTCCCGCCGGCGCTCGAACTCGGAGGGCGTGTAGCAGTGCACGTCGGCCTGGGCGCCCATCTCGTAGGCGTCCCACAGGCTTCCGCACACGTACACGCGCTCGAGCCAGGGCACGCCGTCGAAGAACTCGGAGACGAGCACGACGACGAACTCCGGGCCGCGCTCGCGCTGCGGCCCGGCGCCTCGCAGATCCGCGACACGGGCGCCGCCGAGCAGGGCTCGCTGGATCGGCCAGCGGTCGGTGACCCGCTCGACGTAGCGCTCGAGCTCGCGGTGGTTGAGCTCAGGCGGGGACACTCGGCCACGGATCGTGGCAAACGAGCCGTCACATGGTCAAGGGACGCGCTCGAGGCGGTCCGTCTCGGGCGGCGCCTGCGGAGCCCCGGTGACCGACGGCTCGAGGTGCCCCTCGAGTGCCTCGATGTCCTGCGGGCCGCCGCTCCGGGCAGTGCCCTGCGCGAGCGTCGGGTAGGCGTCCGTGCGGCCGGCCATGGCCGAATTGACGGTGATCCGGTACGCGCGCGCCGGGTCGACCGGTTCGCCGCCGATCGTCAGGTTCGTCACCGGGTTCGGCGAGGTCGCGCAGGGCTTGCCCCGGATCGCCCGCCCGGCCGAGGCGCTCCACGTGTAGCTCACGTCGCCCGACACCTGAAGGATCTCCCGGCGCTTGGACCGCTCGCACCACTGCTCCTTGAGCAGGTTGAGGACCTGCGCGCCGGTGAGCGTCATCGACACGATCGACGTCCCGAACGGCTGGGTCATGAACGCGCTCGCGAAGCTCACGCGGCCGGCGGCGAGCCCCGCGCGCACCTGGCCCGGGCGGATGAACGCCGCGTCGCTGCCCGCGGCCTCCTGCTGGGCGTCGGCGACGAGGTTGCCCATGCGGCTCTCGTCGGAATCGTCGCGGTAGCGCGACGCCGAGCCGGCGAGCCGGCCGATTACGCGGTCGCCCAACGGCGCGGCGAACGTCCGGTAGCGAGCGATCAGCCCCGTCATGTCCGGCGCCGGCGGCACCCACTGGCCGATGACCCAGTTGCGCGAGCGGATGTGCTCCACCTCGCCGGTGCGCCGGTCGAGCTGGAGCTGCAGGCGCGTGAGCAGCCGGCCGTAGGACGCCGCGCTGGTCACTCGCCGTCCCCACATCGTGCAGTTGTAGACCTGGTGGCTGTGCCCGGTGAGGAAAGCGTCGATGTCGCGCGTCGTACGACGGACGATCTTCCGCACGGGTCCTGAGATGCCGGGACAGGAGTTCAGGCCGCCCACGCCGTGCGTGAAACCGCCCTCGTGCAGGAGGACGACGATCGCCCGCACGCCGCGGCGCTTGAGCTCGCGCGCGTAGCGGTTGATCGTGCGGGCCTCGTCGCGGAAGGTCAGGTAGCGGGAGAAGTCCGGGGAGATGAGGTCGGGCGTGCCCTCGAGCGTGAGGCCGATGAAGCCGATCTTGACCGGCCCGATCTCGCGGATGGCGTAGGGCGGGAAGATCGGCCTGGGCTTCCCGCGCCTGAGCACGTTGGCGGCCAGGAACGGGAAGTCGGCGCCCTCGTACGGCGTGCCGTCGGCGCAGCCGTCGATCGGATGGCAGCCGCCGCGCTTGAGGCGACGCAGCTCCATCACGCCCTCGTCGAACTCGTGGTTGCCGACCGCCGCGACGTCGAGCCCGAGCGCGTTCATCGCCTCGATCGTCGGCTCGTCGTGGAAGAGGGAGGAGAGCAACGGGCTGGCGCCCACGAGGTCGCCGGAGGCGACCGTGAACGTGTACCGGGCGCGCTCTCGCAGCGTTCGGACGTGCGTCGCGAGGTACTCGATGCCGCCGGCCGGGAAGCGCTCGTCGGGGCGGCGAACGATCGTGCCCGGGGTCGTCGACTGCAGGTGCCCGTGGAAGTCGTTGATCCCGAGCAGCTGCACGCGCACCGGCTTGAGCGGCTTGGGCGGCTTGTCGTCGCGCTCCTGCGCGGCGGCGGGCGCGGCGAGCGTCAGCGCCGCGAGGACGGCGGCGAGCAGCCAGCGGTTGCGGTCGACGTTCCGGTCCATTGCCTCCCGCAACGGAACAACCCTGAGCGCCCGAGGTTGCGGCTAGGCCGTGAACTCCTCGATCTCGTGCGGCCCGACGACCGCCACCGAGGCGTCCTCGGAGATGCCGCGCGCGACCTCTGCGACCTGGTCGAACGTCGTGCGGTCGAGCGCCTCGATCGCCTCGTCGGGGTCGATGCTGCCGCCGAAGACCACGGACTGGGAGGCCGAGTAGCGCGCCACCGCGTTCGTGTTCTCGAAGGCGAGGACGCGGCGGCCGGCGGCGTAGGCCCGCGCGCGCTCGAACTCCTCCTCGTTCGGTCCGTCGCCCCGGAGCTCGTCGACGATCTCGCCCATGCGCCCGAACGCCTCGACGCACTTGCTCGAGTCGAGGCCGGCGGAGAGCTGGAGGATCGGCACGTCGGCGAACGAGTGGTCGACCGAGTAGACGGAGTAGGCGAGCCCGCGCTGCTCGCGGATCTCGTCGAACAGGCGCGAGCCCATCGAGCCGCCGAGCAGCGTGGAGAAGACGCCGAGCGCCGCGCGGTCGGCGGGGTCGCGGGGGTCGATCGACGGGCGGTAGGAGATCCGCAGGTGCGACTGGTTGGAGCTGCGGTGCTCGACCAGCGTCTGGGGCGCGAACGGCGGGGCCGGCTCGCTGCGGCCGTTCGCGGAGATCGACGGGAAGCGGCCGAACGCCTCCGCCAGGTCGTTGTCCTCGGGCAGGTGCTCGAGGTTGCCGACCAGGAACGCGCCGCCCCGCGAGCCCGCCCACTGGCGCGCGCGGAAGGCGAGGATGTCCTCGCGGCTGAACGTCCGCAGGTGCTCGGCGGGCCCAAGCACCGGGCGTCCGAGCGGATGGTCGCCGAAGGCGGCGCGGTCGATCAGCTTCTCGGCCACGGCCGACGGCTGGTCGTCGGAGCGCGCGATCTCCTGGATCACCACGCCCCGCTCGCGATCGAGCTCGTCGGCGTCGATCCGCGGGCGGCCCACGAAGTCCGTCAGCAGGTCGATCGCCTCGCTCACCACCTCCGCACGGCAGGTGAGGTGGAACGCCACCAGGTCGTGCGACGTGTAGGCGTTGAGCACCGCGCCCATCCGCTCGGCGGTCTCGTTGACCTTGCGGTAGTGGTCGTACTTCTGGCCGCCCTTGAACACCAGATGCTCGAGGAAGTGCGCCATGCCGTTCTCCTCGCGGTGCTCGGTCCGCGCTCCCGCATCGAAGGCGACGAGGACGGTGGTCGCCCGCGTGCCGGGCAGCTCGATGCGGTGGATCGGCAGGCCGGAGGGGATCGTCGACGTTTCGATGCGAGCCATTCCCCCATGCTAAGGCGCTCGCGCGAGCTTGCGAGTGCGAGTGAGCCGCACACGAAATTGCATGCAGGGGCGCGCCGCAGGCGGGCGAAATACCCTGTGCTGCCGATGGCTGCCACCGAGCGACACGCGAGGGAGCGCACCGCCCGTCCCGCTGCGGGGCCGCGGCGCCCTGTCGTCATCGAGTTCGAGAACGTCTCCAAGCGCTATCCGAGCGGCGACGTCGGGCTCGAAAGCGTCTCGTTCGCCGTCCAGCCGGGCGAGTTCGTCTTCCTCGTCGGCGCGTCGGGCTCCGGCAAGTCGACGACGATGCGCCTGCTGATCAAGGAGACCGAGCCCACGGCCGGCACGATCCACGTCGCGGGCCGCGACCTGGCGAAGATCTCGCGGCGCAGGGTGCCGTACTACCGCCGCAACCTGGGCGTCGTGTTCCAGGACTACAAGCTGCTCCCGAACCGGACGGTGTACGAGAACGTCGCCTACGCGCTCCAGGTCACGGGCGGCAGCCGGCGCGACATCCGCGACAAGGTGCCGGACATCCTGCGGCTCACCGGGCTCTCGCTCAAGCTCCACAGCCACCCCGACCAGCTGTCGGGCGGCGAGCAGCAGCGGGTCTCCGTCGCGCGGGCGTTCGTCAACCATCCGCCGCTCCTGCTGGCCGACGAGCCGACGGGCAACCTCGACCCCGAGACCTCGATCGGGATCATGCAGCTGCTCTACCGGATCAACAAGACCGGCACGACCGTCGTGGTCGCCACCCACGACGTCGACATGGTGGACCGGATGCGGCGGCGCGTGATCGAGCTGTCGGCCGGCCGCCTGGTGCGCGACGAGCGGGCCGGCGCGTACTCGGCGCGTGAGAGCACCGGCGAGTTCGCGCTGCGGCTGCGCGGGGACGACGCGTGAGGCTCGGCTTCTTCCTGCGCGAGGCGTTCCGGGCGCTGCGGCGCAACGCGGTGCCCTCCTTCGCGGCCATGGCCACGGTGCTCGTCACCGTGCTCATCCTCGGCGTCTTCATCCCCGTCGTACAGGCCACCACGGGCGCGGCGAACGAGGTGCGGGGCCGCGTGATCGCCGACGTGTACCTCAAGACGAGCGCCAACGACAAGGACGTGGCTCGCGTCCGCAACCTGCTCGAGACCCAGGTGCCGTACGTGGGCCGGGTCGAGTACCTGTCGAAGGAGCAGGCCTACCGCGAGGAGCGCCGGCGCAACCCGGAGGCCTACGACCTGCTCGGCGCCAACCCGCTGCCGGACACGTTCCGCGTCACGCCGGACCGGCCGGACAACATCGCCAAGCTGCGCAACGCGCTGACCCCGGTCTCGCCCGCGGGCGGCCGCACGCCCGTCGACGAGGCGATCGACGACGTGCGCAACCGCGAGGAGGACACGAACAAGATCCTCTCCGTCACGCGCGTCGTGAAGCTCACGATGGCGCTGCTCGCCGGCCTGCTCGTCATCGCCTCCGTGCTGCTGATCGCCAACACGATCCGGCTGTCGCTCTATGCGCGGCGGCGCGAGGTCGAGGTGATGAAGCTCGTGGGCGCGACGGACTGGTTCATCCGCTGGCCGTTCGTGATCGAAGGCGTGCTCGTCGGAGCGCTGGGCGGGATCGTCGCGGTCCTGCTGCTCGCGGTCGTCAAGATCGCCGTGGTGGATCCCCTGGCCCAGGAGTTCGAGCTGATCGCGGCGCCCGACACGATGAACTTCCCGCTGCTCGTGGCGCTGCTGCTGGGCGCCTCGGTGGCGGTCTCGGCGGCCGGCTCCGGCCTGTCGCTGCGGCGCTTCCTGCGCGTGTAAGTACCGTGATGTGAGTGCGTCGCCGCCGCCGGTCGCTCCGGCCCCTCCTGATCCTGCTCCTCCCCCTGCTGCTGGTGGCCGGCATCTGGCTGGGCGGCCACCCGGAGACGCTGCCGGAGCCCGTGCGGGACACGCTGGTGGCCGACACCGAGGGCAAGGTGTACGAGGAGGCGCTCGACACGCTGGCGCGCGACTACTACCGCCCCGTCGATCGTGAGCGGCTGCTGAACACGTCGCTCGAGGAGGCGGTCCGCTCGCTGAACGACCGCTTCTCGCACTACTTCCCCCCACGTGACTTCGAAAGCTTCCAGGAGGCGACCGAGGGGCGCTTCGAGGGAGTCGGGATGACCGTGGAGGAGGTGCCGCGCGGGCTGCGCGTGCTCACCGTGTATGACGGCTCGCCGGCCGACCGCGGCGGCCTGCGCCCCGGCGACATCATCACGCACGTCAACGGGCGGTCGATCGCCGGCGCGAGCTCGGAGGAGTCGACGACGCGGATCAAGGGCCCGGCGGGCAGCGAGGTGCAGCTCACCGTGCGGTCCAAGGGCCGCACGCGGGAGCTCACCCTCGAGCGCGCCCAGGTCGAGATCCCGGTGGTGAAGGGCGAGCTCGTGGAGGGCATGGCCCACGTGCGGCTGACGAGCTTCACCTCGGGTGCCGGGGACGAGGTCGGCGGCGCGGTCAAGCGGTTGCTGGGGCGGGGCGCCGACGGCGTGGTGCTGGACCTGCGCGACAACGGTGGCGGCCTGTTGAACGAGGCGGTTGCGGTGGCATCGGTCTTCATCCCGGACGGCAAGGTGGTCTCCACGCGCGGCCGGTCGCGCCCCGAGCGCGTCTACGAGGCCACGGGCGGCGCGATCGACACCGACGTCCCCGTGGCGGTGCTCGTCAACGACCGCAGCGCCTCGGCGTCCGAGATCGTGGCCGGCGCGCTGCAGGACCGCGATCGGGCGGAGCTGGTCGGCACGCGCACGTTCGGCAAGGGCGTGTTCCAGGAGATCGAGCCGCTGCAGAACGGCGGCGCGCTCGATATCACGGTGGGCGAGTACCTCCTGCCCAGCGGGCGCAACCTCGGCGGCGAGGGCGCGTCGCGCGGCTCGGGGCTGACGCCGGACGTGCGGGCCGAGGACGATCCGAAGACGCCGCGCGACGAGGCGCTCGCCGCAGCGGTGCGCGAGGTCGAGTGAAGCACCGGCACGCGCAGGCGGGCGGGAGGAAGGGGCGGGCCTCTGAAGAACGCGGGCGCGACTCCGACGATCGCCGGCGGTTCGAGGACGGGGCGCGGCCGGGGCCGATCGTCGCGGTGCTCGAGAAGCGCGGCCGCTTCCTGACCGCGGTGCCCTTCTTCCACCGCGGGCGGCGCATGAACGTGGATCGCGGGGGCCCGGCCCGGCCGGGCGACCTCGTGCTCGTCGCTCCGACCGGCCGCGGGGCCGGCCACGGCCGGACGCTGCGACGGATCGGGCGGCCCGACGTCGCGCGCGACGTGCTCGACGCGCTGATGCTCGACCGCGGGTTGCGCCGCCGCTTCGATCCCTTGGTCGAGCGCGAGGCGCGCGAGGCGCCGGAGCGGGTCGCGGACGTGCCGCGGCTCGACCTTCGGGCGCTGCCGACCTTCACGATCGACCCGCCGACCGCACGCGACTTCGACGACGCGATCTCGGCCGAGGTGCTGGAGGACGGGGCGGTGCGCGTGTGGGTGCACATCGCCGACGTGGCCGCGCATGTGCGGCCGGGCTCGAACGTCGACCGCGAGGCCTTCAGGCGGGCGAACTCCGTCTACGTGCCGGGCCTGGTCGAGCCCATGCTGCCGGAGGCGCTGTCGAACCAGGCGTGCTCGCTCGTGCCGCACCAGGACCGCCTGGCGGTCACCGTCGAGCTCGACCTCGAGGGGGCGACGCCGCGCCGGACCGCGTTTCACCGGACGATCATCCGCTCCGACCGGCGGCTCACCTACCCGGAGGTCGACGACATCTTCGCCGGCCGGATGGAGGCCGAGGAGCCGTGGGCGGCGCCGCTTGCGGCGGCTCGCCGGGCGGCGGCCGCGCTGCAGGAGGCGCGTGAGGCAAAGGGGGCGCTCGAGGTCGACTCCGAGGAGCCGGAGTTCGCCTTCTCCGGCGAGGGCCACGTCACGGCGTTGATGCCGAGCGAGCAGACGGAGTCCCACCGCGTGATCGAGCACCTGATGATCGCGGCCAACGAGGCGGTGGCGACGCTGCTCGAGGCCCGCAAGCTCCCGGCGCTCTACCGCGTGCACGAGCGGCCCGACCCCGCTCGGGTCCAGTACGTGGCCGAGCAGCTGGCGTCGCTCGACGTGCCGACCCCGCCGCTTCCGGAGACGATGACGCCGCAGCAGGCGGGCGACGCGGTCGCCGAGATCGCAAGGGTGGTCTCGGCCGAGGTGCGCCGGCGCGGCCACGGCCGGATCGCGTTCACGTCGCTCGTCCTGCGCTCGCTCAAGCAGGCGCACTACTCGCCGCGCAACGTCGGCCACGCGGGGCTGCGCTCGCCTCGGTACTGCCACTTCACGTCGCCGATCCGGCGCTATCCCGACCTCGTCTGCCACCGCTCGCTCCTGAGCGCGATCGGGGCAGGGGAGTCGCCGCCGGCCGCCTCGCAGTTCGAGGCGGCCGCCGAGTGGTGTTCGGACCGCGAGCGCGACGCCATGAAGATCGAGCGCGACGCCGACGCCGTCGCCCGCTGCTTCCTGCTCGAGGCAGAGCTGTTCGAGAGCGGCTGGGAGGCGGAGTTCGACGGCGAGGTGACCGGGGTGATCGGGGCGGGCGCCTTCGTCGCGTTCGGCGACGGGCACGAGGGCATGCTCCCGGTGCGCCGCCTGCGCGGCGACTGGTGGGAGCTCAACGAGCTCGAGACGATGCTCGTGGGCGCCGAGAGCGGCAACGCGATCCGGCTCGGCGACCCGGTGCGCGTGCGGGTGGAGCGCGTCGACGCGCCGCGGGGCCGCGTCGATCTTGCGCCCGTCTAGCATCGTCGGAGCTCATGGCCGACATCGCGACGAACCGCCAGGCGCGCCACCGCTACCTGTTCCTCGACACGTGGGAGGCCGGCCTCGTGCTCACCGGCACCGAGGTCAAGTCGCTGCGCGAGGGGAAGGCGCAGATCAAGGACGGCTACGCGACGGTGCGCGGGTCGGAGGTCTGGCTCCACAACGTCCACATCCCGCCCTACGGCCCGGCCTCCCGCGAGAACCACGAGCCAGAGCGCCCGCGCAAGCTGCTCATGCACCGGCGAGAGATCGAGCGCCTGATCGGCAAGACGCGCGAGAAGGGCCTCACGCTCGTGCCCACGCGGCTGTACTTCAAGGACGGCCGCGCCAAGGTCGAGATCGCCCTCGCCCGAGGCAAGGACGTCGGCGACAGGCGGCAGGCGCTCAAGGAGCGCGAGATGAAGCGCGAGATGGAGCGCGCCATCCGGCGCTGAGCACCCCGCCGGGCGCCGGCGCCCTGGGGTCGGAGGGCGCCCGGCGCTGCTGGTCAGGCGGTTGAGCGGCCGGTGAACACGACGACGCGTCGGAACGGCGGCCGCTCGGGCGGGGTGGGGGGTGGGGAGGACGAAGGGGGAGAACTCATCGGCGACTCCTGTCTTCTGAAAGTACGACGATCATCGTACCAAACTCGTTCGACGGTCGTCGTACAATGGTCCCCGTCATGGCGCGCGCGCTCCATCACCCTGCGACCGACACGCTCGAGCTGACCGGCGTCCTCCACGCGCTGTCCGACCCTGTGCGCCTGGAGATCGTTCGTGGGCTCGCCGCGGAGGGTGGATGTGAGCGCCGCTGCAACGCGTTCGCGCTGCCCGTGACGAAGTCGACGCGGACGCATCACTTCCGCGTCCTCCGCGAGAGCGGGGTCATCGAGCAGCGGGCGGAGGGCACGGCGGTCGTGAACCGGCTGCGCCGCAAGGAGCTCGACTCCCGGTTCCCTGGGCTGCTCGACTCCGTGCTCAGCGCGCGGTGAGCGCCTCGAGCATCGCGGCCGGGGCCGGCCGGGCGCCGCTGCCCGCTCGCACCGCCACGTAGATCCGCCGCGCCGGCCGGCGTCCTCCTCACCCAGCGCGCGCCGCGGATTTCACCGCACGTTGCGAGTATCCAGGCGCGGACGCCCTTGCGGGGCGGCGCCGACGCGGGTTAGCGTGGCGCCGGACGCGGAGGTCGAGACGCAGAGAGCGAGGCCATCGAGGTGAGAGGCCCGCCGCCCCGTCCGCAACGGTGCTCGCACCGAAGCGGAGGGCTCCTCAAGCGGCTCCCTCCGCGTCTCTTTCTGTCTGCAAGCAAGCCGTTTCACGGACAATGCGGGATCGGCCGCGAACCGCCCTTGCGAACCCGCGGCACGCCCGCATAGGTTGGTCCCAGACGCGGAGGTGAGTCGCAAAGAGCGAGGCCACTGAGGTGAGAGGCCCGCCGCCTATCCCGGAGACGGTTCGCCGTCGCCGGGGGGCTCCTCGAGCGGCTCCCTTCGCGTCGATTTCGTCAAACGCCTGCGTCCTCGAGCAGCGACAGCCAGATCTCGCTGCGCGTCGGGAAGCACGGGGTGGCGTGGCGCAGGCGCTCGAGCGGGACCTCGCCGACGATCGCGATCGTGGCCGCTTGGAGCATCTCGCCGACCTCTGCGCCGGTGATCGTCGCGCCCACGATCACGCGGCGCTCGCGGTCGATCAGCAGCCGTGAGGTGCCCGGCGCGTCGTGCCCGTAGAACGAGCCGCCGGCGTTGCCCGAGGTCGACGTCTCGACGACCTGCACGTCGAGGCCGGCGGCGGCCGCCGTGTCGCTCGTGTGGCCGACGGCCGCGATCTGCGGCTCGGTGAAGATCACGCGCGGGCTGAGCGGGCCGTCGGCCCCGTGCTCGAGCGATGTGTCCTCGCCGAGGATGTGGTCGGCCGCGATCCGTCCCTGGTACTTGCCCATATGCGTGAAGAGCGCCTTGCCGTTGACGTCGCCGATCGCGTACAGCCACGGGTGGCCGTCGGCGCGCATCACGGCGTCGACCGCGACGGGCTGGTCCGTGTCGATCGCCAGCGACTCGAGCCCGATCCCCTTGGTCTGCGGCTTGCGGCCGAGCGCGACGAGCAGCACGTCACCCTGCGCCTCGCCGCCGTCGGCGGTGCCGACCACGACCGTGTCGCCCCGCTGCTCCACCCGCGCCGCCTTCTGGCCCGTGCGGATGTCGACGCCGTAGCCCTCGAGCGCCTCGGTCACCTGCGCGCAGGCATACTCCTCCTCGCGCGGCAGCAGGCGCCGCTCGCCCTCGATCAGCGTGACCTGCGAGCCCAGCGTCTGGAACGCCTGCGCCATCTCGACGCCGACCACGCCGCCGCCCATGATCACGAGGCTGTCGGGGATCGCCTTCGCCGTGGTCGCCTCGCGGTTCGTCCAGGCGTCGTCGATCGCGTCGAGCCCCTCGATCGGGGGCATCGACGGGATCGAGCCGGTGGCGAGGATCACCGCACGGCTCGCCTCGATCTCCTCGTCGCCCACCTTGAGCCGCCGCTCCGCCGTCAGCTCGCCGACGCCGCGCAGGAGCGCGATCCCGCGATCCTCGAGCCAGGGCAGCTGCGAGGAGTCGTCGAGGTCGTGGATGATCTCGTCGCGGCGCGCGAGGACGGCAGCGACGTCGAGCTCTCCCCTGGCGGCCTCGGCGGCTCCGGCGACGCGCCGGGCCTCGGCCAGCGCCTCGTAGGGACGCAGCAGGGCCTTGGACGGCATGCACGCCCAGAACGAGCACTCGCCGCCGATGAGCCGATCCTCCACGATCGCCACGCTCAGGCCCCGGTCGGCGAGCCGCCCGGCCGCCACCTCGCCCGCCGGCCCGGCCCCGATCACCACCACGTCGAACGTCCGCATCGACCCTCCCGTCGCTCTACAATGAGAGGCGAACATAAACCCCTGGGGACGACACGGCTTCGACGTGGCCGAATCGCAGGGGCGGTTGCGAGTCGAGGTTCCCGGAGGCCTCGTAAAACCCCGGGACAACCATAAGTGCGGATAACAGCACTAAGGCGTACGCCGACCACGGCGTCTTCGCCCTCGCCGCCTAGCCGAAACTAGGTGACGATGTCGGCCCCCGGAGCCTGCGA
This sequence comes from Solirubrobacteraceae bacterium, assembly GCA_036257565.1. Classification (GTDB taxonomy): domain Bacteria; phylum Actinomycetota; class Thermoleophilia; order Solirubrobacterales; family Solirubrobacteraceae; genus DASSUW01. The sequence continues at coordinate 65,341 of DATAFH010000160.1, read as the reverse complement.
CGGGATCGGCCGACTCAGATAGCAGGCTCACCCCGCGAGGATTGCCTCATCCGAGCGGGGGACATCTTCAGAGGCTGGCCCTCCGCAACCCCGCCGGCGTGGCGAGCGAAGGGTGAGACACAGAGCGCCGGATACGCTCGTAGACGCCGTCCTGAGCGCGGTCGCGGACGTGGGTTCGATTCCCACCGTCTCCACTCTCGGCCGAACCCGCCGCCACGCGGCGGGTTCGACCGAGACGTCACGTCACGGGGCGTAACGCCGCTCGAGTTCCGCGACGACCGCCTCGGGCGCCGGCATCGCGGCGATCTCGGCACGCACCTCCTCGGCGGCCGCCCGAAACGCGCCGTCGCCGAGCACGCGCTCGAGCGCCTCACGAACGCGCGCCATCGCCCGGGTCATCGGACCCGGGCGATTGTCGTTTCGACTTGGGCGGCGTTGTTCGGCGCCGGGCAGCCGTTCGCGGCCGATGATCGTGTCCTCGAGCCCGACGCGGACGTCGCGGCCGGCCGCAAGACCGGCGTCGACCACCGCCCAGCTGGCGCGGGCGTCGCCGTGCCAGAGGCGGGACCGTCCCAGGACGGCGACGCGATCGTCGATTGCGCGGGCCAGCGCAACGGCCGCACCGTCGAACTAGTCGGCCCGCACCAGCCGGCTGCCGCTCATCCGCATCCCGTACCCGGAACGGCGTGATCTACCATCACCGCCGCTCGTGGCCGTCCACTTCCTGCACATCGGCAAGACGGGCGGCACCGCGATCAAGTGGGCGCTGCGGCGGTCGGAGATCCCTGACACGCCGTACGGGCCGATCCAGCTGCACCGGCACTCGTTCAAGATGCGCCAGGTCCCGCTCACGGATCGCGTGATCTTCTTCGTGCGCGACCCGATCTCCCGCTTCATGAGCGGCTTCTACAGCCGCCAGAGCAAGGGCCAGCCGCGGTACTACTACGAGTGGACCGAGGGCGAGCGCGCGGCGTTCGAGGCGTTCCCCTCGCCGCAGGCGCTCGCTGCGGCGCTGGGGAGCGAGGAATACGAGCAGCGCCGGCAGGCGCGCCGGGCGATTCGCTCTATTCGCCACACGCGGCCGATGTACGGCTACACGGGCGGACCGCTCCGCCTGCGGCTGCGGAGCCGGCAGATCATCTACATCGGCCGGCTGGAAACCATCAACGCCGACTGGAAGCAGATCAAGGCCCTGCTCGAACTCCCGCCCGAGCTCAAGCTGCCGACCGGCCCGTGGCGCGCCCACCGCCAGAAGCAGCCGCTCGACATGACGCTCGACGACTCGGCTCGGCGCTCGCTCGAGGAGGCATACCGGGGCGACTTCAAGCTCGTCGAGTACTGCGACAAGGTGCGGGAGCGGCGCGGTTGGGGCGTGGGCTGATCCCGTCGTTATCTCGTGACGCCACGATGGCGGGATGCAGCTTCTCTTCCCGTCCGACGCCGTGGTCGTGGTGGCCGGCGTGCCCGGTGCCGGGAAGACGACGCTGATCCGGCGCGCGGTGGACCGCTCAGAGGTTCGGGTGGTGGACACGGACGACCGGCGCGGCGAGGGCAGGCGTCCGCGGCTCTACGCCGGTCACTACGCGCGGATCGTGGGTGCGATCCTGGGTCGCCGGCCCGCGGTCATCCACTCACGCGGCACTCTCGCCGCGCCGCGCCGAGCGATCGCCCTGCTCGCCCGGCTGAGCGGTCGCCGCGCGCACCTGGTGCTGCTCGACGCACCGCGGGCGGCGGCCGAGGCGGGCCAGCGGCGGCGCGGTCGCACCGTCCCCGAGGCCGAGATGGAGCGCCAGGTGGCGCGCTGGGGCCGCCTGATGGCGCGGATCCCGACCGGCGAGGGATGGGCGTCGGTGGTCGTGCTCAACCGCGAGCAGGCCGCCGCGACCAGCGAGCTCGCCTTCATCGCACCGGTTACAGGTAAGGCCGCGGCGGCTACCATGTAAGGAGCCGCGGGGACCGTGTTGCACTCGGTTCCCGCCTGATCTTTCGAGCGTCCGTCGCCGCTGCGGCTCCCGCCGGGCGCTCTTGCCGTCGAATCCGGAGGTGGTAGCCATGGCCGTCGAAGAGAAGCTCGCCCTCGAGGGTGTCGTCGAGGAGTCCCTGCCCAACCTGATGTTCCGTGTCGAGCTCGACAACGGGCATTCCGTGCTGGCCCATATGGCCGGCCGCATGCGCCGTGCGCGCATCCGCGTGAATCCGGGCGATCGCGTCCGCGTCGAGGTCTCCCCGTACGACCTCACCCGCGCGCGGATGGTCTACCGCCTCAAGTAGCGCGCGACGAGGGCGTCGAACGCGCGGTCCGGCAGCAGCCGGGCCGCGACCGCCCGGATCTTCGCGCTGCGCCCCACCACGTACCGTGGCCGCGGGTTCTGCATCGTGACCGCGCGGCCGACGACGTCGGCGACCGCCTCGGGCGGGAGCCCGTCGCGCGCCAGCTTCTCGGTTGCGCGCCGTACGGTCGCGTGCAGGTGCTCGTACCGGCGGACGGCCTCCGGGGGCGCGTTCTCCAGCATCCGGTCCGCGTCCGAGTGGCCCTTGTCCCAGATCGGGGTCGCGATGCCGCCGGGCTCAACCACGACGACGCGCACGCCGTGCTGTGAGACCTCGCGGCGCAGCGCGTCGCTCATCGCCTCTAGCCCGAACTTCGACGCCGAGTAGGGGCCGAACAGCGGGTTGGTGACCCGCCCGCCGATCGAGCTCATGTTCACGATGTGGCCGCATGCCCGGAGGACGGCGGGCAGCAGCGCGCGCGTGACCGCGACCTGGCCGATGAGGTTGATCTCGAGCTGCCGTCGCCACTCCTCGACGGGCACGACCTCGACGGGTCCGCTGACCGCGACACCGGCATTGTTGACGAGCACCTGCAACTCGGCGCCGACCCGCTCGGCCGCAGCGGCGATGTCCGACTCCGAGGTGACGTCGAGCTGGATCGCCTCGGTTCCCGGTGGTGCCTGGGTGGGGTCGCGGACGCCGGCCAGCACGTGGAATCCGAGCTGTCTGAGCCGCTCGGAGGTAGCCCGGCCGATGCCGGTCGACGCGCCGGTGACGAGAGCGAGGGGAGCCATCAGTGCCGACGATACGCTGCTGCGGGTGGAGCAAGCCGTCCAGCGCGTGTGTCCGCACTGCGCTCGTATCTCCTATGCCGACGGGCGGGAGTGCCCCTACTGCGGGCGCTCGTTCCGCCGCGGGGGCCTGTGGCCGATCGCGGCGATGCTCGCGGTGTTCGCGGTCGTGATCCTGGGCGGGGTGGCGCTGATGCTGCTCGCCGCCGGCCGGGAGGTCGACCGCAAGCTCGACAGCGAGGTCGAGCGCGTCGAGCGAAACCTCGAGCGCGACTTCGACACGATCCGGCGCGACGTGCGCCGCGAGCTCGACCAGCGGCTTCCGCCGGCTAACGCCGGCCCCTGAGTCGCACGTGCAGGTGGTTGTCGTGGTGCACGAGCGCGGAAACGATCTTGGCGGGGCCGTGCAGGCTCAACGACGGGCCGACGAACACGTTCACCGCGCCGGCGCGCACGAACGCCCTCACGAGCTCCTGGGCCGCGGCGCGATCCACCTGGTCGGGTCGGCGGGGCGACCGGAGCTTGCCGTCGACGCGCGGGTAGTACATGTCGGCGTCGAGCCCGTTCTGATGCGAGGCATGCCCGATGCCGCCGAATCGCGGGCCGAAGTCCCCGCCGTGGCGTCGTGAGAGGTCGCCGACGAGCACCGGCGGCGCACCCGGGTGCCGGCGGGCGTAGGCGGCGAGGACGGCGCGCACCGTGCCCAGCAGCCGATCCGTGCCCCAGCGGCGCCAGGGCCGGTTCCCGACCTGCTTGAGGATCGGGTCCCACGTCACGAAGCCTTCGCCCTGCGGCGGCAGCCGGCGGCCGTTGACGAGCCGCCCGGCCCACGGCACCCCGACCGCCCGCGAGGGCGGCCGCTCCTCGGCGACCGGCGGCAACGGCGCCGGCGTCGGGCTCGCGGTCGCCACCGGCGACTGCGCCGGGACGACGAGGGACGGCGGCTCGCGCTCAGGCTCACGCGGCGCGGCCAGCAGCACGGCCGGCACCGCAAGGCCGGCGAGGATGACCAGCAGGATCAGGCGCACAGCAGACGGTTGATGCTAGGCACTCCCGAACCACGGCCGGCGACGGCAACCGAGTCCCGCGAGCATGCACGTCCCCCCGAGCGTCACGCGGCGCGCCCGGGTCGCGGGCTTTACGCGGCGTCGCGCTCGAGCGCCCGGGCGACCTGCCCGGGCGCGGCGGTCACGAACGTGGTGTGCGGGAAGCGCTCGGCAACGGGGGTGACCGCCACACGGCGGTCGAGTCCGATGCCGACGACCAGGTCGTAGCCGCCGGCGGCGAAGAGGTGGGTCACGGAGAGCTGCTCGGTCGGGGTGCGCGGGACGCGCAGCTGCGCGTCGCCGCCGGCCGCGTCAACCGCGGCGCGAGCCTCGGCGAGCACCGCTGGATCGCGCGCCGCCGCCGCATCCACGACCACGATCGCACGCTGATCCGGTGCGGTCTCGGCCGACTGCAGCCCGCTCACTACTGTGAGGGCGAGCACGCCGGCGATGAGGAAGGTCGGGAGGGTCATACGAATGAGCGTAATACGTATGACGTAGTTTGTCCAGGGTCCGTGACGCGCCGCACAGACCCGATCGGCGGCGCCGGCGGGTTGCTCGCGGCGCCGGCGGGAGTGCTCTCGCCCTCTTCAATTGCGCTCAGGGGGCGGGGCGGTGGAGTCTCGGAGGATGAGCTCGACCGGGAGGATCCGGGCCTCGGGCTTCTCCTCGCCGTCGCCGGACATGGCCGCCTCGAGGACCTCGAAGGCCACGCTGCCGAGCGTCTCGGCGTCGATCGCGATCGTGGTGAGCGGTGGGTCGAAGACGCGGGCGAAGGGGAGATCGTCGAAGCCGACGACGGAGACGTCCTCGGGGATCCGCAGACCGAGTTCGCGGGCGGCGAGGTAGACGCCGCCGGCCAGGATGTCGTCGTCGGCGTAGATGGCGGTCGGCCGGTCGGCCGCGGTGAGCAGCTCGCGGGCGCGGGCGGCGGCGTCGTCGAACGTGAACTGGGCGCGCCTCTCGGCGGCCGGCGCGAGCCCGGCCCGCTCGAGCACCGCGGCGACCGTGTCACGCCGCAGCTGGAACGTCTCGGCCTCGAGCGCGGAGGAGAGGTGACCGAACCGCCGGTGGCCGAGCGAGTGCAGGTGCTCCATGGCGAGCTCCGTGCCGCGGACGGTGTCGAAGCGCACGTACGGCATGCCCGGCGGCGAGACCTCGATCGCGACAAGGTGCTCGCCCGTGTCGGCCGGCGGCTCGATCGTGAAGAACATGAAGCCGTCGACGGGCCCGGCGCGCAGCGCCTCGAACGAGTCCCGCTCTCGCTCCGGGTCGTTCGCCACGTCGACGAGCGCGACGGCGTAGCCCGCCCGCCAGGCCGCGATCTGCGCACCGCGCAGCACGGGGCCGAAGAACGGATGCGTGACGTCGGTGACCACGAGCCCGATCGTCCGCGCCGTGCCCGTCCGCAGGGCGCGCGCAGCGACGTTCGGGCGGTAGCCGAGCTCCTCGGCCGCCTGCCGCACCGCGGCCTCCGTCCGCGCGGAGACCCGCCCGGCCGACTTGCCGGAGAGGACGAGCGAGACGGTGGATTGCGACACCCCCGCGCGCCGCGCGACGTCGACAGACGTGACTCGTGAATCCCCTCGCGCGATCCACGGATACAACCACGTCGATGCCCGATGCCGTCGCGGCGGGATACAACCATCCCGATGCACGACCTCGTCGAGGAGGTGGTCCCGCTTCGTGGCCGCGACCTGCGGCTGCTGCGGCCTCGCGACGCGGAGGCGCTGCTCGACGAGGCGGCGTTCGAGCACGAGGAGTATCTGCCGTACTGGGCGGAGCTGTGGCCGAGCTCGCTCGCGCTGGCGCGCATGATCGCGGGCCGGTCGCTGCGTGGCGCGCGTACGCTCGAGCTGGGCTGTGGGCTGGGGCTGCCGAGCATCGTCGCGGCGCTGGCGGGAGGCCGCGTGCTGGCGACGGACTGGTCCCCGGACGCGATCGAGATGACGGCGGAGAACGCCTCGCGCAACGAGGCCGTCGTCGAGACGCTCGTCTGCTCGTGGACCGAGCCGGAGCCGTTGCTCGAACGCGCGCCGTGGGACCTCGTGCTCGCCGCCGACGTGCTCTACGAGGCACGCAACGGCGAGGCGCTGCTGCCCCTGCTCCCGCGCCTCACGGCCGAGGTCTGGCTCGCCGACCCCGGCCGCAAGCCGGCCGGTCCGTTCCTCGACGCCGCACGGGGCGACTGGGAGATCGTTCAGGCGCGAGCCCCGAAGCTCTCAAAGGGCGCGGTCTACCGGCTGCGTAGGCTTGACGGGTGACCACGCGCGAGAAGGCCGAGGCGCTGCGGCGCCTCCACCACGACCGCGAGCTGCTCGTGCTCGTCAATGTCTGGGACGCCGCGAGCGCGCGCACGGTGGCCGCCGCGCCCGGCTGCCGCGCGCTGGCCACGGCGAGCTGGTCGGTCGCCGCCGCCCACGGCCTGCCGGACGGCGAGGCGATGAGCCGCGACGCGATGCTGGCCGCCGTGGAGCGCATCGCGAGCGCCGTCGACCTGCCCGTGAGCGCCGACCTCGAGGCCGGCTACGGCGCGACCGCGGCCGACGTCGGCGAGACGATCGCGCAAGCGATCGAGGCCGGTGCGGTCGGCTGCAACCTCGAGGACGGCGCCAGGCCCGGGCTGCGCCCCGCAGACGAGCACGCGGAGCGGGTGGCGGCGGCGCGCGACGCCAGCGAGCGCGCCGGCGTGCCGTTCGTGATCAACGCTCGTACCGATGTCTTCCTCGCCAAGGTGGGTGCGCCCGAGGAGCGGGAGGCGCTCGCCCTCGAGCGGGGCCGCGCCTACGCCACCGCGGGCGCCGACTGCATCTTCGTGCCCGGCCTCGTCGACCCCGCGGTCATCGAGCGCCTGGTCGCCGCGATGAGCGCGCCCATCAGCCTGATCGCGACCCCCTCCGGCCCGCCGCTCGCCGAGCTCGAGCGCCTCGGCGTCGCCCGTGTGTCCGTCGGCCCTGGCTCGATGGGCGTCGCGATGGCCGCGCTCCAGCGCGCCGCCGGGACGCTCATCGCCCGCGGGCCGGCGCCCGCCGAGCTCGCGTTCCGGCCGTGAGCACGCAGGGTTTCGCCCCGGAGCGGCCGATCATCACCCCGGGGCGAAGCTCTTAGCCGTGCGTGACCAGCAGCGCGCGCGTGGCGACGCCGCCGGAGCGGCGGATGCGGTGGGGGACCTCGCCGTCGAAGCGCAGCGTGTCTCCCTCATTGAGCGCGTGGACCGCGCCGTCGAGGTCGACCTCGAGCGCGCCACGCGCCACGTAGAGCAGGATCTCGCCCGGCACCGTGTCCCTGTCGCGGGGCCAGGACCGGCTGCCGCCCGACCACTCGCGCACCTGCAGCGGCGAGTCGTCGTCCGGCACCGCGCGGACCCCGCCCGGAGCGCCCGGCTCGACGTGCGAGATCAAGACCCCCTCGTCCGCACGCGCCACGCGAGCCGGCCTGCTGCGCCGCGTCGACCACAGCGCCATGACGGGCACGCCGAGCGCCCGGGCGATCCGCTCGACCGAGCCCACGCTCGGGCGCGCCAGCCCGCGCTCGAGCTGGCTCAGGAACGGATGCGAGAGGCCGGCGCGGCCTCCCAGCGCCTTGAGCGTGAGCCCGCGCTCTCGCCGTAGCTCCCGCACCCGCGCGCCCAGGTAATCGGCGGCGTGGTCATTGCCCTGCTCACTGTCAATTAGCACCAGGAATCCAGACTAACGGGGGCTCCGCGTCCGTCGGTGGGGCCACCACGCACACCCGGTGAGCAGGGTCCCGGAACCAGTCGGGCGCCGATCGTCGGCGCCTCGTGCGCCGAAGTCGATGATCGGGCCGGCCGCCGGCGCATCATGCGCCGGGGTTGCCGGTCGTCTTGTCTTCGAGTCCGTGCCTCCAGCACGGGCCCAGGTTGGGACCCGCCCCTGGCGGGCGGGGCGGGTCCCAACCTCGACCCACGATGGCTGCGAGGACCCTTGTGTTGGCAACGAGACTAGGCTGCCCGCCCGGAGGCCGCCACTCCCCGAACGGTCAGTCTGAGGCGGTAGCCTCGCCGCCCGCATGGACGCCGAAACCGCCGCACTCGCCGCCCTCGACCCGGACGCCCTGGCCGCCGATGCGGCCGCGATCGTGCGGATACCCAGCGTCACCGGCGACGAGCGTGCCGTGCTCGAGGCGCTCGCCGCGCTCGCCGCAGACCGGCGCCTTGCGACCAACCTCCACCGCCACGAGCTCGAGGCGCTGCGCGCCCATCCCGACCACCCCGGAGAGGAGATGCCGCGCGACGAGCTGTGGGGGCTGACGGCCACCTTGCACGGCACAGCGCCCGGGCGCCTCGCCCTCAACGGCCACGTCGACGTCGTCGGCCCCGGCACGCTGCCCTGGCGTCACGGTCCCTGGGCCGGAGCTCTCGAGGACGGCCGCCTCTACGGCCGTGGCTCGGTCGACATGAAGGGCGCGGTGGTGGCGATGGTCCACGCGCTCGGGGCCGTCCGCGCCGCCGGCGTTCCCGCACCGCAGGTCGTGCTCCAGTGCGTGGCCTCCGAGGAGGATGGCGGCCTCGGCACCTTCGCGGCGCTCGAACGCGACGCCGCGTTCGACGCCGCGCTGATCCCCGAGCCGACCGCCTTCGACGTCGTGTGCGCGCAGGCGGGCGCGCTCACCTTCCGGTGCGTCATCCCTGGTCGCGCCGCCCACGCGGCCGTCAGGCTCGAGGGCTGCTCGGCGCTCGACCGCTACGTGCGCGTACACCACGCGCTCGCCGAGCTCGAGCAACGCATCAACACCGGCATCGAGCACCCGCTGATGCAGACGCTCGAGCTGCCCTATCCACTTCTCGTGGGCAAGGTCCACGGCGGCGAGTGGTCGAGCCAGGTGCCCGACCGGGTGGAGCTCCTGGTCCGGCTCGGGATGCCGGTCGGCGCCGACGCCGCCGACGTCCGCGCCACGCTCGAGGACGCCGTCCACCGAGCCCTCGACGACGGCGAGGCGCCGGCCGAGATCCACTGGACGGGCGGCGCCTACCTGCCCGGAGAGACCTCCCCCGACCATCCGTGGGTGAGCGCGGTGGCCGGCGCCGTCGCTGCCGAGCGCGCCGACAGGCCCGCCGTCGTCGGCGTCCCGTGGGGCGCGGACATGCGCCTGTTCACCGCCCGCGGCATCCCGTGCGTGATGGCGGGCCCGAGCGGCATCGAGCGCGCGCACGCGGTCGACGAGTGGGTCGCCGTGGACGAGCTCGTGACCGTCGCCCGCACGGTCATCCGGCTCGTGACGCGCGCCCGGTTCCTACCCTGATGGACGCATGAGGAGGCTGGGACTCGCGCTCGCCTGCCTCGCGATCGCGCTCGGCGGCTGCGGCGGGGAGGACGGTACGGCGACAACGGCGACGAGCGAGGTCGCCGTCCCGTGGGTCGACCCCGACGGCGACCCGCCGATCGTCGGCTCCCTCACCGTCAACCCGGCCGACGAGTCGCTCTTCATGGGCACGAACACCGGGCTCTTCCGTATCGCCGAGGGCGCGAGCGAGCCCGAGAAGCTGACCGGCCGGCTCAACACCCCGGACGGCTCGGGCAAGGTGTCCGAGTCGCTCGTCGTGCGCTTCACCGGCCCCGACAAGCTGCTCGGCTCGGGCCACCCGTCCGAGGGCCAGACGCTGCCGCCGCAGCTCGGCCTCATCCGCTCCGAGGACGCGGGCGCCACCTGGTCGCCGGTGTCCGAGCTCGGGACGGCCGACTTCCACGCGATCGAGCCCGCCGGCGACACGCTCGTGGCCGCGCTCTTCCAGCAGCCGCAGGTGCTCGTGAGCACCGACGACGGCCGCACGTGGGAGACGCGCGCGGCGCCCATGTCGGTCGTGTCGCTCGAGGTCGACCCGTCGGATCCGCGGCGCTGGGTCGGCAGCACCGAGCAGGGCCTGTTCGTCTCGCGCGACGCGGGCGCGAGCTGGCGGCCCAGCGACCCGACGCCCAACGTCCGGCTCGCGTGGTCCGAGGGCGGGGAGCTGTACCGGGTCGACCCCGGCGGCCCCGTGAAGGTCTCGACCGACGGCGGGGAGAAGTGGGAGGACCGCGGCACGACCGGCGGGGAGCCGCAGGCCATGGCCGCCGACCGCGAGACGGTCTACGTCGCGCTCATCGACGGCACCGTCAAGCGCTCGACCGACGGCGGCCAGACGTTCACCGACCTCGTCAAGGGCGGCTAGATCCGACCCGCGTCGCGGGCGGCGGCCTCGGCGTCGTCGAGCTGGCGCTCCACGATGTCGAGCCCGCGGTCCCAGAAGCCCGGGTCCGTGAGATCGACCCCCACGATCTTGCCCAGCTCCTCCGGGCTGCGCGAGCCGCCCGCCTCGAGCAGCTGCAGGTACGCCGGCACGAACGCCTCGCCCTCCTCCTCGTAGCGGCCGTAGACGGCGAGCGCGAGCAGCTGCCCGTACGCGTACGCGTACACGTAGCCGGGGGAGCCGATGAAGTGCGGCACGTACGACCACCAGGAGCGGTAGCCGTCGGTCAGCTCGACGGCGTCGCCCAGGAGCTCGGCCTGCGACTCCGCCCACAGCTCGCCGAAGCGCTCCGTGGCCAGCTCGCCGACCTCCCGCCGCTCCGTGTGGACGAGGTGCTCGAAGCGGTTCATGGCCACCTGGCGGAAGACCGTGGCGATCGACCCCTCGATGCTCTCCGAGAGCAGCGCGAGCCGCGACTCCGGCGTCGACGCCTGCTCGAGCAGCCGCCCGAACACAAGGGTCTCGCCGAACACGCTGGCGGTCTCCGCCATCGTCAGCGGCGTCGCCATGTGGAAGATGCCCTGGCGGGCGCCGAGCGCCGGATGCACGCCGTGCCCCAGCTCGTGGGCGAGCGTGAGCACGTCGCGCCGCTTGTAGGTGTAGTTGAGCATCACGTACGGGTGCACCGAGGGCACCGTGTACGCGCAGAACGCCCCCCCGCGCTTGTTCGGACGCACCGGCGCGTCGATCCACGACTCGTCGAAGAAGCGCCGCGCGAGGTCCCCGAGGTCGTCCGAGAACGCGCCGTACGACTCGAGCACCATGTCCCGCGCGCGGGGCCACTCGACGCGCTCGTCCTCGGCCGTGACCGCCGCCATGCGGTCGTAGTCCGCGAGCCGGTCGACGCCGAGCAGCTGCGCCTTCAGCCGGTACCAGCGGCGCGGCACCTCGTAGCGGGCGCGGACCGCGTCGATCAGCGCCGCGACCGACTCGTCGGACGCCTCGTTGGCGAGGTTGCGGCTCGCCAGCCAGTGCGGGTAGCGGCGCAGCCGGTCGTCGACCATCTTGTCGGCGAGCAGCGTGTTGAACACGTACCCGCGCGTGCGCAGGCCGGGCTCGAGCGCCGCGGTGACGCGCTCGGCGGCGTGGCGGCGGACCTCGCGGTCGGGCGCGAAGAGGCGTGACAGCGCGACCTCGAGCGAGACCGGCTCCGCTCCTCTGCCCCGCCCTTCGGGCTCGTGACCGCCATCGCTCGCCAGATCGACCGTGATCGCCGACGCCTGCTCGTCGAACAGCCGGCTCCACGCCGTCCGGCCCGTGAGGTTCTTCTCGGCCATCACCTTCTCCTCGGGCTCCGTGAGCAGGTGCGGCCGGTAGCGGCGGGCGGTGCGCAGGTGGTGGCGGGCGAAGTCGAGGCCCTCGGTGGCGAGTAGCTCCTCGGCCCGCGCGTCGTCGAGCGCGGCCCACTCAAGCTCGAAGAAGAGCAGCCGGGTCTCGGCCTGGGTCGCGCCCTCCTGCACCTTCTGGAGCAGGGCGCCGCGCGGCGGGTCGGCGGTGTTGATCGAGAAGTCGAGCATCGCGTACGAGCCGGCGCGGCCGAGGACGTCCTGCATCGCCTCGAGCTCGTGCATGGCGGCCACGAGGCCCGGGCCGTCGAGCTCGGCGACCTTGCCGGCGTGGGCCTCGGCGAACGCGTCGGCGCGCTGCTGGACCTCGGCGAGCATCTCCGACACGGCGGCGCCGGGGTCGTCCGCATCATCGATCAGCCGGGAGAGGTCCCAGGCGACGGACTGCAGGTCGGGATCGGTCACGTCGGGCGCGGTCATGCCCGACACGATACGGCGCGTTCAGACGACCGGGGGGGCCGGCCCAACGGCCATCCCGTGTTGAGCGATGTCCCGTTGGGCACCCCTAATCGGGGAGCGGGGCGCACGCGGCCTCGGCGCGCAGTCCGTCGAGGATGATCGCCAGGTGCCGGCGCCACGCCTGCCGCGACGGATGCACCATGCCGCTGGCGCTCCCGACCCCGCACATGAGAAGCGGGATGTCGTCGATCGTGACGTCGGGCCGCATCCGGCCCTCGGCCTTGGCACGCGCCATCAGGTCGCCGACCGTGACGATGAGGTCCTCCTGGCCCGGGCACGTGCGGGGCGGCAGGTCGCTCGAGGCGGCCATGATCTCGGAGAACGCACGGTCGCCCGCGGTCTTCTCGCCGCTGAACCACATCGCCTGGACGAACGCCTCCCAGGCGTCTTCGCGGGCGAGCAGCGTCCGCACGTGGGCGGCGACGACCGCGAACATCTCGTCGCTGAGCGCGGTGAGGAGGGCGTCCTTGGTCGGGAAGTGGCGGTAGACGGTCCCGACGCCGACGTCCGCACGGCGCGCCACGTCGTCCATCTGCGCGTCGCGTCCCTGCTCGGCGAAGACCTCGCGCGCGGCGCTCAGCACGCGCTCCCGGTTGCGCCGGGCGTCGGCGCGGAGGGGTCGATCTATGACCTCGGACACAAAGATGACTCTAGGGCGGTTAGCCCCACTAGGCAAGCGGAATCTGTGTTCCGTATCGTACCGTCAGAACCGGAACTGGCGTTCCAGATCGAACTTTTCCTCCCCAGGAGTCTTCATGCCATCCACCGCCACCAACAAGTGGCTCGCGCTCGCGCTACTGGCCGCAGCGCAGTTCGTCGTCATCCTCGACGCGTCGATCGTCAACGTGGCGCTCCCGTCGATCGGTGCCGACCTCCAGTTCTCGCAGGACAACCTCTCGTGGGTCGTCAATGCGTATGTGCTCGTCTTCGGCGGCTTCCTGCTGCTCGGCGGGCGTATGGCCGACCTGCTCGGGCGTCGCCGCCTGTTCATGATCGGCCTTGTCGTCTTCGCGGTCGCTTCACTGGCCGGCGGCTTCGCCCAGAGCGAGGGCTGGTTGATCGCCGCCCGCGCCGTGCAGGGCCTCGGCGCCGCACTCCTCTCGCCGGCGGCGCTGTCGCTCGTCACCGTCCTCTTCGCCGAGGGCGCCGAGCGCAACAAGGCGATGGGCGTGTGGGGCGCCGTGGCCGGCTCCGGCGGCGCAGTCGGCGTGCTGCTCGGCGGCATGCTCACCGAGTGGGCCGGCTGGGAGTGGGTCCTGTTCGTCAACGTGCCCGTCGGCATCATCGCCGCGCTGCTGGCGCCGCGCCTGCTGCCCGAGTCGCGCGTCGAGGGCCGGCACTTCGACTTCGCGGGGGCCGTCACGGTCACCGCGGGGCTGTCGCTGCTCGTCTACACGCTCGTCGACGCCAACAATGCGGGCTGGGGCTCGACCCAGACGATCGGGCTCGGCGCGCTTTCGTTCGCGCTGATCGCCGCGTTCTACGTGATCGAGCGGCGCAGCAAGGCTCCGCTCATGCCGTTCCCGGGCATCTTCCGGATCCGCACCATCACGGGCATCAACGTGTCCGCGGTGCTGATCGCGGCGGCGCTGTTCTCGATGTTCTTCTTCATCTCCCTGTACATGCAGCAGGTGCTCGGGTTCTCCGCGCTCGAGGCCGGCTTCGCCTACCTGCCGCTGGCCGTGGGCATCATCATCACGGCCGGCGCCTCGGCCGGGCTGGTGACCCGCTTCGGCTTCAAGCCGGTGCTCGTCACGGGCCTCGTGATCACCGCCGGCGGGCTCGTCTGGTTCTCGCAGGTGTCGCCGAACGGCAGCTACGTCGGCGACGTGCTGTTCCCGTCGCTGCTCGCGGCCGCCGGCCTCGGTCTGGCGTTCGTGTCGATGACCGTCGCCGCGGTGAGCGGCGTCGAGCCGCACGAGGCCGGGCTGGCCTCCGGGCTCATCAACACGTCGCAGCAGATCGGCGGCGCGCTCGGCCTCGCGGTCCTCGCGACGGTCGCCAACAGCCGCACCGAAGACCTCGCGGCCGCCGGCAACCCGGCCAACGTGAGCCTCACCGAGGGCTTTCAGTCCGCGTTCGCCGTCGGTGCCGGTCTCGCGGTGCTCGGCGCCATCCTCGCCACGGTGCTCGTATCCGGGCGCGCCTCGCGCGAGCACGCCGAGGCGGCGAGGCGCGGCGAGGTCGAGGCGGTTCCCGCCGCCGCCTGAGTTCAGCGTGGTGGGCGGCGGACCGCCGCCCACCACGTCCAGCCGACCAGCGCGCCCTGCACGGGCAGCCTCAGCCACAGCAGTGGCTCGGGCACCCGGCGGAAGCGGTCGGCGTTGACCGCCATGCTGACGTTGGCCGGGAACACGGCCACCAGCGTGGCGATCAGCCACCATCCGGCGAGCCGTTGCGTGCGCGGGGCGAGCACCCCGAGGCCGCCCGCGATCTCCGCGACCCCGCTGACGTAGTCGATCTCGCGCTTGCGGGGGAGCACGGTCGGGACGATGGCCTCGTACGCGCGCGGCTTGACGAAGTGAAGGACGCCGGCCGCGACGAAGAACGCGCTGAGCAGGACCCGTCTCATCCCGCCACGAAGAGTCGCGCGTTGCGGTCCTCGGGCCGGCCGGCGAGCCCTTGCGGCCGGCCGCCCTGGGCGTCGAGGTACGCCAGCTCGCGGGCGATGCCCGCCAGGCCGCGGCCGTCGTGGTCGACCATCCACGTCTCGAGCGCCACGCCGTCCCCTGCCTCCCGGAGCCGGAACATCCGCCCCTGCTGCGGGAAGTCCGCCAGCGACGACGTGCCGACGAGCCACAGGTGCCCGCGCGGCTCGATCGTGTTGTGGTGGCGGTTGCCGGCCACCACCGCCACGACGCGCGGCGCCGCGTCGAGCACCGCGAGCGCGGCCTCGCCGCCGTCCGCGGACTCGAGCGGGTTGTGCGCGAAGACAACCACCCAGCGGCCTCCCGCGCGCGCGACCTCGCGGCGCAGCCAGGTCACCTGAGCGGCGCCGACCCTCCCGCGCGAGCCGCCGCCCCGGTCGACGGTGTCGAGCACGATGCCGCGGCCCTCGGGGCCGAGGTCGAACGCGTAGTCCAGGCGGCCGCCCGTCGCGGTGCGGACGCCGGCCGCGCCCGCCAGCCGCGCGACGACCTCGTCCGCGTCCGGGTGACGGCGAGCGGCGTCGGCGGCAACGGGCTCGGAGCGACCGTATGCGTCGCCGTACGTGAGCAGCGAGTCGACGATGCTCGCGGCATTCTCCTCGTCGAGCGACGGCTGGAAGCCGGGGTCGAGGCCGGTGATGAGTCGGGACCCAGTGGCCAGCTCCTCGATCGCGCCGGTGGCGGGCACCTCGCCCTGCACGAACACGTCGTGGTTGCCGATCGCCGGGTACCACGGCACGCCGAGGCCCGCCGCACGGAACTCCCGCTGCGCGGCCGCCAGCGCCCCCGGATGGCGCGGCGCGTCGTTGTCCGGCCGGAAGTAGAACGGGTCCGGGTTGCCGGCGGCCTGCACGCCGTCGTAGCCCCGGGCGCCGCTGTCCGGGCGCACGACGCCGCCCTCCAGCACCCCGATCGCCGTCTCGAGCTCGTTCTCCTGCGCGGAGTCGACGATGTCGCCCGTGACCACCACCGCCTCGGGCCGCTCGCGTGCCAGCCCTCGCACGGCGGCGTCGAGCACCTGGGCGGAGAGCGCCTCCTGGGGCCGGAACGTCGAGTTGAGCGGCGCGCCCAGGCGGTCGAGAAACGGCACGCGGGCGGGTGACTCCTCGTCGCGCACATGCGTGTCGGTCAGCTGGCCGAAGACCGCCAGCGTGCGCCCCGGCCGCGCCGGCGTGCCGCGGTCGCGCAGCGGCTCGCCCGGGCCGCCGCGCTCGAGGAAGCCGTCGCCGTCGCGGTCGACGAGCGTGGCCTGGAGGGTCGAGGTGGCGGGCGGCGCGGCGGCAGGCGCGGTGCCGCCGCAGCCGGCGAGCGCGAGCAGGGCGATGAGCGGCAGCGCGCGCATCACCCCTCCCGCAGCCCCACGACGACGGGCTCGCGCAGGACGCGCCGGGCGACCAGCGCGGTCGCGACGGCGGCGAGCGCCAGCAGGCCGGCCACGACGAGCACCACCTGGCCGGGGCCAGGGGCGATCGGGAGCGACGCGAAGCCCGCGGCCAGGTGGGCGACCACCGGCCCCATGACCGTCAGCTCGAGCACCACGCCCAGCACGGCGCCCGGCAGCGCGACCGCGGTGGCGGCGCCCAGCAACACGCGCGCAACCGTGCCGGCATCGCCCCCGCAGGCGCGCAACAGCGCGACGGCGCCGCGGCGCTCGCGCGCGGTCACCGCGAGCGCCTGCACGAGCGCGTACAGGCACACGAGCCCGACGGCCAGCCCCACGCCGCGCAGCACCGAGGCGAGCACGCCGAGGAACTGGGCGTTGCGGGTCGTGGCCGCCGACGCGGACTGCGGCGGCGCGCCGAGCGCCACCAGCTCGCGGGTCACCGCGTCGCGGTCGGCGCCGCCCTCGAGCCGCACGGCCAGCGACGGCCGCAGGTCGGGGTCGTCGTCGAGCAGCCGCGTGGGCCGGACCCAGCCGATCCGCCCGTCGTTCTCGAGCGCCCGTACGACGCCGGCGACGCGGAACCGCGCCTCCGTGCCTCCGGGAAGCTGGACCGCGAAGGTCGAACCCGGGCGCAGCCCCAGCGCGTCGGCCAGCCCAAGACCGACCTCGATCTCGCCGGGGCCGCTCAGCCGCCGGCCGGCGGCGAGCGGCGGCGCCTCGAGGCGCGTGTGGTCGCCGGGGAAGGCGACGAGCCGCAGCGGCTCGCCGAGCCGGTACGAGTCCGCGGCGTCGGCCGTGTAGCGGGGCGCGACGCCGGCGACGCCGGGGACGTCGTCGACCCGACCCGCGAGCGAAGCGTCGAGCGGCACGGTGAGCTGGTAGCGCTTGCCGACCGTCCCCGGGTCGTCGCGCAGCCGCTCGAGCAGCGAGGCGAGCGCGAGCATGAGCGTGACGACCCCCGCGCACACCGCGATCGTCGCCACCGTCGCCGCCCACCGGGCCCGGGCGGCCGTGGCGAACCGCGCCCCCAGCACCGCGAAGCTCCCGCCCGGTGCCCGCCCTCCCGAACGGGGATCCACGTCTCCTCCGCGAAGGATCGCGGCCGGCGGGCGGCGCGCCGCCCGCCACGCGGGCCAGGTCGCCGCGGCGACGACGATGACCGTCACGGCGGCGAGCGCGAGGGCGAGCGGGCCGAGCAGCGCCCAGCCCGGCGGCCGCTCGTTGAGCGAGGCGAGGAGGGCGGCCGACGGACCGGCCACCACCAGCGCCCCGATGGCGATGCCGGCCGCGGCCGCCGGCAGGGAGAGGAGCGCCGCCTCCGTGGCCTGGAGCCCGGCGATGCGCGCGGGGGAGAAGCCGAGCGCACGCTGCACGCCGAGTGCGGCCAGTCGCCGCTGCACGTCGGCGTGGGCGCCGGCCGCCAGCATCGTCCCCGCCGCCACGAGCGCCACGAGCGAGAAGGCCACGAGCAGCGAGATCACGATCCCGGCCGCCTGCCCGAGCAGGACCTTCACGCCGTCGCGGGTGACGAACTCCAGGCGGCCGAGGCCGAACGACACCGAGCGGGCCTGCGTGAGCGTGACGTCGGCCTTGGTCGGGTCGTTGAGCCACAGCAGCGCGAGGTTGGCCGGCGTGTCGGCCCCGTAGACGTCGGGCAGGTACACGCGCGCCGCGCGCGCGAGCGGGTACGCCACGTTGTCGGGCGAGACGGCAATGCCGACCAGCCGCAGCGCCCCGGCGCGGCCGACGTCGATCGTGTCCCCGACGCGCAGCCCCCACTCGCGCGCGAGCCCCTGCTCGGCCACGACCTCGCCGGGGCGCCCTGACAGGTCGCGCCCCTCGGCGACGAGATAGCCGCGGCGGTCGCCGAGCAGGACGTGGAAGGCGCCCTGGTGGGTGTGGTGGCCGTTGGCGGTGAGCGGGATGTTCGTGCGCTCGAAGCGGTACGAGCGGGCCGCGAGGTTGGGCAGCGCCCGCACGCGCTCGTCGAGCGGCTCGGTGCCCGTGTCGTCGAAGCGCGCGACGATGTCCGGCAGGTCGGCCTGCTCGGCCGCGCGCTCGAAGCCCGTCGCAAGCGCGTAGCCGACGCTGACGCCCGTCCCGACGACGAGCGACGCGGCGAGCACTCCGAGAGCGGCCAGCAGCGTCCGCGAGCGCCGCGCGCGCAGGCCCGCGAGCGCGAGAGCGATCACACGAGCCGTCCCTCGTGCAGCGTCAGCACCCGATCGGCGGCCTCGGCGGCCGCGCGCTCGTGCGTCACCAGCACCACCGCCCGGCCGCCGGCCGCGCCGGCGCGGAGCAGGCGCAGCACCTCCGCGCCCGCCTCCACGTCGAGGTTGCCCGTCGGCTCGTCGGCGAGCAGCACCGCGGGGTCGTTGACCAGCGCGCGGGCGATCGCGAAGCGCTGCTGCTCGCCGCCCGACAGGCGGCTCGGCAGCGACTCGGCGACCGGCCGCAGGCCGAGGCCGTCGATCAGTTCACGCCCGCGGGCGGCGGCGTCCGGATGGGCGCCGCGCACCCGACCCGCAAGGAGCACGTTCGCCTCACCGGTGAGCTCGGGCAGCAGGTGGAAGAACTGGAAGACGAAGCCCACGCGGCGGCGGCGCAGCGCGCTCAGCTGTCGCTCGTCGGCGCCGGACACGTCCATGCCCGCGACCTCGATCGTGCCCGCGTCGGCCCGGTCGAGGCCGCCGAGGAGGTGCAACAGCGTCGACTTGCCGGAGCCCGACCGCCCGAGGATCGCCACGACCTCGCCGGCCTGGACCGTGAGGTCGGTCCCGTCCAGCACGCGGCGGGCGGCTCGACCTTCGCCGAACGTCTTCACGAGCCCCCGGACCGTCACCGTCGCCACCCCGTTCACGGTAAGCCCTACGCGCCGTCGGCCAGCGCGGCTCGGCGTGTACGCCTAGCCCATCGGCCGAAGGGCGACGCGCAGCGTTCGCTCGGCGAGCGCGGATGGCCGCGCGCCGTCGAAGCCGAAGAGCGCGGTTCGGATCCTGTCTTCCAGCGGCGCGGTCCAGTGCGCCGGCAGCGCATGGACGCCGTGCATGGCGCCGAAGGCCGACCCGGCTGTGGCGCCGTTGCAGTCGGTGTCCCAACCGCCCTGCACGGCCAGGCCGATCGTCCGCGTGAAGTCCCCCTCGCCCCACAACAGGGCGGCTGCGACAACGGCCGCATTGTTGATGGTATGGACAGGGCTGAGGGCGCCGTGACGCTCCTCGATGGCGTCCCGGGCAGCCTCCCAATCCAGGTCCCGAGCGCGCAGGTCGGCGACTCCGCGCAATGCCTCGGCGAGCCGCGAGCGTGCCGGCACGGCGGCGAGCGCCGAGCGCAGCGCGTCGCCCATCGAGCGCTCGGCGAAGCTTGCCGCGACGAGTGCCGCGGACCACATGGCGCCGAAGATGCCGTTCGCCGTGTGCGAGAGGCGCGCATCCTTGTACGCGAGGCGGGCGGCGTGCGCCGGATCGCCGGGAGAGACGTAGCCGAAGGCGTCCGCGCGGATCTGTGCCCCGATCCATTCCCGGTACGGGTTGACGTGCACGGCGGTCGCCGGTGGTCGGAGCCCCAGGATGAGGTTCCGGTAAGCCGCTCGCTCGGCGGTGTAGAGCTGGGCGAACGGGAACCGGCGCAGCCACTCTGTCGCGACGTCCGCCGTCGTAAAGCCGGGTCCGTAGGTGTCGAGGATGTGCAGCGCGAGGATCGTGTAGTCGATGTCGTCGTCTCGCGCGACGCCGCCGATGCGCCCGAGCGTGGTCTCCGCCCATGACGGGTGCAGGGGTGGATGGTCGTGAGGCCCCGGCTCGGCCGGCGGCAGGTAGTCGCGGATCGGATACGCGCGGCGGTGCTGGAGGTACTCCCTGATCTGCGACCGCTGCCAGCTCTCGACCGGCTTGCCGAGCATGCACCCGGCGCACCGGCCGAGCCATGCGCCGAGGATGCGGCCATGGAGAGCGGACTCGTCGAGGGAAAGTTGCGCGGGCTCGGGCGCCGCGGGCTGCTCCCCCTCGATCGCCTCGAGCTGCGACGGCTCGTGATACGGCCAGCCCGCGGCCATGGGCGCCGCCTCGAGCTCGGCGAGCCGCCCCCGTACCTCCACGTCGCTCGCCGCGTCGATCGCGCCGGCCGACGTCGCGAGATCGTCGAGCACGTGACCGGACTCACGTAGCTGGATGATCTCGTCGCGGAGCATCTCGCGCATGTCGAGGACGTCGTGCACCCTCCTTCACCTCACACAGCGCCGAGACGTACGTCAAGGACCGCGTAGCCTGAGGGGATGACCGACCCGCCGGACCTCGCCGAGGTCGAGCGCATCCTGCGTGAGCGACAGACGGAGCTGCGGGACCGGATCGCGGGCCTTGCGCGACGGCCGGAGCGCGGCTCGCAGCTCTCCTTCGGCAAGCGCATCGGCGACGGGACGACCGAGGCGATCAGCCGCCTCACCGACGTCGGCGTGGGCACCAGCCTCGAGGTCAGCGAGGAGCGGATCACCCGCGCGCTGGCCAAGCTCGACGACGGCAGCTACGGCGTCTGCGACGCCTGCGGCGGGCCGATCGCGCCCGCGCGGCTGCGCGCGGCGCCCGAGAGCGTGCTCTGCATCGAGTGCGCTCGCCGCGCGCAGTGATCCGGAGGGGGCGGGGAGCCGCACCAACAGACACAGGCTCACCGCCGCCAAGGGTGTGGCCTCTCTACATTGGCCCCCGGTCCCCCCGCTGCGACATTGCACCCATGACCGCCACCGACGCCCGCAACCGGCTCCACCGCCTGCAGGCCGAGCGTCTCGAAGCCCTCGAGGCCGGCCTGGGCGACAACGCCCTCTACATGGCTGACCTCGAGAACGACATCGCCGCGTCGCACGCGGAGTACGTCGGCCTCGCGGTCACCGAGATCGCCTCACTCCGCGCGCAGCTCTCCGGCCCGCAGGTCGGCTGAGTCGCTCGCCGGCGTTAGCGCGCCGTGTCGAGCTCCAGAGCGCAGGAGTTGATGCAGTACCGCATCCCGCCGGCGTCGCGCGGGCCGTCGTCGAAGAGGTGGCCGAGGTGCCCGCCGCACGCGCGGCAGACGACCTCCGTGCGGTTCATGCCCCACGAGTGGTCGGAGCGCGTCTCGACCGCCTCGGCGACCCTGGGCTCGGTGAAGCTCGGCCAGCCCGTGCCCGAGTCGAACTTCGTGCCTGACGAGAAGAGCTCCGCGCCACAGCCGGCGCAGCGGTAGACGCCGTCGTCGTGGGCGTTCCAGAAGCGGCCGGTGAAGGCCGGCTCCGTCCCGCCCTTCCGCAGCACCTCGTACTGCTCAGAGGTGAGCGCCTCGCGCCACTGCTCGTCGGTCTTTCGCACGTCGGTAGCCATGCATCAATGGTAGTCCCGGCTTGCGGCGCGGCTTGCGCGGGAGGCGGCGTGCATCGGCTGTCGCCTGCTCACGCTGGAGGATGAGGTGCTTGGCCACCTCGGCGGCGATGAACGGGTGCATGAATCCAAGGACGCCGCGTCCGAGCAACGCATTCCAGGGTCGCGTAGCTTTTCGGGGGCAACCGAGGAGAAGAGGAACGCATTGTCCGTCACCGAAGAGCGCGTCGCGCTCGACGAGCTGTGCATCAACACCATCCGCACGCTGTCGATGGACGCGGTCCAGAAGGCCAATTCCGGCCATCCCGGCACCCCGATGGCACTCGCTCCGGTGGCGTACCTGCTCTACACGCGGGTCATGCGCCACTCCCCCGAGCACCCTGATTGGCCCGCCCGCGACCGGTTCGTGCTTTCGGCGGGGCACGCCTCGATGCTCCTGTACTCGACCCTGTACCTGACGGGCTACGGGGTCTCGCTCGACGACATCAAGAGCTTCCGCCAGCTCGGCTCCCCGGCCGCCGGGCATCCGGAGTACGGCCACGCCCCGGGCATCGAGACGACGACCGGGCCGCTGGGACAGGGCATCTCCACCGCCGTCGGCCTCGCGCTCGGCGAGCGCATGCTCGCGGCGCGCTTCGGCGAGGACCTCGTCGGTCACTTCACGTACACCATCGCGTCCGACGGCGACATGGAGGAGGGCGTGGCCTCCGAGGCCAGCTCGATCGCCGGACACCTCGGACTCGGCCGCCTGATCGGCTTCTACGACGACAACCACATCTCGATCGAGGGCGACACCGCGCTCGCCTTCTCCGAGGACGTCGGCAAGCGTTACGAGGCGTACGGCTGGCACGTGCAGAACCTCGGCGAGGACCTCCGGCTCGAGAGCATGGAGCGGGCCGTCGAGTCCGCGCAGCGGGAGACCGACCGCCCGAGCCTGATCATCTTGCGCACGCACATCGCCCCCGGCTCGCCGAACAAGCAGGACACGCACGAGGCGCACGGCTCGCCGCTCGGCGAGGAGGAGATCCGGCTCACCAAGGAGGCCTACAACTGGCCGAGCGAGGAGCCGTTCTTCGTCCCCGACGAGGCACTCGCCCACTTCCGCGAGGCCGTCGAGCGCGGGAACGAGCTGTACGAGGAGTGGCTGGAGCGCTTCGAGGCGTCCGAGCACCGCGACGAGCTGCAGCGCATCCTCGAGCGCCGCCTGCCCGACGGCTGGGACGACGACGTGCCGAAGAAGGGTCCGGACGCCGGCATGATCGCGACCCGCAAGGCCTCCCAGGAGGTCATCCAGTGGGTCGCGTCGCGCGTTCCCGAGTTCGCCGGCGGCTCGGCCGACCTCGCGCCCTCCACGCTCACGCTGATCAAGGACGGCGGCAGCATCAGGGCCGGCGACTACTCGGGTCGCAACATCCACTTCGGCATCCGCGAGCACGGGATGGGCGCGATCGTCAACGGCCTCAACCTGATGGGGTTCCGGGCGTTCGGCGCCGGCTTCTTGATCTTCAGCGACTACATGAAGGCCGCGATCCGCATCGCGGCGATCATGCACCTGCCATCGACGTTCGTGTTCACCCACGACTCGATCGGTCTCGGCGAGGACGGCCCGACCCACCAGCCGATCGAGCAGCTCGCCACCCTTCGAGCGACGCCGAACGTGGACGTCGTGCGCCCCGCGGGCTTCAACGAGACGGCGCTCGCATGGCGCCACGCGCTGCGCCAGACGGACCGGCCGACCGTCCTGGCGCTCTCCCGCCAGGGCCTGCCGGTGTGGAGCCCGGACGGCGTGCCGGACGAAGCGATCGAGCGCGGCGCCTATGTGCTGCGCGACAGCGAGGGTGAGCCGGAGCTGATCCTCATGGGCACGGGCTCGGAGGTCCACCAGGCGCACGAGGCGGTGAAGCTGCTCGACGCCGAAGGGGTGCATGTGCGGCTGGTCAGCATGCCGTGCCTGGACCGCTTCGCCGAGCAGGACCAAGCGTACCGCGACAGCGTCCTCCCGCCCGCGGTGCGGGCGCGGGTCGCCGTCGAGGCCGCCAGCCCGATGGGCTGGCACCGCTGGGTCGGCGACGAGGGCGACGTCATCGCGATGGAGGGCTTCGGCGCCTCGGCGCCGGCCAAGGTGCTGTACGAACACTTCGGCTTCAGCGGCCAGGCGATCGCCGACCGCGGGCGATCCGTGCTGGAAAGGACGAGGTCATGAGCGTCACCCCGCAGGTCAACGAGCGCCTCGCGAGCCTCACGGCGGCGGGCACGAGCGTGTGGCTCGACCAGATGCGCCGCGGCATGATCGTCGAGGGCGAGCTCGAGCGCATGGTCGTCGAGGACTGCCTCCGCGGCGTCACCTCCAACCCGGCGATCTTCGAGAAGGCCATCCTCGGCTCCTCCGACTATGACGAGGACCTGACCGAGGCGGCTCGCGAGGGCCTCTCCGCCCGCGAGGTCTACCGCGGTCTGGCGATCAAGGACGTCCAGCTCGCGGCTGATGTCCTGCGCCCGGTCTACGAGGAGACGAACGGCGTCGACGGCTACGTGTCGCTGGAGGTCGCTCCCCGGCTGGCGCACGACACGGAGGGCACGCTCGAGCAGGCGCGCATGTACTGGGGCCTGGTCGACCGCCCGAACGTGATGATCAAGATCCCCGCCACCGACGAGGGGATCCCGGCGATCGAGCAGGCGCTCTACGAGGGCCTGAACATCAACGTCACGCTGCTGTTCGCGGTCTCCTACTACGAGCGCGTGATGGAGGCGTTCATCCGCGCGGCGGAGCGCCGGCAGGCGGAGGGCCTGCCGCTCGACCGCCACTCGGTGGCCTCGTTCTTCGTCTCGCGCGTGGACACCGAGGTCGACAAGCGGCTCGATGCGGTCGGGCGCACGGACCTCGCCGGCCGCGCGGGCCTGGCCAACGCCCGCGCCGCCTACCTCGCGTTCCGCCGCGTATTCGACGGCGACCGCTTCGCGGCCCTGCGGGGCGCCGGCTCACCCGTTCAGCGGCCGCTGTGGGCCTCCACGGGCGTCAAGAACCCGGCCTACGACGAGACGATGTACGTCTACGGACTCGTGGGGCGTGACACCGTCAACACGATGCCGCTGCCCACGCTGACCGCCGCCGCCCGCCACGGCGAGGTCACCGGGCAGACCGCGGCGATCGACCCGACGCCCGACCTCGAGGCCCTGCGCGAGGCCGGCATCGACCTCGACGACGTGACCGACAAGCTGCTCAGGGACGGCATCGAGGCGTTCCTGGTGCCGATGGCCAAGCTGCTCGACGGGATCGAACGCAAGCGCGAGGGGATCGTCACCGACCGCCCGGACATGATCGACTCCGACCTCCCGGCCGCGGACGAGCAGGCCGTCGTCGAGCGGCTGCGCCGGGCCGCCGACGAGGACGTCGTGCACCGGATCTGGCACCGCGACGGCACACTGTGGGCGCCGGGTGGGCGGGGTGACATCCCGGAGCTCGAGGACCGCCTGGGATGGCTCGACATCTCCGAGAAGATGATCGACAACGTCGACAGCCTGAACGACTTCGCCGAAGGGGTGCTGGCCGACGGGTACACGGACGTCGTGCTGTGCGGCATGGGCGGCTCGAGCCTCGCGCCCGAGGTCTTCCGCCGCTCGTGGCCCGATCGGCGGATGACGCTGCACGTGCTCGACTCCACGCACCCACACGTCCTCCATGCCACGCTCGACGCCATCGACCTCGACAAGACGCTGTTCGTCATCTCCTCGAAGTCGGGCGGAACGGTCGAGACGATGTCCCAGTTCAAGCTCTTCCACGAGCGCCAGGGCGACGGCGCGCACTACGTGGCGGTCACCGACCCCGGTACCTCGCTGGCCCAGCTCGGGCGCGACAACGGCTTCCGCCGCGTGTTCGAGAACGACCCGGAGATCGGCGGGCGCTACTCGGCGCTCTCTTACTTCGGGCTCGTGCCGGCCGTGCTGATCGGCGTCGACATCGCGGCGGTGCTCGAGGCCGCCGAGCTCGCCGTCGCCAACTGCCAGCTCACGCAGGACAACGCCGGGCTCTGGCTCGGCATCGCGCTCGGCGAGCTGGCCCGCAACGGGCGCGACAAGCTGACGTTCGTGGTCGACGAGCCGCTGTCCTCGTTCGGCCTGTGGGCCGAGCAGCTCGTCGCGGAGTCAACCGGCAAGCTCGGCCGCGGCATCCTGCCGATCGCCGACGAGCCGCTGGTCGATCCGGGCGCCTACGGCCCCGACCGCGTGTTCCTGCACCTCGCGTCCGACGACGAGAGGAACGCCGCGGCCGTCGAGGCGCTGCGGCGGGCCGGGCACCCGACGATCACCGTGCGGGCCGAGGGGCCGGCCGACCTCGGCCGGATCTTCTTCCTCTCGGAGTTCGCCACGGCGGTCGTCGGCTGGGTGCTCGAGCTCAACCCGTTCGACCAGCCGAACGTGCAGGAGGCGAAGGACAACACCAACCGGGTGCTGAATAGGGACCCCGCCCACCCGGGCGAGCTCGACCCGGGCAACGTCGACGAGCTGCTGTCGGACGCGGCGCCCCCGAGCTACGTGGCGATCCTCGGCTACCTGCCCTACAGCGAGGAGACGGACACTGCGGTCGCTCGCTTCCGGGAGCGGCTGATCACCGAGCACGGCGTGGCCACCACGTTCGGCTACGGCCCGCGCTACCTGCACTCGACTGGCCAGTTCCACAAGGGCGGCCCGCCGACCGGCCGGTTCATCGAGATCGTCGACGAGCCGACGACCGACCTGCCGGTCCCCGGCGAGCCGTTCACGTTCGCCACCTTGATCCGGGCGCAGGCCGACGGCGACCTGCAGACGCTGCGCGCGCACGGCCTCCAGGCCGTGCGCGTCGGGAAGGAGATCCTCTGATGCAACTCGGGTTCATCGGGCTGGGCAAGATGGGCGGCAACATGGTCCATCGCATCCACCGCGACTCAGACCACCAGGTCGTCGCCTTCGACTTCAGCGAGGAAGCCGTGAGCACCGCCGAGGGCCACGGCGCGACCGCCGCCTCGAGTCTCGAGGAGCTCGTCTCCAAGCTCGACCCGCCGCGCACCGTGTGGGTCATGGTCCCGGCCGGCGATCCGACGGAGCAGACCGTCAACGCGCTCGCCGACCTGATGGACCAGGGCGACACGATCGTCGACGGCGGCAACACGAACTGGCACGACGACGTGCGCCGCGCCGCGGCGCTCCACGAACGCGGCCTCCACTACGTCGACGTCGGCACCTCGGGCGGCGTCTGGGGCCTCGAGGTCGGCTACTGCATGATGGTCGGCGGCCACGAGGAGAGCGTCGAGCGGTTGGCCCCGATCCTCGACGTGCTCGCCCCGCCGGACGGCTGGCGGCGCTTCGGCGACGCCGGCGCCGGCCACTTCGTGAAGATGGTCCACAACGGCGTGGAGTACGGGATCATGCAGGCGTACGGCGAGGGCTTCGAGCTGATGTACAAGTCGAAGTTCGACATCGACCTCAAGGAGGTCGCCGGGCTCTGGAACCGCGGCTCGGTGGTGCGGTCATGGCTGTGCGAGCTGGCCGAGCGCGCCTTCGAGCAGGAGGGGAACGACCTCGCCGACATCGGCGCGAGCGTCTCCGACTCGGGCGAGGGCCGCTGGACCATCATCGACGGCATCGACCTTGACGTCCCGACGCCGGTGATCACCGCCTCGCTCTACGCCCGCTTCTACTCGCGCGGAGAGGGCGCGTACACGCACAAGGTGCTCGCCGCGCTGCGCAACCAGTTCGGCGGCCACGCGGTCGAGCGGGCGGCGGGAGGCGGCTGAGATGGCCACCGCCGTCGCCGCCGAGAACCCCCTCGTCGAAGGGCTCGAGCGGCTTCCGGTACCGCCGACAACCCTCGTCATCTTCGGCGCGTCGGGCGACCTGGCGCGCCGCAAGCTTCTGCCCGCGCTCTACAACCTCGCGCACGAGGGCGCCCTGCCGGAGCGCTTCAACCTGATCGGCATCTCGCGGCGCGAGCTGTCCGACGACGAGTTTCGCGCGCAGGCGCGCGAGGCGATCACCGAGTTCTCGCGCCGCAAGCCGTCCGACGACGTGCTCGACGGGCTGATCGAGCACATGAGCTACCTCGGCGTCCCGTTCGACGACACGGCGGGCTACGCGAAGATCGGGTCGGCGCTCGAGGCGCTCGACGAGGAGGCGGGGCTGCCGCTCAACCGGGTCTACTACCTGTCGACGGCGCCCGAGTACTTCCCGGTCATCACGGAGGCGCTGAAGGCCAACGGGCTGCATCGGCACGACAAGGCGGACGTGCGGATCGTGATCGAGAAGCCGTTCGGCACCGACCTTGCCTCGGCACGCTCGCTGCAGGATGTCGTGCACTCGGTCTTCCGCGAGCGCCAGGTCTTCCGCATCGACCACTACCTGGGCAAGGAGACCGTCCAGAACGTGATGGCCTTCCGGTTCGCGAACTACATGTTCGAGCCGGTCTGGAACCGCAACTACATCGACCACATCCAGATCACCGCGGCGGAGGACATCGGCATCGGCTCGCGCGCGGGCTACTACGACGCCGCCGGCGCCCTGCGCGACCTCGTGCAGAACCACATGCTCCAGCTGCTCACGCTCGTGTGCATGGAGCCGCCGACCTCGTTCGAGGCCAACAAGGTGCGCGACGAGAAGGTCAAGGTCCTGCAGGCGATCGAGCCGCCGACACCCGACGAGGTCGAGCAGATGACGGTCCGCGCGCGCTACACCGCAGGCATGTCGGCGGGCCAGGACGCGCCGGGCTACCTGCAGGAGGAGGGCGTGCCCGAGCACTCGCAGACGGAGACGTACGCCGCGCTGCGGCTCGAGGTGCACAACTGGCGCTGGGCGGGCGTGCCGATCTTCCTGCGCACGGGCAAGCGGCTGGCGCGCAAGGTCACGGAGATCGCGGTGCAGCTCAAGCCGGTGCCGCACATGGCCTTCCAGTCCAAGGGCTCGGTCGGCGTGCAGCCGAACCAGCTCATCCTCACCGTGCAGCCCAACGAGGGGGTGTCGCTCTCCCTGGGCGCGAAGATCCCGGGCGCCACGATGCGCATCCGGCCGGTCAACATGGAGTTCCTTTACGGGACCTCGTTCATGTCCCAGTCCCCCGAGGCCTACGAGCGGCTGATCCTCGACGCCATGCGCGGCGACGCCACGCTGTTCACGCGCAACGACGAGGTCGACGCCCAGTGGTCGATCATCGACCCGATCCTGCAGGCGTGGGACGCGGGCCACCCGCCGCTGGCCGAGTACGAGGCCGGCACGCCGGGGCCGCAGGAGGCCGACGACCTGCTCGGCGAGGGCCGGCACTGGAGACCGCTCTAGTGGATGAGGTCTGGTCCGAACGGGACACCACGCCGTCGCGCATCGAGGCCGCGCTGCGGCAGATCGTCACCGAGCACCATCACTCCGACCACCCGTTCGTGCCCGCGCGCGTGCTCAACGTCGTGGTGGTCGTCGACGCCGAGTTCCGGGGCGAGATCGAGAACCGGTTCGAGCGCGTGGGCCGCTACCACCCGTCGCGGCTCGTGCTGTGCGCGGTGGAGCCGGGCCGGACGACGATCGACGCCTGGGCGGGCGTCGGCACGGTCGACGCCGAGCCGACCCCGGGGCACATCGCGGTCGCGCGCGAGCGCGTGGAGCTCGAGATCGGGGAGAAGCACCTCCCCAAGCTCGACACGATCGTCGACCCGCTGCTCGTCCCGGACCTGGCCACCATGGTCTGGGCGCCGCACGGGCATCGCGCGGCCGTCGACTCGCTGCGCCGGCTCGCGCAGATCGTGCTCGTCGACACACAGGACGAGCCGGACGTCGCCGAGTCGCTCGACCGGGTCGCCGAGCTTTCCGAGAACGCCTACGTGGTCGACCTGGCGTGGCTGCGCTCGACCCCGTGGCGGGAGCGGGTGGCCGCGACGTTCGACCCGCCGCAGCTGCGTGCCGCGCTCGACGGCGTGTCGGCGGTCACCGTGCGCCATCGCGAGGACTCGCTGTCGGCGGCGCTGCTGTTCTGCGGTTGGCTGTCCTCGCGCTTGGGCTGGAAGCCGGGCGCGTTGTCGCGGTCGGGCCGCGGGCACGCCGGGCACGCCCGGGCGCGCCGCCAGGAGATCCGCATCCGCCTCGAGCCGATCGACCAGAACGCTCCCGGCCTCGGTGGGGTGACGATCGAGACGGCATCCGGCGAGGCCGTGTCGCTCGACCGGGCGCCGGGTGGGCTGCGGGCGATGCGCCGGGGGCGCGACGGGACCGAGCAGACGTGGACGGTGCTCGGCGCCTCGCGGGGCGAGGGCGGCATCCTCGGTGAGGGCGTGCGTCAGGCGCTGCTGCGCGACCCCACGTACCGGCCGGCGCTCAACTGCGCGCGCGTCTGGGCCTCATGATCCACACGGTTCGACATCTCCGTCTGTCTGCAGCCGCGCACGCGGAGCGAAGGGCGGCATGAGGATCGAGGTGCTCGACGACCCGGGGGCCGCGGTGGCCGACCTGCTGGTCGACGCCGCGACCGCGGGCGGGCACATCGTGGTCACCGGGGGCTCGTCGCCCCGCGCCGCCTACGAGCAGGCGGCGGCGCGCGGGACGAACTGGAGCGACGTGACGGTCTGGTTCTCCGACGAGCGCTGCGTGCCTCCCGACCACGAGTGGTCGAACTTCGGGATGGTCGAACGGGCGCTGCTGTCGCGGCTCGAGCGCCCGCCCCAGGTGCTGCGGATGGACTGCGAGAACGACCCCGAGGAGGGCGCGGTCGCCTACGAGGGTGAGCTGCGCGACCGCGACGCGAGGTTCGACCTCGTGCTGCTCGGCCTGGGGCCCGACGCGCACACCGCGTCGCTCTTCCCCGGCAAGCCCGAGGCGCTGACCGACGACCGGCTCGTGGTCGGGGTGCCGGAGGCGGGAATGGAGCCGCGCGTGCCGCGCGTCTCGCTCGCCCTGCCGGCGCTGAACGCCGCCCGGCACGTGGTCTTCCTCGTCGCAGGCCCCGACAAGGCCCCCGCCGTCGCGCGCGCCTTCGCCGACCCGCCGGACCCCAGCTCGCCGGCCGCCCACGTGCGGCCCGAGGGCGAGCTGACCGTGCTCCTCGACCCCGCCGCGGCGGCGAAGCTGTGAGCGACCAGTTCATCGGCATCGACGTCGGCGGCACGAAGATCGCCTGCGCCACCCTCCAGGACGGCCAGCTCGGCGACTCGCACCTCCAGCACACCGAGCTCGACAGCCAGGAGCGCCTCGTCGAGCAGCTGATCCACGCGGTCGAGCAGGCCCGGACCCCGGACTCGCGGGCGGTCGGGGTCGGCGTGCCGTCGTTGATCGAGTTCGCGACCGGGCGCATCCGCTCGAGCGTCAACATCCCGCTCAAGGACCTGCCGCTGCGCGAGCTGCTCACCGAGCGGGTTGGGATGCCGGTGTACGTGGAGAACGATGCGTCGTGCGCCGCCCTCGCCGAGGCGTTCCACGAGGGCCGCATCGCGTCGCCCCACCTCGTGATGTTCACGGTCGGCACGGGCGTCGGCGGCGGCCTCGTGCTCAACGGCCGGCTCTACCGCGGCGCCTCGGGCACGGCGGCGGAGGTGGGGCACACGATCGTCGGCCTCCCGCTCGAGGACGGTGCCCCCGACCACGGCGGCGTGTTCCCGCAGCCAGGGTCGCTCGAGGTGCTGGCCTCGGGCACGGCGCTCGACCGGCTCGCCGAGCAGGCGGCGCGCCAGGATCCGAACTCGTTCCTCGGCAAGCGGCTCACGCGTACCGGCGGCGTCACCGGCCACGACGTCGTCGACGGCGCGCGTGAGGGTGACGAGCAGTCGGTCCGCTGCCTGCGGATCCTGGGCGAGCGCCTCGGCATCGGGATCGCCAACGCGATCACGATGTTCGACCCGCTCGAGGTCGTGGTCGGCGGCGGCGTGTCGGCCGCCGGCGAGCTGCTGCTCGCGCCGGCGCGCGAGACGGCGTGGAAGTACGCGGTGCCGGGTGCGGGCTCGCGGTGCAACATCCGGCTCGCGCGGCACGGGGCGCGGGCCGGCGTGCTGGGTGCGGCGCTGCTGGCGGCGCAGGAGTACGCGGAGGAGACCGGCAAGGCGATGGAGGAGGCGGTGGAGGGCCGATGAGAGTCGCGTGCGCGTTCGACCATGCGGGGTTTCCGCTGAAGTCGCTGGTCCTCGATGTCCTCGCGGAGGAGGGGCACGAGGCGCTCGATCTCGGGACGAGCTCCACCGACCCCGTCGACTACCCGGACGTCGCGCGCGCGGCGGCCGACGCCGTGCGCGCGGGGGACGCGGAGCGGGCGGTCGTGGTCTGCGGATCGGGAGCCGGGGTCGCCGTGGCCGCCTGCAAGGTCCCGGGCATCCGCGCGACCCCGGCGCACGACACCTACACGGCACGCCAGTGCGTGGAGCACGACGACGTCAACGTGCTCTGCCTCGGCGCGCGGGTGATCGGGCCGGCGCTCGCCTCCGACTGCATCCGCGACTTCCTGCGCGCGCAGTTCACCGGTGAGGAGCGGCACGTCCGGCGGCTCCAGAAGATCGACGCGATCGAGCACGAGTTCTCAGGCGGCTGATGGCCGACGCAGCCGACCTCGCGCACCGGTACCTGCCGATCGCCGAGCACGGGCTGGTCGGCGACCTCCATACGGTCGCCCTGATCGGGACGACCGGCACGATCGACTGGTACTGCTGCCCCGCCTTCGACGCGCCGAGCGTGTTCGGGGCGATCCTCGACTCCGACCGCGGCGGCTACTACGCGCTGCGCCCGGAGGGCGACGACTGGACCTCGAAGCAGCTCTACTTCCCGGACACCAACATCCTCATCACGCGCTTCTTCACCCACGACGGCGTGGGTGAGGTCCAGGACTTCATGCCGATCGAGTCGGCGGCGACCGGTATGCACCGCCACCGCATGATCCGCCGTGTCGTGGTGGTACGGGGGGAGATGCGGTTCTTCCTCGAGGTGCAGCCGCGGTTCGACTACGGGCGCGCCGACCACGAGGTCGAGATGCACCCGCACGGCGTGCTGTTCCGCTCGCACGTCCTGACGTTGGCGCTCGAGGGCGCGATCGCGAAGGCGATGGGGTCGAAGGGGCGGCTCGAGCGGCGCGACGGCGGCGTACACGCCACGTTCGACCTCGCGGCAGGCGACTCGCAGACGTTCGTGCTCGAGCGCGTGCCCGAGGACCACATCTGCCGCCCGTATCCCGAGCACGAGACGGCCGCGACCTTCGACGCCACCGTGCACTACTGGCGCCGCTGGGTCGCGCAGTCCGGCTACAAGGGGCGCTGGCGGGAGATGGTCCAGCGCTCGGCGCTGACGCTCAAGCTGCTCACCTACGCGCCGACGGGCGCGCTGGTCGCCGCGCCGACCACGTCGCTGCCCGAGCAGCTGGGCGGCGAGCGCAACTGGGACTACCGCTACACGTGGATCCGCGACGCGGCGTTCTCCCTCTACGGCCTGCTGCGGCTCGGCTACACGGAGGAGGCGGCCGCCTTCATGGGCTGGCTCACCGACCGCACGCGGGAGTGGAAGCTCGGCCCCTCCGGCCCGCTGCAGATCATGTACGGGATCGACGGCCGGGCCGAACTGCCGGAGATCGAGCACCCCTTCTGGTCGGGCTACGAGGACTCGGCGCCCGTGCGGATCGGCAACGCCGCCGCCGACCAGCGCCAGCTCGACATCTACGGCGAGATGATCGACTCGATCTACCTCTACAACAAGTACGGCAGCCCGATCCACTACGAAACGTGGGAGAACGTCCGCCGCATCGTCGACTGGCTGTGCGAGAACTGGGACCAGGCCGACGAGGGGATCTGGGAGACGCGCGGCGGCCGCAAGGACTTCACGTACTCGCGGCTGATGAGCTGGGTGGCGATCGAGCGGGCGATCCGCATGAACCGCGCGCGGGGGCTACCCGGCGACATCGTCGGCTGGCTCGGCGAGCGCGACCGGATCTACAACCAGATCATGAAGCGGGGCTGGAACGAGGACCGCTCGGCGTTCGTCCAGCACTACGGGTCGGATGTGCTCGACGCGTCGGTGCTGCTCATGCCTCTGACGCTCTTCATCGCGCCGACCGATCCCCGCTGGCTGTCGACGCTCGAGGCGATCGGCGACGAGCTGGTGTCGGACTCGCTCGTCTACCGCTACAACGTCGAGGCGTCGCCGGACGGGCTGCGCGGCGACGAGGGGACGTTCTCCATGTGCTCGTTCTGGTACGTGGAGGCGCTCACGCGCGCGGGCCGGCTCGACGAGGCGCGGTTGGCTTTCGAGAAGATGCTGACGTACGCCAACCACCTCGGGCTCTACTCCGAGGAGGTCGGTCCGACGGGCGAGCAGCTCGGCAACTTCCCGCAGGCCTTCACCCACCTGGCGCTGATCAGCGCCGCCTACAACCTCAACCGCGCGCTGGGCTGACGTCGGCGTCCATGTTGCGCTCCATCATGCGGAGCGCAACAGCGACTGCTCGACCGACGCGCGGAGCTGCTCGGCGTCGGGGTGCTCGTACGTGTTGATCATGTCGACGACGATCAGCGCGGGCCGGGACACGGGCTTCTGCCTTCCCGCGCGATACTTGCGCCATGCGCGTGATCGAGTGCAACGAATGCGGCGAGACCATCAGCGCCGCCAACGACGAAGAGCTCACGAGCCATCTGGCCGAGCACATGCGGACCGAGCACGGCTCCGAGTCCGACCAGGAAGCGGTCGCCGACCTCGTCCACGAGCAGGCGTACGACGCAACGGACTCCTGAGCGGGTATAAGTCCCTCAGTAAGGGACGCGGGCGGGCGCGTCGAGGATTGTTTCTCAACAGGGGGTACGCGTGACTCGCACGCATCTCACGGCGGCGCTCGCCTGCGTCGCCATGCTCGTCGCGGCGCCGGCCGCGACCGCGGCTCCGCACGGGGGCAAGGGCCATCACGGCAAGCAGTCGTCGTCGAAGAAGCTCCGCAAGGGGGTCACGCTCGCCGGCATCCTCGAGCACGAGACCGCTTTCCAGCGGATCGCGATCGCCAACGACGGCAACCGCGCCGCGACGACTGATGGCTACAAGGCGTCGGTCGACTACGTCAAGGGCAAGCTCGAGGCGGCGGGCTATGACGTGACGCTCGACGGGTTCGACTTCCCGATCTGGACGAAGAACGGGCCTTCGACGCTCGCCATCACCGGGCAGGCGCCGTTCGTCGAGGACACGGACTACATCGTGTCGCAGTTCTCCGGGGCCGGGAACGTGACGGCCAACATCGTCGCCGTCGACGCGGGGCCGGCGCCGGGTCCGGGCCTGGGCACGAGCGGCTGTGAGCCGGGCGACTTCCCCGCGACGGTCGCCGGCAACATCGCGCTGATGATGCGCGGCACGTGCCCGTTCGTGCAGAAGTACCAGAACGCCAAGAACGCCGGCGCGGTTGCCGCGCTGATCTTCAACGACGGCTTCGACGGCCGCACGGACCCGCTCTTCATCACGGCGCCCGTGAACATCGGCATCCCGACGATCATGACCAGCCACAGCGTCGGACTGAAGCTGCTGGCCGCCACGACGACCGTGAACATCGTGGTCGACGCGACGACGACGCCGAACACCGAGTACAACGTGATCGCCGACAGCCGCCGCGGTGACGAGAGCCGCACGATCGTCGCGGGCGCACACCTCGACTCGGTCGAGGAGGGCCCGGGCATCAACGACAACGGCTCCGGCTCTTCGACGATCCTCGAGATCGCGGAGCAGGCCGCGAAGCTCAAGCAGCCGCGGAACCACATGCGGTTCGCGTTCTGGGGCGCCGAGGAGGCCGGCCTCGTCGGCTCGACGGCGTACGTGGCCGACCAGGTCGCGAGCGGCGGCATCGCGGACATCGAGGCGAACCTCAACTTCGACATGGTGGGGTCGCCGAACTTCGTCCGCTTCGTGTACGACGGCGACCTGTCGGACAGCACTCCGCCTCCGGGCGGCGCGCCTGCCGGCTCCGGGCAGATCGAGCAGATCTTCCTGCGGTACTTCGACCGCAAGGGCCTGGCGACCGATCCGACGGCGTTCGACGGCCGCTCCGACTACGGGCCGTTCATCGCCAACGGCGTGCCGGCCGGTGGCCTGTTCACGGGCGCCGAGGGGATCAAGACCCCGGAGCAGGAGGCGGTCTACGGCGGCTTCGCCGGGCTCGCCTACGACCCGTGCTACCACCAGGCATGCGACACGTTCTTCAACCTGAGCTACACGGCGCTCGACCAGATGAGCGACGCGGCAGCGCACGCGACCTGGAAGCTCGCGAGCTCCAGGACCCCGATCGCCGAGACCACCGCGGCGAGCGCGAAGGCGAAGAAGGGCAAGCGCATGAACCGGATGAAGCGCTGGAAGTACAAGGGGCACGTCCGGATCCGCTGAGGAGGGACCACGAGGGCGGCCTCCGGGCCGCCCTCGTCACTCTCGGAGGCCGCCGGCGCGGGCGAGGCGCACGCGTCGCAGCTCGGCCACCGCGGGGATCGTGGCGGGGCGAGCATCGGCTCGCTCGAGCACCCGCGGCTCGAGCGGGCGCTCGCCTTCGGTGTCGACGGCGTACGCGCGGGCGTGGGGCCGGGAGCTGACCACCTCGGCCAGCGCGGTGCCGTGGAAGCGGAGCGCGGCGCCGTCGTCGACCGCCCAGCCGGGTGGGATCTTCCCGTCGCGAACCGCCTCGAGAAAGACGGGGCGTCGGGCGGGCTCACTGTCGTGGTGGACGGAGTTGGAGCCCGGGAGGAAGCCGAGGCCGGGCGCGGGGGCGGGCTGTCCCGATGACGTGGTCACGCCGCACGCGAACCAGCACATCGAGCCGGCGCTCAGCCCGGCGAGCACCACCCCGACGCGCCAGGCGTCACGCAGGATCGCGTCGAGTCCTTGCGCCCGCCAGATGGCGAGCAGGTTGACCATCGAGCCGCCGCCGACGTAGATCGCGTCCTGGGCGAGCAGGTGCTCGCGCAGCGGGACCGGGCGCCGGCCGAGCCGGAACAGCGAGATGTGCGTCGGCTCGCAGAGGCGGTCCTGATAGGTCTCGTAGAAACGGCGGATCTGCGCCTCTGAGTCACCGCCCGCCGTGGGCAGCAGGCATACGCGCGGGCGCGCGACGCCGGTCAGGCGAAGGACCAGATCGTCGAGCGCGGGATCGGCGGCACCGGCGGTGAAGCCACCCCCACCCATCGCGAGGATCGTCGGAGGCCGCCGCTCGTGACCTGTCCGGGTCCGCCGGTCGCGGCCGGCAGACCCGGTTTCAAGCGGCAAGGGCGGGCTCCACGGAGATCGGTGCGCCCAGGAAGCGCGTGCTCAGCTCGGTCTCCTTGACCTCCATGCCGTGCGGGGTCACGTGGTACGCGCGGACGTTGGGACGTGAGGTGACGACCTCGGCGAGCTCGGAGCCGACGAAGTGCAACGCCGCTCCGTCGCCGGTCCCGTAGCCCGCCGGGAGGCCGTCGGCGATCGCGGAGAGGAACGCGGCCCGCCGGTCCGGCTTGTCCTCGTAATGGACGGCGTTCGTGTAGGGCAGGAAGCCCATGCCGGCCACCGGCTTGCTTTCGCCATGGAAGGCGGTCATCCCCTGCTCGAACCAGCACAGCGACCCGGCGCTCAGCCCGGTCATCACCACGCCGGCCTCCCACGCGGCCCGCAGCATGCGGTCGATGCCATGCGCCGTCCACGTGCCGAGCAGCGAGATCACGCTCCCGCCCCCGACGTACACGAGATCCTGGGCGGCGAGGTGCGCCGCGAGGTCGGCCGCGCCACCGTCGCGGCGGAACAGCGAGATGTGGGACGGCTGGCACCGCCCCGCCGCGAACGCCCGGTAGAACCGCACGATGTAGTGGTCTGCGTCACCGGACGCGGTGGGGAGGAAGCACACACGTGGGCACTCCACGCCGGTCAGCGCGAGCGCATGCTCGTCGAGCAGCACGTTCCCGGCCTCCATCGAGAAGCCACCACCGCCCATGGCGAGAATCTGACGCGGGCGCGACATGGCGGAACTGTACGGCCGCTCCGCAACCTTCGCGCGGATTTCCTCCCTTGGTCCAGCGCGCGCCGACCGACGGTCCACACCGCCGTGCGCCCGGCACGCGGGCGCACGCGGGTGATCCGATCTCCAAGCCGCGTCGTGATTGGGTCCTCGCCGGCGACTCGGACGACGGGCCCGCAGTGGCGAGGTCGGAGGGCTGGCGCGTCCGTGAGCGGGGCGTATGATGTGTGTATGAGTCATGCATATGCGGCGAACCTGCTTGGAGCGCTTGGCGTCGCGATCGGAGACCGGCTGGCTCGCGCAGGGGCGGCCGGGACCGCGGCGGAGGCTCTCGTGGCTGTGAGCGGCGACGGGGCTGGGATGACGATCGACGCGCTGGCTCGCCGCGTTGGAATCACGCATTCTGGCGCTGTACGGCTGGTTGAGCGGCTTGTCCGTGATGGATTGGTGCAGCGCAGCCGTGGCCTGGACCAGCGGTCCGCGGCGCTTGCCCTGACTCCGGAGGGCTACCGCAACCTGCGGCGAGTCCTCGCCCGTCGCGAGCTCGAGCTCGAGTCGTTGCTCGCCCTGCTCGGCGACGAGGAACGAAGCGAGATCGCTCGGAGCGTCGAGCTGCTGCTGCGGCGCATCGGCGAAACCGGTGACGACCGCGAGCGGATCTGCCGGCTGTGCGACCGCGACGCGTGCGGTCATTTGCGCGGGGATTGCCCCATCTCGCCCGCGTCGTGACCGGCGGCCGGCGACGCTCGTCGCTGGAGATCCAAACACCATGCTCGAGACTCCCAGAGCGCCGGCGACGACCGAGGGCCCGAGCGAGTGGCACCCTCAGGAGCGAGCCCGCGACAGCGACGCGGGATCCTCGCACCGGGGTTGGAGCGGCGTCGCGTCCGTGCGACCGGAGGCGGTGGCACCCCGGCCGAGTCGGCGCGGCAGTGTCGCGAGCTGCCGGCCCGGCGGTTGGTCCGGGCGGCCGGAGACCACGCCGCCGAACGCCGGTCGGCGAAGGTTCGGATGGCAGCTTCTAAGTGTGAACTCTAGGGTTAGTCCCGATGTGCGACGATCGCGAGGCGCGTGTCGGTGCCGAACGGCGAGCCGTCGAGGTCTCCGTAGCACCGGGCGTCGGTGAAGCCGGCCCGGTCGAGCATCGCGAGGAGCTCGGTGGCGGTGTAGACGCGCACGGAGAAGGTGCGGGACTCGCGACCGCCCTCGCCGTCGATGAGCGTCTGGGTCGTCTGCGTGATGCCGGATGCCGGGTCGAAGGTCCGCTGCTCGAGCAGGAGCCGCCCTTCGCCGACGAGCTGCCACGTCTGCTCGGTGAAGATCTCCATCAGCAGATCGCGGTGCATCGTCTCGACCACCAACCGGCCACCCGGACGCAAGACCCGTCCGATCTCGCCGAGCGCCCGCTCGTCCTCCGCGTCGCCGAGGTACCCCAGAGAGGTGAACAGGTTCAGCGCCGCGTCGAAGCTCGCGTCGGTGAACGGCAGCTCGCGATAGTCCGCGCGCACGAGCTTCGGCCAGCGCGCGCCGGCCGCCCGCCGGCGCGCCTCGTCCAGCAGCGCCTGCGAGCGATCCGCGCCCACGATCCGATAGCCGGCCCGGCCCAGCTGCACCGAGTGTCGCCCGAAGCCGCACGGGACGTCGAGCACGTCCCCGCCCTCGGGCACCCCGGCGAGCCGCGCGGCCGCCAGCGCCTGCTGGTCGGCGTCGTCGTCCCGAGCCGCCCCCGCATACGCCCGCAGGTAGAACTCGCTGAAGAACGCGTCCCAGGTCTCCGCCGAGCTGGTGCCGCCACGGCCGTCGAGCGTCATTCGTCGAGGGCGGCTCGAAGGAACCGGTCGGGGGCGTCGAGGAAGCCCCGCGGGCCGCGCCCGAAACGGCAGACATCACGGCGTCGGCGCGCCATGCGGGCCACCCTATCGGGGCGGCAGACCGAGCTGGAGCTTGCGCAGCAGGTCGGCGAGGCGCCGGCGGTCGGCGCCGGACAGCGAGGCGAGGAGCCGGTGCTCGTTGGCCAGATGGGCCTCGCTGGCGCGATCGACGAGGTCGCGTCCCGCGTCCGTCAGCGTGATCAGCGTCCCGCGTCGGTCGTTCGGATCCGGAGCGCGCGTGATGAGCCCGGCCTGCTCGAGCCGGTCGAGGCGCTTGGTCGTCCCGCTCGAGGTGAGCATCAGCGTGCCCGTGAACTCGCTGGGCCGGAGCCGGTACGGCGGACCCGAGCGCCGCAGGGTGGCGAGGACGTCGTACCAACCGGGCTCGAGGCCCTGCTCGGCGTACACGGGCTCGAGCCGCTGCTCGAGCTCGCGCGCGAGCCGGGAGATGCGGCCGATGATCCCGATCGGCGACGGGTCGAGGTCGGGTCGCTCCCGCTGCCACTGCTCGAGGATGACGTCGACGCCGTCGCGCTCGGTCACGGGTGCACGATATCCAAAGATTCCGTCCCAGCAACTTGCGTCCTAGGAAGATATGTACTAGGATGCAATCTATGTTCATCGATCGCCTCTTCCAACGCTCCGCCCCCCGCGACTCGACGGCCGTGACCGACCGCCGCTCCCCGCGCGAGCCGCGGCCGATGCCGCGGATGCGCTACCCCTCCTGATCGGCGAGGAAGGCGTCCGCCAGCTTGGTCGGGGCGCGCGCCAGCCACGCCTCGACGATCAGCTCTCGGAGCTCGTCGTCACCGATCACGTCGAGCCGCGCGAGCACGGCCGGATAGCCGTCGAAGTGCGGCGTCGTGAAGTACACCGACGGGTCGTCGGCGAGGATCGCGTCCTTGGCCACGAGGTGCTCGGTACGCACGCCGAGGATCGGCCCGTCGGGAGCGCTGTCCCCGAGCGCCTCGAGGTCGGAGCGTCGCAGCGGCCGCTCCCAGACGAACAGCTTGTCCTTCACCCGCCACTGCCGCAGGTCGCGCGAGATCCGCTCGTCCGTCGCCGGCAACGAGAGCGCGATCTCGCGAACCTGGTCCCACGTGGCCACACGGCCACACTACTCGGCCGCCGGCGCTCCCGGCCAGCCGTGCCGCCGCGCCAGCAGCAGCGCGAGGCCGATGGCGACGACCGCCGTGCCGCCGAGCACCCACGGCCAGGCCGGCGTCCCGCCGCCCGACGAGGACGCCGCGGTAGCGGGCGCCATCACGACTTCGTCGACCCGCGCCTCCGGCAGCGGGTCTGTGTCGACCGTGTGCGCGGCGGGCGTCGGCTTGCGCCCCAGCGTCAGCGCCGCATACGCCTCGCGGCCCGCGGGCGTCATCTCCATCCACGACCCGTCTTCCGTCTGGAGCAGCCCGTCGTCCGGGAGCACGACCATCGAGAAGTGGACCTTCTCGCCATCGCCGTCGACCGTGATCCGTGCGACGAACTGCCGGGACTTGCCGCTCGGGCCGCTTGTCGGCGGCCCGCCCTCGACGAGGTTCGTCAAGAGCCGCTCGTCCGTGACGTCACGGCACCCGTCGCCGCCACAGATCGTGGCGCCGGTGATCTCCTTGGCCCACGCCGTCGAGGGCGCCAAGGCGATGGCAGCAAGACCGAGCAGGACCAGCGATGCGCGTCTCATACCGCCGTTACACCCGGCGACGGCGCGCGGTTCCGTACGACGTCGGCGGCCGCGCACGTCGCGAGCGCGCGCGGGAGATCCTCGGGGACGATGCCCTGCAGGCGCGGGTGGTCGAGGTCGATCTCGATCGTCGCGGCCTTGCGCAGCCCGAGCGACGCCAGCCCGTTGCGGACCAGCTCGCCCCACAGGTCGCCGTAACTCGCGAGCAGGGCATGGCGCGTGCGGCGCTCGCGGCGGGCGCCGGTCTCCAGCTCCCGGACCTCCTCGAACGGGTCGACGACGACGTTGCTGTCGCTGCCGATCGCCAGCCGCACACCCGCGTCGCGGTACGCGAGCGCCGGGAAGTGGCCGTCGCCGAGGTTGCCCTCAGTCGTCGGGCAGCTCGCGACGATCGCGCCCGCGCCGGCCAGCAGCGCGATGTCGCGCTCGGAGACGTGGATCCCGTGCACGACCGTGGTGACGTCCGAGAGGAACGTCGTGCGCTGGAGCAGCTCGATCGGCGAGCAGCCGTGCTCGGCCTCGCACTCCGCGAGCTCGCGCGGCTGCTCGGAGGCGTGCACGTGGCGGACGAGGCCTTCGGACGCCGCGTAGGCGGCGATCTCGCGCAGCCAGTCGGCCGGCACCGCGCGCACGCTGTGGGCCGCGACGCCGACGGACACGCCCGGTCGGCCCGCCGCCCAGGCCCGAAGCGCGTCCACCCGCCCGAGGAAGCTGTCGACGTCGGCGTCTCGGAAGCGCGGATGGCCGCCTCGCGCATAGGCGGCGGGCAGGACGACGATCTGCAGGCCCGTCTCCACAGCGGCCTCGGCCACCGCGATCGCCATCTCGTTCGACCCGTCGTGGACGTAGTGGAACTCACCCACCGCGCCGTAGCCCGCCGCCGCCATCTCGCGGTAGACCCGGCCGGCCACCTCGCGCATGGAGTCAGCGTCGAGCCGCTCGGCCAGCGCGTACATCGCCTCGCGCCAGCTCCAGAAGTCGTCCTCGGGCCCGGACGTCCGCTCGCCGACTCCGCGCAGGTCGCGCTGGAAGGCGTGCGAGTGCACGTTGACCATGGCCGGGATCACGCCAGCTCCTCGACAGCGGCGAGCAGCGCGCGGGCACCGACGGCGGCATCCTCGAGCGAGATCTCCTCTTGCGGCGAGTGGCTGATCCCCGTCTCATTACGCACGAGCACCATCCCGGCGGGCCGCTGCATGGCCACCACACCCGCGTCGTGGCCCGCGTAGCACACGAGTCGGGGCGCCCCGGGCCGCAGCGCATGCGCGAGCGCCTCGACGACCAGGTCCGGGAACGCGGAGCCCTCCGACCAGGCGGCGGTCCGCAGGTCGAGCGCCACAGCAGCCTCCTGCGCGACGCGCTTCGCCTCGGCCGCCACCGCTTCCCGCCACGAGCTCACCGCCTCGGCCACCGGCGCCCGGGCGTCGAGCCACAGGCGAGCGAGTGAGGGCACCGTCGTCGGGGCGTTCGGCTCGACCTCGAGCCGCGACGCCGTGAACACCATGCCGAGGCGTTCCGCGGCCTCGGCGTCAGCGCGCACGATCAGCCGGGCGGCGGCGGCCAGCGCGTCGTGGCGGTCCTCGCGCAGGGTCGTCCCGGCATGGTCCGCGCGCCCCTCGATCTTGGCCTCCAGCCGCATCCGAGCCGCGAGGCGCGTAACGACGCCCGCCGGCCGCCCCGCTTCCGCGACGTCGCGCGACTGGTCGATGTGCAGCTCGAGGAAGCCCCGCAGGCGCTCCAGCCAGGTCGGCGCCCCCGGGAGCCCGGCCGGGTCGACGCCGGCGTCCGCCATCGCGTCCCCGAGCGTCACGCCGTCGTCGTCGAGCCGGGCGAGCGCGTCGTCGACGTCGAGCCGCCCCACCAGCGCGCGCGAGCCGAACGTGGGCGTGTTGAAGCGCGCACCCTCCTCGTCGGCGAACGAGATGACGGCGAGGGGCACCGGCGAGCGCGCGGCGACCGCGAAGGCGGCGGCGACGCCGAGCGCACCGTCGAAGCGCCCGCCGTCGCGCACGGTGTCGAGGTGCGAGCCGACCGCCCACCACGGACCGGTCGCGTCCGGGCAGGCCCACAGGTTGCCGGCCGGGTCCCGCTCCAGCTGGCGACCGAGCGCGGCGGCACGGGCGGCGAACCACGCGGCCGCCTCCTCGTCCTCGCGCGTCCATGCCAGCCGGGTCGTCGCATCGACGTCGTCGAGCCCGATCGTCACGAGGTCGGCCATCAGCCCCTCGAGCTCCTCGGCGGTGATCACCTCCGCTCCCATACGACCTCCCCGCCGGAGACGATCATGCGCACCGGGTTGTGCCCGAAGCGGTAGGGGACATGCTCGACGGGACCATCGAGCAGCACGAGGTCGGCCCGCTTGCCCACCTCGATCGAGCCGCGGTCGCCGTATCCCAGCACCCACGCGGCGTTGTGCGTGCACGCGGCGAGCGCCTCGCGCGCCGACCAGCCGTAGCGACGCACCGCGATCCCGACGACGAGCGGCAGCGACGCGACCGGCGAGGTTCCCGGGTTGCAGTCCGTGGCCAGCACGCAGATCGCGCCGGCGTCGGCCAGCGCCCGGCCGGGCGCGGTGCGCTCGGCCCCCAGCAGCTCGGCGCCGGGAAGCAGCACCGCGGCGGTCTCGGCCGCGGCGAGCGGCGCGAGGTCGTCCGGGTGCAGGCAGGCCAGGTGGTCGACCGACCGCGCACCCGCTGCCAGCGCGACCGGCACCGAGCGGTTGGCGTTGAACTGCTCGACGTGCGCGCGCAGCGGCACGCCCTCGCGCCGGGCGATCGCGCCGAGCCGCTCGAGGTCCTGGTTGCGGAAGGCGACCGACTCGACGTAGATGTCGAGCGCGTCGACCTCCGCCTCGGCTGCCAGCCCGTCGACCTCGTCCATCCAGCTCGCCGCGTCGTGGCCCGCGGGGATCGCGTGGGCGAAGAGGCCGGTGACCGCATCGGCGCCGAGCGCCCGGGCCAGCCGCAGGGAGCGCAGCTCGCCCTCGCGCGAGAGTCCGTAGCCGGTCTTGGCCTCGAACGTCGTGGTGCCGTGGGCGAGCATCTCCGCCCGCAGCGCGCGAGCCTGGGCGACCACGGCCTCGTCGGGGTTCTCCGCGAGCGCGCGGGCCGAGGCCGCGATGCCGCCGCCGCGCCGGCTGATCTCCTCGTACGGCACGCCGGTGACCTTCTGCTCGTACTCCTCGGCGCGCCAGCCGGCGAACGGGAGGTGCGTGTGGCAGTCGACGAGCCCCGGGATGACCGCGCAGCCCGTCGCGTCGACCGCGAGGTCTGCGCCCGGGTCGTCCTCGAGCGCCGCGATCGCCCCCTCGCGGACCGTGACGGAGCCGGGTGCGAGCCGCATGTCGCCCGGCCGGCGGACGTACGGCAGGCCGTCCTCGGGCGGCAGCAGGACCTGGGCGGCGCCCCGGAGCGAGATGCTCATCTCATCGGGACCTTGACCCCGAGCCGGTCGGCGGCGTCGAGCGCCTCGGGATAGCCGGCGTCGGCGTGGCGGATGACGCCCATGCCGGGGTCGGCGAGCAGCGTGCGGCGGATCCGCTCGGCCGCCTCCGGCGTCCCGTCGGCCACGATCACCTGGCCGGCGTGCAGCGACTTGCCCATGCCGACCCCGCCGCCGTGGTGGAACGACACCCACGAGGCGCCGGTCGCGGTGTTGACGAGCGCGTTGAGGATCGGCCAGTCGGCGACCGCGTCCGAGCCGTCCTGCATCGCCTCGGTCTCGCGCTGCGGGGAGGCGACCGAGCCGGCGTCGAGGTGGTCGCGGCCGATCACGATCGGCGCGCGCACCTCGCCGGAGGCCACGAGCTCGTTGAAGCGCAGGCCGGCGCGGTGGCGCTCCCCGTAGCCGAGCCAGCAGATCCGCGCCGGCAACCCCTGGAAGCGCACCCGCTCGCCCGCCAGGTCGATCCAGCGGCGGAT
Organism: Solirubrobacteraceae bacterium; assembly: GCA_036257565.1. Lineage (GTDB taxonomy): Bacteria > Actinomycetota > Thermoleophilia > Solirubrobacterales > Solirubrobacteraceae > DASSUW01. The sequence continues at coordinate 20,410 of DATAFH010000160.1, read as the reverse complement.
GTGCTCCTGCTCGCCGAACAGGTCGAGGATCGCGGCGTCGGTGACCGCGATGTCGGCCGGGTGCCCCGACAGCGCGACCCACCGGAACGGCCCCTTGCCCTCGCAGAACAGCGGCCGGATGTACGCGGGCACGAAGCTGGGATACGCGAACGCGTCCGCGTCGCCGTGCTCGGCGGCCAGGCCGCGGAGGGCGTTGCCGTAGTCGAACGCCTCCGCGCCCGCCTCCCCCAGTGCCCGGATCGCGGACACGTGGGCGACCGCGCTCTCGCCCACGCGGCGCAGGTACTCGTTCTCATCCGAGGCCCGCAGCACCTCCGCCTGCTCGAGCGTCAGCCCGGCCGGGATGTAGCCGACGAGCGGGTCGTGCGCGCTCGTCTGGTCGGTCACCACGTCGACCTCGACCCCGCGGCGCACGAGCTCCGGCAGCACTTCGGCGGCATTGCCCAGCAGCCCGATCGAGAGCGCCCGCCCCTCGTGGCGCGCGGTGTCCAGCCGGGCGAGGGCGTCGTCGAGCGACCCCGCCCGTTCGTCGAGATATGCCGTCTCGATCCGTCGCTCGATCCGCTGGAGGTCGACCTCCACGCACAGCGCGCAGCCCTCGTTCAGGGTCACCGCCAGCGGCTGCGCGCCGCCCATCCCGCCGAGCCCCGCCGTGACCACCAGTCGTCCCCGCAGCGTGCCGCCGAACCGCCGCCGCGCGATCGCCGCGAATGTCTCGTAGGTGCCCTGCAGGATCCCCTGGGTCCCGATGTAGATCCAGGACCCCGCCGTCATCTGCCCGTACATCATCAGCCCTGCCGCGTCGAGCTCGCGGAAGTGCCGCCATGTCGCCCACTCCGGCACGAGGTTCGAGTTCGCGATCAGGACGCGCGGGGCGTCGGGATGCGTCTCGAACACGCCGACCGGCTTGCCCGATTGCACGAGCAGGGTCCCCCGCTCGCTCAGCCGCATCAGCTCCGCCTTGATCGCCTCCAGGCACGCCGCGTTGCGGGCCGCCTTGCCGATCCCGCCGTAGACGACCAGGTCCTGCGGCCGCTCCGCCACGTCGGGATGGAGGTTGTTCTCCAGCATCCGCAGCGCCGCCTCCTGCACCCATCCCCGGCACCTCACGCGAGCACCACATCCCCGGTTCGCAGGCCGTCCGCGAGGCTCGCCAGCTCGGCGGCCAGCGAGCGGTCCTGCTCCACGCGCGGCACGCGCTCCCGCACGCGCGCGACCGCCTCCTCCAGCGCCGGTGTACTCCGCAGCGGGCGGTGGAACTCGAGCCCCTGGACCGCGCACACGAGCTCGGTGGCGATGACCTGGGCGGCGTTCTCGACCGCCGTGCGCGCCTTCAGCACGGCGGTCGCGCCCATCGAGTTGAAGTCCTCCTGCCCGGCGCTCGTGGGGATCGAGCCGGCGCCCGCGGGGTGGGCGAGCACCTGGCACTCGTTGACGAGCGCGGCGGCCGCGTACTGGGCGATCATCAGCCCGGACGACAGGCCGGGGCGCGGCGTGAGGAAGGGCGGGAGGCCGGCGTAGCCGGGGGAGAGGAGGGCGTAGATCCGCCGCTCGGAGAACGACGCCAGCTCGCACAGGGCAAGGGCGAGGTGGTCGAGCGGGAGGGAGAGCGGCTGGCCGTGGAAGTTGCCGCCGGACACGACGTCGCCGTCCTCCGGAAACACCAGCGGGTTGTCGGTCACCGCCCCCAGCTCGCGTTCCACCGCGCCGGTGATGTACGCCAAGGCGTCGGCGATCGCCCCCAGCACCTGTGGCGCGCAGCGCAGCGTGTACGGGTCCTGGACCCGCCCGCAATCGGCGTGGCTCGCCACCACGTCGCTGCCGGCCAGCAGCCCGCGAAGCCGCTCGGCGACCTGCGCCGGCCCTGGCTGGCCGCGCAGCGCGTGGAGCCGGGCGTCGAATGGCGCGGTGGAGCCCTTGAAGGCCTCGAGCGAGAGCGCGACGGCGACGACCGCGGCGTCGAGCAGCCGCGCGACGTCACGCACGGCGAGCGTGCCGGCCGCCGCCATCAGGTGCGTGCCGTTGATGATCGCCAGCCCCTCCTTGGCCTCCAGCGTCACCGGTCGCAGGCCGACCCGCGCGAGCGCCTCGCCGCCCGGCAGCGCCTCTCCCGCCACCGTCGCCGCGCCTTCGCCGATGAGCACAAGGCCGAGATGGGCGAGCGGCGCGAGGTCGCCCGACGAGCCGACCGAGCCCTTGCTCGGCACGACCGGCGTCACGCCGCGCTCGAGCATCGCGAGCACGAGCTCGACGAGCTCGGCGCGCACCGCCGAGTGCCCGCGCCGCAGCGACGACGCGAGCAGGAACAGCATCCCGCGCACCACCTCCTGCAGCAGCGGCGGCCCGGAGCCGACGGCGTGCGAGCGCAGGAGGTTGACCTGCAGCCGCGCGGCGTCTTCGGCTGGGATGCGCACGTTCTCGAGCTGGCCGAACCCGGTCGTCACCCCATAGACGGCCGTCCCGGCTTCCAGCGCGGCCTCCACCACCGCCCGCCCGGCGGCTATCCGCTGGCGATCGGCGGCCTCGAGCGGCTGCGGCGACGCGCCGCGCGCGACCGCCTCGAGCTCCGCCAGTGAGGGCATGCGCCCGAACGTATCGGTTATCGCCGGCGGCTCGCGGCCTAGTCTGAGCGGATGCCGTCGCTTGCCGATCGGACCGTCCTCATCACCGGCGTCAGCCGCGCCGGCGGCATCGGCGCCGCTCTCGCCCAGCGGTTCGCCGCGGAGGGCGCGCGGCTGTTCCTGACCGGCTGGGCTGGGCACGACGCCGGTCAGCCGTACGGCGAGGATCCGCAGGGCGGCGAGGGCGTGGCCCGGGAGCTCGGTGCCCCGTTCCTGTCGGTCGACCTCGCGGACCCGGAGGCGCCGCGGCGGATCTTCGAGGCGGCCAACGCCGCGGTGGGCCAGGTCGACGTGCTGGTGGCCAACCACGCGCGCAGCGCCCGCCAGACGCTGTCCGAGCTCACCGCGGAAGAGCTCGACCTCTCGTTCGCGGTGAACGCTCGCGCGACGCTGCTGCTGGCCCGCGAGTTCGCGGCCCAGCACGACCGGCCGAGTGGCGGCCGGATCGTGCTCTTCACCTCCGGCCAGTACCACGGCGCGATGCCGGAGGAGCTGCCCTACGTCGCCTCGAAGGCGGCGGTGCAGCAGCTGACGGGGACGCTGGCCGTCGAGCTTGCGCCCCGCGGGATAACCGTCAACAGCGTCAATCCCGGGCCCAACGACACCGGCTATGCGACCGGTGAGCTGCGCCGCAGGGTCGAGGAGGCGATGCCGGGCGGCCGCTGGGGCCGGCCCGTCGACATCGCCAATCTCGTCGTGTGGCTGGCCGCCGACGAGGCCGAGTGGGTGACGGGGCAGACCATCGCCTCCGACGGCGGCTGGTCGGCGCGCGGCGCGAGCTAGACGTCCATCCGCGCCTGCTCGATGCGGCGCGCGACGGTCTCCGCCCAGCCCTCCTGGATCTCGCGCACGTGGGCGGCGCTCGCCTCGTGGTCATAGGCGACGCGGCGGTGCTCGATGTCGCCGTCCGGATGAAGGAGCGCGTACGCGGCGCGCGGGTCGCCGTCAAACGGCATGCCGACCGAGCCGGGGTTGACGAGCTCGATGTCGCGCACCTTCGAGCGGCGGCGGAACGGGAGGTGCGTGTGGCCGAAGATCACGCGCGACTGGGTGACGGGCTCGAGCAGCTCGGCCTCGTCGTCGACGGGCTCCGGCATGAACGAGCGGACGTCGCTCAGCGGCGCGCCGTGGCAGACGAGCGCCCCCTCGTGCTCCACGGTGGCCGGCAGGGCGGCCAGCTCGGCGACCGTCTCGTCCCCGAGCAGCCGGCGCGCCGCGACGATCGCCCCGGGGACGACGGGGTTGTCGGGCGCCGCGCCCGGGTCGGCGGTCCAGCGCTCGCCGTTGCCGCGGATCCACGTCGCGGGCGCCAGTTCGCGCAGGCGGGCGACGGTCTCGACGGGCCAGCCGCCGAACAGCGCGTAGTCGCCACCCAGGATCCAGCCGTCGGCCTCTCCGACGTCGTCGAGCACCGCCTCCAGCGCAGGCAGGTTGCCGTGGATGTCGTAGAGCAGCGCGATCACGGGGCGGGTATACCATCGCGCAGGTGAGCTACGGGTGCGTGGTCCTCACCCAGGGTCGCCGCCCGGTCGAGCTGCGCCGCGCGGTCGACTCGCTGCTGGCGCAGCAGGGCGTCGACGTGGACGTCGCCGTCGTGGGGAACGGCTGGACGCCGACCGGGCTGCCGGACGGCGTCGGGGCGGTGGCGCTGGACGAGGACGCCGGCATCCCCGCCGGGCGCAACGCCGGCGTCCCGCACGTGCAGGGCGACCTGCTGTTCTTCCTCGACGACGACGCCCGCGTGGCCGACCCCGACGCGCTCGCCAGCGTCGCCGCGAAGTTCGCCGGCGACCCGACGCTCGGGCTGGTGCAACTGCGGATCCTCCCCGACCCGCCAGGCCCGGCGGCGCGCGAGTGGGTGCCGCGTCTGCGCGTGGGCGACCCGGCGCGCAGCAGCGACGTCACGCATGTCTGGGAGGGGGCGGTCGCGATCCGGCGACGGGTGTTCGACGAGGTCGGCGGCTGGCCGGCCGACTTCCGCTTCGTGCACGAGGGCATCGACCTCGGCTGGCGCGTGATGGACGCCGGCTACCGCGTCCGCTACGCGGGCGACGTGGCCGCGCTGCATCCGCCCTACCGGCCGGCCCGCAACGACTACGCGCCCTACTTCGGCGCCCGCAACCGCGTCTGGCTCGCCCGGCGCTACCTGCCGCTGCCGCTCGGCGTGCTCTACGTGGCGGGCTTCGTGCTCCGAGCACTGCCCAGCCTGCGATCGGCCGATCGCTTGCGCCGGGCGGCGCGCGGTTATCGCGACGGGGTACGCGGGCCGTGTGGGCCGCGGCGCCGGCTGCGGGGCCGGACGCTCCTGCGGATGACGCTGGCCGGCCGCCCGCCGGTGTTCTGATGCCGACGCCGATCGTCGGCCTCGGAGCCGGGACGCACGCGAAGTCGGTGCTCGAGGCGATCCGCTCGGCTGGCGACTTCGAAGCCGTCGCGCTGGTCGACGACGACCCGGCGCTGGCGGGGTCGGAGCTGCTGGGGGTGCCGATCGTCGGTGCGTTGGCCGAGCTCGGCGCCTCGCACGCGTTCCTCGGCGTGGGGGGGATCGGCGATATGCGCCCGCGGCGGCGGGCGTTCGAGCGGCTCGTCGGGTTGAGTGTGGAGCTGCCGCCCGTCGTTCACGCTTCGGCCGCCGTGTCGCCGTGGGCGGGTTTGGGGCGGGGGGCACAGGTCCTCGCGGGCGCCGTCGTCAATGCGGACGCGACGGTCGGCGACGGCGCGCTCGTGAACACGGGCGCCGTGGTCGAGCACGACTGCGTCGTCGGCGACTTCGCGCATGTGGCGCCCATTGCGGCGCTTGGTGGTGGCGCTGTCGTGGGGGCGGGCGCGCACGTGGGCATGGGCGCGGTGGTCATCGAGGGCGTGCGGGTGGGGGAGGGGGCGTTCGTCGCGGCGGGGGCGGTCGTCGTCGCGGACGTGCCGGCGGGTGCGCGCGTGGGTGGTGTCCCCGCTCGTCCTCTGTAGCGCCGGCGAACGTCTGCCGCCTCCCTACCCAGCCGCCGTTGACGTTCGCCCGCGCCAAGAACACGTTCCCGTGAGAAGGCGTTACCGCCGCGCGACCTCCGTGGCCTCCTGCTCCCGCTCGCCCCAGTCCCCCCGGGCGTCGTTGTAGACCCCCGTCGGCCGGGCGAGCATGGGCAGCGTTCGGGCGAGCAGTCGCAGGTCGAGCCACACCGAGCGGTTGTCGACGTACCAGACGTCGAGCTCGATCCGCTGCGGCCATGTCAGCTGGTTGCGGCCCAGCACCTGCGCCCAGCCGGTGATGCCGGGGCGGACCTCGAGCCGGCGGCGCTGGAACGGCGTGTACTGGTCGACCTGGTAGCGGAGCGTCGGGCGGGGGCCGACGATGCTCATGTCCCCGCGCAGCACGTTCACGATCTGGGGGAGCTCGTCGAGCGACCAGCGGCGCAGGAAGCGACCCACGCGCGTGATCCGCGGGTCGCGCTCGGCGATCAGCCAGCCCGTCCCGAGGAGATGCGCGTCGGGCACCATGGTCCGGAACTTGAGGAGGTCGAAGTCCTGCCCGTCGAGCCCCACCCGCGTCTGGCGCAGGATGACCGGGCCGCGAGTCTCCAGCCGGATGGCCACGGCGATGACGGCAAGCACCGGCGCCCCCAGGATCCCGGCGGCGCCGGCGATCGTGAGGTCGAGCGCGCGGGTCAGCACCGCGTCCAGGCGGCGCCTCACCGGGTGCCCTCCACCGGCGTCCACGTCGCCTGCGGCCCTTCGCGCAGCATCCGCGCCAGACCCACCACGGTGGCGGCCGTCACGACCGCGTAGTAGCGGGCGAAGGCGCCGAGCGGCGCGCGCCACCCCGCCAGCGCGAGCGCGAGCCATGCGCCGTGGCCGGCGAGCAGCGCCTGCGCCGACCGCGCCGAGCGCGCCCGCACGAGACAGGAGGCGAGCAGCGCCACGTGCAGCGGTCCGGTCGCGTAGCGCAGCAGCCGGTGCGAGATCAGCGCCGCGAAGTACTCCGGCGGCTGACGCCGCGGGTCGAGCATCCCGCCGAGCAGCAGGTCGCCCCACGAGCGCGAAAGCATCCGCACCTTGCGCGCCCACTCGTCCGCGGTGGACGGCGCGGCCGGCTCGACCGCCACGGCACGCGGCTCGTACACCGCCCGCAGCCCGGCTCGCCGGAGCCGGAACGGCAGGCCGATGTCATGGCTCGAGGTCGCGGGCAGGTCGACGTAGGCGGAGCGGCGCACGGCGTAGATGGCGCCGTTGCCGGCCGTGATCGAGCCGAGCCGGGACTCCTGCTCGCGCAGCCACAGCTCGTAGCGCCAGTACACGCCCTCGAGGCTCTCGCCGCCGTCGTCCACCAACCCGAGCCGGCCGCAGACGTAGCCGACCTCGGGGTCGGCGAGCACGGCCGCGAGCCGTCGCAGCGCGTCCGGCGCCCACATCGAGTTCGCGTCCGAGAACGCGAGCACCTCTGCCGAGGTCGTCGCGGCGGCCGCGTTCTGGGCGGCCACCTTCCCACCGCGCTCGTTGTCCACCACGCGAACGCCGTACGACTCGGCGACCGCCCGTGTCCCGTCCGTCGACCCGTCGAGGCTCACAATCACCTCCAGGAGCTCTGGCGGATAGTCGAGCGCCAGTGCATTCTCGAGCCGCTTTTCGATCACCCGCTCCTCGTCGTGGGCAGCGATGATCAGCGCCACCGACGGCAACCGGCGGTCGTCCCGACGCGGCTCGTAGCGCCGCCGCGACGCCGCTGCGGCCGCGACCAGCGGATAGCCGGCGTGCGTCCAGGCGATCAGCGCCAGCGACCCCCACATCGCGAGCTTCGCCACGCTCAGCCGTCGCCCCGCGATGACCACGAGAAGCCGCGCACGGCGAGCACGACGCCCGCGGCCGCCCACAGCCCGAGCGCGAGCAGCGCCACCCCGTGGTCGGCGAGCCCCTCGCCGTTCACCATCGCCCCCGACACCCCGTCGATCAGGTGCTTGAGCGGCATCGCCTCGGCCAGGTCCCGCAGCACGGCCGGAGCGTCCTCGTCGTCGTAGAACACGCCGGCGAGCATGATCATGGGCAGGAAGACCGCGTTGACGTAGGCGGGCGCCGACTCGGAGTTCGGGATCGCGTGCGAGAGCGCGACGCCCAGCGAGGCGAAGCAGATCACCCCCGCCGCGAGGAACACGAGCAGCGCGAACCAGTCGCCGGGCCACGCGATGCCGAAGAACAGCCGCCCGGCCAGGATCACCACCGCCACCTGCAGCACGGTGTTGGCGATCGCGTTCGCCGCGATTCCCGCCAGGTACGCCGACGACGGCAGCGGGGTACCGCGCAGCCGCTTGAGGATCCCGCGCTCGCGCAGGAACGTGAGGTTGTAGGCGAGCGCCACGAACGTGGCCGACATCACGCTCATGCCCGCGATCCCCGGCACCACGACGTCGAGCTGGTCCTGCTCGCCCGCGAACACCGCGCCGAACATCGCGAGCAGCAGCAGCGGGAGCAGGAAGCCGAAGAACGCCGCCGTCGGGTTGCGCCAGAACATCCGGCGCTCGAGCCGGTACTGGCGCCACGCGGCACCCGCCCACGAGGGCCGGCCGGAACCCTCCGCGCTCGCGTGAACCGCGTCCAGCGCGTGGTCGCTCATTCGGTGAGCTCCAGGTAGACGTCTTCGAGCGATGGCCGCGTCACCGACAGGTCCTCGAGGCGCTCGCCGCGCGCCAGGGCCGCGGCCGTGAGCTCGTGCAGGAGCGCCGTCGGGTCGTCGGTGACATGCTCGCCGCCGCGGTAGGTCACGCGGTAGCGGGCGCCGCCGACGCCGAGCTCGCGCGGCGGGCCCTCGGCGAGAATCGCTCCATCCTTGATGATCGCCACGCGGTCGGCGAGCGCCTGCGCCTCGTCGAGATAGTGCGTCGTCAGCAGCACGGTCTTGCCGAGGTCGCGCAGCGAGCGCACCGTCTCCCAAGCGGCGCGCCGCGCGGCCGGGTCGAAGCCGACGGTCGGCTCGTCGAGGAACACGAGCTCGGGGTCCCCGACCAGCGCCAGCGCCAGGTCGAGCCGCCGCTGCTGGCCACCCGACAGCGTGCGCGCCCGGCGGTCGGCCGCCTCGTCGAGCCCCGCCAGCCCGATCACCTCCTCGACCGCGCGCGGCGCGACGTACAGCGACGCCCAGTGCGCGACCGTCTCCCGCACGCTCAGATGCGGATAGGTGCCGCAGCTCTGCAGCACGACGCCCACCCGCTCCCGCAGCGCCGCCGGCCGCTCGCCGGGGTCGTGGCCGAGGACCGCCACGCTGCCGGCCGTGCGCGCGCGGTAGCCCTCGAGGATCTCGACCGTCGTCGTCTTCCCGGCGCCGTTGGGCCCGAGGAGCCCGAAGACCTCGCCGCGCCGCACCTCGAAGTCGATGCCGCGGACCGCCTCGCGGCCGTCATAGGACTTGCGAAGGCCCTCGACCTCGATCGCGGCGGCTCGCTCCACGCGGCCCATGATGACAATCGGCGGCCCCGGATGGCCGACGTCGGGTCCAGGCGTCGCCCGGACGGCGACGCAGGCAACAATGTCAGCCTGCGAATGGTCTGCGCCTGCATCGACATCGGCACGAACACCACCCGCGTGCTCGTCGCCGAGGTGGAGGGCGGGCGGCTCACCGAGCGGCTCCAGCAGCGCTCCTTCACCCGGATCGGCACGGGGATGACGGGGGGCGGCGAGATCCTGCCCGCGAAGATGGCCGAGGTCGCCCGCGTGGTCGAGGACCAGCTCGCGCTCGCCGAGAAGGCGGGCGCCCGGGGCGTGCGGGTCGTGGCCACCGCTGCGATCCGGTCGTGCGCCAACCGCGAGGAGTTCGTGGCCACCGTGGCCCACAGCATGGAGATCCTCGACGGCGACGAGGAGGCCCGCCTCGCCTTCCTCGGGGCGACGCGGACGCTCGGACGACGGCTCGACGGGGTCATCGGCGTGGTCGACGTGGGCGGAGGCTCGACCGAGCTCGCGATCGGGACGTACGACGGCGGGGTGACATGGTCGTCCTCCTACCGCCTGGGATCGGGCTCGATCGCCGACGACCACCTCGGCTCCGACCCGCCGACGTCAGCCGAGCTGAGCGCCGCCCGCGCGCACGCGTGTGAGGTACTCGGTCGCACCGAGGTGCCCGCGCCCGACTGCGGGGTGGCGGTCGGCGGGAGCGCCGCCTCGCTGCGCCGCCTCGTCGGCGACGTGCTCGAGCCCACGGCGCTCGAGGGTGCGATGACCGTGCTCAAAGGCGCCTCCGCGGCCGACGTGGCGCGCCGATACGCGCTCGACCCCGAGCGCGTCAGGCTGCTGCCGGCCGGCATCCTCATCCTCGACGCGGCGTCGCAGGTCCTGGGACAGCCGTTGCAGATCGGCCACGGCGGGCTCCGCGAGGGCGTCCTGCTGGACATGGCTCGTAGCCTCTAGCGCCCGTGGCCAAGGCCGCAGAGATCAACGTCGACCCGTACGAGCCGTTCGCGCTCGCGGGGGCGCGCATCGTCAGGGTCCGCGCCGACGAGCTCTTCTCCCACGGCGACGAGGTGCTCGACACGTCCGACATCGAGCGCGTGCACGACATGCGCGTCGCCTCCCGGCGGTTGCGGGCGGTGCTCGAGATCTTCGAGCCGGTCTTTCCCCGCGGCGACTTCAAGACCGTGCTGCGCGACGTCAAGGCGCTGGCCGACGCGCTCGGCGAGCGCCGCGACCCGGACGTGCACATCGAGGCGATGGAGGCCTTCGAGGGAGCCGTCCAGGCGACCAACCGGCCGGGGATCGAGACGCTCGTCGCGCGGCTGCGCGCCCGCCAGGCCGCGGGCAACGACGCGCTGAGGGCCGCGCTGGAGGAGGCTCGCGACGCGCAGCTCCACGAGCGGCTGCACTCGCTCGCCGACGGGGCGGAGGAGGCGCTGCAGTGAGGGCGCGCAAGGTCAAGGGGCTCGATGCGGCGGGGACGCTCGCCGACAACGCCGAGCGGATCGTCCGCGTGCGGCTCGACGAGCTGACCTCGTTCATGCCGAAGGCGGCCGACCCCGACGAGGTCGTCGCGCTGCACGACATGCGGATCGCCGCCAAGCGGCTGCGCTACGTCCTCGAAGTGACCGGCTCGTGCTTCGGACCGTACGCCGAGACCGCCGTCAAGCACGTCAAGGACCTGCAGGACCTGCTCGGCGAGATCCACGACTGCGACGTCCAGCTCCCCGAGGTCGCGGCGTTCCTCGAGGAGCTCGTGCAGGAGGACGTCGAGGCCGCGGGGGCCGAGCCGCGCGGCCTCGCGAAAGCGCCCAACCGCCGCACCTACGCCGGCCTCGTCGCCCTGCGCGTCCACCTCCAGGCGCGGCGGCGCGCCCTGTTCGCCGACTTCGTCGAGCAGTGGCGCGACCTCGAACGCAAGGGATTCGCGGCCCGGCTTGCCTTCGCCTTGTCGGAACGTTCACACTCATCGGTGTGAGCGAGACCACCACCGACCCCGCGACCGGAGAGGTCGACCTCTCCTCTTCGAGGCTCTACTTCAACCGCGAGCTGTCCTGGCTCGACTTCAACTCGCGGGTGCTCGAGCTGGCCGAGGACGAGAGCGTCCCGCTGCTCGAGCGCGTGAAGTTCTGCGCGATCAGCTCGTCGAACCTCGACGAGTTCTTCATGGTCCGCGTGGCCGGCCTGCACGATCAGATCGAGGCGGGCATCGAGGCGCCGCTGCAGGACGGGCGGACGCCGAGCGCCACGCTCGACGCCATCCGGGTGGTCACGGGCGCGCACACCGAGCGCCAGAGCCGCCTCGTCGAGCTCGACCTACGCCCCGCGCTCGCCGACCACGGGATCCGGATCGTCGGCGTCGACGACGTCGGCCCCGACGAGCGGCGCGCGCTCGACGATCGCTTCCGGCGGCAGATCTTCCCGGTGCTCACGCCGCTCGCGGTCGGCCTGGGCCGGCCGTTCCCGTACATCTCCAACCTCTCGCTGTCGCTCGGCGTGCTGGTCCGCGACCCGATCAGCGGCGTGGAGACCTTCGCGCGCGTGAAGGTTCCGAAGGAGATGCTCCCGCGCTTCGTGCCGACGGGCGACGGCTTCACCTTCGTCCCGCTCGAGGACCTGATCGCCAAGCACCTGGATCGGCTGTTCCCGGGGATGGAGATCGTCGACTACGACGTCTTCCGCGTCACCCGGGACGCCGACTTCACGGTTTCCGACGAGGCCGACGACCTGCTGCAGGCGGTCGAGGACGAGCTGCGGCGGCGACGCTTCGGCGATGTCGTGCGCGTGGAGGTCGGGTCGGGCATGAGCCAGGCCATCCGCGAGCAGATCACCCACTCGCTGGAGGCCGATCCCGAGGACGTGTTCGACGTGGACGGGCTGCTCGACCTCGAGGACCTGTGGGACATCGTGCGCGTGCCCGGCCACGCCGAGTTGCGCGACGCGCCGTGGACGCCGGTCACCCAGCCGCGCCTGCAGGCCGACGACTCCGACACGCCGGACGTCCTGGCCGCGATGCGCCGCGGCGACATCCTCCTGCACCATCCGTACGACTCGTTCTCGAGCTCGGTCGAGCGGTTCGTCGAGCAGGCGGTGGCGGACCCGGACGTGCTCGCCATCAAGCAGACCGTGTACCGCACGAGCGACGACTCGCCGCTTGTCCCGAGCCTCATCCGAGCCGCCGAACGCGGCAAGCAGGCGGTGTGCGTGGTGGAGGTCAAGGCGCGGTTCGACGAGCGGGCGAACGTCCAGTGGTCGCGCGCCATGGAGGAGTCGGGCGTGCACGTCGTCTACGGGCTGCCCTCGCTCAAGACGCACGCGAAATGCCTTCTCGTGGTGCGGCGCGAGGGCGACGGCGTGCGCCACTACGTTCACGTCGGGACCGGCAACTATCACCCCAAGACGGCCCGCCTGTACACGGACTTCGGGCTGCTTACGTGCGACGACCGGATCGGCGCCGACGTGGCCGACATGTTCAACTTCCTGACCGGCTTCGCGCGCCCGCGCGGGTACCGGCGCGTGCTCGTGGCCCCCAACCACATGCGTGCCGGGATCCTCGAGGAGATCGAGCGGACGATCTCCAGCCATCGCGAGGGCGGGCGGGCCCGGATCCGCATGAAGATGAACTCGCTCGTGGACCGGGCATGCATCCAGGCGCTCTATCGCGCGTCGCAGGCCGGCGTTCCGGTGGAGCTCAACGTGCGCGGGATCTCCTGCCTGCGGCCGGGGGTTCCCGGCGTATCGGAGAACATCCGCGTCGTGTCGATCGTCGGGCGCTTCCTCGAGCACTCGCGGATCTACTCGTTCGAGCGCGAGGAGGACTGCACGGTCTACATCGGCTCGGCCGACCTCATGCCGCGCAACCTCGACACCCGCGTCGAACTGCTGGCCCCGGTGCTCGACGAGTCGCTGCGCGACGACCTGGAGGACACCCTCGATCGCTGCTTCGCCGACAACGTGAACGCATGGGACCTGCGCGAGGACGGAACGTGGGCTCGCCGCCACCCGGACGGCGAGCCACGATCGGTTCAGCGTGAGCTGATGGCGGGGCATGCGGCCCGGGCGGCCGAGGCGGCCGCCACGGGCTGACGCTCTACCGCTTGTACTTCAGGGTCGCCTTCTCGTACTGGTCGCCGGTGCCCGTCCACGCCTTCAGGCGGTGGTCGTTGGCGATGTACTTGGCCCACTTGGGGAGGCGGACGGCGTACTTGTCGGTCTCGCGCGAGTCGAGGTCGTACTTGACCTTGCCGAGCGCGAGCCGCGTGTACTCATCGCCGACCTTGTAGCGCTTGGCGGTGTACAGCCAGAGCGTGCCCTCGCTGCCGCCGGCTGAGCCCTTGAGCCACACCTTGGCGTAGCGACCGTGGACCTTGGCCTTGTGCTTGTACAGGTGCGCGTACCCGTGCGGCTTGCGGGCGCGGTCAATGTCCTCGACGCCGTCGACGATGTCGACCTTGTCGACCTTCGCGGTGTCGAAGCCGAAGCCGCCGCGGACGAGGTCGCCGGCGCCGTCACGCGCGAGCAGCTTGTCGCCGCCCTCCTGCCCGTCGAGCAGGTCGGGGCCGCGGCCGCCCTCGATCGTGTCGTCGTCCGCGCCGCCGAAGAACGTGTCGGCCTCTCCGGCGCCCGTGATCGTGTCGTCTCCGGCGCCGCCGTCAGCCTGCACGGCCAACGTATTGTTGGCGCGGGCGAGGAACGTGTCGTCGCCGCCCTGACCGCGCACGTCGAGCAGCTCCGCCGTGCCGATGTCGAGCGTGAACGGCCCGAGGTTCGTGCGGTCGAACTGGTCGCGCTGACCGTTGCGGCGGACCTCGAAGGCGTCCCCGGCGCCGGCGGCGCCGTTGACCTCGATCTTGTCGAGGCCGAGGCGGCCGTCCATGACGTCGGAGCCGTCGCCGTTGTTCCACACGAGCGTGTCGTCGCCGTCGGCGCCGACCATGTCATCGTCGCCGCGGTCGCCGACCACCCGGTCGGCGTTCGGGCCGCCGTTGAGGTCGTCGTTGTCGTCGCCGCCGTTGATGAAGTCGGCGTTGGCGCCGCCGCTCATCGTGTCGAGCCCGGTGCCGCCGTTGAGCAGCATCGCGGTGGGGGTGGCGGGATCGGACGTCATCGTGTCGTCGCCACCATTGGCGTTGAGCACGAGGCGCTCGGTGTCGGGGCCGACGTCGAGCTTGAACGGCGCCGGGCTGAGGCGCTCGAAGCGCACGCGGTTGCCGACGGGCGTGGCGGCGAAGTTCTCGGGGTTGTTGCCGCCGTTGAGCTCAGCGTCGTCACCGCCGCCGGCGCCGCCATTCATGATGTCGTCGTCGTCGCCGGGATTCCAGACCATGACGTCGTTGCCGGCGTCGCCGTTCATCGTGTCGTTGGCGTCGTTGCCGGAGATGCGGTCGTTGCCGCCGGCGCCGTTGAGCGTGTCGAGGTCGTTGCCGCCGCTGAGGATGTCGTTGTCCGGCGAGCCGTTGATGGTGTCGTTGCCCGCCTCGCCGTTGACGGTCACCGTGCGCAGGAGCGCGGTGTTGACGTTGATGGTGTCCGCGCCGGCGCCCGCGTTGACCGTGAGGTCGAACGTGTCGTTCGCCGCGGCGGTCGTCGGCGCGCCGTCGACGGTGATGAAGCCGCCCGCGTCGGCGATCGTGATGGTCTCATCGGTGGCGTCGCCCGTGACCGTGATGTTGGTGCCGCTGACCGTCACGGTCGCGGCGCTGGCCGCCGCCGGGAAGACGGCGAGTGCTGCCGCGGCCGAGGCCGCGGCGAAGAGGCTCTTGGTGTTCATGCCAACCCCGGACGCATGGATGCGGGGGTTATTCCGGACGCCGCACTTCCGGCTACCGTGGAGCGTTCGCGTGCGCGTCGTCGACCCCGGTCACAACGTCGAGCTGCGGCTCAACCTCCACGGGCAGGAGTCCGTCGTCTTCGCGTTCCCGTATCGCGCTGATGTCGTCGACGCGGTGCGGTCGGTTCCCGGGCGGCGGTTCGACTGGCAGGCCAAGGAGTGGTGGGCGCCGCGGGCCGATGCCACGGCGCCGTACGTGAAGGGCGTGCTCGAGCGGTTCCCGCAGCTCACCGTGGCGCCCGACGTAGAGGCGTGGCTCGCGCGCGCGGTCAAAGGCTGGGTGGGTCGCGTGACCGCGGGCAAGCTCTCCGGGGAGGGGCGGTTCGCACTGGAGAAGATCTCCGGCGACCTGCCGGAGAGCCTGGCGGCGGTCGCCGCGGAGGCCGGCGGGCGCGCGTGGGTGCCGTTCACCCAGGCCGTGGCCGAGGAGCTGCTCGAGATGTCGGGTGCGCGGCTCGATCAGCGGGCGCTTCGCTGCGCTTCCCGTCTGCAGGTCGGCCAGGAGCCGGCGCCGGCGACGCTCGCGTTGGTGGAGAGCGTCGGCGAGCCGCGGTTCGCGCTCGACGTCAACTGGGACCCGGAGACGATCCCGGCGTTCCTGGCGCTTCCGGCCTGCGAGGCGCACGGCCGCTCGCTGCCGGTCGACCCGTACCTGCTGGAGCCGCTGGAGCACTACCTGCGCGTATTCAGCGTCGAGGTGGCCCCCAATGCGCGGGACGTACTCGATCGCCTGCGCAAGGAGCACTCCGAGGCGATCGACGGGGTCCGGCGCTCGCGGGCGCATGACGCGCCGTCGCTGGACATCGAGCCGCGGCTGGGCGGCGAGCTGCGTCCGTTCCAGCGCGCGGGGGTGGCGTACGCGCTGGACGCCCGGCGGACGTTCCTGGCCGACGAGCAGGGCCTGGGGAAGACCGTGCAGGCGCTGGCCACGCTCGAGGCCGACGACGCGTTCCCGGCGGTGGTCATCTGCCCCGCCTCCCTGAAGCTCAACTGGAAGCGTGAGATCGAGCGCTGGCTGCCGCACCGGTCGATCACGGTGGTCTCCGGTACCGGCACGGTCGCGGAGGCGGCCGAGATCACGGTCATCAACTACGACATCGTCCATGCGCATCGGGCGCGGCTGTCGCTGCGCCGGCCTGCCGCCCTGGTGCTCGACGAGTCGCACTACGTGAAGAACCCGCGGGCCAAGCGCACGCAGGCGGTGCGGCGGCTGGCCGAGTCGCTGGGGCCGGACGCGCTGCGGCTGGCCCTGACCGGGACGCCGGTGATGAACCACGCCGAGGAGCTGATCCCGCAGCTGCGGGTGCTCGGCCGGCTCGAGGACTTCGGCAGCGGCGCCCGCTTCGCCCGGCGCTTCCAGGGCGCGGGGGCGGAGGAGCGCATCCACTGGCACCTGCGCCGGCGCTGCTTCGTGCGGCGCCTGAAGGCCGACGTGCTGCCCCAGCTGCCCGCGAAGCGGCAGGTCGTCGTGCCGGTGGCGCTGGAGAACGAGGGCGAGTACCGGCAGGCCGAGCGGGACGTCGTGGCGTGGCTGCGCGAGCAGCCGCTCGATCTCGGGGAGCTCGAGGCGCGGGTGGCGGCGGCGCTGCGCGCGGAGCGCCTGGCGCAGCTCAACGTGCTCAAGCGGCTCGCGGCGCGCGGCAAGACCGGCCCGGCGCTGGCCTGGATCGACGACTTCCTGGCCTCCGACGAGCCGCTCGTCGTCTTCTGCGGGCACCGCGAGGTGCAGGACCTGCTGGTGGAGCGCTTCCCGGACGCCCTGCACCTGCTGGGACGCGACTCGGTCGACCACCGCGAAGCCGCCGTGCGCGCGTTCCAGGAGCCGGACGGGCCGCAGCTCATCGTCTGCGCAACGCGGGTCGGCGCTCAGGGCATCACGCTGACCCGCGCCTCCAACGTGGCCTTCCTGGACCTCGAGTGGTCCCCGGCGATGCACGACCAGGCCGAAGACCGCTGTCACCGGATCGGACAGCACGACGCCGTCACCGCGTGGTACCTGCTGGCCGCCGAGACGATCGACGAGACGATGATCGAGCTCATCGCCCGCAAGCGCGGCATCGTGGGCGCGGTCACCGACGGCCGCCGCGACGAGTCCGAGGCGCTCGTCCAGGCCGTCGTCCGCGAGCTCCGCGGCGGCGTCCCCCGCCGCCGGCTCCGCGTGGCCTGACTCCCGCGTTAGGAGTCGTCGCGGCCGGCTGGCGGGCCGATCCGCGCCTGCGACTAGTCGAGCAGACGCGCCGGCCGGATCCGCGGCGCTTCCGGAGCGCCGTGCGTGCTCAGCTGTATCTGGTGCAGGGGCGGCCGGGCCAGGCCCGAGGGAGCGCTCGACTCGCCGCGGGACGTCGGTGAGCTGCGCGCTGGCGGACCGAGCACCGCGGCGAGGAGCATCGCGACCGCGGCAAGGACGCCAATCGCCGCGGCCGCGGGCGCTGACGTCGCGGGACGGACGCGGCGGCGCGAGGGCGCCGGCGCCGCGGCGGCGAGCTCCGCGACGCGTGAGCGGAGCGCGAGGGAAGGGCGTGGCGCTGCGGCGGCCAGCAGCGACAGCGCGCGACGCTGGTCCTCGAGCGCGGCGGTCAGCGCCACATCGGCCGCGATGCGGGCCTCGACCTCCGAGCGGCAGCACCGGCTCAGGCAGTCGTCGGCAAGCGCGACGAGGTCGGCCTCGACGGCCGGCGGAAAGTCAAGCGACTCGGTCATCCCCTGAACTCGAGGACGCCCGCCCGACCGCGTTATTCCCCCGTGCGCGCGGGCAACGTGTTGTGCGGCGGTAGGCTCGCACCCGTGGAGCGTGAAGCGCTGCTTTCCGGCCTCGTGCATCCGGGCGGCCGTGAGCCGGCGCCCGCGCCGCTGCGGCTCGTGCAGGGGTTCGTGAACACGGTCGATCGCGAGCACGGGCCGGACCTGTTCGCCGACGCTGCGGGGCTGGCGGAGTGGCTCGGACGCCAGGGCTTCGCGGATTCGGTGGAGGCCGGCGACCAGGACGCAGCCCGCTCGGCGCGGGAGGCGCTGCGATCGCTGCTGTGGGCCAACAACGGCGAGCCGTACGACGCCGCGGCCGCGGACGTGCTGGCGGGCGCGGCGCGGCGGGCCAGGCTCGAGCCGACGTTCATGCCCGGCGCCGCGGCGCTCGTGCCTCGTGCCGGCGGGGTGGAGGGTGCGATCGGTCAGGTCCTCGCGATCGCGTTCGCGGCGATGCTCGACGGCACCTGGCGGCGCCTCAAGGCGTGCCCGGGACACCGTTGCGGATGGGCGTTCTACGACCGCTCGACGAACGCCAGCGCGACGTGGTGCTCGATGCAGGTGTGCGGCGGCCGCGCGAAAGCGGGCGCCTATTACCGCCGCCGCCGGGGCGCCTGAGAGCCTGCAAGATCCCATCCAGGCCCCCGGCCATCCGGCGACGCGTGCGAGCCTCCTCAAAGTGGTCCGTTGCTCGCTCGCCGTGGCCGTGGTGCTGCTTCTGGCGGCTTCCGTGGGATCCGCTGCCGCTTCCCCCGGATCGGGCGGCCCGCGTGCGGGCGCGGCTGCCGTGCGCTCGGACCCGGCCGCCGAGCGGTCGAGCGTCGCCGTGGCGGCGAGCCGGCGCGGGCGGGCCGGGGTGGCGGCGCTGCAGGTGGCGCTGCGGTCGCGGGGGCCGTATCTCGGCACAGTGGACGGGTTCGCCGGGCCGATGACACGCGACGCGGTCCGGCGGTTCCAGGCGCGCCGAGGGCTCGCGGTCGACGGCATCGTCGGGCCGCAGACGCGACGCGCGTTCGGCTGGCGGGGACGGCATCGGATCGGCTCGCGGGTCATCGCGCCGGGCGCACGCGGGTGGGACGTCGCCGCCCTGCAGTTCCTGCTGGCATGGCAGGGCTTCCCCTCCGGCACGTTCGACGGTCGCATGGGGCCGCGCAGCTCGGACGCGCTCCGGCGGTTCCAGGGGTGGGCGGGGCTCGGGGTCGACGGGCTCGCCGGCCCGGCGACGTTCGCCGCCGCGCGGCGTGCACCTCGCCGCTCGCCGCTTCGGTTCCTCGCGCCGGTCGGGGGAGCGGCGACCGACGGGTTCGGCCCGCGCGGCGGCGCGTTCCACACCGGCCTCGACTATCCGAAGTCGTTCGGTGCCCCGGTCGCCGCGGCTGGGCGAGGCTGCGTCAGCTCGGTCGGCTGGGACCCGGGTGGCTACGGGAGCTTGGTCGTGATCCAGCACCGGATGGGGATGACGAGCTGGTACGCGCACCTCTCTCGGATCCGCGTGCGGGTCGGGACATGCCTCGTCGCCGGGCGGATCATCGGCACCGTGGGGTCGACGGGGAACGCCACCGGGCCGCATCTGCACTTCGAGCTGCGCGTTGGGGGTGCGCCCGTCGATCCGTTGAGTGGTCTCTAGCGCCGTTCAGTCCTGCAGCGCGAAAACGACCCTCACCGTCGCGGTGACGATCTGCTCGCGCGGCCTCACATCGGGCGCACCGCCGGCCACGCGCATCGCCTCGACGACGTGCCGGTCGTCGACCTGCTCCTCCACCGCCCGCACCGGGCCGAGCGCGCGCCCCGCCGCGTCCGCGAGCCGCTCCGCCTTCGCCCGCGCGTCGGCCACTGCGCCGACGAGCAGGCCTCGCTGCGCGTCGTCCGCACCCTCGTACTCGAACCACGGCCCGTGCAGCCGGTTGGCGCCCGTCGCCATGGCCGCCTGAGCCACCTCGCCCGCCCGCGCGGCTGACGAGCGCACGCGGACGGCGCCGATCGCCTCGGCTCCGGCCGGCCCCCGGTCCTCGAACCGCGGCTGCACCACGACTGCCTCGGTCGCCACGTCGCCCACCGCGGCCAGCCGCTCGACCAGCGCGTTCAGCCGCGCCGAACAGCGCTCGAACGCCGCACGCGGGTCGTCGTCGGCCTCCACCGCCTCGGCACGCCACGTCGCCGCCCCCGGCGCCAGCGCGCGGCTGGCGGAGCCGGTGACGGTGACGTGGTCGTCGGTCACCAGTGGACGCCTCGCATGAGGTACGCGAGCGCGGTCGCCTCGCCCGAGGCCTTCTCGCTCGGGTCCTTCTTGCCGCTCGCCGCGGCCGACTCCGGGAACACCTTGTAGGCCATGTGCAGGATCTGGTCGACTGCCTTCGGCGCCAGGGCGTACGCCACCTCGCCGAACGTGCCCAGCCGCGTGTTGATCTGCTTCGGCTTCGCCCGGATCGCCTCGCAGATCAGGTCCGCCGCCTCGTCGGGCGAGATCGTGGGGAACGAGTCGTAGATCTTCGTCGGCGCGATCATCGGCGTCCGCACCAGCGGCATGTGGATGGTCGTGAACGTCACCCCGTCGCCGATCATCTCCGAGCTCACCACGCGCGTGAACGCGTCGAGCGCGGACTTCGAGGCGACGTAGGCCGAGAACCGCGGCGGGTTGGTCTGCACCCCGATCGAGGACACGTTGACGACCTGGCCGGAGCGCCGCTCGCGCATGTGCGGCAGCAGCCCGAGCATCAGCTTGACCGGGCTCAGGTAGTTCAGCCCGACCGTGCGCTCGTAGTCGTGGAAGCGGTCGTACGACAGGGAC
>DATAFH010000159.1:0-4593 GCA_036257565.1 Solirubrobacteraceae bacterium | reverse complement strand
CGTGCAGGTCTCGGGGAACATCAACGACAACCGGGTGTTCTGGGGAACGCTGGCGCTCGCCTCGCTCGTCGCCGCCGGCGGGCTCACGGCACGCGCGCCGCCCGGCTCATAGGCCGGTGACGGCCGCGACGAGCTCCTCGTTCGGCCACGGCGACGAAGCCCGCGACGGTGTCCTGGACGTAGGTGAGGTCGCGGCGGGGATGGAGCGAGCCCAGCCGCAGCGTCGATCCGGCGAGGGCCTGGGTGATGATCGTGGGCAGGACCGCCCGCGCCGACCGGCGCGGCCCGTACGTGTGTTGAACGGCCGCAGGACCGTCACCGGGAGCTCGAATGCCCGGTGGACGCTATCCATCAGCTTGTCGGCCGCCACCTTGCTCGCCGCGTACGGTGACTGCGGCTCGAGCGGATGGTCCTCGGTGATCGGCACGGTCCGCGCCGAGCCGTACACCTCACTCGTCGACGTGTGGATCACGCGTTCGACTCCCGCGGCCAGCGGGGCCTGGTACAGACGGCCGGCCGCCACGCGCGGCGGGTCGCTGAAGCGCACGAGCGGCCACAGGTCAGAACGCGACGGTCGGATGACCGCCGACGCCAGTGCGCGAACCGGCGGAAGCGATCACAATCACGCCGCCGGCGATGAGCGCGAGCCCCACCGCCACGGCGCTCGCGCGGCGGCGCCACGTCACGGCGTGCTCCCGTGGCGCCCGGCGTAGGACCGCACCAGGACGACGTAGTCTCGAAGCTCGCCACGCCCGGGCCGCAGCCCGCGCAGCCGGATGCCCGACGCGCGCCGGAACGCCGCAAACGCGACTACGCCCGCGATCACATACGCGATCGACGAGCCGACTGCGACGCCCCACATGCCCCACACGGGGGCCAGGGAGACGCTCAGAGCGATGTTCGCGACAAGCGCCGCACCGGCGATCTTCAGTCGCACCGACGCCGTCGCGATCTGCACCTCGAAGAATGTGTAGAGCGGGAAGAACGCGGCGCTGGCGATCGTGGTCGGGACGAGCAGCGCGATCAACAGGGGGACGTCTCCGTACGCGTCGCCCACCGTCCAGGGGATCGCGAACACCGTCAGCGGCACGAGCACGATGCTGCCGACAGCCGCGAGCAGCACGCTGTGGCGGATCGCGTGGGCCGTCAGGGCGGCTGATGCGTCCCGTGCGTCGCCGCCGATACGGTGGAAGGCGCTCAGGGTCAGCGCCTCTGTCATGAGCAGCAGGGCCTGGGTCGCGGCGATCGCGATCGAGTAGATGCCGACCTCGGCGGCGGCGGCGAACAGCGCGAGCGCGAGCAGGCCGACCCGGTCGTTGATCAGCGTGGCCGCGTTCAAACCCGAGATCTTCGCGCCGTACGTGATGACGCGCCCGTAGAAGCCGCGCTCCGAGGGGAGCCGCGGGCGGCCGACCAGCGACCACATCGGGACGAGGAGCATCGCCGGGAGCGCGACCCACCACAGCACCCATACGCCGATCGCCGTCTGCGCCGATGCGCCGGCGATCAGCGGCGGCGCGATGAACACGAGTGGCAGCGCGGCGCGGGCGATCCGGACCAGGTTGACGGCCCGGATGTGACCGAGGCTGGTGTAGATGCCCTCCTGGTAGCGAGCCAGCAGCATGAACGGCGTTACCGCAGCGGGGAAGGCGACGATCCACCAGCGATCGCCGAGCGCCGGCGAGATGGAGACGGCGACCACGGCGGTCGCTACGCCGCCGACGAGGGCGATGACCATCGAGGCTCCGTAGATCTCACTGAGCGCGGTTCGGCGCCGCGCGATCTCCACCGCGTTCGCGACCCACACCGATCCGAGCGGAAGCCCGCAGAGCATCGCTGCGACCGTCGCGAGGGCGTACAGACCGCGTCCGGCCGGCTCCATGAGGCGGCCGGTGACGATCACGAGCGCCACGAGGCAGACCAGCACGACCACGCGCGAGAGCGCGGCCTCGACGCCGCTGTGCGCGATCGACCGCGATCGACCCCTGGCCAGGTGCGCGTCATCGTCACCCTTCGGTGGCGACCGACGAGTCGACGCCGCCGCCGCACCGTCCGACGGCGGTCCGGTGCTCATGCCGCCAACGGTACTCCGCGCAAGCGATCGCGTCCGCGTGGTGCGTCCGCTCGCACACCGCTCAGGCCGAGGGCGAGCGGCGAAGTTGTCAGATCGAAGTTCACGCTGGACGGCCACACCGGATTGCGGTTAGAGTCGCCCGCGAGCGGAGTGTGACCAGCGCAAGGAGGAGAGCCGTGAGGATGACGTCGGCGAGGGCTCGCAGGATATGGCGTGGCAGCGGCCTGGTCTTGATGGTGCTGCTCGCTCTTACGGCGGAGGCGGGCGCCACGCTCCGCGTCGAGAGCCACAACGACCCGGCGGGCGACCCGACCGCTGTCACGTACGTCCTCGACAGTCCGGCCTGGACCAGGGAGCCGATCCAGTTCTCGCTCGGCGACGGCGACGACAGGTCGTTTGGGCCGAAGGAAGGCACGTACACCGTGCAGGCGGCGCCGCCGGCCGGCTGGGGGGTGATCGACATCCAGTGCGTCGGTCATGGAGGCCCCGGCGAGTTCGTGATCGACGTGCCGGGCGGCCTCGTCACGATCGCGCACGGCGCCGGCTACGAACAGACCTGTGCGTTCACGAACGGCAAGGTCGACGCGTCCGGCCCGCCGTCCTCGGGCGTCGCACCGTCGCCGCCCGAGGACGAGCTCGCGGAGGTCCGCATTCCGCGTGAGGTCGCCCTGCTCGGCGTCCGGACGGGACGGGGGTTCGTCGAGGCGCGGTTGCGACTCATCCGGCGCTCGACGATCAGCCTCCGGCTCCGTCGCGGCACTCGCGTGCTGGCGCGCAAACGGATCTCCCGCCGCGCCGGCGTCCGTGTGATACGGGTCCGGCTGCGGCACGACACGCGGCGCTGGTTCCGCGACCATGGGCACAAGCGTGTGCTGATGAAGCTCAGGATCAGGGTGGCGGACCGCCGCGGGAACCGCAAGGTGTTCTGGTACGGCGTCAGCGTCCGCGTCTAGTACACCGGGAGCGGGGCTATGCCCGCGCGCGGCCGGCCCGGACCATGCTCTCCAGCTCGTACAGCGCACGCGCGCGGATATCGAACCGGGCGATCACGCGTCGCAGCGGGAAGGTCGTCCGCACGGCGATGCGGACCGGACGCCGGTAGAAGACGTCGAGCCCCGTGTACGCCTTCTCAAAGGCGAAGTTGTGTTCGAGGAACTGCTGCAGCTCGGTGCCGTGGCGGATGGTCCGAAAGCCGTCGTTGACGTAGGAAACGCGACGCTCAGCCAGGTAGAACTCGTTCATCGCGTGCAGCAGCGCGTACGAGACGTACTTCCTGAGGTGGTCCGGGTCGAACTTCAACGTCGAGTACATGGCCTCCGTCTCGCCGAACACGTAGTTGGAGCTGAATCCGGCGAGCCGCCCGTCGCACAGCACCGCCCAGTGTTGGACGATGTCCTCGAAGCCGGAGCTCGCCAGCGCATGCGCCGCGAACGCCGCCGGCGACGCGGGCGCGCCCGCGGCGTGGTAGCGCGCGTGGGCGGCGCGATAGACGTCGTAGCCGGAGCTTGCGAGCTCCTCCGCCGACATCCTGCGAACCTCGCAGTTGTGTAGCGCGCGCCGCAGCTTACTCCGGCGGTTGGCCGAGGGCACGCGCTCGATCGGCGTGAACTCGCGACAGATGACCGCATACCACTCCGACGCCGCGCGTGGGCGGCCGAGCCCGGTCGTCGTGCGGACCAGCCCGCCGCCGAGCGACCTGAGCGCACGCGACGCCTCGTCGGGAGTCAGCGAGTAGTCGGCGTCCACCGGGCCGAAGGGGACCACCATGCCCGAGTAGCGCTTGAAGATCGCCCCGCCGACCACGGTCGCGGCTTCTCCGCGCCGCCGGAAGAGCTCCAGGAACCGCTCCTGATACGCCGCCACCATGCGTAGTGAGAATGATGCCGGAGTGGTGTGGATGGTCAACCAATATGCAGGGTCCCCGCGGCACGGGATGGAGTACCGCCACTACTACCTCGCCCGCGGCCTGCTGGAGCGCGACCATCGGCCGGTGGTGATCTCCGGCAGCCGATCGCATCTCTACGCCCACCCGCCGGCGGTGTCGCGGCCTTTCACGCTCGAGGACATCGACGGCATCACGTGCTGCTGGGTGGCGGGCACGCGCTACAGGCGCGCTGTCAGCGTCGGGCGGGTCGTCAACATGGGCGCGTTCGCGCTGGCGCTCGAGGGCCTGCCGACGCGGCGCCTGCCGCGTCCGGACGCCATCCTCGGGTCGTCGCCCTCACCGTTCCCGATCCGCGTGGCCGCACGGCTCGCCGGCCGCACGCGCGCAGCTCGGCGCCAACGCCCGGGCCTACGTCGAACGCCACCATTCGTACGGGCGGTTAGCCGACGAGCTCGCCGAGATCCTTCTCGACCGTCGGCGATGACCGGGCACACCCGAGCACGAGCTGGCCTATGCCCTGCTCGCGGTGTTCGTCTTCAACCTGCTGGCCGTGCAGGTCTCGGGGAACATCAACGACAACCGGGTGTTCTGGGGAACGCTGGCGCTCGCCTCGCTCGTCGCCGCCGGCGGGCTC
>DATAFH010000158.1:0-30334 GCA_036257565.1 Solirubrobacteraceae bacterium | reverse complement strand
CGGTGGAGGACGCAGTTGATCGTCAGCGGGAAGTCGAGCTCCTTCGCGTGGCGCGCGGCCGCGATCTTCTTCTCGAACGACCTGTTGCCCGCGATGCGGTCGTTGTCCTCGGCGTCCGGGCTCTGGATCGAGATCTGCACGTGGTCGAGCCCGGCTGACTTGAGCGCCCGTGCCCGCTCGAGCGTGAACAGGGTCCCGGCCGTGATGAGCGACGAGTACAGGCCGGCGTCGCGCGCGCCGGCGCAGAGCTCGACGAGATCGCGGCGAAGCATCGGCTCGCCGCCCGTGAGGGCGAGCTGAAGGACGCCGAGCCGGCGCGCCTCGCCGAAGGTGCGGACCCACTGCTCGGTCTCGAGTTCCCGGCGGTACTGCTCACCACCGATCTCGAGCGGGTTCGAGCAGTACGGGCAGTGCAGCGGGCACTGGTAGGAGAGCTCGGCGATCAGCGTGGACGGCCTAAGCAGCATCGACCACGAGTCCCTTCTGGGCCATGGCGTCGACCAGTTCGAGAACGTCCTCCCGGACCTCGGCTCCCTCGTAGCGCGCGGAGACCGCGCCGACGATGTCGTCGAGCGAGCGCTCCCCGTCGCACAGCTCGAGAACCTCCGCGGCGGTGGGGTTGAGCCGCACGACGCCCTCGGGGATCAGCAGCACGTGCTCCTCGCGCACCTCGTCGTACCGCAGTCGCGCGCCGGTGACCAGGCGGGGACGCGTCATCCGACCGGCCCGGGCGGCTGCGTGTCGCCGCGCTCGATGGCGTCGAGCTGCGCCCACAGCATCTCGGTCTTGAAGCGCAGCGCCGCGACGGCCGCGTCCTGCTGCTCGCTCGTTCGGCAGCGCTCGATGGTGAGGTCGAGCGCGTACTGCGCGTCACGCGGCGCCTTCACGAGCCGTGCGCGGAAGTACTCGAGTCCTGCGGGGTCGATCCAGGGGTAGTGACGCTCGAGCGCCTCGAGCCGCACCCGCATCGCGGCCGGCCCGAAGAGCTCGGTGAGCGATGACGCGACCGCCTCGATCCAGGGCTTCTGGCGCGCGAAGTTCACGTAGGCGTCGACCGCGTAGCGCACCCCGGGCAGAACCCGCCGCTCCGACGCGACCTCGTCTCGCGCGACGCCGAGCGCCTCGCCGAGCCGCAGCCACGACTCGGTGCCCCCTGTTCCTTCGCGTGTGCCGTCGTGGTCGATGATGCGCTGGACCCACTCGCGCCGGACGTCCACCTCGGGGCAGTTCGCCAGGATCGCCGCATCCTTCAGCGGGATGCACTTCTGGTAATAGAACCGGTTCGCGACCCAGCGCTGCAGCTCCTCGCGCGTGAGCTCTCCCGCGTCCATGCGCCTGTGGAACGGGTGCAGGTTGTGGTAGCGGGCGCCGTGCGCGCGCAGGCGGGCGACGAACTCCTCGCCCGGTGACCCGTCGCGGTCGACGGCCGCTCTCGTGGCGTGAACCCTCACAGCTCGACCTCGAGGCCATCGTAGGCGACTTCGACGCCCGCCCCGACGACCTCCTGTCGTTCAGGAGAGTCCTCGAGCAGGATCGGGTTCGTGTTGTTGATGTGGACGAGCGCCTTGCGCGGTCGCTTCAGCCCGGCGAGCGCCTCGAGGGTCCCGCCCCGGCCCGAGAGCGGCACGTGTCCCATGTCGCGCGCGCTGCGGTCCGAGATGCCGAGTCGTGCCAGCTCGTCGTCGCTCCAGAACGTTCCGTCGATGAGCACGAGATCGCTCGCGGCGAATCGGTTGACCACGCCCTCGTCCAATCTGGCGAGCCCGGGTACGTAGGTCACGACGCCGCCGGTCCCACGGTCGCGGAACACGAACCCGCTCGCCTCGAGCTCCCCGTCCGACGCGTCGAGATAGCGCGGCGCATCGCCGCCCGCCGCAAACGGCTCGACGGCAAGGCTCGAGCCGTCCAGCGGTTGCGTCCGCCCCGGTTCCAGCGTCTGCCATTCGGCGCCGCAATATCGCTCCAGCATCGGCAGCACGGGATACCCGTCCCTCAGCGCCCGCTCGACGCCTGCAGCGCCGAAGACGCGCACCGGCGTCGCGGACTCGCGCAGCAGGAGAAGGCCGGCCGTGTGGTCGATCTCCGCATCCGTCAGCAGGACGCCCGCGATCGGCGCTGTGCGGACTCCGTCGACGCGCCCCGGGCCGAGTGTCTCGAGCTGCTGACGCAGGTCCGGCGAGGCGTTGACGAGGAACCACGGCCCGTCGACCCCGCGGATCGCGAGGGACGACTGGGTGCGCGGTCGGCCGCGTACACCCGCGCGCGCGGCCTCGCAGACGCCGCAATGGCAGTTCCATTGCGGAAAACCTCCTCCGGCGGCCGAGCCCAGAACGCGGACGCGCACGGGCCCGGCCTTCAGACGCCTAGCGGCGGTACAGGTAGGAAGTGACCTCGGAACACAACTCGACGATCTCAAACTTCGGTTTGACCCACGTCATTGTGCCTCCTATTAGGGTGTGAGTATTACGATGAACGTCGAGGTCACCGCAGGCGACCCGTACGCGATCGGGCCCGATTTGGTCGCCGCCGGCGCGGGGCCACGGGCGTCGCAGCTCGGTGCCCCGGACGGTGCGGTCGCAGAGGCCGATCCGGTCGCGATGGTGTACGCGGCCGCCGTCCCGCTGGCCGCCGTGGCGCACGAGCCCGACGTCGACGGGCTGCGAACCGGGGCCGCGCGGGCAGTGCGCGCGTGCCGCAACGGGGGGACGGTGGCGTGGGCGCTCGATGCGTCGCTGCCCATCACCCTCGACGAGCACGTCCGCGCGCTTGCCGAAGGCGCCGTTATCGGCAGCTACGACGCTCGCCGCTTTCGAAGCGGCCAGCAGCCGCGCGGCGTCGAGCGCTTCGTGATCTGCGGCTGCAAGAACGACCTCGGGCCCGTGGCCGACCGCGCAGCGCTCATCGGCCGCTGGACGAACGCCGCCCGCGAGCTCGTCGACGCGCCTCCGAACGTGCTCTCGCCGGCCGGCCTCGCGGAGCGCGCAGCAGCGCTTCCGCGGCTCCGCACCGAGACGATCGATCCCACCGATACCGGGCTTGGTGCGCTGGCCGCGGTTGGTGCGAGCAGCCCGGCCGAGCCGTTGCTCCTCGTGCTCCGGCACGAGCCGCACGGAGCGCCGGACGCGCCCCGGCTCACGCTGGTCGGGAAGGCCGTCACGTTCGATACGGGCGGCTACTTCCTGAAGTCGCAGACGGACATCGTCCGACAGAAGGCCGACATGGCCGGCGGCGCGGCGGTCGTGGCGGCGCTGGGCGCCATCGCGGAGCTCGGGCTGCCGTTGTCGGTCACGGGCGTTCTCCCCGCCTGCGAGAACATGCTGAGCGGCAGCGCGATCCGGCCGACGGACGTCATCACGACCGCCGCCGGCCTCACCGTCGAGGTGACGAATCCCGATGCCGAGGGGCGCCTGATCCTTGCGGACGCCCTGTGGTGGGCGCGCCGCGACGGCGCGACGCACCTCGTCGACCTGGCGACCCTGACCGGCGCCATGCGCGCGGGCATGGGCGACATGTACGGCGGCGTCTTCGCGAACGACGACTCGTGGCGTGACGCCGTCGTCGACGCGGGGAACGCAAGCGGCGATCTTGCCTGGCCCTGGCCGCTTCATCCGCGCTACCGACCCCTGATCGACTCGACCGTGGCCGACCTGCGCAACACCGCGGGCAAGAGCTTCGGCTTCCCGATCGTGGCTGCGACGTTTCTGCAGCAGTTCGCGGGCAAGGGCCCCTGGGCGCATGTCGACATGCTCGGCACGGCGCTGCTCGACGAGGACCGCGGCG
This sequence comes from Solirubrobacteraceae bacterium, assembly GCA_036257565.1. Lineage (GTDB taxonomy): Bacteria > Actinomycetota > Thermoleophilia > Solirubrobacterales > Solirubrobacteraceae > DASSUW01. The sequence continues at coordinate 26,554 of DATAFH010000158.1, read as the reverse complement.
ACGCCTTCGGCCGCGGCGCGACCGGCTACGGCGTCCGCATGCTCGTCGAGCTCGCCGCGCGCCTGAGCGCCGCGGCGAGCTCGACGGCCTGAGCCTCGATCAACCCACCAGGACAAGTCCGCCGGCCGCGAGGAGCAGAGCGCCTCCGGCGACCCGATCGAGGGCAACGCGATGCTCGATCACCGGGCGCATGGCGGCCGCCGCCAGGAGCCCGACGAGGGCGAGCAGCGCGCTCGACAGCGCCTGGGCTCCGGCCTGTTGCAGGAGCGAACCGGCCGCGTGGTCACCGAACAGGCCATAGGTGAGGTTGTCGAAGACGAGGATCACCGGCAACACCCACACCGGCCAGCGCGCCGCGACCCGCTGCGTCCCAGCGGTGACGACGAGCAGATAGAGCGCCAAGGCAACCAACATCCCGGACGCCAAGACCGCGGACGCACCATCGGAGAAGAGCTGCCAACCGAGGCCCGCCCCGACCACGAACGCGAGCCCGTCGGCGGCGCCGAAGAGCGCGGCGAGCTTGAGCCGCGACCGTCCGTCGACAATGAGACCGATGGCCAGGCACACGATCAAGCTGTCGAGACCGAGAAGTAGCAATCCCATGGTTAACCTCAGACTGTGAGTGGTAGGCGTGTCACTTGCTGAGCGTCACTCCGGCAGCGCGAAGACGAACAGCGAGCTTCCCTGGCCGGCTCCGAGCATCCCGGGCAGGAACCCTTCGGTCCAAGCGCCCCATCCGGTCGGCACGGCGATGTACTGCCGTCCGTCGACGCTGTAAGTCGATGGGCTGCTGTGGTGGCCGCTGCCACATTGGAACTGCCACAGGAGCTGCCCGCTACTGGCGTCGAGCGCGTTGAACTCTCCGGTCGGCTCGCCGGCGAAAACGAGGCCGCCGCCCGTGGTCAGAACCGACGAGCACATCGGGATGTCGTTGGCCCAGCGCCACCTCTCCTCGCCGGTGCGCGGATCGAAGGCGCTGATCGACCCGGCCATGTCCTCGAGGTCCACGGCGACGCCCGCTCCCCAGTACGGAATGCTCTCCTTGAACTCCCTGCGCCGCCGCGTGGCCGTCGCCCCGACGTCCTGCACCGGGGCGTAGAGGAGCTCCGTGTTCGGGTTGTAGCACGCGTGCGTCCATTCCTTGGCGCCGGCCGGCCCCGGCCAGAAGTGCACCGGCTCGCCCTCCTTGTCGGGGTAGATCTTGGGCGTCACGTTGCCCTTCTCGTCCACCTCGCCCCAGTCGATGCGGTCGACGAACGGCGCCACGCGAACCGGCTCCATGTTCGTGCGATCGAGGATGTACAAGAACCCGTTCTTGTCGAAGTGCGCCGCCAGCTTCTGCCCGTCGAGGTCGAACAGGATGTGCTCCATCGTGGAGTCGTAGTCCCACAGGTCGTGCGGGGTGTACTGGAAGTGCGCGCGGATCTCCCCGGTGTCAGGGTCCACGGCGACGCCGGAGTCGGTGAACAGGTTGTCGCCCTCGCGGACGCCTCCGTCGAAGTCGGGACACGGGTTGCCGGTCCCGAAGTACAGGAGGTTCAGCTCCGGGTCGAAGGTGCTCGTGACCCAGCAGTTCGCCCCACCTCGCGCCCAGGCCTCGCCGTCCGCGGGCCAGGTCTCGGAGCCGGGCTCCCCGGGCTTCGGGACCATGTAGGTGCGCCACACGCGCTCGCCGGTTTCGCGCTTGAACGCGTCGACGTGGCCGCGCACACCGAACTCGCCGCCGGAGCTCCCGACGATGACCATGTCCTTCACGACCAGGGGCGCGACCGTGGCGCTCTCGCCGGCGCGCACATCGCCGTAGGTCTGGTCCCAGACCTTCTTGCCGGTCGTGGCGTCGAGCGCGATGATGTGGGCGTTGAGGGTGACGACGAAGACCTTCCCCTCGGCCACCGCGACGCCGCGGTTCACGTTGCCGCAGCACAGCGACACGTCGAACGGCGACGCATGCCTGTACTGCCACAGCAGCGCTCCGGTCCGGGCGTCGATGGCCCAGACCCACCCGTCCCAGCCCGAGACGAACATGATGCCGTCCACGACGATCGGGGAGGCCTCGAACGAGTACGTCGATGCGCCCGAGTGCAGGCCCACCGAGCCGCACTGGAAGACCCACGCCGGAGTGAGTTGCTTGACGTTGTCCGTATTGATCTGGTCCAGCGGGCTGTAGCGTTGCCCGTCGTAGGCACCGTAGTAGGTCAGCCAGTTCTGCGGCTCCGAGCGGGCGTCGAGAATGCGCTCGTAGGTGACGCCCTCGGCCACCGGCGGCGCGCTGCCGACGATGCCGCTCAGCGTTGAGTTATCGATGGCCTGTCCTGCGTCTACGTACTCGGTTGCCATCAAGTACTCCTTTTTACGGTGTAATTGGGTCGACCTACGGGCGCGGCTGTGGCGGGCGATCGAGGCGAGCCTCTGGTGGCGTGTCGCCGTCGACGACGATCGCGGCGGTCAGGCCCCGCCCTTCGTCGTTGCCTGAACGGGAGCCGTACCAGTAGTAGCCCGGGCCGTCGAGCTCGAGAGTGGCCGATCCCTTGGAGTGGTTGACCAGCCAGATGAACTTGTAGTCGCCGTTGCACGGCAGGACCGCGCAGTGGGTGTTCTTGTCGTCGTTGATGAGCTCGAGCTCGAGCGTGCCCCCGTGGGGCAGGATGAGGACCCCCGGCTCATACACCAGCTCGTCCTCCGGGATGCGGATGGTGGCGCGCATCGTGCCGTCGGGTCCCTCCTCGGCCTGTCCGACGGTGCCTCGCCCGAGGATTCGACCCAGCGTCACCCCGTTCTGCTTGTCTAGACCCGGTACATCGGCGGCCGGTCCTCGTGCTGGTGCGGGTGGGGCTGGCATCTCGCTCACAGCGCTCCCTCTGTCCGATGTCGGGACGCCCATCGCGCATCCCGACAGCTCTTCTCACAGGGATATTCGGAAGGCTCCTCCTCCTTCCGACCCGACGTGATCGTAGTCCCGTACATGGGAGTCCGCAGCCAATCCACGCGGAGCATCCGTTCGGTGGGAGAGCGGCACCGCTCGTTCGCGATCAAACGCCGCTCGTCGCGTTCGTTCAGACAGTCTGACCGGCCGCAAGTCGTCGACCAGACGCTGCCAGGTGGCCGCGCGCCGCGCGTCGCCGGCCGGCGGACCGCCGTTCGCCCAGCGTGTCACGGCCCGGATGCAGTGCAGGGCGCTGACGAGCAGGTTTTGCGGCCGCCAGCTCCTGCGGCGCAGGGCGGCGCTGCGCGACGGGCGTGACGCGCTTGGATGCGAGTTCGATGATCAACCCGCGTGTGACGCCTCGACGGCGCGCACGCGGCCGTCGACGACGAGCCAGGAATCGGCCGCCAGCAGCGCCGTCACCTGCGCGCGGCCGCGAGCTTGCGCTCAGCCGCGAGCGTGCCCCCGACCGCTTCGAGCAGCGCGCGCGCCTTCAGCAGCATCTCGTCGTGCTCGGCGGCCGGGTCCGACGCGGCGACGATCGCCCCGCCCGACCCGATCTGCAGGCCATGTCGCGACGCCACGAGCGTGCGGATGACGATGCTGAGGTCGGCGGTGCCGTTGACCGACAGGAACCCCAACGCGCCCGAGTAAACGCCGCGCGGGCCGGCCTCGAGCCGGTCGATGATCTCCATCGTGCGCAGCTTCGGCGCGCCGGTCATCGAGCCGCCGGGAAACGCCGCGCGGATGCAGTCGATCGCGGACGCGTCGTCGCGTAGGCGGCCTCGGACCGTCGTGACGAGCTGGTGGACGGTGGCGTAGGTCTCGACGGCCATGAGCGCCGGCACCTCGACGCTGCCCAGCGCGCAGACGCGGCCGAGGTCGTTGCGGACGAGGTCCACGATCATGAGGTTCTCGGCGCGAGACTTGTCGTCGGCGCGCAGCGCGGCGGCGCGGTACGCGTCTTCGGCGGGGTGGGCGGCGCGCGTGGCGGTGCCCTTGATCGGCTTCGACTCGACGATCCGCCCGCGATCGACGCGCAGGAAGCGTTCCGGCGAGGAGCTGAGCACCGACATGTCGCCCAGGCGCAGCAGCGCCGCGTGTGGCGCGGGATTGCGCGCGCGCAGCGCGCGATAGGCGGCGAGCGGATCGATCGCGCCATCGCTGCGCAGCTCGGTGGTCAGGCACACCTCGTATGTCTCGCCCTGGAAGATCTCGTGCTTGCACTCGGCGATGCTTGCCAGGTAGGCCGCGCGACCCTCGCGGGCGGCGAACGACAGCGCGGCGGGCGCCGGCGGCGTGAGGGGCGCCGGGGGTGCGAGCGCCTCGAGCTCGCGTTCGGCCGCCGCCAGCCAGGCCTCGGCGGCGGCAGCGCCCGCCGCGTCGGCGAGCGTGAGCAGGTGGACACGTCGCTGATCGTGGTCGAACGCGATCAGCCGGTCGCAGAACACGAGCACGGCGTCGGGCAGCGGCGAGCGGTGCACGAGCTCGCCGCCGCACTCGGCCTTGAGCTCGTAGCCGAGGTAGCCGGCGAAGCCGCAGGTGAAGTCGAACGGCAGCTCCGGGGCATCGGCACGCAGGCGCGCGAGCTCGTGCTCGCAGTAGTCGAGGACGCTTTCCTCCAGCTCCTCCCGCCCGTCCGCCCGCTCGATCGTGAGCGCGCGCGTGGCGACGTCGTAGCGCACGAGCTGGCCGAGCGGGCCGTCCGGAGCGCCCATGAACGAGAAGCGCGCGAGGCCGGGCTCCGCGCGCGAGCTGTCGAGCCACACGGCGTGCTCGCGGTCGCCGAAGAGCGCGACGAACGCGGACTCGGGGTCGCACCACGTGCCGAGCGCGCGGTGGCGGACGCGGAGGCCGGGGGCCGGCTCGCGGGGGTGTCGCGGCGCACCCGCCGAGGGACGTCGCAGCGCCCGCGTCAGGTCGCGGAAGTTGCGCACCAGCGTGCGTCCGTGCTCGGTGGAGATCGACTCGGGGTGAAACTGCACGCCCCACAAGGGCCGCGTGCGATGCTCGAGCCCCATGACGACCTTCTCGGGCGTCCACGCCGTCACGCGCAACGCCGAGGGCACCGCGCCGACGACCAGCGAGTGGTAGCGCACAGCCGCGAAGCCCTGCGGGACGCCCTCGAACAGACCGCGCCCGTCATGGTGGATCGGGCTCAGCCGGCCGTGCATCACCTCGGGCGCATGATCGACCGCGCCGCCCGTGATGTAGGCGAGCGCCTGGTGCCCGAGGCAGACGCCGAGCACCGGCACCGCGGCGCTCTGGAGCACGTCCAGCGAGACGCCGACGTCGCGATCCCGCTCGGGGCGCCCGGGACCGGGCGAGATCACGATGTTGTCGACGGGCAGGGCAGCGAGCTCCTCCCACGTCAGCTCGTCGTTGCGCACGACGATCGGCTCGTCGCCGTTGACCTCGCCCACCAGGTGGAAGAGGTTGAAGGTGAACGAGTCGTAGTTGTCGATCAGGAGCGTCCGCATGGCCGCACCTACACTCTGCCCACGTTGGCACACGAGTACCTCGGTTCGTTGCGCCGCCGCGGCATCGAGACGGTGATCCTGGCGGGCGCCGACACGCACGGGATCATGCGCGGCAAGCGCCTTCCGATCGCCGAACTCGATCGCGCGGCGCAGCGCGGCATCGCGCTCTGCGACGTCGTTTGGGCGCTGCCGGTCGATGAGGTCGAGCCCGTCCAGCCGCCTCCGGGACATGCCGGCTACTTTCCGCGTGCCGGGTACCCCGACATGATCGCGGTTCCCGATCTCGAGACGGCCCGGGTCGTCCCGTGGCACGACCACACGGCGCTCTTGCTGTGCGACTTCGTCTCCCGCGACGGCAGCGCCATCCCGTTGGCGCCGCGCGCCGTCCTTCGCTCGGTCGTCGAACGCGCCCGGTCCATGGGCTTCGAGCCGATCGTCGGCGTCGAGCTCGAGTTCTACGTCCTACGCGAGACGCCGCAGTCGGTGCAGGCCAAGCGGCCGTCGCAGCTCGAGGCGGTGGAGGCGCGTCCGAGTGTGTACGGCGTCGTCGCGGCCTCGCGTCAGGAGCCGTTCGCCGGCACGGTGCGCGAAACGCTGCTGCGCTACGGACTGCCCGTCGAGGCGTGCAATCCAGAGGCCGGGCCCGGGCAGTTCGAGATCAACCTGCGGGCGGCGCCCGCGCTGCATGCGGCTGACGAGGCGTTCCTGCTCAAGAACGCTGTCAAGGAGATCGCGGCGCGCCAGGGGCTGCTCGCGACGTTCATGGCCAAGCCGCGCTCGGACTGGCCGGGCAGCTCGTGCCACCTGCACCTCAGCTTGGGTGATGAGGACGGCATGTCGTCGACCATGCGTCAGTTCATCGGTGGGCTGCTGGCGGGCATGGCAGAGCTCAGCGCGCTGTTTGCGCCCACGCCGAACTCCTACCGGCGCTTCGTTCCGCATTCGTGGGCGGGCACGACAGCGACCTGGGGCGTCGACAACCGCTCCGCCGGTCTGCGCGCGATCTGTCGGGGCGACGGCGCGACTCGGGTGGAGCACCGCCAGTCCGGCGCGGACGCCAACCCGTACCTCGCGGTGTCGGCGGCCCTCGCGGCCGGGCTGGACGGCCTGCAGCGAGGGTGCGAGCCGGCCCCGCCCATCGATGGCGACGTGTACGCGTTGGTGGACGGAGCGGTCCGGCCGCTTCCCGCAACCCTCGGCGAGGCCACCGCCATGCTCGAGCGCAGCGCGCTCGCCCGCGACTGGCTGGGGGACGACGTCGTCGAGCACTACGTGGCCATGCGGCGAGCCGAGCTCGCCGGGCAGGCCGTAGCAGTCACGGACTGGGAGACTTCCCGATATCTGGAGGCCCTGTAGGTGGACGGCGTCGCGCGCGCCGCGCCGATCCTGGAGACCGTGGTCACGACGATCAACCCCGATGGCAGCGTCAACTGCGCCGCCATGGGCGTCGAGTGGGGCGAGCAGCGGATCGTCATCAAGCCCTACCGCGGGACACGGACGCTCCGAAACATGCGCGCCACCGACGCCGCAGTCGTCAATTTGACCGACGACATCCTGTTGTTCAGCCAGGCGGCGCTCGGCGATCCGCATCCGCCGATGCGTCCGGCGGCCGGCGTCGAGGGCGCGATACTGAACGACGCCTGCTCCTGGCGTGAGGTGCGCGTGGAGGCGATCGACGAGCGCGAACCGCGCGCTCGGGTCAGCACCGTGGTGGTCGGCGGTAGCGTGGGGCGCGAGTTCCTCGGGCTCAATCGCGCGTGCCACGCAGTCCTCGAGGCGTCCATCCTTGCTTCACGCGCGCGCTGGCTCGAGGCGGGCGACATCCGGGCCGAGCTCGGGCGGCTGCAGGTGCTCGTGGACAAGACGGCGGGTCCGCGTGAGCGCGAGGCGATGACCTACGTGACGCGTCACGTGCGCGCGGTGCTCGGAGACGATCTCGAGCGGCCGGACGCCGCTCGTCGGTCTCAGGACGCGGGGCCGGATGCCCCGCGGAGGTGACGTTGACCGTCCGGGTCGAGGCTCCCGCGCGCTTGCATCTGGGCATGCTCGCGGTCGCCGGCGACGACGCGCGCCGGTTCGGCGGGCTCGGGGTGTCGGTCAGCCGCCCGGCCGTGGTACTCGAGGCGCGGCCGGCCGACGAGCTGTCCGTCGAGGGCGCCGAGGCGGAGCGCGCACTCACGTTCGCACGGCGCTGCTGCGACGCGCTGGCGCTTCCGGCCGGCGCGCGTCTCCGTGTGGTGGAGGCGATCCCGCCACACGTCGGGCTCGGATCGGGTACGAAGCTGGCGCTCGCGGTGGCACAGGCACTGGCCGCCGTCCATGGACGCACCGTCGATGCGCCCGCGCTCGCACAGGCCGCCGGGCGCGCGGCGCGCTCCGCGGTCGGGATGTGGACGTTCGCCCTCGGCGGCCTCGTGGTCGAGGGCGGCGTGCGACGAGGCGCGGAGCGCCCCGCGCCGCTGCTCATGCGTCACGCGGTTCCGGACGAGTGGCGGATCGTCCTCGTCGTGCCGAACGCTGAGCCGGGGCTTTCGGGGGTCGCCGAGGCTCAGGCGTTCGGGCGGCTCGTGCCGTCGGCTGAGCGATCGGCGGCAGTCGCGCAGCTCGTGCTCACGTCGCTGCTGCCGGCGCTCGTCGAGCGCGATCTCGGGGAGTTCGGCGGCGCGCTGACGCGCGTCCAGCAGCTCGTGGGCGACGCGTTCGCGCCGGTGCAGGGTGGTCGCTTTCATCCGCGAGCGGGCGCGCTCGTCGACGCGCTGCTGCGCGGCGGGGCAGCGGGCGCCGGCCAGAGCTCGTGGGGACCGGCGGCCTACGGGGTCGTCGGCAGCGAGGCGGCCGGACGCAAGCTCGCCCGCCGCATGGAGGATGCGATCGCCGGCGAGGGGAGCGTGGAGCTCGTCGCGTTCGACAACCGCGGCGCCCGCGTCGAGCGGTCATGAAACTGCTCGTGAGCGTCGTGGACGTCGGCGAGGCGCGCGCAGCCGCCGCGGCGGGCGCCGACATCGTGGATGTCAAGAACCCTGCCGAGGGCTCGCTGGGCGCGCCGTCGCCGGCGGTGATCGCGGGAGTGCGCGCGGCCGTCCCCGCCGAGCTGCCGGTCAGCGCCGCGATCGGCGACATGCCCAATCTACCCGGCACGGCGGCGCTCGCCGCCCTGGGCGCGGCGCGCAGCGGCGCGACGTTCGTGAAGGTCGGTTTGTGGGGCGTCTCGACCGAGGACGACGCGGTCGCTCTGCTCCGTGCGGTCCGCGACGCCGTCGCGGACGTGCCGGGCACGGTGGTGGTGGCTGCGGCCTATGCGGACGCGCGGCGCGTGGCGCAGGCGCCGCTCGCGCCGGAGCTGCTGCCGCGCGTGGCGCGTGCGGGCGGCGTCGGGGTTTGCCTGCTCGACACGGCGGTCAAGGACGGTCGCGGACTGCTGGAGTGGCTCTCGCCCGACGCGCTCGCGTCGCTGGTGGCCGAGGCTCATGCCGCAGGCCTGCAGGTAGCGGTCGCCGGCGCGCTGCGCGCGCAGGACCTGCCGGTGGTGCGTGACACCGCGGCCGACATCGCCGGAGTCCGCTCGGCCGCCTGCGCCGACGGCAGACGCTCGGCACCCCTCGACGCCGTGCGCGTGCGCGCCCTGCTCGTGGCGTGCACCGCTACGCCGCTGCGCGCGTCTCGATGAGCCTGGCGACGTGGAGCCGGTGGGCAACCTTGCGCGCGCTCTTCTCGCGCATGGCGGCGGGGACGGCGTCGCCCCAGGCCTCGGCGGCGTCCTTGGCCCGCTCCAGGAGGTCGTCGAGGACGTCCGCGGAGGGCTGGCTCTCGATCAGGCAGCGCAGACCGAACCCGATGTGCCAGCGCTCGTCGCGCTCGACGCGCTCCACGCCCTCGCGCACTCCGGGCAGGGCGCCGTCGGCCAGATCGTCGAGCAGCGCGTGCTGTCCGGCATCGAAGACGACCCCCTCGAGCAGCATGTGGTAGAGGCTGACCCCCTCGCTCAGCCCGGTGCGCCGCGCGGCAAGCTCCGCGGCCATCGCCGGCAGCCGCTCCTCGAAGAGCTCGAGGAAGGCGGCCGGGACGTGGGCCCGGGCGGCGACGCGCCGCTCGGCCGCGGTGGCTCCGGGCAGCCCCAGGACCTCGGCGGCGATGCGGTCGAAGAGCTGCGCGTGGCGCTGCTCGTCGCGGCGCTGGAGGAAGAACACCCAGGCCATCAGGCTCTCTTGGGAGGCCAGCGTCGTCTCCCTGGCTGCATCGGCGAACGGCGTGAGCTGCTGGGCGACCGCGTCCTCGGCGACGCAGAAGCCGGCGAGAAGGGTCATGAGGGGGCGGCGACGCTCGGCCGGGAGCTCTGGCCACGCGCGGGCGTCCCGGGTGAGGTCGATGGCCGCCGGATTCCACTGCAGGCGGGCCACGATCCGGGAGAAGAAGTTGGGCCAGAAGCTGCGCTTCTTGAGCACGAAGTGCCCGCCCACCACGCGCTCCCAGAGCTGGTGGTCAGCCATGGCGCCACGGTAGCAAGCGCGCAGGGCCGATCCGCGTGCCCACCGTCGTGCCGCGTTCGAGCAGCTCCACCACGCGCTCAGGGTCACGGCCGCCGATCACCCATGTCTCGAAGTGCGCGCTCTCGAGCACCGCGGGCAGGTGCGCGTCGACGCCCCCGGTTCGTAGCGCCGCGAGCTCGGCAACGGTCAAGCGCGCGAGCGGCTCGCCGCGCGGCGGCCAGTCCGCGTACAGGCCGTCTACCGCCTTCATCAGCACGAGGCGCCCGGCGCCGGCCCGATCGGCGACCCAGGCGGCGATCGAGTCGGAGGTCACCTCCCAGGACGCAGGCAGCGAATCGAGGGGCAGCGCGGCGGGCAAGAGCACGGTCGTTCGTCCGGCACCGACGCGCGCAAGATCGGCGCAGCGCTCGGCGGCCGGGATCAGTTCGCTGAGCAACCAGCCGAACTGCTCCATGCCGAGGATCGCCATTCGGTGCGCGGCAGCGGCGCGGAGTCCGAAGCGACGGTCGGCTTCACGCACGGCGTCGGCGAAGCCCGCGCCGCCGGGCACGACGAGCAGCCGATGACGCTCGCCCAGCTCGCCGAGCGTGTTGCACAACGGCCGCAGCGCGTTGTGGCCGAGACCGCCGCCGACCTTGACGACGGTCAGCACGGCTCGCGCAGGCGTGCCGCCAGCAGCGCGGCAAGCGCCGCGGCGGGTGCCGCCTCCCGGCTGGTCTCGCCCCACGGCGCGGTGGCATCGGCGACCGCTCGCCCGAGGCGCGCGGCGACCTCGCGTCCGAGGAAGACGCCGGAGCCGACCGCGACGACGGGTGCCTCGGGCGGCAACGGACGCTGCACCCGGCGCGCCGCGTCGTTGATCTGGCGCAGCTGCTCGCCGTAGAGGAAGGCGGCGATCGCCTCGACCTCGTTCCCGTCGAGCTGCTCGACGTCGGCGCACACGAGCCGGGCGATGCGCTCGCGCGCGAATGCGACCGTGGCCGGGCGGCCGTCGGGGGTGGGGCAGTCGTACGCCTCCTGCGCGAGATGGCCGAGGACGAGATGGGCGTCGGCGCTGATCGCGAAGTACTCCGACGACACTGGGCACCAACCGCCACGGACCGGCACGCAGGGTGCGATCGCCGCGAGGTTGGTGCGCAGCACGCCGGTGTAGACGAGCTCGCCGGCCAGCAGTCGCTCGAGGTCGTTGTGCCCGGTCGCCGCGACGCGCCCAGCGGCGATCGGGACGACGTCGGTGGTGGTGCTGCCGACATCGATGAGCAGCGCATCGGGGTGCGCGTCGGCCACCGCCAGCGCCGTCGCGACCCAGTTGGCGGCGGCGACATCCCATGGCCGCGCGCGCGCCGCCCGCATGGACACGAGCTCGCCGGCTGTCGTCAACACGCTCAGCGGCCGGTCGCCGAGCGCTTCCTCGGCCGCGTCGAGCACGAACGCCACCCCCTCGCGCTTGGTCCGGAACGCGTCGGACAGCTCGGCGGTCATCGTGATCGCCACGGCATCCGCCGGACCGGCGGCGACCTCGGCGGCGACCTCGCGCAACACCTGGGAGAGCGCCTGGCGGTCGCGCCACACCTCGAACGGGCGCGAGACCGTCCGTAGCGATGCTCCACGCACCCAGGCGGCCTTCGTGTTCGCCCCGCCGATGTCCACCGCTAGCGTGGGCGGCGGCGTCATCGGGCCGCGCGAGCTGGCCGAGCTTCGCTGACGGCCGCCTCCACGTGCCCGACGAGCGCCGCCGCCACGTCGGCGCCCGTCGCCTCCTGCAGCCCACGCCAGCCGGGGATCCCGTTGAGCTCCAGCACATACTCGCGTCCGTCGGCGGCGCGCAGCAGGTCAACGCCCGCGTAGTCGGCGCCCAACGCCTCGGCGGCCTCCAGGCACAGGCGCTCCTGCTCGGCGCTCAACTCCGTCGCCCGCGCTTGGGCGCCGCGCGCGAGGTTCGCCCGCCACCCCGAGCCGATCCGCTCGATCGCCGCGAGCACCCGCCCGCCGACGACGAACGCACGCAGGTCACGGCCGCCGTGCGGCAGCGCCTCCTGCAGGTAGTACACGGCGCGCTCGAGCGCCAGCGCGTGGAAGACGCGGTAGGCCACGTCGGCGTCGTCCACGCGCGTCATCCCGGCTCCCATCGAGCCGAACAGCGGCTTGACGATCACGTCGCCGCCGAGCTCCTCGAAGGCACCGAGCGCATCCTCGGCGCGCTCGCAGGCGATCGTCCGCGGCGTGGGCACCCCGGCCCGGGCGAGCAGCGCCGAGGCGAGGAACTTGTCGACGGTCCGCTCGATCGCCCGTGGGCCGTTGACGCACGTCACGCCGCGCTCGACCAGCGCGTGCAGCGCGTCGACGCGGAAGATGACCTGCTCGAGCGAGCCGCGCGGGATCCCACGGACGATCACGGCGTCGCAGCCATCGAGCCAGACCTCGCGGCTGCGCACCGCGACGTCGCCGTCGATGCGCCCGAGCATGCGTGTCACGGCCACAAGGCGATGCTCGTGGCCCCGCTCCGCCAGTGCGTCGGTCAGCCGCCGAGCGTGCCAGCCCCCGCTAGACCCCAGGATCGCGACACTCAGCCCCAGAACGAGCGCTCCAGCACCTCGAGGTTCACTCGGCCCGCCTCGAAGCTGCGGCCGCTCCCAACGCTCGTGACCCTGATCTGCGCCGGACTGAAGAGCAGCGGGTCGATCGCGTAGAAATCGAAGTCGGCGTCCTTCAGGACCTTGCCGAACGGCTCGCCGTAGTCCGAGGACGCCGAAGCGGGAAGCCGCTCCACGAGCGCGCGCAGCGCGTCGTCGTCGTCGGCGTCCACTGTGAGGTGGACCTGGCCCCCGTAGAGCATGGCGTCGTTGGTGCGCCCGATCGCCGCCATGTCGTCGCCCGCCACCGGCGGCAGCGGGCAGGTGCCGACGCCCGCGACGACCCGGCGCACGTCGAAGTCGAGCTCATGGAGCTTGTGCAGTGCCGTCTCGACGACCCGCGCCGCGATCTGCACGCTGCCGGCCACGCTCGCCGTCGGCGCGATCAGCAGAGTCAGAGCCGGGGGCGGCACGCCGGCGCGCTCAGCCACGTAGTCGGCGACCGCGACGGGTGGCGGCTCGCGCGTCTCCAGGCACAGGACGGCGGCGCTCGCGTGCTCGTCCCAGTCGAGGTCGTCGTAGAGCTGTTCGGCGCGGATCAGCGCTCGCCCGGGCCCGCTGCCCATGGCGAAGTAGCCGTCGCGATCGAGCCGCCAGCCGGCGTACTGCGCGGCCAGGCACGCGACCGCGGGTCGATCGGTGGTCACGGTGAGCGCGGGAAGCCAGCGGCCTTCGATGACCAAGGGCGCGTACGCGACCTTCCCCAGCCCGGCCATGCAGACCTCGGCGAAGCAACGCCCCGCCTCGAAGCCTCCTGCGGCCTGGGCGCCGCAGTCGATGACGCGCGTGCCGTTCGACAGCGTGGCGACCTCCACCGCCGCCGCCTCGGCATCGGCGGCCAGCCGGTCGGCGAGCTCCCGTGCGCGGTCGTTGAGCGAAAGCGTCAATCGCCTGCCTCCTCCAGGATCAGGATCTCGCCGCGCCGCAGCTCGAGGCCGTCGCCGCACCAGCGCGCGTAGCGACCGTCGAGCTGATCGTGGGAGACGGTCAGCCCGAGGGCGCGCAGGCGGCGCAGACACAGTCGCAGGAACGGCGGGCGGTAGATGCACGAGAACACGAAAGTCGCAAGCGGCGTCGTCGGCGCCATCGTGACGATCGAGCCGCGTCGCATGCCGGTCCCCGCCCGCGGCCCGAGCCCGCCTAGCGCGACGATCGTTCCCGCCAGCATGCGCAGACCGGCCGCATCACCGACGCGTCCGGCCACGGCGATCAGCCCACGTCGCACGCCGGCACCGGCCTGTGCGCCCGCGTCGCCGTGGACGACGATCTCGCCGCCGCGCATACCCGCCCGCTCGCCGGGATAGACGCCGCCGAGCTGGCACCCCGCCGAACCGCGCACCACCAGCCTGCCGCCGCGCATCCCCGCTCCCGCCCAGTCGCCGGCGTCGCCCTCGACGTGCAGCTCACCGCCGCGCATGCCGGCCCCCGCGTGCATCCCGACGTCGCCGGCGACCGTGAGTCGCCCTGCGGTCATGCCAGCGCCGACAAACTTCACGCGGCTCAGATCACCTTCCAAACGGACGTCGTCGCCGGCGCCGGTGACGGCAAAGAACTCGCCCACGCGCGTGCGCTCGTTGCCGTGCCAGACGGGCAGCGCCTCGATCTCCCCGCGGCTTGCGCCGGCGAGATGGTCGGGGCACAGCACCTCGGCTTCGAGCGGCACGGCCGGTTGCTCGCGCAGCGTGAGCGTGAGCGTCATGGGACCAGCTCACGGAGATGGATGTGGTGCGGGCCGAGGCTGCCGCCGTAGTTGCCGGCGGTCACGTGGCTGGCACCCGCCTCGGCGGCGGCCACGAGCCCGCGGCGCATCGCCTCACGCACCGGCTCCAACGCCAGCCCGTCGATGACGATCTCGAACACGGCCTCGACGTCGGGCGGGACCTCCGTGTGCTCGACCTGGCCGCGCAACGTAGGGCACAGCGCGTCGTTCGTCGATGCCGGCAGCGCGCTGTAGCGCGAGCCGACCTTGCTGCCGCTGCGCGCGATCCCGCCGGGAAACGGCATGATCACGCCCTCGACCGCCCGCATCGCGCTCGCCGCGGCCGCCGCCGCTCGCAACGCCGATGCCGCGTCGCGCCCCAGCATGATGATGTTGCCGCCGGCCACCCCCTCGACAACGCCGAAGCGCTCCTGCACCAAGAACTCGCCCTCCATCACCGGCACACGCCAGTACCGCTGCCCGTCGAGCACCTTGCTGGCCTGATAGCCGTCGCCGAAGAAGCGCAGCTGGCCCCCGACGTCGACCGTGTCCTCGGCATCCAAGCCGTTGAAGCAGGCCGCCGTCGGAGACGTCAGTACGCTCTGCCCGACGCGCTCGACCAGCCGTTTGGCCACGCCCTCTCGGTCCATCGCGAACAGGAGCGCGCTGACGCCCGGCCGCCCGTCAGGGGTTTCGTCGGGAGCAAGCTCGCGCTCGATGCTCGCCTCGCACTTGCAGCCGATCACCGACGTGGCGAACCCGGTCATCGAGCGCCCCGCCTCGAGCGCCCACGCCGGCGTCGCCGCGGTGATCAGCACGCGCGAGCCCCACATCGGGAACGCCTCGGCGAAGGTATCGACGATCTCGGCCCCGTGGAGCCTCATCGCGGCTCCGTGGCGACGGTGTGCGCGGGCTCGAGCAGCCACGGCTCGCGCACCGGATAGCTCGCGAACTGCACGCTGTAGCGGTCCTCGAAGAGCTTCTCCAGCGTGGGTTCGATGCTCGGGTCGTAGTCCGCGCCGACCCGCAACAAGCGGCCCGGGCCGGCCTCGCGCAGCTCGCCGTCCTCGACGACCGGGCGCCCGTCCTTGATGACGTGGCGCGGCGCGGCGAACATCGCCTCGCGGTCGTCGCGGTCATCGTAGATCGTGATGTCGGCGTCGGCGCCGACGCCGAGGTGGCCCTTGTTGCGCAGCCCGAGCAGGCGCGCCGGCCCGGCGCGCGTGATGATCGCGATCTCCTCCAGCGTGTACTCGCGATCGAGGTCGTCGAGCAGGACGGTGCGCTTCATCGCCTTCCTGTTCACCCGCCGGATCTGCGCGTTGCGGAACTCGCGATCCATGAGCAGGCGGATCAGGCGCGGGTAGCTGAGGAACGAGCCGCCGTTGGGGTGGTCGGTGGACAGGACGAGCCGCCACGGGTCCCGGCTGAGCAGGAACAGCTCGAGGCCGATCCCCCACTGCAGCGCATGGACGTAGTTGCGCTCGCGGTAGGTGAACGGGACGATCCCGCAGCCGGTCTCGGCCTCGGTGTCGGCGTTGACCCAGCGGCCGTGCGTGACCTCGCGCAGGACCGCGGAGACCGGCGCGTCGGCGGTCATCGTCATCGCCGGCCCGAACATCACCTGCCCGACGTCGGCGCTCAGCTCCGGATGCGCGTTGAGGTGCTCGGCGAGCTCCGGCGCCCGCGAGCGCGGCCGCCCACCCGGACGCCCGCCGTAGGCGTGGAACTGCAGGTGGGCGAGGTGGGCGCGGCGGCCCTCGAGCGTGCGCAGCGTGTCGAGCGTCGTGCGCCAGTTGCCGGGCACGCCGAGGTTGTTGCAGTGGACGTGCACCGGGTGCGGCAGCCCGAGCTCGTGCACCGCGGTGGCGATGGTCTCGATGACCCGCCGCGGCGTGACCCCGGGGCCCTCGTCGTCGAGCGACGTCACGTTGGCGTTGCTGCGCTTCCACATCTCGACGCCACCGGGATTGACGAGCTTGACGCCGTAGCCGCCTGTGGCCTGGAGCCACCAGGCGATCGCGTCGCGCACGCGGGCCGGCTCGGAGCGGATGAGCTCGAAGAGCGGCAGGTTGTTGCCCATCAGGACGAGGAAGGCGGCGTCGATGACCGGTGTGTCGCGGATCTCCGAGAGTGTGTGACGGGCCGCGAGCGGTGGCGTGGCGGCCTCGACGACGGTCGTGTAGCCCAGCAGCGCGTAGCGGTAGCCGGTGGCGAACGTCGACGGGACGGTCCCGCCGGATCCGGATCGGGCGATCGCGGTGCGCTCGAGGACGTCGGCGCGGTGCTCCTCGGGCGCGAGCTTGCGCGCGGCGTTGACCTTCGGCCCGGCGATGTGGGCGTGGATGTCGACCCCGCCGGGCATCACGACCATTCCCCGCGCGTCGATGCTGCGGGCGTGCCGTGGCACGTCGGCGACGATCTTGCCGTCCTGCACACAGACGTCGCGTACCTCGCCCGCGATGCCGTTGGCGGGGTCGTACACGCGGCCGGCGGCGATCCGGAGTGTCAGAGGCGCCCCCCGATCGCGGTCAGCACGTCCTCGAGACCCGGGCGCTCCGCGGCCACCGGCGCGCGCAGCGGCACAGGGACGCCATCCATCCGATGGACGGTGCCTGGGACCTCGATGCCGTCGGCCGCGGTGGCGAACGCCACCCGCGCCGCCTGCGACGTCGCGGTGGCTCGCGTATCGACCACCACCGTGGGCAGCTCGCGTAGCCGATCGGCGGCCGCCGCCGGCAGATGGTCAAGCGGATCGGAGGCCACCACGAGCGCGGCGTCGACTTCGCTGTGCTCGAGCAGCGCGGCGGCGCTGAGCTCGCCGGGGTTGGAGCGCGGGTAGCCACGGGCGAAGCTCACCGCCGCGGGGAAGCCGGTCTGCCAGGCGAGCACGTCCTCGGCGCCGCGCGCGTTTCCGTCACGACGCAGCCCCAGCGTGACCGCGTGGCGGTCGCGGCTGAGGTCGCGCACGAGCGAGAACAACGCCAGCGCGCTGACCTCGTCGACCGCGCCGTAGAGCACGGCAACGTGGCGCGCGGCGAGCAGGCGCTCCGCGAGGTCGTCGAGCGGCAGGGCGCCGGCGCGGTCGTGATCGAGCGGCCCGCTCGTGACGAGCGCGCGAAGCGACCACAGCGCCTCGACGTCGTGCCTCGTGTCGAGCTCGACGAACGCGTCGGCCTCCTCGGCGGTGGCGGTGGGCTGTGCGTCGACGACGACCAGCGCGCGCTGCCCGCGAGTCGCACGCTCGAGCCGCAGGCGCTCCAGCAGGCGCGGGTTGGTGACCGCGGGGTCCGCCCGCCACACCACCACGAGCTCTGCCCGGTCGCGGATCTCGCCGAAGGTCGCCGTGCTCGAGCCGATCGCCTGGTAGGCCACGCTCGCCGCGCCGCCGCCCGCGGGATGAACCACGGCCCCGATCGCCTCGCCGAGTCCCACCGCCCGGCGCTGCGCCTCGCAGCTCGTCTGGCCCAGGCCGTAGACAAGCGGTGCGCGCGCCTGCCTCAGGATCGCGGCCGCGGCGTCCGCGGCCTCGTCGACGCTCACCGTGCGGCCGTCGACGGTCGCAACGGGCGCCCGGTCGCCGGTACTCACAGCAAACCACGCGTCGCCGAGCGGGCACGTCCGGATGAGACCCGCGGCCGTCACCTCGATGTCATCGCAGGCGCATCCGCACCCGGCGCACGTAACGTCAGCCACCGACCGCCACCCCCACACGCGGCGCGAGCTCGGCGCGCAACCGCGCCGCCTGGTCCTCGAGCTGCGCGAGCGCTTCCGCGGGCGTCGCGGCTTCAGCGACGACGGTACAGATCGGACGGCCCGCGGCGATCCGCTCGCCCGGATGCGGGACGTCGCGCACGCCGCGCTCCAGCCAGCGCTCGCTGTCGCCGACGACGACCGCGTCGGTGGCGAACAGCACCGCCTTGGCCGCCGCGCCGCTGTGCGCGACGTCGACGCGCGGCAGCCTGCCGGCGCATGCCTGCAAGTGCGCGCCGAACGCGTTGACCCCGCGAATCGCCTCGAGCGACGCGGTCGGACGCGGGTTGACCTCGACCGTCCATGCACGCTCTCCGTCCCACACGAAGTCGACGCCGAACAACCCCCGCAACGCGAACGCGCCCCCCAGGCAGGAGCAGATCGCGCGCGCCTGATCCAGGAGCGCATCCCGCTCGCCGGCCGGCAGGCGCGGCGGGACGATGTTCCCGCACCACCGGTAGCCACGGACCCCGAACGCCCGTTGCCCCACGAGCTGCTCGGTGAGTCCGAGCACGACGGCGTCCACCCCGTCACCCACCGCCGCGGCCGAGCACGCGAGTCCATCGATGCGTTCCTGTACGAACGCCCGAGCCGGCAGCGCACCGCCGCGCCACTCGTGCACACGCGTCCCGCCGCCGCCGCGCAGCGGCTTGCGGAGCCAGCGGCGGGATCGCTCGGGAGGGGCCGTGAGGAACGTCCGTGGGTACGGAACGCCCGCGTCCCGGAGCGCCGCGCCGACCCTTGCCGGGTTGCGTACAGCACGCAGCGTCGCCGGCGCGTTGCCCAGCAGCGCATGCCGTTCGGCCAGTCGCGCGACAAGCGCGGGGTGGTTCTCGAAGCTCGCGCCGTACACGACGCCGCTCGCCTCCTCCATCGCCGTGGCGTCGACCAGCGCGCTCAGGCGGCCACCTCCGAGCTCCGACGGCGTCACGACGCGACTCACGCTCTGTCGCAGGTCGAGGTCGCCGAACAGATCGAAGGCAACCACTCGCTGACCGTCGCGCACCGCCAGGTCGGCGAGCATGCGCGCGCTCAGGGCAATCAGGAGGAGTGGCTCACGCGGTGCGACGGCGTCAGAGCATACGCTCGACCAGCGCGACGAACAGCGTCGCTGTCACGAGATCGGCGGTCGTGCCGGGGTTGAGCGCGTTGTCCGCCTCGCGCAGCGAGGCGTCGAAGCTCCGGAGTGCCCGGCGCCCGGCGGCGGCGCGCACGCCGCCGGCGGCAAGCACCTCGCGCGCGCCCGCCGACACCCTCGCCGCCGCGTCGGCGCCGCGTTTGCGCGCGATGAGCGTGTCGGGCGCCCGGTCCAGCAGCCGCAGGTGCAGCTCGACGATCGCCTCGCGCACCGCGAGGCCGTCGCCGAGGGCGGCGACGAGCGCAGGGACCCCGATCTCGAACGTCAGTGCGTAGTCGGTCACGTACTCCGAGGCGACCGAATCCCGCTCCGCGGCGCCGGCCATCGCGTCGCGCAGTCCGACGGTCGGCTCCGAGCGCACGTCGTGCTCGACGTGCTCGTGCAGGCCGCCCGCGCCGGAGAGGCGGATCGCCGCGTACACGGCGCGCGCGTCGGCGACGTCGAGCGCGCGTAGCGTCGCGCCCAGCCGCGCCCGCAGCGGCCCGCCGTCGAGCGCGGCCTTCGCCAGCGGCGCGAGCAGGAGCGCGATCCCGAGGTTCGTGTTCGCCGGCGCGACGCGGCGCGACGCCACCACGACCGCGAGGGCGGTCTCACCGACCCCGCGTTCCCCCGCGCGCGCCAGCTCGGGGCCGACCGCGATCGCGCTGCCCAGCATGTCCTCGAAGGAGGTGTCGTCAAAGTCGTGGCTCGGGGTGATGTTGCCCGGCTTCTCCGCGCTGACCTCGAGCACGCAGGCCAGCTGGGCGGCACCGGCGACGCCGTCGGGGGTACGAACGGTCGTCGCCGCCGCACGTGCGGGCGAGCGCCCCCGACCCGCTTGACCCTCGGCAGCGCCAGAAGTTAGAGTCGCCGACCCGTCCCCTGATCTATCAGGCACACAGTCAACCTTAGGGAGGAGCACCTATATGGCTCCGACGCTGCTGGTTGGAGAGTCGCTCGTCGGCGAGGGCAACGAGGTCGCGCATGTCGACCTCCTGATCGGCTCCAAGAGCGGGCCGGTGGGCGAAGCGTTCGCGAACGCCCTCGTCAACCAGAAGGAAGGTCACACGAACCTCCTCGCGGTCGTGGCGCCCAACCTTCCCTGCAAGCCGGACACGATCATCTCCAACAAAGTCACCATCAGGGGCGCGACCCAGGCGGTGCAGATGTTCGGACCCGCGCAGGCGGCCGTGGCGCGCGGGGTGGTCGACTCGGTCCGCGATGGCGTCATCAGCGAGGGCGACGTCGACGACCTGGTGATCATCTGCGGCGTATTCATCCACTGGGAAGCCACGGACGACAAGAAGATCTTCGACTACAACTACCAGGCCACCAAGGAGTCGATCGCCCGCGCCCTGAACAGCGAGCCCAGCGTGAGCACGGTGCTCGATTCGGCAGAGGCCGCGCGGCACCCGTTCGCGGCGGGCGTGGAGGGCTAGCCGACCACGGCGGACCCATCGACTGAACCGACCCGGCCGGGCCGGCTGGACGGTCTGCACGCCGTCGTCACCGGCGCGAGCAGCGGGATCGGACGCGCCATCGCCGAGGCCTACGCCGCCGAGGGCGCAGTCGTGCTGCTCACGCACCGCGCCTCGCCCGAGCGCGCGCGTGAGGTCGCCGACGCGATCGCGGCACGTGGCGGCCGCGCGCTCGTCCGCCAGCTCGACCTCTCGGCGCGCGACGCCTGCGACCGTCTCGTCGCGGAGGCGCGCGAGCAGCTCGGCCGCCTCGACGTCTGGGTCAACAATGCCGGCGCGGACGTGCTCACCGGCGAGGCGGCGGGGTGGGAGTGGGAGCGCAAGCTCGACGCGCTGCTGGCCGTCGACCTCAAGGGCACGATCGCCTGTTCGTACGCGACCGGGGAGGTGATGCGCCGCCAGGACGGCGGCGGGACGATCGTCAACATGAGCTGGGACCACGTCGCGACCGGCATGGCCGGCGAGAACCCCCAGCTGTTCTCTGCCGTGAAGGGCGGCGTGCTGGCGTTCAGCAAGAGCCTCGCACGAAGCCTGGCGCCGGACGTGCGCGTCAATGTCCTGTGTCCGGGCTGGATCGAGACCAGCTTCGGCGAGCAGGCCGATCCCGACTTTCGCCGCTCGGTCGCCCACGGCACGCCGCTGGAACGCTGGGGCCGTCCCGACGACGTGGCCGGCGCGGCGCTCTACCTCGCGTCGCCCGAGGCTGCGTTCGTGACCGGGCAGGCGATCAACGTCAACGGCGGCGTGGTCATGTAGCCCCGGGCGTGCTGTAGTCAGCGGCACGCCCGCGGACCGCGAAGGAGGCAACCATGGAGGCAAGCGCCAAGCCCACCACGTACGAGCCCGACGAGGTCGAGGCCAAGCTCAAAGAGCACGGCCTCGACGACTGGTATCTCGAGGGCGACTGGATCCGCCGCAAGTACAACACCGACGGCTGGCCGACGACGCTGATGGTCGTGAACGCCGTCGGCTTCGTGTGCGAGGCGGCCTACCACCACGCCGACCTCGCGGTGACCTGGGGCAAGCTGTGGGTCAAGCTGCAAAACCACGCCGCGGGTGGCATCACCGACAAGGACTTCGCGGTGGCGCGGCAGATCGAGGACACGGTGCTGTGGCGCCCGGGCGACGACAGCCCGCTGGAGGGAACCCCGAACAAGTTCGTCTTCAGCAAGGGCGGCCGCTAGCTCTCGAGGCCGGATGGCCGATCGATATCTGTTCGTGACCGGCAAGCTCGCGGCGCCCGCGCTGCGCGAGACGCTGCGGCGAGCCGACCTGCCGTTCGACTACGACGTCGCGGTCATGAAGATTACGGTCGCCGCGCTCATGACCCCGGCCTGGATCGCCCGCCGACTCGAGGTTCCACCCGACGTCACGCGGATCATGATCCCGGGGTTGTGCGAGGGCGACCCCGCGGTGCTCACCGAGCACTTCCAGGTCCCGGCCGAGAAGGGCCCCGCCGACCTCAAGCGCCTGCCGGCGTTCTTCGGCCACGCCGACGCGCGCTCGCGCTACGGCGCGCGCGACATCCGCATCTTCGCCGAGATCAACAGCGTCCAGCACCTCGACCGCGAGCGGATCGTCGAAGCGGCGACGTACTACCGCGACGCCGGCGCCGACGTCATCGACCTCGGACTCTCGCTCGACTGCGACTGGCTCGAGGAAGGGCCGGAGGTGATCGGCGACCTCAAGGCCCTGGGCTTCACGCTCAGCATCGACACCCTGGACCCCGACCACATCCTCATGGCCGACGCGGCGGGCGTGGACTACGTCCTCAGCCTCAACGGGCACAACCGCCATGTGGCGCAGCGGCTGCGTGCGACGCCCGTGCTCATTCCCGACACACCCGAGGACCTCGACAGCCTCGACGCGAGCATCGCCCACCTGCAGGAGCTCGGCAAGCCGTTTCTCGTCGACCCGATCCTCGAGCCGATCGGCACGGGCTTCGCCTCGAGCCTCGGCCGCTACCTGGAGGTGCGCCGCCGCCATCCCGACGTCGAGATCCTCATGGGGATCGCCAACCTGACCGAGCTGACCGAGGCCGACACCACCGGCGTCACCGCGCTGCTGCTCGGCTTCTGCCAGGAGCTCGGGATCCGCAACGTGCTGACCACCGAGGTCATCGATTGGGCGCGAGGCGCGGTCCGCGAGGCGGTCCTGGCGGCCAAGCTCATGCACTTCGCCCAGCAGGAGGGCACGCCGCCCAAGCACGTCGACGGCCGGCTGCTCACGATCAAGGACGAGGACGTCCGCCCCTATACCGAGGCCGAGCTACGCGAGCTGCACGCGAGCATCACCGACCCGAACATCCGCATCTTCACGGATGCCGGCTGGATCTACGCGTTCAACGCCGAGCGCTTCGTCAAGGGCACCGACATCAACCAGATCTTCGACGAGCTCGGCATCGACGAGCACACGCACGCCTTCTACCTGGGGAAGGAGCTCATGAAGGCGGCCATCGCCCGCGGGCTGGGCAAGAACTACCGGCAGGAGTCCCCGCTCGACTGGGGCTATCTGACGTTCGACGAGCCGCGGCGGGAACGCGTCCGCCTCACCGCCCGCTCTCGCAAGGAGGGATCGTGAAGAAAGTCCTGCTTCAGCTCGACACTGAGGAGCACCCGAGCCCGTTCGACGCGATCGTCGCGCACGACGCCGGCGTGGACGTGCTGCTCTCGCACAGCGGCGTCAAGGCCGAGTCCGCGCGCGCGCTCACGCAGGACGCCTTCTTCACCCGCGGGGTGGAGGATCTCAAGAACACGGCCGTGTGGGTGGGGGGCAAGGACGTCGCCGAGGGTGAGCAGGTCTTCGCCCAGGTCCAGAAGGCGTACTTCGGCCCCTTCCGGGTCTCGGTGATGCTCGACTCCAACGGCTGCAACACGACCGCGGCAACGACGGTCGCGCGGATCGCGAAGGCGCGCAGCCTGGATGGCGCCCGCGCGGTCGTTCTCGGCCTGGGACCCGTGGGCCTGCGCTCGGCCGCCCTGCTGCAGCAGGAGGGCAGCGAGGTCACCGTCGTCTCGTTGCCGCCCGACCTGTTCGGCGACGACCGCTCCTACCATCGCCCGCGCGGGCTCAGCGTCGCCGAGAAACTCGGCCTCGACATCCGCGAGCCGAGTGATCGGTCCGAGCTCGAAGCGACGCTCGACGGCGCACAGATCGTCCTGGCGGCCGGACCGGCCGGCGTGGAGGTGCTGCGCCGCGATGCATGGGCGCGGGCTGACTCCGTCGAGCTCCTGGCCGACTACAACGCGGCGGAGCCGCTCGGCATCGCGGGCACGGAGGCGACCGACGACCTCGCCGAGTACGACGGCAAGCTCGTGCTCGGCGCCCTGGCGATCGGTGGCCCGAAGATGAAGGTGCACAAGGCCTGCGTGCGGCGGCTTTTCGAGAGCAACGACCAGGTCCTCGACACCGACGCCGTCTACGCGATCGCCAAGGAGCTTGTTTGAGCCGCGTCGCAGGCGTCGACCCTGGGACGGTCTCCTTCGACGTGTGCGTGCTCGACAACGGCGAGGTGATTTTCGAGCGCAGCTTCTCCACGGAGGACGTGGGCGCCGATCCGGCGCCGTTGGTGGAGACGCTCACCGGCCATGGCCCGTTCGACCTCGTGCTCGGCCCGGCCGGCTACGGGCTCCCGCTCGTCGCTGCCGAGCAGGTCGGAGAACGCGAGCTCGAGCTGATGGTCCTCGTGCGCGCCGATGAGCCGGAAGGCCGCGTCGGCGTCGGCGGGATGCGCGCGATCGTGCGCGCGCTCATCGCCGCTGGCGTTCCGCTCGTGTTCGGGCCAGGGGCGATCCACCTGCCAACGGTGCCGCCCCACCGGAAGTGGAACCGCATCGATCTGGGGACCGCGGACAAGGTCGCGAGCGCCGCGCTCTGCATCGCCGACCAGGCACGCCGGCTCGGCGTCGACTTCCCCGAGACGTCGTTCGTCATGCTCGAGCTCGGCGGGGCGTTCAGTGCCGCCCTGGCCGTCGACGGGGGGCGCATCGTGGACGGGCTCGGCGGCTCGGCCGGGCCGATCGGGGCGCGGGCGTGCGGTGCGCTCGACGCCGAGGTGGCGTACCTGCTCGGCGGTGCGCTGTCGAAGCGCACCGTGTTCAGCGGCGGCGCGCTCGACCCGCGGGGCGAGCTCGATCTCTCCGCGGGGCTGGAAGCGCTTCGCCGCGACGTCCGGCACCGTGATGGATGGCTCGCGCTCGAGGAGGGCGCGGCGAAGGCCGCGCTGGCCCTGACGGTCAGCGCCCCGGCTCCGCGCGAGATCCTCGTCGCGGGGCGCCTGGCGCACGCGCCGGGCGTGCTCGATGCGCTCGGCGAGCGCCTTGCCGCCGTGGCACCGGTGCGGTTGGTGGCCAAGGCCGCCGCGCGCGGCGCGGCGGTGCTGGCCGACGGTCTGGCAGGCGGGCGCTACGCAGCGCTCGTCGAGCGCTTGGGGGTGCGCGACGCGAGCGGCTCCGCGCTCGACCATCTCAGAATCCACGGCGCCGATCGGATTCGGCTGCGCTGATCAGCCGGCGGCGTGGAGCCACTCGCGCATCGTCGTGTGATGCGCGACGTGCCGGCCGGCGTCGAGCTCCCGGCGCAGCTCGCCGAGCAGCCCAAAGCGCTCGGCGACGACATTGTGCTGGTGGATCGTTTCGAGGTTCTCCTGGCGCGCCGATACGAAGGCGTCGTCGCGCAGGTCGCCGAAGCGCTCGATCGCGCCTCGAATCGCCTCGCGCACGCAGTCCTCCACGAACCTCGGACGACGCGCGGCCTTCTCGACCACCACGCCCTCATCGGAGCGCTTCATCAGCTCGTAGATCTCGCTCGACATCGAGTCTTCGACGATCGCGAGCAGCTCCGCCGCGTCCACGTCGGTGGCGCACTCCTCGGGCAGCCCGAGGTGGAGCGTGCCCAGGCCGCGCTGGTTGTGCGTCGCAACCGGCACAGCCTCGAAGATGCTGGCGATCTGGTCGTCGGTGAACCCGTCGGCGGCCAGACGCTCGCGCGAGCGCCCGGCAACCAGCTGCTGCGCGCACGGGCACGCCGTCATCCCTTGCGCCGCGACGCCCACGAGCCGGCGCGTACCGCGCTCGGACGCGACCGCGGAGCCGAGCAGCGTGTAGATCTCCTGGGTGGCGATCCCGGACACCGGCGCCGGCTTGTGCTCTGGATAGCGGGCCGCGATCGTCACTTCCGCGCGCAGGACGTCTTGGCGCTCGCGCACCTCGACGGCGATTCGCTGGGCAAGGTGCTCGGCCTTGAAGCCGCTCTCGCCGAGCACGACCTCGCCGATGACGTCGTTGATGACCTCCTCGAAGCGCGACATGTGCGCGCCCTTCTGCTGCGGTCCGAGCTCGACGAAGCAGTCGAGCTTGGCGTGATAGAGCTGCTCGGCACCGCGCGGGCCGATGCGGACCACCTTCTCGACGTTCGTCACGCCGACGCGCGACAGCGACACGTGGATCGCCGGGGCCGACGCCTGCACGTCGACAACGCGGGGAAGAGGCGTCGGCTCCATCGACTCCGGAGCGTACCGAGGCCGCTCGCGATTAGCCGATTCTCTATGGGATCGACGCGATCTTATCTTGTTTGACGAACTGTCCTGCCCTAGCCTCGCCTGCCTGATGCCGACGCACATGACCGAGCAGAAGGACCGCTGGGCGGCGGGAGTGACGCCGTACGCGGAGATGGGCTACTACGCCCCGGACTACGAGCCCAAGGACTCCGACATCCTCGCGGCGTTCCGGGTCACGCCGCAGCCCGGCGTCGACCCGGTCGAGGCCGCGGCGGCGGTGGCCGGCGAGTCCTCCACCGCGACGTGGACCGTGGTCTGGACCGACCGCCTGACGGACCACCGCCACTACCAGGCCAAGGCGTACGCCGTGGAGCCGGTGCCCGGCCGCGAGGACGAGTACATCGCGAAGATCGCCTACGACCTCGACCTGTTCGAGGAGGGCTCGATCGCGAACATGGCCTCCTCGATCATCGGCAACGTCTTCGGC
>DATAFH010000157.1:0-1902 GCA_036257565.1 Solirubrobacteraceae bacterium | reverse complement strand
GAGGCGCGCCAGCAGCGCCGCCGCGCGGGCGACGCGGTCGGCGAACGCCCTGTTGTCGAGTACGACCGAATCGTCGGCGAGCGCGGGCGCCTCCGGCGCGGCGCCGGCGCGCGCCTCCGGCAGCGCGGCCAAGGGGACGTTAAGGATGTCGGTGACGGACATGGTTCTCTCCTCGTGTTCGCTTCGTAGTTCGCGGCAAGGACGAAGCTACGGAAGGCGCGAGCGGGCTCATGCCGGGCAGCCGTAGCCGGTGATGTCCTCGCCGTAGAGGCCGAGGTCCGCAAGGCGGCGCATGAGCGGCCAGGGCAGCTCCGTCGGCCTCCCAGTAGTCGTTGATCGTCGGCAGCACCTCCTCGTCGACGAAGCGCCGCGTGGTGATGAAGTGGTCCCACTGCTCGTCCGTGAACTCGCGGACCTGGAAGTAGTCGGTGGCGAGCGCCTCGCCGAGGTGGGCGTAGGGCAGGGACCGGGTCGTCATCGGACTCCTCTCAGGCCGCGTGGACGTAGGTGCCCGGCGCCTTCGCCATGGCCTTGAAGCCGGCCCCGCCGAGCCGCTTCGGGGCGGGCTTCAGCTCGCCGGAGCGCGCGGCCAGCCACCCGTCGTAGTCGGGCCACCAGCTCCCGGGCTGCTTCGGCGCCGACCGCGCCCATCCCTCGGCGTCGGCCGGCGCCTCGTCCGTCACGCGGTAGGTCGAGCGGCTGTCCGGGGCGGGCGGATTCACGAGCGCCTGGATGTGGCCGCTCGTGGAGAGCACGAAGCGCGTCGAGCCGCCGAGCAGCTGCGTGCTGCGATAGGCGTTCTCCCACGGGATGATGTGGTCGGTCAGGCCGGCGACGACATAGCTGTCGAGGTCGACGGCGCCCAGGTCGACCGGCGTGCCGAGCACCTCGAGCGCGCCGGGCTCCGCGAGGGCATTCTCGAGCCCGATGCTGATGAAGTCGCGGTGCACGCCCGCCGCGAGCCGGACGCTGTCCTGGTTCCAGTACAGGACGTCGAACGCCGGCGGAGCCTTCCCCATGAGGTAGTTGTTGACGACGTAGTTCCACACCAGGTCGTTCGGGCGGAGCCAGGTGAACACGCCCGCGAGCGCCCGGCCGTCGAGGTAGCCGCGCCGCGCGGACTCTGCGACCGCCGCGGCCGCGACGTCGCGGCCGGCGAACGCGGCCGCGCTCCCGGCGCGCTCGTTGTCGAGCGCCACCACCATCAGCGTCAGCGACGCGATCTCACCGAGGCGATCCTCAGCGGCCAGATGTCCCAGCGCGCCCGCCGCGATCATGCCGCCAGAGCACGCGCCGTTCACATGGACTGCGGGCTGTCCCGTGATCGCGGCGACGGCGTCGCGCGCCTCGAGCACCGCGGCGGCGTAGGTGTCGAAGTCGAAATGGCCCTGGTCGGCGTCCGGGTTGCGCCACGAGATGGCGAAGACCTGCTGGCCCTGGCGCAGCAGCCATTCGACCATGCTGCGCCCGGGGGCGAGGTCCAGGATGTAGTACTTGTTGATCGTGGGCGGCGCGAAGAGCAGCGGAACCTCGCGCACCTCCTTGGTCTGAGGCGCGTACTGGATCAGCTCGAAGACCTCGGTGCGCAGCACGACCGATCCCTTCGTCACCGCGAGGTTCTCGCCCACGGTGAACTTCGTGGTGTCGACCGTAGCCGGCAGGCGGGGAAAATCCTCCGCGAAGCGGCGAGCGCCGCGCGCCAGGTTCAGGCCACCCTGATCCACGGTCTCCTTGATCACCGCCGGGTTGGACCAGGCGTAGTTGCTCGGCGCCAGTGCGTCGAGCACGTTGCTCGCCGCGAGCCGCGCCTGGCGCTCGCGCGCCCAGTCGAGCGATGCCTCGGAGATCAAGCGGTCGACCGTCTCCTCGACGGCGAGATGGCTCTGCATCAGCCGACGGAAG
>DATAFH010000156.1:0-48392 GCA_036257565.1 Solirubrobacteraceae bacterium | reverse complement strand
GCGGTGCGGATCTCCTGGTCGGAGGGGTCCGGGTTCTCGTCCAGTAGCGCCCGGATGGTCATCATCATCCCCGGCGTGCAGAAGCCGCACTGGAGCGCGTGCAGCTCGTGGAACCCCTGCTGCACCGGGTCGAGCCGGCCGTCGACCTCGAGCGACTCCACGGTGCGGATCTCGTGGCCCGCCGCCATCGCCGTGAGGATCGTGCAGGACTTGACCGGCTGGCCGTCCATGAGCACGACGCAGGCGCCGCAGTTCGACGTGTCGCAGCCCCAGTGGGTTCCGGTGAGATCGAGCGTGTCGCGCAGGAAGTGCACGAGCAGCTGGCGAGGCTCGACGTCGCGCGTCACCTGCTCGCCGTTGACGGTCATCGAGACATCCATGCTCACGCCTCCTCGTCCAGTGCGCGGGCCGTCGCGCGGCGTAGCGCTCGCCCGGCGAGCACACCGGCCAAGTGGCGTTTGTAGTCGACCGGCCCGCGGCCGTCGGCCATCGGCGAGCAGTCCTCGGCGGCGATCGTCGCGACCTCGGTGAACAGGTCGTAGGACGGCGACCTGCCGCGCAGCAGCTCCTCGGCGCGCGACAGGTGGATGGTGGTGAGTCCGACGGCGCTCAGAGCGAGCCCGGCATGGGCGTAGGTGCGGCCGTCCATCCACACGGCGGCCGAGGCCGCGGCGATGGCCCAGTCGCCGGCCCGGCGCTCGACCTTCTCGTGCGCGCTGCCGGCGCCCGGCCGCTTGGCGAGGCGGACCTCGGTGAGGAGCTCGCCCGCGCCCACGGCGGTCATGTACGGACCGACGTGGAAGTCCCCCATGCTGACCGTGCGCTCGCCGTCGGCGCCGCGGATCACCACCGTGGCCTTCAAGGCCGCGCAGACCGAGGACAGGTCCTCGGCGGCGTCGGCCTGGCAGAGCGAGCCGCCGATCGTGCCGCGGTTGCGGACGACCGGGTCGGCGATCACCTGCTCGGCGTCGCGGAAGACCGGGAAGTGCTCGGCCAGCAGCTCGGACTTGAGCAGGTCGACGTGCCGCGTCAGCGCGCCGATACGGATCTCGTCGCCGTCGTCGCGGATGTAGGCGAGCTCGGTGAGGTCGTTGATGTCGATCAGGTGCTCGGGGTTGGCGAGGCGCAGCTTCATCATCGGCAGCAGGCTGTGACCGCCGGCGACGATGCGGGCCTCGGAGCCGAGCCGCTGGAGCGCGGCGATCGCGCCGTCGACGCTCGACGCGCGCTCGTACTCGAACGGTGCCGGTGTCTGCATCAGGCGCTCCTCATCCGCTTGCGCGGCCGGCCGATGTCCTCGCGCTGCTCGTACTGCTCGGGCGCGTCGGTGCCGATGACCGGCGAGCGGTCGAGCCGCTCCGGCCGCGACTGGCGCGCCTCCGGATACAGCAGCCGCGCGTTGAGGCTGCCGTACTCGATGCTGCGCAGCACCGGGCCTGCCGGGTTGGCCATGGCGATCGGCGCCTCGCGGCCGAGCCGCGCGAGGGTGAGCGTCCCGCGCGTGTAGACCTCGCCGATCCGCGGCGGCGTGATCTCGCGACTCTCGGGGAAGGCGCGGAAGCCCGCCTCCGCCGCCCCGGGGTACAGGCCGTCGACGAGGCCGAGCGCGTCGCCCATGCCGGCCTTCTTGACCAGCAGGCCCTCGAGCAGCCCGACGCCCGCGTCGAGGTTCGTGTTGATGTCGTCGACCACGGCGTTGACCGGCCCGCTCTTCTCGACGATCTCTCCCACGCTCTTGATCACGTCGTCGAGTCCGTTCGTGATCTTCTGCAGCGCAAGGATCGTGGACACGAGATAGACGACGAGCGCCAGCACGATCAGGACGATCAGTGCGATGGTCACCACTCCGGCGGCGGGCATCTCAGCGCTCCTCGGCGTCGTCGAGGATCACATCGAGCGAGCCGCCGTAGTTCGCGACGACCGCGACCGTCTCGCGGACCTGATCCTGTGTGGTGAGGAGCAGCGCGGTGGCGTCGAGGTCCTTCGAGCCCTTGGACGCGGCGTCGGCGATCGTCCGGACGCTCGGGACGATGCTCCTGGCGGCCTTGAGCACCCCGCTGAGGAGCAGGATCACGACGACGAGGACGACGAGGAGGACGGCGTTGCCGATCCACCAGAGCGTCATGACGGCCTCCTCTCGGCCACGACCGACGCCTTCTTGGCGATGCCCGGCATGGCGCCGAGGATCACGTCGAACTGCGCGTTGATCGCCTTCACGGCGGGCTCGAGCGGGCGCAGGTGCTCGGCCTCGACGGTGGTGAGCGCGTCGCCGAGCGTGCCGAGCCCCTCGGAGATGTTCTCCAGGCCGCGGCGGACCCGGATCAGGGCGATGGCGAGCACGGCGACCACGACCAGGCCGAGCAGCACGCTGAGCAGGAGCAGGACGTCCTCGGTGCTCATCGGGCGTCTCCGAACCCGTCGGTGAGGGCGTTCATGTAGCCGTCCTGGACGACGGCCTCGTCGACGATCATCGCCAGGACGGGCGCAGTGGCCTCGAGCTGGGGGATGTTGGACGTGTTGCCGGCGACGCCCGTGGCCACGTCGAGCAGGCCGCCGACCGACCTCTCGATGCTCGCGACCGAGCGCAGGAGCACCACGAGCAGCGTCGCCACGATCAGCGCCGCCGCGAGCCCGATGATCAGCGCGATGACCCAGTAGGTGGTGTCGCTCACTTGCCCACCGCCACCTTCCGCAGCGCGCGGGCGGAGTGCAGGATCCGCACGCCGGAGTCGTTGATCCGTGCGATGTCACCGAGCTGGTCGGTCTGCCGGCGAACCACCTCGACCGCCTCCTCGGCCGTCCTCGCCTGCGCGGCGATCCTCGCGGCGAGGCGCACGATCACGATCACGATCAGCGCAGCGACGAGCACGACCACGATCCCGAGGATCAGCCCCACGGTCCATCCACTCATCCTCTCCTCCTCATCCTCCTCCGGCCGTGGCCACCACGGCCACGTAATCCTCCCAGGTGTCGACGTCGAGGGGCACGGGACCCGACACCGGCACCTCCACGACGTCGCCCGCCCGCTGCTCGAGCATGCGCCAGACGGCCTTGTCGCCGTGCAGGTTGCGCAGGTCGTCGAACACCGCACCACTGAACGCGAACGGGTGCCCGCGACCGTCGTCGTAGCGGCAGACGGCCAGCGGCGCGTCGCCGCGTGCGACGAGCAGTCGCCGGACCGTGTCGGGCACGACGCCGGGCTGGTCGCCGAGCATCAGCACGAGCACGGAGGCCGCCGGGTCGAGCGCGTCGATCGCGACGGCGATGGACGACGAGCAGCCGCTGCCGAAACCCGGGTTGACGACCACGTCGGCACCCGCCAGGTCCACGTGCGCGCGGACCTCGTCCGCGTCGCCGCCGACGGCGACGAGCAGCTGGTCGAACCGGCACCGGCGGGCGGTGGCGACGGTGTGCTCGAGCAGGCTCGCGTCCCCGAACGGCAAGAGCTGCTTCGGCTGGCCGAGCCGACGCGATCCGCCTGCCGCCAGCACGAGTCCGGCGACGAACGGCTCACTCATGGCAGTGGTGCGCGTGCTCCTCGACCGGCAGCGGCGGCGCAAGCCGGCTGCGACGGGTCTCCACGACCTGGGCGAGGATCGACAGCGCGATCTCCTCCGGCCTGCGGGCGCCGATGTCGAGCCCGGCCGGCGTGTGGACACGCTCGACATCCGGCGCGTCGAGGGCGGCGAGCACGGCGGTGCCGCGCTTGCGGCTCGCGACCAGGCCGATGTAGGCGACGCCGGCGTCGAGCGCCGCCACCAGCGCCGGCTCCTCGTCACGCCCATGCGACGCGACGACGACGCCCGCGTCGTCGGAATCCGGATCGATGTCGCCGCCCGCGACGCGGACGACGTCGTAGCCCACGCGGCTGCCGAGCTCGGCCAGCGCGATGGCGATCGGCGTGTCGCCGAGGACGTGGAGGCGTGGCGGCGGCAGCTTCGGCTCGAGGAAGATCTCGAGCGCGCCGCCGCTGATGCACGGGTTGTGGACCGTGATCGCTCCTTCGGTGGGCTCGCTCTCGCCGTTGCCGGGCTCGATCCGCAGCAGCAAGGGCTCGCCGGTCTCGAGCGCGTGCACCGCGTGCAGCCGCACGCTGGGCTCGGCGCAGTGGCCCCCGACGAAGCCCTCGATCGTGCCGTCGCCGAGGACCGTCGCGGTCGCACCGACCTGGACGCTCGCAGGCCGTGCCGCTCGCACCACCGTCGCTTTCACGTACGGCACACGCTTGTCCACGCAAGTAGTTTGTCAGACGGCGGCCCGCGCGGGCGCCGATCAGGGCTTGGCGGCGACGAGCGCGAACAGGAGCGGGAGGCGCTCGCCGTCCACGCGCAGCTCGTGGCGCCCCTCGTCGGTGGGGGTGAGGATGTCCCCGCGCGGATCGAAGTCGGCCTCCAGGTGCTCGTCCAGCCGCTGGATGCGCAGGCCGGCGGCGAGCGCCGCGTTGACGACGTCGCCGAGCGAGTGCGCGTACACCACGGTCTCGGTGGAGGAGACCGGAAGGTCCGCGCCCGCGTAGGAGCCGGGCTCGTCGAACGCGCGCGCGCCGTCGTCGGCATACGGGAAGTCGAAGCGCAGCGGGTCGACCGACTCGAGCATGTCGTAGAGCGGGTGGATCTCGACCAGCAGCAGGCGCCCGCCGCCGCGCAGCGCGCCCGCGGCGGACCCCATCCACGCGCGCAGGTCGTCGATCCAGCTGATCACGCCGATCGTCGCGTACACGAGGTCGAAGCGGTTGTGCAGGTCGGCGGGGAGCGCGGTGGCGTCGGCCTCCACGAACTCCACGTCGACCTCGCAGCGCCGGGCGAGCGCGCGGGCCTTCTCGAGCGAGGCGGGCGAGAAGTCGACGCCGACCACGCGCGCGCCGCGGCGGGCGAGCGAGATCGCGTCGAAGCCGATGTGGCACTGCAGGTGCATCACGTCGAGCCCGGCGACCGCGCCGACTGCCTCGCGCAGCCCGGCCGCCTCGGCTTCGTGGAGCGAGTCGGCGCCGGCGACGAGCGCCTCGCTGTCGTAGTAGGCGTCCTGCCCGTGCACCGACGCGAGGGCGTCCCAGTGGGCGCGGTTGATGCGGCGGGCGGTGCGGCGGTCCATCGGCGGGCGGGAGGATATTCGCGCGCGGGAGAGAACAGGCAAGGCCGATGGGTTTCCCCGACCGTGATCGGAGCACGACGTGACCGGCCAGGCCAAGGTCATCGCCTTCGCCAACCAGAAGGGCGGGGTCGCGAAGACGACCACCACGCTCAACCTCGCGGCGGCCTTTGCCGAGCAGGGCCACCGGGTCCTCTGCGTCGACATGGACCCCCAGGGCAACCTGACGATGTCGCAGGGGATCGATCCCGACACGCTCGAGCAGTCGATGTTCGACGTGCTCGTTCACGACCTCTCGATCCGGGAGGTGATCCGCCGCCGCGAGATCGACATCGCGTGCGCGTCGATCGACCTCGCCGGCGCCGAGATCGCGATGTCCACGAAGATCGGTCGCGAGCGCTCGCTGCTGAAGGCGCTGAAGGCCGTCGACGACGACTACGACTGGGTGTTCGTCGATACGCCGCCGTCCCTGGGACTATTGACGGTGAACGCGCTGACCGCGGCCGATCAGGTGATCGTCCCCGTGCAGTGCGAGTATCTCTCGATGCGTGGGCTCCTGCAGCTGCAGAACACCCTCTCGATGATCCGCGAGAACCTGAATCCCGATGTGCAGATCGCGGGCATTCTCCCCACGATGGTGGACACGCGGACGCTGCACGCGAAGGAGGCGCTCGAGATCCTCGAGGAGAACTTCGGGGACCGGGTGTTCGGCGCCCGCATCAGGAAGACGGTCCGGTTCGCAGAGGCCCCCGTGAAGGGCATGTCGGTGCTCAAGTACGACCCGAAGGGCACGGCGGCTGACGCATATCGCCAGTTGGCGAAGGAGGTGCTCTCGAATGGGAAGCGGTAAGCGGGCGAGCATGCGGGAGGGGCCCCTCGCGGCGCTCTTCCGCCGCACGGACGAGGGCCGCGAGGCCGCTCCTCCGGCCGCCGCCGAGCCCGAGGCGCCCGCGCCTGAGGCGCCTGCGCCGCGCACCCCGACGCCACAGGAGCGCCTGCGCCACGCGTTCTCCTCGGATCTGCCCGACAACATGATGGCCCCGCCGGGGCACGCGCGGGCCGACGAGTACCAGTGGTCGTCCACGCAGCCGGACATCACGCGCCAGCCCGAGTTGCGGGTGGTCGGTGTGGGCGGCGGCGGCGTGAACGCCGTCAACCGGATGATCGAGGCGGGCGTCACGGGCGTCGAGTTCATCGCGCTCAACACCGACGCGCAGTCGCTCAACTCCTCGGCCGCGCACGTCACGCTGCAGCTGGGCGTCGACGTCACGCGCGGGCTCGGCTCGGGCTCCGATCCCGACCGCGGGCGGGCCGCCGCGATGGAGGACTCCGACCGCATCAAGTCGCTGCTCAAGGGCTCGGACATGGTGTTCATCACCGCGGGCGAGGGCGGCGGCACCGGCACGGGCGCGGCGCCGGTGGTGGCGCGCGTCGCCCGCGAGCTGGGAGCGCTGACCGTGGGCATCGTCACCAAGCCGTTCGGCTTCGAGGGCTCGCGGCGGATGACGGCCGCCGAGGAGGGCATCGAGGCGCTGGGGGAGGAGGTCGACACCCTCATCGTCGTCCCCAACAACCGGCTGCTCTCCGTGCTCGACAAGCAGACGTCGATGGTGGAGGCGTTCCGAGTCGCCGACGACGTGCTGCGCCAGGGCGTGCAGGGCATCTCCGACCTGATCACCCTGCCGGGCCTCATCAACCTCGACTTCGCGGACGTGCGGACGATCATGTCCGAGGCCGGGAATGCGCTGCTCGGGATCGGCATGGGGTCGGGCGACAAGCGGGCGGTCGAGGCGGCCACGGCCGCGGCCTCCTCCCCGCTGCTCGAGACCACGCTGGAGGGCGCGCGGTCGATCCTGCTCTCGATCACCGGCGGGCGCGACCTGTCGCTGTGGGAGGTCAACGAGGCGGCGCGGGCCGTGCAGGAGGCCGCCCATCCCGACGCCAACATCATCTTCGGCGCGATGCTCGACGAGAAGCTCGAGGACGAGGTGTGGATCACCGTGGTCGCCACGGGCTACGGGGAGCGGCGCGAGCCGCGCCACGAGCTCTCGTCGTTCCGCGAGCCGGCCGGCGAGCCGCGCGTGCGGCGGACGGTGCCGGATCGGCGCCCCGCCCGCGTGAGCGCCGGCGAGGTCGAGGTCCCTGAGTTCATCCCCCGGTTCTAGGCGGCCTAGCCGGGGCGTCGTCGCCGCGGGTCACCAGCTGACCGCCCGCGCGGGGGCCGACGTGCTCCGCGCGGGCGGCAACGCCGTCGACGCGGCGATCGCCGCGATGCTCACGTCGTTCGTCGCCGAGCCGCTCCTGACCGGATTGGGGGCGGGCGGCTACATGCTCGTCGTACCGCCGTCGGGCGAGCCCGTCCTGCTCGACTTCTTCGTGGCCGCACCGGGGTCGGGCGCGGACCTCTCCGCGCGGGCGCCGCTCGTGGCGGTCGACGTCTCGTTCGGGGACGTCGTGCAGGTCTTCCACGTGGGGGCGGCGTCCGTCGGCGCCTACGGAACGCCGGCCGGCGTGTGCGCGGCGGCCGCCCGCTTCGGGACGGTGCCGCTCGCCGAGCTCGCCGCGCCGGCCGCTGCTCTGGCACGCGACGGCGTCGAGGTCAACCGCCAGCAGGCGTATCTGTTTGAGATCCTGGCCGCGATCTACACGTCCACGCCGGAGGGGCGGGCGCTGTTCATGCCCGAGGGCCGAATCCCGCGCGCCGGCGACGTCCTGCGCGACCCCGAGCAGGCGCTGGCGCTCGAGCGGCTGGGAGGGGAGGGAGCGGCGCCGTTCTACTCCGGCGACATCGGCGCGGTCGTCTCGGACCGGGTGATCGAGCTGGGCGGCGCGCTGACCCGGGAGGATCTGGCGGCATACGAGGCCGAGCCGCGCGTGCCGGTGCGGGTCCGCTACCGGGGGCGCGACGTGCTCACCAATCCGCCGCCGAGCGCCGGCGGCACGCTGCTCGCCTACGCGCTCGCGCTGCTCGAGCGCGAGACCGGCCCGCCCGGCGCGGCGTCCCTGGTGGCGGTCATGGAGCGGGCCCAGGAGGAGCGCACGCCGGAGTTCTTGACCGGGTTGGCCACGCCCGGCTTCCTCGAGTCCTTCATGGCCGGCCGGCTCGGCTCGACGACGCACATTTCGGTGCTCGATGGCGACGGCTGGGCATGCACGGTGACGTGCACGAACGGTGAGGGCTCGGGCATCGTCGTGCCCGGCACGGGGATGCACCTGAACAACATGATGGGCGAGGAGGACCTCTCGCCCCTGGGGTTCTTCACGCATCCGCCGGGACGGCGGCTGCCGTCGATGATGGCCCCGACGGTGGTGCTGGGACCGGCCGACGCGCCGCCCGAGCTGGCGCTCGGCTCGGCGGGCTCCAACCGCATCCGCTCGGCGCTCCTGCAGGTGATCGTCAACGTGCTCGACCACGGGATGGACGCGGCCGACGCCGTGCGGGCGCCGCGGCTGCACTTCGAGCAGGGAGTGGTCTACGCGGAGCCGGGGATCGACGGTGCGGCGCTCGAGCCGTGCGGCCACCCGGTCGCCTGGTTCCGCGAGCTCAACCTCTTCTTCGGCGGCTGCCAGGCGGTCGAGCACGACCCCGTCACGGGCGTGTTCGCCGGCGGCGGCGACCCGCGGCGCGGTGGCGCCGTGGTCGCCGCCTAGCCGTTCGCGGCGTCGGTGAGGGCGTCGATCAGCGGGTCGGCGAGCGGATGGGCGCCGGCCGAGGGGAGGAGGGCGTAGAGCGTGCGGCGGGGCGGGTCCTGCCGGAGCGGCGGCATCACGACGCCGGGCAGCTCGACCCGGGCGAGCAGTTGGGGCGTGAGCGAGACGGCGAGCCCGACCGCGGCGATGGCGCGCGCGGCGAGCGGGTCGCGCGTGAGGATGATCACGCGCGGCGCGAACCCGGCGGCGCGGCATCCGGCGACGACGAGCCCGTCCATCGACGGCGCCATCCACGGCTCGTCGGCGAGGTCGCGCAGGTCGACGCTCTGCTGGCCCGCCAGCCGATGGTGAGCGGGGAGGAGGGCGACCATCGGCTCCTCGAGCAGGTCGGCGCGGCGCAGCCCGTCGGGCTCTCGGCGAGGCGCCGAGGCATCCTGGAAGCAGACGGCCGAATGCAGGCGCCCGCTCTGCACGGCCTCGGTGAGGCCGGCGACCGGGCCTTCCTCGATCGCGACGTCGAGGTCGGGCTCCAGCTCGCGCATGGCCGCGAGGGCGACGGGGACGATCGTGGCGAGGGCGCTGGGGAAGGCGCCGAGCCGCAGCGTGCGGCGCTCCGTCGTGACCAGCGCCTCCATCTGGTCGTCGGCGAGCTCGAGCCGGGCGGCGAGCGCGTCGGCGTGCGCGAGCAGGAGGTCGCCGGCGGGCGTGGGGACGGTCCCGGCGCGGCCGCGGACGAGCAGCGCCGTGCCGAGCTCGCGCTCGAGGGCGCCGACCTGCTGCGAGACGGCGGGCTGGCTGAGGGCGAGCGTCTCCGCCGCGCGGGAGAACGAGCCCTGGCGGGCGACTTCACGGAAGGTGAGGAGGCGGCGGGGGTCCAGCATTGCTACAGCTTATCGGTTCTGCGCATCCAGAATTTGCACTTATGGGGTGTTGGCCTCACCCTGAAACCCATGAACACCATCCTCCCCATCGCTCTCCTCGAGTCCCGCGGCGCCTCCGCGCGTGCCCTCCAGGGCGCCCGCGCCACCGACCCGGTCCGCCCGACCTCCCCCCGGGCGGCCGGGCGCCCGGCGCCGGCCACCGAGTCGAAGCGCCGCACCACCCTCCGCCCAACCCCCGCTGGGGCGTGCTGAATCCATACACGCCGCCCACGAGATGACCCGATCACGAACCGTCGCGCCCGGACTTCCGATCGTGGACGATCACGGCGCGACGGTTCGCTGGGCGCTCCGATCGTGGACGATCACGGCGTGAGGGTTCGCTGGGGCATCCTGTCGACGGCCGCGGCTGCGGAGCCGATCATCGGTGCGGCGCGATCCGTCGACGGCGCGGAGGTCG
Organism: Solirubrobacteraceae bacterium; assembly: GCA_036257565.1. Classification (GTDB taxonomy): domain Bacteria; phylum Actinomycetota; class Thermoleophilia; order Solirubrobacterales; family Solirubrobacteraceae; genus DASSUW01. Next base: position 38,315 of record DATAFH010000156.1, on the reverse strand, counting down.
TGGCGGTCGCCTCGCGTGATCTCGACCGCGCGCGGGCGTTCGCCGACCGGCACGGGATCGCGCAAGCCCACGGCTCGTACGAGGCGTTGCTCGCGGACCCCGATGTCGACGCGGTCTACATCCCGCTGCCCAACGCGCTGCACGTGCCGTGGGCGATCCGCGCGCTCGAGGCGGGCCACCATGTCCTCTGCGAGAAGCCGTTCTCGCGCCGGCCGGTCGACGTCGACGCGGCCTTCGACGCCGCCGCGCTCGCGGGCCGCGTGCTGATGGAGGGAATGATGTGGCGGCTCCACCCGCGGGTCGAGGCACTCGGCCGGCTCGCCCGCGAGGCGGTCGGCGAGCCGCGCACCGTCCGGGCGACCTTCCGGTTCTCGCTCGCCGGCGGCCCGAACGTCCGGCGCGATCCCGAGCTCGAGGGCGGCGCGCTGATGGACGTCGGCTGCTACTGCGTCGCCGCCCTCCGGCTCCTGTGCGGCGAGCCGGAACGGGTGAGCGCCGAGACCGTGATCGGCCCGACGGGCGTCGACGAGCGCGCCGTCGCCACCCTGCGCTTCCCGGGCGGCGTGCTCGGCACGCTCGACTGCGCGATGGACCTCCCGCTCCACGCCGCGCTCGAGCTGGCGGGCAGCGAAGGCCGCCTCCTCGTCGCCGACCCATGGCCGGTCCCCGGCGAGATCACGGTCGAGGGCGGCGCTCGCCGCACCCCAGCCGCGCCCGACCCCGAGCGCACGGGACCCGCCTGCCCCGAGGTCGCGGACGAGTCGGCCGATCCGTTCGTCGTCGAGCTCGCGGAGTTCTGCGACGCGGTCCGCGAGGGCCGCCCGCCGCGGCTCGGCCGCGAGGACGCGCTCGCACAGGCCCGTGTGCTGGACGCCCTCACCCGTTCAGCGGCAACGGGCGAGCCCGTCGGCTTGCCATGAGCGCTGCGGTCGGGCTCGGTCCCCGGGCCCGGCTCGCGGCCGTCGCCGCGATCACGACCGCGGGAGCGCTGACGGCGATTTTCGACCGCCGAGTTCGGTGGCACCGGCGCCGGCCGGCCCGGGGTGCCGGCGAACGTCAACCACGGCTGGGTAGGGAGAGTGGGCGCTTCGTACGCTGTGGCGGTGAGTTGGCTTCCGCTCGCCGCCGGTGAAGCGCCTGGGTGGCTCGCCGAGGTCGCCGGCCTCGTGGTGGGCGCCGCGGTCGTCGCCTACCTGGCGTTCCGCGCCGGCCTCGTGCCGATCGTCGGCTTCCTGCTGGCCGGGGTGCTGATCGGCCCGCACCAGCTCGGGATCATCGCCGACCGCGAGCTCGTGGACGCCGCGGCCGAGATCGGCGTGATCCTGCTGCTGTTCACGATCGGGCTCGAGTTCAGCCTCGACCGCCTGCTGCGCATCCGGCGCGTGATCTTCCTCGCCGGCGGGCTGCAGGTCGTGCTGGCCACGGGCCTCTCCGCCGCCGTGCTCACAGCGGCGGGGGTCGAGTCGCGCACCGCCGTCTACACCGGCCTGCTGGTCTCGCTGTCGTCGACGGCGATCGTCCTCAAGCTGCTCGCCGACCGCAGCCAGACCAACGCTCGCCACGGCCAGGTCGCGCTCGGGATCCTGCTCTTCCAGGACCTTGCGGTCGTGGTCATGGTGCTGCTCGTCCCCGCCCTCGGCGGCGACGCCGGCTCGCCGGGCGAGTTCGCCGGCGCGCTCGCCAAGGCGGCGCTGATCATCGCCGCCGTCCTGATCATCGCTCGCCGGCTCATGCCGCGGCTGCTCGAGGTCGTGGCTCGTACGTGCTCGCCGGAGGTGTTCCTGCTGGCGGTCGTCGCCGTCTGCTTCGGCACCGCTTACGGCACGAGCCTGGCCGGCGTGTCCGTGTCGCTCGGCGCCTTCCTCGCCGGGCTGCTTGTGTCCGAGAGCCGCTTCGACCAGCAGGCGCTGGGCGAGATCCTGCCGCTGCAGATCGTGTTCAGCGCGCTGTTCTTCGTCTCGATCGGCATGCTGCTCGACCTCGGCTTCCTCGTCGACAACCTCCCGGCGGTGGTGGGCGCGATCCTCGCGGTGCTCGTGGTGAAGGCGGTGACGACCGGGGTGGCGGCGCGGGCGCTCGGCGAGCCGGTGGCGGTCGCCGCCGCGGCGGCGCTCCTGCTCGCCCAGGTCGGGGAATTCTCGTTCGTGCTCGAGCGCGCCGGCGCCGACGCCGGCCTCAGCCCGGCCGGGCTGGGCGGCGACGGCTCGCAGGGCTTCCTCGCCGCCGCCGTCCTCCTGCTCATCGCCACGCCGTGGCTCGCGCAGGGCGGCGTCCGCCTCGGGGGTCGGATGAAGGCAGCTCCGGCGCCGCGGGCGCCGAGCGGCACCGAGCCCGAGGAGGGCACCGGGGTGGCGGAGGGGCTCGACGGGCACGTGGTCATCGCTGGCTACGGGCGCGTCGCCCGCCTGCTGGCCGGCGCCCTGCTGCGCGGCGGCGTCCCGCACGTGGTCACCACCCTCAGCCCCGACGGGGCGGCCGAGGCACAGCGCCGGGGCCTGCGAGTTCTGCTCGGCGATTCGAGCCGCACGCGCACGATGGAGGAGGCCGGCATTCGCCGGGCGCGCTTCGTGGTCATAGCCGACGACGAGCCGGAGATGGCAGCGCGCATCGCCGGCGTGGCGCGTGCGCTCAACCCGGAGGCCAAGGTGGTGGTGCGCACGCGCTACCACTCCGACACCGGCGACCTGAAGGCGGCCGGCGCGACATACGTGGTGAGCGACGAGACGGAGGGCACGGCGAGGCTGTCCGAGAAGCTGCTGACCCACTACGACGTCGCCTTGGACCAGGTCGAGCAGTACCTCGTCACCCTGCGGGCGCCCGCCGCCGCGCACGCCGCGGAGACCCAGCCGCGGCCGCGCTTCACCCGCACCGTGGTGGACACCGAGAGCGTCATCGACCCCGACTTCGACAGGGACGCGTGCGTGCACGTGGCCGACACCCGCGCGGTGGTGCCCAGCGCACCGGGGTGCGAGGAGTGCCTGCGCGACGGCACCGACTGGGTGCATCTGCGGCTCTGCATGGAGTGCGGCCACGTCGGCTGCTGCGACTCGAGCCCGAACCGCCACGCCCGCCGCCACTGGGAGGAGAGCGGCCACGCGATCATCCGCTCCGCCGAGCCCGGTGAGACGTGGGGCCACTGCTTCCCGGACGACCTGCGGCTCGAGCCCGTCCGCACGCCCGCGTGAAGGCTGTGATCTTCGACTGCGACGGCACGCTCGTCGACTCCGAGCCGCTGTCGCGCACGGCCTGGGAGCGCGCGCTCGAGCCATACGGCTACGCGGTCACCGACGCCGACGCCGAGGCGTCGGTCGGCCTCCCGTATCCCCGCGTGCACGCACACTTCGCAGAGCGGGTGACGCTGCCGCCCGCGGACGACTTCTGGGACGAGCTGTCGGCGGAGCTGTTCGCGCTCATCGACGCCGACCTCGAGCCGTTCGAGGACGCGGTGGCGGCGGCGCGCGAGCTGCGCGCCCGCGGCGTGGCGGTGGCCGTGGCGTCCTCGAGCGCGCGCGACCGCCTGCAGCGGACACTCTCCCGCGCCGGGCTGCTCGACGCTTTCGACGCGGTGGTGGCCGGCGACGAGGTCGCGCGCGGCAAGCCTGCGCCGGACATGTTCCTGCTCGCCGCGGAGCGGCTCGGCGTCGCGCCGGAGGCGTGCATCGTGGTCGAGGACAGCCCGGCCGGCGTGCAGGCCGGGCTCGCTGCCGGGATGGTCACGCTGGCGGTCTGCCGCGTGCCGGGCACCGAAGCCACGCTCGCCGCCGCACATCGAATGCTTGACAGGGTGAGCGCGGACGCCATCCTGCGTGCCGCATGAGGGCGATCTCGTCTCTGGTCACCGACGGACGCGCGGCGGGCTGCCGGGCGATCGACCTTCGGGTGCCGGAGGGCATCGACCTGCGGCTCCTCCCGGACCGCGGCCTCGACGCCGGTGACGCGTGGTTCTCGGGCGCGCAGCTGTCCTGGACGTCGCCGGTGGGCGAGACGGCGCCGGTCGCTTACGACTGGATGCGCTCGTTCGGCGGCGGGCTGATGGTCACCTGCGGGCTGCGCAACGTCGGCGTGCCGTCGGAGGGGCAGCCGCAGCACGGCGAGTTCACGTTCCAGCGCGCGGAGGTCACGGCGGTCGAGCGTTCTGGCGACGCGCTCGAGGTGCGCGGCCGGATCGAGGAGGTGGCCGCGCTCGGCTACTGGGTCGAGGTCGACCGGACGTGGCGCACGTGGGCAGGCGACGGGCGGGTCGAGCTCGAGGACGTCGTCGTCAACCGTGGCCGCGAGACGTCCCCGGCGCTGCAGCTCTACCACGTCAATCTCGGCGCGCCGCTGTGGGCGGAGGGCTCGGAGCTCGTGCTCGACGCGAACGCGACCCGACCGCGAGACGACGACGCAGCTCCGCATTCGTGGAACGCGTGTCCGGGCGTCGTCCCGGGGGCGGCCGAGCGCGTCTACGAGCACGACGTGCGCCCGGGCGCGGACGGGTGGTGCATCGCCACGGTCCGCGGCCGGGGCCTCGAGCTCGAGGTTCGCTGGGACGCGGCGACGATGCCGCGCCTGTGGCAGTGGGTCCACCCGGCTCCGGGCCTCGAGGTCCTCGGCCTCGAGCCGGCGAACTGCTCGGTCCTCGGCGCCGCTCAGGACCGCGCCGAGGGCCGCCTGCCGGAGCTCGCGCCGGGCGAGGAGCGCCGCACGCGGCTCGAGATCCGCGCCCGCCGGCGGTGAGGAGCGTCTACCGCGCCACCGTACGTGCGCTGCGTCCCGCTTCGAGGCCCCAGCTGACGATCCGCTCGGGATGGATCCGGATCAGCGGCGTCGGCATCGCGATCGCCTCGCCGCGGCCGCGGACCTCTATCCCGCGCGGACGCCACGGGTCGGTGCTCGCCAGATCGTCGATCACGATCGCCGCTCGCCCCGTCCGGGACACGTCGCGGAACTTCTTCGTTCGGTCGAGCTCGCTGCCCCCGATGTCGATCGTGTCGCGCGCCGCGTTGTAGATCCAGGCGACCGGAACCACGTGCGGCGTGCCGTCCGCGCCGACCGTCGCGATCCGTCCGAGCTGCCGCCCGCCGGCCAGGTAGCCGAGCTCGGCCTCCCTGAAGACGCTCATCGCCGCATCGGCGCCCTCAGCTTCCGTTGTCCTCCAGCAGAGCGTTCAACGCTACCCAGCGATGCCGCTGCCGCGCGTCGAGGCTCTCCCACAGGACACGCGCCACTTCGCTCGCGTGGAGCCTCCGCTGCTCGGCGCGTCTCTGTTCGCGCTCGGCGATCAGTTGGAGATGTCGATACCGCATGGTTGCGACTCATTGAGTGGCTGGTGGCCGGCCCTGATACATGACTAGACGCCCCGTGCGAGCGTGATCATCCACTCGTCGCCGGACTGCTCGGAGGCGAACGCGAGGTTCTCGTCGGCTGCCAGGGCGGCGAGGTCGATCGGTGCCTCCGGGTCGGTGGCGAGCACGATCAGGGTGTCGCCCGTGGCGAGCGTGGCGAGGGCTCGGCGGGCGTGGATGAGCGGGAGCGGGCACGCGAGCCCGCGGGCGTCGAGGGTTCGTACGATCAGAGCATGATCGCGGCGTTCCTCGAGTCGGGCGAGCTGCAGCGCCTGTACACGGGGCTCTCGCTGCTCGTCTCGGCGGCCGCGGACGGGCGGCAGGCGCGCGCCCTCGTGGGCTTCGGAGCGCTCGGTCCGCTGCTCGACGAGCGGCTGCTCGCCCGCGCCCTGCGCCCCGAGGCGGCGCCCGACGTGGCCGCGGCCGGGCGCGAGGCGTTCGCTCGCACGCTGGCCGAGCTGCGCGACACCGCGCTCGAGCTCGAGAACTGTCGCATGTGGGCCTGCTCGGCGGCCGTGGAGGCGGCGGGGGTGGAGCGTGCGGCGGTCGAGGCGCGCCTGGCCGGCGTGCTGTCGGTGCCGCGCTTCCTGCGCGAGACCGAAGGCGCGCAGCTGGTGGTGGTGTGAGGAAGGCGATCGCGCTCGCGGTCGTCGCCGCCGCGGTCGCGGGCTGTGGCCAGGAGTCGCCGGACCTGTTCGCGGTCGAGCGCAGCGGTCCGGACCGGCCGGCGAACCTCACCCTGGTGGTCAACGACGGCGGCACCGTCACGTGTAACGGGCACGAGCACCCGCTCGACGCCGACCGGCTCCTGCGTGCCCGCGAGCTGACGCGCGAGATCGCCAAGCAGGCCGAGCTGGGCGTCGAGCTGCCGCGCGGGCCCGGCGCCAACCTGAGCTACCGCGTGCGCATGGAGGCCGGGACCGTCTCGTTCTCGGACACGTCGCGCGGCAACCCGCAGGCCTTCCTCGGCCTCGCGGCGTTCACGAAGGACGTCGCCGAACGCGTCTGCGGGATCATTCGCTGATGACCGAGTCGCTCGTCACCGCGATCAAGGCAGGCGATGTCGAGGCGGTGCGCGAGCTGGTCGCCGCCCGCCCGGAGCTCGCCGCCTCCCGCGACGAGAGCGGGCTGCCGGTGGTCCTCGTCGCGCTCTTCCACCAGCAGCCCGCGGCGGCCGAGGCGCTGCTCTCCGCGGAGCCCGAGCTCGGCATCCTCGAGGCGGCCGCCACGGGCCGCGCCGACCGCGTGCGCGAGCTGCTGGCGGCCGACCCGGAGGCGCGGCACGCGCGCACCCCGGAGGGGTTCACGACGCTCGGGCTCGCGGCCTTCCTCGGCGGCCCGGAGGTGGTGGCGCTGCTGCTCGAGGCCGGCGCCGACCCGGACGACGACGCCGACAATCCGGCCCGGGTGCGACCGGTGCACGCTGCCGCCGCCGCGCGCGACCTCGAGAGCCTGCGGCTGCTGCTCGCCGCCGGCGCCGATCCCAACCCGCAGCAGCAGGGCGGCTTCACGCCGCTGCACGCGGCGGCGCACTCGGACCAGGTAGAGATGGCGCGCGTCCTGCTCGACCATGGCGCGGACCCCACGATCACCACGCAGGACGGGCGCGACGCCGCCAGGATCGCCGCCGACGACGGCAGCACGCGCGTGGCAGCGCTCCTCGCCGGTTAGAACTGACCCGCGTGGTAGGCGCCGAGATCCTCGTCTTCCTGCTGGTTGCCGTCGCCCTGCTCGCGGGCTTCGGGCTTCGGTACGACGTGCCGTACCCGATCGTGCTCGTGCTCGGTGGCCTCGCGCTCGGCTTCGCGCCCTGGCTGCCGGCGCCCGACCTCGACCCGGACGTCGTCTTCTTCGCCTTCCTGCCGCCGCTGCTCTACGCGGCGGCGTTCCAGGCGTCGGCCTACGAGCTGCGCGCCTACGCTTTGCCGATCTCGCTGCTGGCCGTCGGGCTGGTGCTCGTCACCCTCGTGGCGGTCGCCGCCGCGGCGCACTGGGTCGCGGACGTGCCGTGGGAGATGGCCTTCGTGCTCGGCGCCGTCGTCGCGCCGACCGACCCGGTGGCCGCGACGGCCGTGCTGCGACGGGTCGGCGCGCCGGCGCGCATCCAGACGATCCTCGAAGGCGAGTCGCTGGTCAACGACGGCACGGGTCTGACCGCCTACGGCGTCGCGCTCGGCGCCGTGGGGGCGGCCGGGCTCTCGGTGGCCGGCGTCGCGCTCGACTTCGTCACCACCGCGGCGGGCGGGATCGCGATCGGCCTCGTGGTCGGCTGGGTCGTGGGCCGCTTGCGGCAGGCCACGCAGGAGCCCTCGATCGACGTGGTGCTCTCCGTCCTGACGCCGTTCGCGGCCTATGTGCCGGCCGAGAAGATCCACGTCTCGGGCGTGCTCGCCGTGGTGACGGCCGGCGTCTACATCGGCACGCGGTCGCTCGAGCTCTCGCAGGCCGGCGCGCGGCTGCGCACGCTGGCGTTCTGGCAGGCGTCGGAGTTCCTGCTCCAGTCGCTGCTCTTCCTGCTCGTCGGCCTTCAGCTGACCAACCTCGTAGAGGGGATCGAGGACGCGCGGCTGCTCACGCTGGCCGGCTACGGACTCGCGCTCGCGCTCGTGGTCATCGGCGTCCGGCTCGTCTGGATGTCGGTCGTGCCCGCGGTCTCGCACCTGCGCATGGTCTCGCGCGAGCCCACGCCGCCGCGCGAGCGCATCGTGCTCGGCTGGAGCGGCATGCGCGGCGCGGTCTCGCTCGCGGCCGCCCTCGCCATCCCCGCCGACGCCCCGGCGCGCGAGCTGGTGATCCTGCTCGCCTACGTCGTCGTGCTGCTCACGCTCGTGGTCCCCGGGCTCACGCTGGCCCCGCTGCTGAACCGGCTCGGGCTCGTGCGGGACGAGGAGCGCCGGCGGGAGGAGGTCGAGGCGCGGCTGCGGCTCACGCACGCGGCGCTCGAGAAGCTCGACAGCATGGACGAGCACGAGGTCGTGGAGCCGCTACGCGACCGCTATCGCAACCGCATCGAACGGTTGAAGGACCGCCTGGACGCGGCGGGCGGCCATCCCGATCACAACATCGACGCGGCGGAGGCGCAGATCGCGGCGCTGGAGGCGGAGCGCGACGTGCTCGCCGAGCTGCGCCGCGAGCGGGAGTTCCCGGCCGAGCTGCTGCGGGAGCTGGAGGCCGAGATCGACGTCGACGAAGCCCGCGTGCGTTCGCGCGGGCGCTAGGGGTTCTTGGACGGGCCCCTAGTCTAGGTGCCGAAGTGCACGCGGCCGTTCGAGCGGGCGCGTGCCTGCGCGCGGTTGACGAAGTCCAACCGCTTGACGGCGGCGCGGAACAGCCGGGTGACGAGTCGCAGCCGCGCCGCCTCCGAGCGCAGGTCGAGCAGGCCCTGCTTGGCGTCGAGCCCGAACTCCACGGTGGCCGCCATCTGGTAGGCGCTCATGTTGCCGATCTCCTCGAGGTCGGGCGTGCGGTCGGTTGCCTCGCTGACGAGGTTCGCGTAGGCCTCGTGGGCCGCCTCGGCCGCCGCGTCGTCGGCGTCCTCGGGGCGGTCGTCGAGGAACTCGACCGTGCCGGCTGGATACGGCAGCTCGTCCTGGCGGGCCTCGATCCGGAACGGGCGCGTGCCACGCGCGATGAGGTTGATGCGGCCGTCGTCGAGCCGCTCGACGACCTCCGCGATCTCGCAGGCGCAGCCGACCGGGCGCAGGCCGTCGTCGGCCATCCAGACGATGCCGAACTCCGTGCCCTCGTCCAGGCAGCGGCTGATCATCTCCTTGTAGCGGTCCTCGAAGACGTGCAGCGGGATCAGCTCCGAGGGAAGGGCCACCAGGCCGAGCGGGAACAACGGAAAGTCCCGTACGAACGGCACCTGACGAAGTCTACGAATGACCTCCGGGCGGCTCGGCGCCGTATCCACATCGATGACGAGCACGGCGATCGTGTGGTTCCGGCGCGACGTGCGGGTGCACGATCACCCTGCGCTGACCGCCGCCGCGCGGACCGCGGACCGGGTGGTTCCCGCGTTCGTGATCGACGAGCGGCTGCTGGGCGGGCGCTTCCCGTCCGAGGCGCGGGCGTGGTTCCTGTTCGAATCCCTGCGGGAGCTGCGGGACGCGCTTCGGGATCGCGGCGGCGACCTGGTCGTGTGCCGGGGAAACCCCGAGCGCGAGCTGCCCGCACTGGCGCGCGAGGCGGGAGCGACGGCGGTGCACTTCGCGTCCGACGTGTCGCCGCTCGCGATGGCGCGCGACAAGCAGGTCGAGGCCGCGCTGCGCGGCGCCGGGGTCGAGCCGGTGCGCCATCCAGGCAACTTCGTGGCCGACGTCGGCGCCCCCCGCACGTCGGCCGGCAAGCCGTTCACGGTCTTCTCGCCGTTCTGGCGCGCGTGGCAGATGCTCCCGCGCCGAGAGGTGCATGGCGCGCCGCGCAAGCTCCCGCTGCCGTCCGGGCTACAGGTGGGTGAGATCCCGCGCGTCGATTGCCCTCTCGAGGCGCCCGTGGGCGCCCCGGGCGAGAAGGCCGGGCGCGCCAGGATGCACGCGTTCGTCCGCGACGGGCTCGACCGCTACGCCGACCGGCACGACCGGCTCGCGGGCGGCACTTCCGAGCTCTCGCCGTACGTGCACTTCGGCTGCGTCAGCGCGCGCGAGCTCGAGGCGCGGGCCGGCGGCCCCGGTGCGTTCGTGCGCCAGCTCGCGTGGCGCGACTTCTACGCGCACGTGCTCCTCCACCATCCGTCGAACGCCGGCGGCGCCTTCCAGGAGGGCATGGACGCGCTGCGGTGGAGTGACGACGACGACGCGTTCGCCGCCTGGTGCGAGGGCCGGACGGGCTATCCGGTGGTCGACGCCGCGATGCGCCAGCTGCGCGCGAGCGGCTGGATGCACAACCGCGGCCGCCTGATCGTCGGCTCGTTCCTCACGAAGGACCTCCACATCGACTGGCGGCGCGGCGAGGCGCACTTCATGCGCTGGCTGCTGTGCGGCGACGAGGCACAGAACAACGGCAACTGGCAGTGGGTCTCGTCGGTGGGCGTCGATCCGGCCCCCTACTTCCGGCGCATGTACAACCCCGTGCTCCAGCAGCAGCGCCACGACCCGGGCGGCGAGTACGTGCGGCGCTGGGTGCCCGAGCTGCGCAACGTGCCGCTCGACCGGATCGCGGAGCCGTGGACGATGAGCGAGGCCGAGCAGGAGGAGGCGGGCTGCCGCATCGGGAGCGACTACCCGGAGCCGATCGTCGACCACGCCGTCGAGCGCCGCGAGGCGATGGAGCGCTACCGCGCCGCGAAGGGCTAAGCCTGAAACCACCGATCCCCGCGGCGCCTCGCCGCGTGGCCGTTCGCCACACCCGATCGGCCGCGAACCAAGTGACCCGCCGACGAGGATGCGCGGCTGATCGGCTCTGACTAGGCCCACGACGCCGAGGCATCACGGATCATCACTGGATTCAGGCTAACGTGGCCGCGGCCGATGGCCGACCTCTACGTCCAGCGCGACCAGCCGCCGGGCGTGCCGCCGCTCTCGCTCACCGGCGAGCGCACGCTCCCCGACGTTCCCGAGGAGAACTACTGGTTCCGGCGCCACCTCGTCGTGTACGAGTGGATCGCGGCGCGGGCGCACGGCCGCCGGGTCGTCGACCTGGCGTGCGGCGAGGGGTACGGGTCGGCGGTGCTGGGTCGCACGGCGGCGTCGGTCGTGGGGGTGGAGGCCAACCTCGAGGCCTTCGAGCACGCGCGCGCGAAGTACACCGGCGATCGGGTGCGGTTCGAGCGCACGATGATCGAGCTGTGGGCGGGCGATGCGGACTGCGTGGTGTTCCTGCAGACGATCGAGCACGTTCAGGACCCCGATGCGGTGATGGCCCACATCCGCGAGCTGATCGGCCCGGGCGGCGTGGCCTACGTGTCGACGCCGAACGTGCTCACGCTCGCACCTCCGGGAGCCTCGAAGTCCGGCAACCCGTGGCACGTGCGCGAGTACCGGGCCGAGGAGTACCGGGCGCTGTGCGAGCGCCACTTCGGCTCCGTCGACCTGCTCGGCCTCTTCCACGCGCGCAAGCTGCGCGCCCACCAGTGGGGGATCGAGCACGCGGGCTGGGACGCGGTGCATGCCCGGCTGGGCATGACGCGCGCGTTCTACGACCGCTTCACGCCCGCCATCTCCACGCGTGACTTCGCCCTCCGACGCACCGGATTCGACCGCGCGCTCGACTTTCTCGCCGTGCTGCGGGTGTGAGGGGTCAAGCGAACGGGTAGAGCCGCCGATCATCTGTATGAGGCGGCGCGTATAGTGCCCGCCTCGCAATACCGACAAATTGCCGAGTCCCTGCCGCTCCTGGTGGCGGGGAGCGGGGGAACCGTTGGAGCCGCACGGATCGGCTCCCGGGGCGAATCGCCGCACGTATGCGGCGTAGCGCAGGTCTTGGCGCGAGCCCGTCAGCTAACCCCGTAGGCGCAGAGACCAAGGAGTACCGCTGTGCCCACAATCCATCGTCGTTCCTGGCCGCGAGCCTCGCTCGCTGTGCTGGGCGTCGCCCTGTCGTTCGCCGTCGTCGCCGGGGAGGCGACCGCGCGTGAGTCCGAGGGCACCAAGGTCGTCCATGCTGCCGGGAGCACCGTCAAGGCGGTCCAGCGTGCGCTCGGCATCGCGGCCGACGGCATCTACGGTCCGCAGACGAAGCGTGCGGTGCGGCGCTTCCAGCGCGCGCATGGGCTCGTCGTCGACGGCCTGGCCGGTCCGCAGACGCTGCAGGCGCTCGGCGTTCGCGCCCGCACCGCGCGGCGCGGCGGCAGCGCGTCGGCCGTGCTCGCGCGGATCGCGCAGTGTGAGTCCGGCGGCAACCCGCGTGCCGTCTCGTCGAACGGCCGCTACTTCGGCAAGTACCAGTTCTCGCGCGCGACGTGGCGCTCGGTGGGCGGTCGCGGCAACCCGGCCCGCGCCTCGGAGGGCGAGCAGGACCGCCGTGCCCGGATCCTGTACCGGCGCGCCGGGACGTCGCCCTGGCCGCACTGCGGCGCCTAGCGCATCGCGGCTGCCATCGCCGAACGGCGGGTCGAGCTCGGCGTCCCACTCGGGCCGGCGGAGGTTGGCAACGTCTGGCGTGGGCAGGCATGCTCCCAGCCATGAGCCCGTCGCGAGCTGAGCGGCTGCACCCGATCCCGGGGTTCGGGATCGATCGCGTGGCCGCCGCGGCGGGCGACGACCCGTCGATCCTGCGCCTGGAGAACCTCGACACCGACCTGCCGCCGTGGGGGCCGGTGATCGAGGCGACGCGGGCGGCGGTGGGGGAGGACGACGCGAACTCGTACCTGCCGTTCACGGGGCGCGACGATCTCAAGGACGCGGTCGCGGGGATGGTGGGGGCGCGTGCGGGGGCGGCGGTGGCGCGGTCGCACGTCACGATCACCTGCGGCGAGGGCGACAACATGCTCGACGCGCTGCTTGCGGTGGTCGATCCCGGGGAGGCGGTGGTGCTCACCGACCCCGTTTACGCGGGGATGCTCAACCGAGTCCGGCTGGCCGGCGGCGTGCCGCGACTCGTGCCCCAGCGGGTGGTCGAGCGGTCGTGGCGGCTCGACGTGGACGCGCTGCGGTCGGCGGCCGTGGGCGCGCGGGCGGTGTTCCTGATGAACCCGTCCTTCCCGACGGGGGCGGTGCTGTCCGCCGGCGAGTGGGAGGCGGTTGCCGCGGTCTGCCGCGAGCACGACCTCTGGCTCGTCTACTGGTCGGTGATGGAGGGGATCGTGTTCGACGGCGCGCCGATTCGCCACCCGCTCGCCCTGGAGGGCATGGCCGAGCGGACGATCGTCGCCGGGTCCGTGTCGTCCGAGTGGCGGATGATCGGCTGGCGGATCGGGTGGCTCGTCGGTCCGCCGAGCATCGCTGCCGATCTCGCGCTCGTGCACATCTACAACGGGCTCACGCCGGGCGGGATCGCCCAGGCGGGGGCGCTGGTCGCGCTGGGCGAGCCGGAGCAGTCGCTGCGCGCGTGCGTCGACGAATGGCAGCGCCGTCGCGACGTCGTGCTCGAGCAACTTGCCGGCTACCCGGCGTTCCGAGCCGACGGCGGCTGGTCGCTGCTCGTCGACACGACCGCCATGGGCATCGACCCCGCCGACGCCTCGACCCGCTTGCTGGACCACGGCGTCGCCGCCACGCCGATGCACGGGTGGGGAGGAGACGTCGCCGCCCGCCACCTCCGGATCGTGTTCTCGAACGAGCCCGTCGAGCGGCTCACGGCGCTCCGCGACCGGTTCCACGCCGCCCTCGGGCCGCCGGCGTAGATCGCCGCGGGGTGGGTCTGCCGCCGGCAAACGTCAACGGCGGCTGGGTAGGGAGGGTGAGCTGCGGTTCGCGAACAGACAGCATTGTGTCGACCTCGGTGCGCTCCGTTTCGTGAGGTCGACGAAATGCTCGCTATAGGGGACGAACGTCGACGTCGCGGTCCGGGGGCATCGCGAAGTCGACGCAATGCTGCCTCGCTGCGTTGACGCCCCCCGCCTCCCTACTCCGCCGCAGTTCAGGCTGCCCTCGCCGCTCGACGCAACGTCATACGAATGACGTAGCATACTCGGACGGCCGTGCCTGATCATGCTCCGCCTGCTCCGGGCCCGTACCTCCAGACCGTCTCGGGTCGCTGGGTGAACCCGTTCGACCCGGATCCCGCGCAGCTCGACGCCGGTGACATCGCCCGTGCGCTCGCGAACCAGTGCCGGTTCGGCGGGCACAGCCGGGTCTTCTACTCGGTCGCGCAGCACAGCGTGATCGTGTCGCGGCTGGTGGAGGAGCGGGGCGGGGATGTGGAGGACGTGTTCGCGGCGCTGATGCATGACGCGAGCGAGGCGTACCTGGGCGACATGCCGCACCCGCTCAAGCACCGCAGTCCGCTCGGCGCTGCGTTCAAGGAAGCCGAGGACCACCTCGAGCGGGCGATCCGCGATCGGTTCGGCATCAAGTTCGACGTCCCGGCCATCAAGGAGGCCGACCGGGCGCTGCTCGCCACCGAGCGGCGCGCGTTCAGCGCCGAGACGTGGCACTGGCCGGAGCTCGAGGGCGTCGAGCCGCTCGACCTCGAGCTCACGGCGTGGTCCCCCGACCACGCGGCCGACGAGTTCTCCCGGCGCTACACCGAGCTCCAAGCCCGGCGGTGACCGCGTCGTGGACGATCCGGCCGGCGACCGACGCGGACGAGGCGGCGATCCGCGAGGTGCTCACGGCGGCCGGCGTCGCCGCATGGGGCTCGTTTCTCGGTGAGGAGAGGATCCGGCGTGCCGTCGCCGCCACCGAGCAGCCGGCCGACCTCGTCGCCGAGGACGAGCAGGGCGTGCTCGCGTTCGTGGCGTGGGACGCGAGCCGCGCTACGTGAAGGACCTCTGAGGTAGCGTCGCGCCGTGCCCGACTACCGGTTCGTCACCACCTGGTGCCTCGACGCGCCGATCGAGCGCGTCTTCGATGCCATCGACGACGCCGCCCGCTGGCCGCAGTGGTGGAAGGGCGTGACCCGCGCCGAGCTGCTGGAGCCCGGTGACGAGGACGGCCTCGGCCGCCTGTGGAGGTTCACCTGGCGAAGCCGGTTGCCGTACGACCTCAGCTTCGAGAGCCGGGTCACCCGGCGCGAGCCGCCCTACCTGCTCGAGGGCGACGCCGACGGCGAGCTGATCGGCGTCGGCCGCTGGCGCCTGTACGAGGGCCGCGGCACGGCCGTCGTCTACGAGTGGGAGGTGCGGACGTCGCGCGCGTGGATGAACCGCCTCGCGCCCGTGGCGCGCGGTCTGTTCGCCTGGAACCACGACGCGGTGATGCGCCAGGGCGCCGACGGCCTCGCGCGGTTGCTCGACGCGCCGCTGCTCGTGCGCACCTAGCCGGTCGCGGCGGCGTCGTCCAGCAGCGGCGACTCGGGCGGCGGGTGGTCCTGCGAGTAGTCGAGGATGACGGAGATGACGCCGGCCACCGGGACGGCCAGGAACACGCCGACGATGCCGCCGAGGATCCCGCCGGCCGCCAGCGCCACGACGATCACCGCCGGGTGGAGGTTCACGGTCCTCGACATGAGGACCGGGTACAGCAGGTGGCCCTCGACCTGCTGGACCAGGACGATCGCGCCGAGCACGAGCAGCGCATCGACGAGGCCGCCGGACACCAGCGCGATCAGCACCGCGAAGAGGCCTGCCACGAACGCGCCGATGAGCGGAACGAAGGCCGCGAAGAACGTGATGACCATCAGCGGCACCACGAGCGGGACGCCGATGATGAGGAGCGCGAGGCCGATCAGCACCGCATCGACCAGGCCGACGAGCGCGATGCCGCGCACGTAGCCGGCCAGCGCGGTGTACGCCCGCCGTCCGAGCTCGTCGGCGTCGCGGCGGCTGCGGTCGCCGAACCGGCCGAGCACGTAGCTCCACATCCGCTCGCCGTCCTTCAGCAGGAAGAACGTGAGCAGGACGGCGATGATGAGTCCGGTGAGGATCTCGCCGAGCAGCACGGCGCCGCTCTGAAGCCCGCGGGCCAGCGGGCCGCTGTTCTCCCGCAGCCGTTCGATGCCGTTGTCGACGGCCCGGTCCAGCTCGCTCTGGCTGAGGTTGAACGGCGGATCGGCGAGCACCTCGCTGGCCTCGCGGATGCCGTCCTCGGCCTGCGGCCGCAGCTCGCCGAACTGGTCCGCCACCGAGGGCGCGACCGCAGTCACCACCGCGGCCACCAGCAGGAACCCGGCGAGCATCGCCAGCGCGGCGGCGAGGCCGTCCGGCACCTTGTGGTCCTTCAGCCACCGCACGACCGGCAGCAGGAGCGTGCTCGCCAGCAGCGCGACGATGATCGCCAGCACCACCACGCGCAGGTGCACGAGCGCGTAGACGATCGCCGCGATCGCCCCGGCGATCGCCAGGAACCGCCAGCTCGCCGCCGCGGCCGTCCGGTACCAGGCCGGCAGCGCCTCGTGGCCCACCGGCCGCGGCGCGGCCGGCTCGACCGCCTCCTCTCGCGCCTCCGCCATTCCCCACCTCTACCCCGGCGCGCTCACGAGACACGTGGAGTACCGCCCACGCGCCAGGGGAACCATCCCGGCCATGCGCTTCCGCAACCGCGCGCGGCTCGACACCGGACAGATCCAGGACCAGCGCGGCGCCCGCGGCGGGCGCGGGCTGGCCGTCGGCGGTGGCGCGGGCACGCTCCTCGTCATCGTCGTGCTCGCGCTGCTCGGCGTCGACGTGAGCGGCGGCTCGGATCCGTACTCGATCGGGACCGGGGGCTCGGCGTCGGAATCCGGCGAGGAGCTGTCCGCCACATGCCGCACCGGCGCGGACGCGAACCAGCGCGAGGACTGCCGCATCGTCGGTGTCGTGAACTCCGTCCAGGACTACTGGACGGACAACGTCGAGGGCTACCGCGAGGCGCCGACGCGCTTCTTCACCGGCCAGACCGTCACGGGCTGCGGTGCGGCGTCGTCGGCGGTCGGCCCGTTCTACTGCCCGCGGGACCAGACCGTCTACATCGACCTCAGCTTCTTCGACCAGCTGCGCACCCAGTTCGGCGCGCGCGGCGGTCCGTTCGCCGAGGCGTACGTGATCGCTCACGAGTACGGCCACCACGTGCAGCACCTGCTCGGCACGGACGAGCGCGTCGGCGGCGACCGCCAGGGCGAGCGGTCGGGCGCCGTGCGGCTCGAGCTGCAGGCCGACTGCTACGCCGGGGTCTGGGCCGCAAACGCCGTGGAGACCCAGTTCATCGAAGAGCTGACGCCGCAGGACATCGCCGACGGGCTCGACGCCGCGGCGGCGGTCGGCGACGACCGCATCCAGGAGCGCGCCACCGGCCGCATCGACCGCGAGAGCTGGACCCATGGCTCGGCCGAGTCGCGCCAGCGGTGGTTCGACACCGGCTATCGCAGCGGGGACCCCAACCGCTGCGACACGTTCGCCGCCGACGCGCTCTAGCCGCGCCGCGCGGCCCGGACCGCCCGCGCCTGCGCGGCGTCCATCCACATCTCCCAGCGCCCGGACGGCGACCCGCGCTCGTCCAGGAAGCGGTACGGGCGGCGGCCGCCGAACTCGGTGTGGCGGAGATGTGAGACGCCGCCGAGCACCGACGCGATCCGGCGGTGGGGCCAGCCGAGCGCGTCCTCGATGAGCGGGAACGGCCGCGGGCGGTCCGGCGCCTCGGCCAGCTCGTCCAGCAGTGCGCGCATGAGGTCGCTGCAGCGGTCGTGGAAGCGGGCGATCTCGCCGGCGTCGGCCATGGCGTTCTGAGCCGCGTGCTCGCCGAGCATCGCGCCACGCTAGCGCGCGGGTGTCACCATCGGGCGCCGTGCGCCACCCGCTGAGCATCGCCGTCGCCCAGCCGCGCTGCGCCCTCCGCGACGTGGCGGCGAACGCCCGCGTGAGCGGCGACGAAGGACAGCACCTCGGGCCCCGCGGGGTCGATCAGGTGCCCGCCGGGGACGCGCACGAGGCGTGCATCCGGGAGCACGCCGGCCAGCGCCTCGGTCATCTCGCGCTGCGGGCCCGGGGACTCGTCGGCCGCCACGAGCAGCGTGGGCTTGTCGATCGTCGCCAGGGCGCTCGCGTCGGGCAGTTGCTCGTCCACGAAGCCGATCTCGGCGAGCAGTGCCGGCCCGTTCTCCGTGAGCGTCCGCTGGATCTGCTCGGGGAACGACTCCCAGGCCCGCTCGCCCGCGACCTCGTCGATCAGCGTCCGGTAGACCGCATCGATCCCCTCCTCCACCGCCACCGCGCGCAGCCGATCGGCGATCGCCTTGGTCCATTCCAGGCCGGTGGGCGAGATGCCGGTCGCGTCGGCTTCGAGGAGGACCAGCGCACGCACTCGGCCCGGGTACCGCAGCGCCAGGTCGATCGCGACGGTCCCGCCGTAGCTGCGGCCGATGACCACCGCGGGCGCGGCGGCGAGGGAGTCGAGGAGCGCCGCGGCGTCGGCCGCCTGCTCGGAGACGCTCGTGCGCAGGTAGCGGTCAGGACGCTCGCTGCGCGTGCAGCCGCGCCGGTCGTAGGCGATCACGCGGCCGAGCCGGGCGAGCGCCGGGAGCGCCTGCGTCCACATCAGCGCCGTGCTGCCGGCTCCGTGGATGCAGAGGATGGGATCGCCGTCGCCGTGCTCCTCGACGTAGAGCCGGACGCCGTTGGCGGTGATCGTGGGCATGGCGCCGACGCTACGCCCGCCGTGCAGGCGCGGCATCGGGCCAACTCCCCATCTCTCACTCGACCAGGCCGTGCCGCATCGCGAAGAGCGCCGCGCCGACCCGCGTCGAGACGCGGAGCTTCGCGTAGATGTGCTCGACGTGATGACCGGCGGTCTTCTCGCTGATCACGAGCGTCTCGGCGATCTCCCGGCTCGAGCGCCCCTGCGCGATCAGGCGCAGGACCTCGACCTCGCGATCGCTCAAGCCCGCCGGGTGTCCCTGCCGGACCTCGAGCCGCGCCGCGCCCGCCGCCTCGAGCACGCCGTCCACCGCTCGCTTGTCGAGCCCGCCGGCGCGCACGAGCTCGCCGAGCTCGGCCCGGGCCTGGCCGGCGGTGAGCGCCGGCCGGTGCGGGCGGTCGTGCGTCATCGCGTCGTACGCGTCGGCGGCGGCGAGCGCCCGCGCCGCGGCGGTCAGCTGCGAGCCGGCGGCGCGGCGGTGGTACCCCGAGCCGTCGAGCCGCTCGTGGTGGGCGCCCGCCAGCTGGGCGAGCGGCGCCAGCGCGCCGGCGCGCTCGAGCACACGCTCGGTGAAGTAGGGGTGCAGCCGCACGCGCTCCCACTCGCCCGCGCTCAGCGGGCCGCGCTTCGCCCAGATCCCGTTCGGCACCGCTACGCGGCCGACGTCGTGGCAGAGGCCCGCCGCACGGACCTCGGCCGGCGACGCGTCGAGCGTCTCGGCGGCCGCGGCGGCGAGCTCGGCGACGCGGCCGGCGTGACCGTGCAGGAAGTCGACCTTGACGTCGGCGAACTCGCCGAACGCCCGCGCGACCGCCGTCAGGCTCGCCGGGGAGATCGTCGCCGCGGGCCGCGGCTCGGCGTCGAGGACGCGCTCCCACGGATCGGGGTCGTCGGCGGCGCGCAGGAGCGCCCCGGGGTCCTCGAGCGCGGCGTCGACGATCGCCGGGTCGTAGCCGCGCCCGCGGCGCCGGTCGAGCGCCTCGACTGCCGCGTCGTCGTCGGCGTCGTGGGCGAGCGCGACGATGTCATGGGCAATGCGCACGATGCGCAGCGGCCGGGAGATCTCATCTCCTGCCGCATGCCCGGGAACGCCCTTGCCGTCCCAGCGCTCGGTCATCTGCCCGAGCGCCCTAGCGACCTCGGGCGGCATGTGGAGGCGGTCGGCCAGCAGCCGGCCGCCCTCGCACAGGTTCGCCGCGGCCTGCTCGAACCGCGGCCCGCCCGTGGCCAGCATGCGGGCCACCAGCCTGGCTCGCTGGGGGAACGGCCGGTCGTCCGCGAACCGCGTGAGCAGGTGCCGCAGGTCCTCGCCCCGCTCGGCTGCCGGCCCCGTGACCGCGGCGCCGCGCTGGAAGGCGATGTCGTCGCCGCCGACCCAGGCGGCGAAGTCGGGCGCCGCGGCCGTGCACCCGACGTGGGCGAGGAGCGCGACGTAGTACACGTGCGAGCGCTCCTCATCCGCGCAGCCGAGCCGCCCGGCCAGCTCGAGCGCCGAGAGGCAGACGCCCAGCTCGTGCTCGAGCGGCCGGCCAAGGCCGAGGTCGGTCGCGAGCGAGAGCGCCGCCATCAGCTCCGCCAGCCGGATGCGATCGTCGGGCCGGGCCGCCGTCACGGCCCGAGTCTAGGCTGCTGCCATGGACCTCGAGACGACCGACTATCACACGGCCGGCGAGCCGTTCCGGATCGTCACCGGGGGCGCGCCCGAGATCCCGGGTGCGACGGTGCGGGAGCGGCGTGAGCATGCGCGCCGGAACGAGGCGGTCGACGCCCTTCGCCGCCTGCTCTGCCACGAGCCTCGCGGGCACGCCGACATGTACGGCTGCTTTCTCGTGCCGCCCGACGACGAGGGCGCCGACCTCGGCGTCCTGTTCTGGCACAAGGACGGCTACTCGACCGCGTGCGGGCACGGGACGATCGCGCTCGGCGTGTGGGCGGCGGAGACGGGCCTGGTGGACGGGGAGCTGACGCTCGACGTGCCTTCGGGCCGGGTGGTCGCTCGCAGAACGGCGGATGGGGTGGCGTTTCGCAACGTCCCCGCGTACGTGCTCGCGCGCGAGGTGCCGGTCGCGCCCGGGGTGACGGTGGACCTGGCGTACGGCGGGGCGATCTACGCGTGCGTCCCCGCTGCGGCGTTCGGGCTCGGCGTGCGGCGCGAGGACCTGACCGCCCTGATCGCGGCCGGCCGCGAGGTCAAGCGTGCGCTCGAAGGGAGCGGGGCCGCGCGCCATGCCAGCGACGACCGGCTGTCGGGCGTCTACGGGACGATCTTCTACGAGCAGCTCGGCGACGGGCACCAGCGGAACGTGACCGTCTTCGCCGACGGCGAGGTCGACCGCTCGCCGTGCGGGTCGGGGACCTCGGCGCGGGTCGCGCTGCTGGACGCCGACGGCCGGCTCGACGGCGATCTCGTTCACGAGTCGATCGTCGGCACGACGTTCCGCGGTCGCGTCGTCGACCGCGTGACCGCCGAGGGGCGCGACGCCGTGATCACCGAGGTCGAGGGGATGGCCTACCGCACCGGCGAGCACCGGTTCACGCTCGACCCCGCCGACCCGCTCGGTACCGGCTTCGTGCTCCGATGACGGTTCCGTTCCTCGACGCCGAGGCGGTGGCGCGCCTGACGGTCGTCGACGCGGCCGACGCGCTCGAGGCGGCGCTCGCGAGCGGGCTCGATCCCGAGACCGCGCCGCCCCGGGCGATCGTCCCGGTCGGGGAGGGCGAGCTGCTCGTGATGCCCGCCGCCGTGAGCGGGCACGCGGCGGTCAAGCTGGTGACCGTCGGGCCGCGGGAGCCGCGCGTGCAGGGGCTGTGCGTGCTGTTCGACGCCGCGACGCTGGCGCCCGCGGCGCTGCTCGACGGCATCGCGCTCACGAACCTCCGCACCGCGGCCGTGTCCGCGCTCGCGGTGCGGCGGTTGGCCGTGCCGGACGCCCATCGGCTGGTCGTGCTCGGCCGCGGGCCGCAGGGCCGGGCGCACGCCGACGCCGTGCGGGCCGTGCGACCGATCGAGCACGCCGACGTCGTCGGCCGCGACGGACGGCACGACGCGCTCGTGGCGTCCGCCGACGTCATCTGCTGCTGCACGACCGCCCGCGAGCCGCTGTTCGAGGGCTCGCTCGTCGCCGACCACGCCTGCGTCGTGGCCATCGGCTCGCACGAGCCGGAGGCTCGCGAGGTCGACGAGGCGCTCGCCCGCCGCGCCACCGTGGTGGTGGAGTCACGCGCGTCGGCGCTTCGCGAGGCGGGCGACGTGATCGCCGCGGGGCTGTCGGGCGACGAGCTCACGACGCTCAGCGAGCTTGTGAACGGCGCAACCCCAGCACCCGGCCGGCCCCGGCTGTTCAAGAGCGTCGGGATGGCATGGGAGGACGCCGTCGTCGCCGCCGCCGTCCACGCGGCCGCGGACCGCTGACCGGCAGCTCGCCCGCCGCCGTCCACGCGGCCGCGGACCGCTGACCGGCAGCCTCAGCGCCGCACGCCGATGCGGCCCGTCTTCCCGCGAAGGCCGACGCAGCCGATGCAGCCCACGCGTGCAGTCCACGCCTGCGATGCACGCGACGCAGCGCGAACAGCGCACGCAGGCGAGCGTCGCGGCACAGGCGGTGATCGCGAAGCTGCCGGCCGTCGCCACGCTGGCGACGACGAGCCGATCGTCCGTCATCCTCGGGAGTATGCGCGACACGCTCGAGCTCGATACGCCGCACGGCCTCGCCCGCGCGCACCTGCATCCGGTCGAGGCTCCGCGGGCGGCGCTGGTGCTCGGTCACGGGGCCGGCGGCGGCGTCGCCGCGCCGGATCTCGTCGCCGCCACGGCGGCCGCCCAGGAGGCGCAGGTCTCCGTCGCGCTGGTCGAGCAGCCCTACCGGGTCGCCGGCCGCCGCTCCTCGCCGCGGGCGCCGCAGCTCGACGCGGCGTGGATCGCGGTGGTCGAGCAGCTGCCCTTCGACGGCGTCCCGCTCGTGACCGGCGGGCGGTCGGCCGGCGCCCGCGTGGCGTGCCGCACGGCCGGCGAGACCCGATCCGCCGGCGTGCTCTGCCTCGCCTTCCCGCTCCTGCCGCCCGGCGCGGCGCCGGAGAAGACCCGCCAGGGCGAGGTCGACGCCGTCACCGTGCCGACCCTCGTCGTCCAGGGCCGCAACGACCGCTTCGGCATGCCCCGCCCCGGCCCACGCCGCGAGGTCGTCACCGTGAACGGCGACCACGCGCTGAGGTCCGATCGCGCCGCCGTGCTGGAGGCGGTTCGGGACTGGCTCGGCCGGATCGTGTGACGTTCGCGCGCGGCGCGCAGCCGGCTCATTCCCAGCGCAGTGACTCCGGCTCGGGCCGCATGCGCAGAACCCGCGCCGGCGCGCCGCCGACCACGGCGTTTTCCGGCACATCCTTGGTCACGACGGCCGACGTCCCGATGATCGCGTTGTTGCCCACCGTGACGCCGCGCAGGATGCACGCGCCGTAGCCCACCCAGCAGTTGTGGCCGACCCGCACGTCGCGCTTGTAGATGCCCTGGAGCCGGACCGGGCGGTCGCTCTCCGACGCCCCGTGGTCGAAGTCGATCAGCATCACGCGGTCGGCGACGATGCACTCGCGGCCGATGGAGACGTGCTGGAAGGCGGAGATCGTGATCTCCTGGCCGAGCACGGTCTTGGCCCCGATCTCCGCCTCGCCCTCGTGCACGCGGATCTTGCTCCCGTGCCCGATCCACGACCAGCGGCCGAGCCGGAGCACCGCGTCGCGGCCGATCTGGAGCTTGACCCCGGGGCCGATGAAGCAGATCCCGTCCGTCTGCAGGCGTCCCCGCCAGCGCAGCCGGAGCCACGCCCAGCGCGCCAGCAGCCGCGCGTACTTCGGCGTCAGCATGCCGTGCGAGCGCAGGAAGCGCACCAGCTCGACGACGCCGCCGTGCAGTGGCTCGGGCGCGCCCCGGACGTGCAGCGGGGTGGGCGGCCTGGTCACCGTCGCCATAGACCGATCCTAGGAGATAGCGTGGGGGCCCCGCCCAACGGGCCATTCCGTGTTGAGCGATGTTCCGTTGGGCACCCCCTGCGATCATGCCGCGCCCATGGCGAACCTGGCGGAACGGCTGCTGGCGGGAGACAAGCGCGCCCTCGCTCGCGGCATCTCGCTCGTGGAGGACGACGATCCCGAGGGGTGGGAGCTCGTCCGCGAGGTGTACCCGCACACGGGTAACGCCTCGGTCATCGGGTTCACCGGCCCGCCCGGGGCCGGCAAGTCGACGCTCATCGGCTCGCTGATCCGCCTGCAGCGGGCGAAGGACCGCGAGGTCGCGGTGCTGTCGATCGACCCGAGCTCGCCGTTCCGGGGCGGCGCGCTGCTCGGCGACCGCATCCGCCTGTCCGAGCACTTCCTCGACCCCGGTGTGTTCATCCGCTCGATGGCCACCCGCGGTGCGCTCGGCGGCCTGGCGGAGGCGGCGCTCCAGACTGCCCTGCTGATGGACGCCGCCGGCAAGGACGACGTGTTCCTGGAGACGGTCGGCGTCGGCCAGGCGGAGGTCGACGTGATCGACCACGCGGATTCGGTGGTGCTCGTGCTCATTCCCGGCTCCGGCGACTCGATCCAGGCGCTCAAGGCCGGGGTGATGGAGATCCCGGACGTGATCGTGGTCAACAAGTCCGACCACCCGCTGACCGACACCATGGTGCGCGAGATCCGCGGCGTGCTGTCGCTGGCGCCCCAGGCGGGGTGGCGGGTGCCGATCGTCAAGGCGGAGGCCGCGCGCGGCACCGGGGTCGAGGAGCTGGCCGAGAAGCTCGCCGAGCACCGCGCGCATGTCGAGGCCGAGGGCACGCTGTCCGAGCGGCGGCGGCGCAATCTCATGGGCGAGGTGCTCGGGCTCGCAACTATGCGTTTGCGGCGGGCGCTCGAGGCGTCGCTGCGCGACGATCCTGAGGTGGCCGAGATGCTCGACGAGGTGGTGGCCCGCCGGCTCGATCCCGCCAGCGCGGCGAGCGCCATCCTCGCCCGCGGAGCGATCGAGGTCAGTGAAGCCGCGCGCCCCCCGGAGCGCGCCGGCTGATGCGCCTGCTCGGGCTCGGGCTCGTGGTGGCCGCCGTCGTGGCGGCGGCGCTGCCGATCGACGACCGCCGGCCGATCGCCAAGCCGCGCGCCGCCGCGCCGAGCCCGACGCCCACCGCCACGCCGCGCCCGAAGCGCGACGTCGCCCGTTCCCGCTGTCCGGCCGGCGTGCCGGACTGCACGGCGGTCCGCGGCACGGTGATCTACGTCGAGCGCGTGGACCCCGACGGCGACGGGGACCTGCATGTCGTGCTGGCCGCCGGCTCGGTGACCGGTCCCGGGCTCACGGCGGTCGACGTCGCGCCCGAGCGGCGGCCGCGCCGCGACCCGCACGTCGGCGACCGCGCGAGCGCCGCCGGGCCGGTGCAGACCGGCTCCTATGGCCAGTCGCAGATCCACGCGCTCGAGTTCCGCGTGGGCTGAGCCCAGCCGCCTAGGCACGCGGCAGAGCTAGCCGAAGAGCACCCACACGCTGAGGCCGACCGTCACGGCCCCGAGCGCGGCGCCGATCCGCGGCGCATGGCGTAGCCCCCAGGCGACGAGCGCCGCGGCGGCGGGCAGCATCGGCGTGAGCTCCCGGCCCGGGAAGGGCTCCTCCGGCGGCTCCGCCACGAGGAGGACGGCGACGAGCAGCTGCGCGGCGCACACGGCCAGCGCCAGGCCGGCGGCGGCCTCGGCGGTCGCCCGCGCCGGGATCGCGCGCGCGAGCTGCTCGCGGCGCGAGCGCCACAGCCGCCAGGCGGCGAGCACCGCGAGCGCGAGGATCGGCGTCCAGACGAGCCCAGGCGCGCCGTCGACCGCGTCGGTCACCGGCCCGGGCGTAGGCTGCCCGAAGAGCTGCTCGTTCACCGTCGCGTAGACGACGATCGAGCCGACAATGAGCTCGGCCGCGATCAGCGCCAGCGTCGGCCGGCGGGCGAGCCGGCACCACATGAACAGGGCGACGGCGACCGGCAGCGCGGGGATCACGAGCAGCGGGTCGAGCCACGGGAGGACGGCGAGCAGCGCCGCGGCGCCCAGCACGCGCGCCGCGCCCGCGGCCTCGCGCGCCCCCACGGCGCACACCATGGCGCCCGCCAGCAGCGTGCCGGCCGTCATGCCGGGAGCGATCGCGCCCGCGTGAGCGACGGCCGGCGGCGACAGGCCCACCAGCAGGGCGCCGCCGCTCGCGTACGGCTCGGGCACGATCCGCCGGGCCAGCACCGCGCCGAGCACGAAGCCGAGCGCCGCCACGGCGGCGAGGAACGGCTCGACCACCCCGAGCGCCTCTGCCGGCGCAATCAGCAGCGGGAAGCCCAGGCCCTCCGGCTCGCGGACCAGCTGCCCGTCCTCGATCAGCGCGTTGGCGATCAGCCGGTAGGTCACCTCCTCGCCCGCCGCCGGGTCGATCCCGAGCCCGGCGAGGTAGACGGCGAACAGGAGCGCGCCGAGCGCGACGAGTCTCACGCGCCGAGCGCGCGGGCGATCACCATCTGCTGGACCTCGTCGGTGCCCTCGCCGATCGTGAGGATCTTCGCGTCGCGGTAGAAGCGGCACACCGGGTACTCCTCGATGTAGCCGTAGCCACCGTGGATCTGGACCGCCTCCTCGGCGCACCGCACGGCCAGGCGGCCCGTCTTGAGCTTGGCCTGGGCCGCCGTGAGCGTGAAGTCGCGATCGGCGTCCTTCAGCCGCGCCGCCTTGTAGGTCAGCAGCCGCGCCGCCTCGATCTCGGTGGCCATGTCGGCGAGCTTGCCCTGGATCGCCTGGAAGGAGGCGATCCGCCGCCCGAACGCGCGCCGCTCCTTGGCGTAGGCGAGCGCCTGGTCGAGCGCGCCCTGCGCCAGCCCGACGCCCATCGCCGCCACCCCGATGCGGCCGATGTCCAGCACGCGCAGGAACTGCTTGAAGCCGGCTCCGCGCGGCCCGACGAGGCTCTCCTCCGGCACCCGGCACTCGGTGAACGTGAGCGGCCTGGTGTCCGACGCGTTCCAGCCCATCTTGCGATACGGCTCGCCCTGCTCGTAGCCCGGAGTGCCGTTGGGGACGAGCAGGTTGGAGATCTCGTCGTCGCCGGTCTTTGCCGTGATGACCACCATGCCCGAGATGTCGGTGCCCGCGTTGGTGATGAACTGCTTGGCGCCGTCGACCACCCACCCGCCGCCGTCGAGCCGCGCCCGGGTGCGCACGTTGCCGGCGTCGGACCCCGCCTCCGGCTCGGTCAGGCCGAAGGCGCCGAGCTTGCGGCCCGCGGTCAGCTCCGGCAGCCAGTCCCGCTTCTGCTCCTCGCTGCCGAACAGGTACACGGGCTGGGTGCCGAGCGACGTGTGGGCGCACAGCGTGATGGCCACGGAGGAGTCGACCCGCGTGAGCTCCTCGACCGCGATCGCGTACGCGAGCGTGTCGGCCCCCGCGCCGCCGTACTCCTCCGGGAACGGGATGCCCATCAGCCCCAGCTCGCCCAGCTTGGCCACGATCTCGTACGGGAACCGCTTCTCGCGGTCGAGCTCCTCCGCGACCGGCGCGACCTCCTGCTCGGCGAAGTCGCGGACGGTGCGGCGGATCAGGTCGTGGTCGGGGGAGAGGTCGAAGTCCATGGCCGACGATTCTGACGCGGCTGCTTGACTTCGCGGCCATGACCGTCCTGGAGGCGCTGGCCATCGTGGCGGCAGGGGCGCTGGCGGGCGGCGTCAACGCGGTCGTCGGCTCGGGCTCGCTGATCACGTTCCCGACACTGCTCGCGGTCGGCTACGCGCCGGTGGTGGCGAACGTGAGCAACACCGTCGGCCTCGTGCCAGGCGGCGTGAGCGCGATCGTCGGCTACCGGCGCGAGCTGCGCGGGCATTGGCGGCGCTGCGCGATCCTCGGCGTCGGGACGACGGCGGGCGCGATCATCGGCGGCATCCTGCTGCTCGAGCTGCCAGACGCGGTGTTCGACGCGGTGGTCCCAGCGCTGATCCTGCTGGCGGTCGCGCTGATGGCGATCCGGCCGGCGCCCAAGGGCCAGTCCCGCACCGACCACACGGGCTGGGGCATCGCCGCCTCGTTCTCCACCGGGATCTACGGCGGGTACTTCGGGGCGGCCCAGGGCATCATCCTCATCTCGCTCCTGCGTCTCTGCTTCGCCGAGCACCTCCAGGTCCTGAACGCGATCAAGAACGTGCTGGCCGGCCTGGCCAACCTCGTCGCCGGCGTGCTGTTCATCCTCGTTGCCGACGTCGCATGGGGCGCCGCGCTGCTGATCGCCGCGGGCTCGGTGGTGGGTGCGCAGGTCGGCGCCCGCTACGGCCGCCGCCTGCCGCAGGAGGCGCTCCGCCGGATCGTGATCGTCTACGGCATGATCGTCGCCGCGATCCTCATCGTCACGTGAACATCCGACGATTTCCTGACATCCGGTACTTGCAACACGAACCAGTCGCCGGATAGGTTCGTGCCATGTCATAGCGCATGGGGCGCTGACTGATTGGAGGACTACGCACTTATGCCACGCCGAATCACCGTCCTGCTCGCGGCCCTCGCGACGGTCGCGCTCTGCGCGGTCGCGGTGGGGTCCGCCGGAGCGGCGCCCGCCACGAAGCGGCTCAAGATCGTCGGCAAGCTCACGTTCAACGCGGGCCAGTCCGTCAAGGACACACAGCGCTTCGCGCCCCGGAACCTGACCGTCAGCCCCGGCGACAAGGTCGTGCTGCGCAACAAGTCCAAGACGCCGGACCCCCACACGATCTCGCTCGTCCGCAAGCGCCAGCTGCCGGACTCGTTCGAGTGCCCCGCGTGCGACGCGATCTTCCAGGCTCACGGAGAGGATCCGAACACCGGCGAGCCGGCCAACGTGGTCGTGGACGTCGGCGACCCGGGCTTCGATCAGCCGGGTGACTCGATCTTCATCCCGCCCGGACCTGCAGGCAAGAAGACCACCTTCGAGGTCAGCGCCGACGCGGGCACCAACCTGTTCTACCTCTGCGGCATCCACCCGTGGATGCAGGGCAAGCTCAGGGTGAGGTAGCGCCCAGGCGCTAGTGCAGACTCGGGGCTTCGGTTTCCGCCCGCGCCAGCTCGACGAGCAGGCGGACGCCGAAGCCCGCTCCGCCCTTGGGCGTGTAGGGCTTGCCGTTGTCGTAGGCGACGCCGGCGATGTCGAGGTGGGCCCAAGGCACGTCGCCCGTGAAGCGCCGCAGGAACTCGGCGGCGGTGATAGAGCCGGCCTTGCGCGCCTCGACCGCGTTCGCGATGTCGGCGTAGCGGCCCTTGATGAGGTCGGCGTACTCGGGGTGCAGCGGCAGGCGCCAGGCGAGCTCGCCGCTGCGCCGCCCGGCCGCCCGCACCTGAGCGCACCACTCATCGTCGGTGCCGAACAGCCCGGCGTGGGTCGAGCCGAAGGTGGTGACGATTGCCCCGGTGAGGGTCGCGAGGTCGACGATCCGCTCGGCGCCCTGGTCGATCGCATGGGCGAGGCAGTCGGCCAGCACGAGCCTGCCTTCGGCGTCGGTGTTGAGGACCTCGATCGTCGTGCCGGTCTTCGCGCGCAGGATGTCGCCCGGCTTGAGGGCGTGGCCGCTGGGGAGATTCTCGGTCGCACCGATGACGGTGACGAGCCGGACGGGGAGCCCCAGGCGGGCGATCGCGCCGGTGGCCTCGAGCACCGCGGCGGCGCCCGACATGTCGAACTTCATCTCGCTCATCTTCGCCCCGGGCTTGATTGAGATGCCGCCCGAGTCGAAGGTCACGCCCTTGCCGACGAAGCCGAGC
Source organism: Solirubrobacteraceae bacterium (assembly GCA_036257565.1). GTDB lineage: Bacteria > Actinomycetota > Thermoleophilia > Solirubrobacterales > Solirubrobacteraceae > DASSUW01. The sequence goes on along the minus strand of DATAFH010000156.1, from coordinate 9,079 downwards.
AGCGGCCCGTCGACCTCCGGCGGGTCGTAGCGGAGGGTGATGAGCTGCGGCTCCTCGTGGCTGCCGCGCGCCACGCCGGCGAAGGCGCCCATGCCCGCCGCCTCGATCTCGTCGCGGCCCCAGACCTCGACCTGCACGCCGTCGAGCTCGCGGGCGCGGGCCGCGAGGGCGCGCGGGGTCATGGCGTTGCCGGGCGCGTTCTGGAGGTCGCGCGCCGCATTGGCCCCTTCGGCGGCGACGGCGGCCTCGTCGACGTCGACGCTGGTGTCGTGGTGCGCCGAGACCACGAGCTCCTCGAGCCGCGGCGCGTCGTCGTCACCGGCGGCCTTGAACTCCCGGTACTCATAGGCAGCAAGAACGGTGCCCTCGACGAAGCCGGGCGCCTCGACATGGTGGGGGAGCTCCCAGCAGAGCGTGCGCGTGCCGAGCTCCTTGGCGCGGCCCACGACCGTCGCCGCCGCCACCCGCGCCACCTCGTCGTCGAACCTCTCGCGTGAGCCGAGGCCGGCGAGGACGTACCGGCGGCCGCCCGCGTGCGCGACGGCGACCTTGCGCGGGCCGCTGCGCGCCTCGCCCGAGTCGACGAGGCCCTGGAGGACGCCGTCGACGTCGTGCGCGATCCGCTCGCCCTCGAAGACGCCGATCGCGATCGTGTCGGCGCCCGTGGCCGGCGGCGCTTCCGTGGTTGAACGTACGCGCATCGCTCGGCCACGTTAATAGACTCGCGGCATGCCCCGAACAGTCATCCTCGGCAGCGCGCGCACGCCGGTCGGCAAGCTCGGCGGTGGCCTGGCCTCTCTCCCGCCCACCGAGCTCGGCGGGATCGCGATCAAGGCCGCGCTCGAGCGCGCCGAGGTCGCCCCCGAGCAGGTGCAGCACATCGTCATGGGTCACGTGCTGCAGGCGGGCACGGGGCAGATCCCCTCGCGACAGGCCCAGATCAAGGCCGGGATCCCGAAGGAGGTCTCGTCGGAGACCGTCAACAAGGTCTGCGCCTCCGGGATCCGCGCCGCCGGGATGATCGACCAGGCGGTACGCGCCGGCGACCTCGACCTGGCCGTGGGCGGCGGCATGGAGTCGATGTCCCAGGCGCCGTACCTGCTCCCCAAGGCGCGCTTCGGCTTCCGGATGGGCGACGTGCAGGCGCTCGACGCGATGATCCAGGACGGTTTGCGCAACCCGTTCACGGGCAAGCAGATGTTCGAAGAGGCCACCGAGGTCGGCGAGCAGCTCGAGATGACCCGCGCGGACCTCGACAAGTGGGCGCTGCGCTCGCACGAGCGCACGGTGGCGGCCACCGACGACGGTCGCCTGCCCGAGGAGATCGTCCCTGTGACGATCAAGGGCCGGAAGGGCGACACGGTGGTGGAGGTCGACGAGGCGCCGCGCCGCGACACGTCGCTCGAGCGTCTCGCGGCGCTGCCGGGCCTGAGCGCCAAGGACGGCTCGCACACGGCCGGCAACTCGCCGGGCGTCAACGACGGCGCCGGCGCGATCGTGTTCGCGTCCGACGAGTGGGCGGAGCGCGAGGGGCGCGAGGTGCTGGCCACGATCGTCTCCCAGGCCGCGGTCGCCGACGAGTTCGAGTGGCTGGCCCGCACGCCCGCCAACGCCGCGCTCAAGGCGCTCGACAAGGCCGGCCTGCAGCCCGGCGACATCGACCTGTGGGAGATCAACGAGGCGTTCGCCTCGGTCACGCTGAACTCCGTGCGCATGCTCGGCATCGACGAGGACCGCGTGAACGTGAACGGCGGCGCCGTCGCCATCGGCCACCCGATCGGCGCCTCGGGCGCGCGTATCCTCGCCACGCTCGTGCACGAGCTGCGCCGCCGCGGCGGCGGCTACGGCTGCGCGGCGATCTGCTCAGGTGGCGGCCAGGGCGACGCTGTGATCGTCCAGGTGTGACGGAGCGCCCGCACATCCTCCCTCCGCCTCCGGGCGGTGGTGCGCTGCGGCGCGACGACGAGCCCGGGGCGGCGTTCTTCGATCTCGATCGCACGCTGATGGCGGGCTCGTCGGCGTTCCAGTTCGGCCGCGCGGCGTACAAGGCGGGCCTCGTCTCGCGCCGCCGGCTGGCCGCCGACGCGCTCGAGAACCTGCGCTTCAGCCTGCGCGGCTCGACCGACAAGGGGACGGACGCGCTGCGCGAGCGGATCTCGCAGCTGCTAGAGGGCGTGCGGGTGCGCGACATGCAGCGCCTGGCGCCTGACGTGCTGGCCGGCGTGCTCCCCCGCCTGTATCCCCGCATGCTCGATATCGCGTACGAGCACCAGGACGCCGGGCGGCCGATCTTCATCTGCACGGCGGCCTCGCAGGAGATGGCCGAGCTGATGGCGATCGTCCTCACCTTCGACGGCGCGGTCGGCTCAGTGTCCGAGGTCGTCGACGGCCACTACACGGGTCGCGCCGGCGGCCCGTTCACGTACCGCGAGGGCAAGGCCCAGGCGATCCGCGAGCTGGCCGAGCGCGAGGGCATCGACCTCGCGGCGTCGTGGGCGTACTCGGACTCGGAGTCCGACCTGCCGATGCTGCGCGCGGTCGGCCACCCGGTGGCCGTGAACCCGGATACGACGCTCTCCAAGGTCGCTCGCCAGGAGGGCTGGGAGATCCTGCGCTTCGACCGCCGCCGGCTGCGCTTCGCGGGCGCGGCGGTGGCGGCCGCCGCCGCCGGCGGCCTCGGCTCCGTGGCGATCCAGCGGGCGCGCGCGTGAGCGAGCTCTCGCCCGAGCAGGAGGAGATCCGGGAGCTGGCGCGGCGGTTCGCTGATGAGCGGATCGCTCCGCGGGCGGCGGAGTGGGATCGGGGGCACGTGTTCCCGCGGGAGCTGTTCTCCGAGCTCGGCGAGCTGGGGCTCATGGGCGTCTGCGTGCCGGAGGAGCTGGGCGGCGCGGGCGCCGACTTTCTCTCGTACATCCTGGTGATCGAGGAGCTCTCGCGGGCGGACGCGGGGGCGGGGGTCACGGTGGCGGTGCATACGAGCGCGTGCACGCTGCCGCTGCTGGCGCACGGCTCGCCGTACGTGCCGGCGCTGGCGGCGGGGGAGGAGCTGGGGGCGTTCGCGCTGACCGAGGCGGGGTCGGGCTCGGACGCGTCGGCGATGCGGACGCGGTTCGCGGATGGGCGCGTGACGGGGACCAAGCAGTGGATCACCAACGGCTCGCACGCGGCGACGTTCTTGGTCTTCGCACGCGACGAGCGCGGGATCGGGGCGTTCGTGGTGCGGGCGGGCGGCGAGGGGTTCGCGGTCACGCGCGAGGAGGAGAAGCTGGGGCTGAACTCGTCCTCGACGGCGGATCTGACGTTCGAGGGCACGCCGGCCGAACGGGTGGGGGAGCCGGGGGCGGGGATGCGGGTCGCGCTCTCGACGCTCGATGGTGGGCGGATCGGGATCGCGGCGCAGGCGGTGGGGATTGCGCAGGCCGCGCTCGACGTGGCGACGTCGTACGCAAAGGAGCGCTCCGCGTTCGGGGGGCCGATCGCGCGCTTTCAGGCGATCCAGCACAAGCTGGCGGACATGCAGACCGAGATCGAGGCGGCGCGGGCGCTGACATGGCGGGCGGCGCGCCTGAAGCAGGCGGGGCGTCCGCACACGGTCGAAGGGGCGCAGGCGAAGCTGTTCGCGAGCGCGGTCGCGCGCCGCCAGACCGGCGAGGCGATCCAGGTGCTCGGCGGCTACGGCTACACGAAGGAGTTCCCGGCCGAGCGCTACTACCGCGACGCGAAGGTGACCGAGATCTACGAGGGCACGAGCGAGATCCAGCGGCTCGTCATCGCCCGCGCGCTGCTCGGCGAATCCATGCGCGGCTAGGCATGCATTTCAGCAGCATTGCTGCTGGAGCGGCAGCATGAGCGTCGCCATCACGGTTCGTGACGTGCCCGACTCGGTTCGCGACGAGCTCGCGGGCCGCGCCGGCCGGTCCCTGCAGGAGTATCTGCGCGGCAGGTTGATCGAAACCGCGTCCCGCCCGCCGGTGGATGACGTCATCGCCAAGGCCCGGGCACGAGTCGACGTGACCGGTGTGCGCATCGGCGCCGAGTCGATCCTCGCCGCCCGGGACGCCGACCGGCCGTGAAGGCGCGCGCCGTCTGCGACGCGCTCCCCGATGCGGTGGCGCGGCGGCTCGAAGAGACTCGCCGCCATGCAGCCGGTGTCTTCACCGCCCTCATCCTGACCTCACGCGCGGCGAGCGGCTGCGCGAGCCCGGCGGCCGTGCCCAGCAGCCCGAGCGGGCCGGCGACGAGCAGGGTCGCGTGGTGGGGGCGAACGTGCAGCAGGAGGTCGCGACGGATCGCGCCCTAGACTGGCTCTATGGCCACAGAGGAGCGGCAGTGGACGGAGGCGGAGCGCTGGTATCGCGAGCGCTATGCGGCCAAGCCGGAGCGGAACGCCCCGTTCACGACCCTCTCCGGCGAGCCGGTGCGGCCGCTCTACACCCCTGAGGATGTCGGCGCGTTCGAGGAGCGGATCGGCTTCCCCGGCGAGTATCCGTTCACCCGCGGCGTGTACCCGAGCATGTACCGCGGGCGCCTGTGGACGATGCGCCAGTTCGCCGGGTTCGGGACGGCGGAGGAGACGAACGAGCGCTTCCGGTACCTGCTCGACCACGGGCAGACGGGGCTCTCGACCGCCTTCGACATGCCGTCGCTGATGGGGCACGATTCGGACTCCCCGCGCTCGCTCGGCGAGGTCGGGCGCGAGGGCGTGGCGATCGACACGCTCGACGACATGCAGACGCTGTTCGGCGGCATCGACCTCGGCGCAGTGACCGTGTCGATGACGATCAACGCGCCCGCCGCGATCATCATGGCCTTCTACGTCGTCGCGGCCGAGGAGCAGGGCGTGCCGGCGGAGCGTCTCGGCGGGACGATCCAGGCCGACATCCTCAAGGAGTACATCGCACAGAAGGAGTGGTGCTTCCCGGTCGATCCGGCGATGCGCCTGCTCGGCGACCTGATCGAGTGGTGCTCGCGCGAGATGCCGCGCTGGCACCCGGTCTCCATCAGCGGTTACCACATCCGCGAGGCGGGCTCGACGGCCGCGCAGGAGCTCGCGTTCACGCTCAAGGACGGGCTCACCTATGTCGAACAGGCGGTCTCGCGCGGGCTCGACGTGGACGACTTCGCGCCTCGGCTGAGCTTCTTCTTCAACGCGCAGATCGACTTCTTCGAAGAGATCGCCAAGTATCGGGCGGCGCGCCGGATCTGGGCACGCGAACTGCGAGAGACCTTCGGTGCGCGCGAAGAGCGCTCATGGCTGATGCGCTTCCACACGCAGACCGCGGGCGTCTCGCTGACGGCGCAGCAGCCGCTGAACAACATCGTGCGGACGGCGATCGAGGCGCTGGCCGGGGTGCTGGGCGGCACGCAGTCGCTGCACACGAACTCCTACGACGAGGCGCTGGCGCTGCCGAGCGAGGAGGCCGTGCGGATCGCGCTGCGGACCCAGCAGGTGATCGCGCACGAGACGGGCGTCACCAGCACGATCGACCCGCTGGGCGGCTCGTACTTCGTCGAGGCCCTGACCGACGAGCTCGAGGCTCGGGCGTACGAGTACTTCCGCAAGATCGACGAGCTGGGCGGGATGGTCGAGGCCGTCAAGCGTGGCTTCCCGCAGCGCGAGATCGCCGAGGCGGCCTACGAGCTGCAGCGGGAGATCGACCGCGGCGACCGCGTCGTCGTGGGGGTCAACGACTACACCGAGGGCGACCAGCAGCCGCTCGAGATCCTGCGGATCGACCCGGCGCTCGAGCGCAAGCAGATCGGTCGCGTGCAGGCCGTGCGGGCCCGTCGCGTGTCCGAAGCCGTCGAGACGGCGCTCGCCGAGCTGAAGGCCGCCGCCGCGGAGCCCGATCACAACCTGATGCCGAACCTTCTCGCCTGCGCGCGCGTACACGCCACCGAAGGAGAGATCGTCGGAGCCCTCCAGGAGGTCTTCGGCACGTACACCGAGACGCCCGTCTTCTGATGCGCATCCTGATCCTGGCCGCGGCGTTCGCGGCACTTGCCGCCGCGCCGGCCTCGGCCGCGACTCGCACGATCAGGATCGACGACAACTACTTCGGCCGCAGCGGTGACCCGCCGACCGTGACCGTGGACAAGGGCACGGTCGTCAAGTGGCGCTGGCGCGGCACGCGCCGGCACAACGTCACGGTCGACAGCGGCCCGCGCTCGTTCTACTCACGGACCAAGCGGAGCGGTCGCTTCAAGCGGACGATGCGGGTCCGCGGCAGCTACCGGATCATCTGCACGGTGCACGATCCGGGCATGCGCATGCGGCTCGTGGTCGAGTAGTCGGCGGCGGCGCCGCGAACGTCAACGGCGCTGGGTAGGAAGGGTGAGGAGGCGCCTGCGGCGGTGAAAAAGTGGCCACGCGCGCGCTGAGGCGTCGCGGTTGGGCCACGTCTGCACGCACCTAACCGGCCACGCGGGCCCTCGCGCGGGACGGATTGTCCACTTAGGCGCCGCCATGGCACCTAACGGGACACGACCCGCCGCGGACGGCGCGCCGTGTCCACTGATGTGCCCCACCATCCCTAAGCAGCCGGCGTTGACGTTCGCGACGTGCTGCTGCTACGGCAAAGCGACCACGAGCAGAGCGATCGCGACCAGCGCCGCGATCGCCACGAGCACGAGATCGACGATCACGGCCGTGCGGAGCACCCGGCTCGGCGCGCGCGGATCGGGGGCCTCGGCGCGGCCGTTGCGGTCGGCGAGCACGCCGGTGATGTAGGCGTTGAGGCTCCGGCCCTCGCGGTCGGCGGCCTCGGCGAGCTCGGCGTGCAGAGACGGCGGCATGCGGAGGAGTAGCCGGCCGCTGTGACTGGCGCCTTGCTCAGGTTCGGTCGCGCGCTTGGGCTTGGCCCGGGCTGTCGCCATCGAGAGGACATTACGTCGCGCTTCCCTCCCGAGCAATGGCAGGAATCTGACCTTCGTCCGGCTTGGCTCACGGTTGGTCTCGCAGCCGTCCGGGCGCGCAACGCTGAGCGACTCAGAAGCCCTCGTCTTAGGGGCAAAGATCACTCATTGGTGCGATGCGCACCGTGGCGCTCGCGGCCTAGCCTGGACGCGGGCGGCGAGCTACCACCCGGATAGCCCGAGCGCCCGCTCCCGGGTCGAGCCCGCGGGGCGGAAAGGAGTGCCGCGGGCATGCGAGAGCAGAGACGGGACATCGCGATGGTGCAGTGCCTGGGAATCGCAGCGCTGTGCGTGCTCGCGCTGTGCCCGCCATCGGCGATGGCGGCGACGGCGAACACACGTATCAAGCGTGTCTTCTACACCGCCGGGCCAGGCGAGGTGAACAATCTCACCATTTCGCTACCTGGAGCGGATTACTCGCTCGCCGACCCCGGCGCGACGATCACCGCGGCACCTGCCTGCGTCGGGATGGGCTCGACTGTCACGTGCTCGGCCACCGCCATCATCGGGATCACCGTAAGCGCCGGAGACGGGGCGGACAGCGTCACGAACACCACCGCGACGCGCTCCACACTCTCGGGTGGTGACGGCAACGACTCGCTCGCGGGCGGCTCCGCCAACGACATCCTGCGCGGAAACAAAGGGGTCGACACGCACGCCGGCGGCGCCGGCGACGACTTCATCGACGCGCGTGGCGACAGGGGTGACGTGGTGAGCTGCGGGGATGGCAATGACATCGTCATGGGCGACGCCGCCGACTCGATCGCGCTCGATTGCGAGACGGTCGACCGGGGCATCGTCCCGCCGCCTCCACCGGCCTCAGGGCCCGCTCCACCGTCCCCTTCGGCGAACGCTCTGCTCGGCCCAGCCGAGACGCGCACCCTGGCTCCCGGCGCCTGCGCCAACGACAAGGTGGGCACGCCTGGGAACGATAGCCTGGCCGGCACCCGCCTCGGCGACAACCTGTTGGGCCTGCAGGGAGACGACATCCTCAAGGGGCTTCGCGGGGACGACTGCGTCTTCGGCGGCGTCGGATCCGACCGCCTGTCCGGCTCGAAGGGCGACGACCGCCTGCTCGGCGACGACAGCGCCAAGGGGGTAGGGGGCAACGACCGCATGTCCGGCAACGCGGGTGATGACCTGCTGGTCGGCGGCACCGGCAAGGATCGCCTCTCCGGCGGCGCCGGCGAGGATCGACTGGTTGGCGGACCGGGCCGAAACCGCCTCCGGGGTGGCCCCGGCCACGACCGCCTGCGCGCGGCGAACGGCACCTTCGACCGGGTCAAGTGCGGTGCTGGGCGCGACATCGCCCGAGTCGATCCAGTCGACCGCGTGCGGGGTTGCGAGCGCGTACGCGTGCGGCGCTGACCCCACGCCTCAGCCGGCCACCGACTTCGCCAATCGAGCCGCGCTGGACGGTGGCCCCGTTCAGCGCACGACGATGAAGCAGCTCTTGCCGAGCCGTCTGCCGTAGCGACCCTCGGAGCGCGCGCCAAGGCCCGGCCAGACGCGCCAGCAGTAGCGGGCCGGCCTCAGTCGACGAAGCCGGTGGTTGAAGCGCCACCGCCGATGGAGCTTCAGGCGCGGCTTGCGCGGCCAGCTGCTGAGGATCTTCTTTCCGGCGCGAACGAGCTGGGCGTTGTAGTAGCTCGCCCGCTTCACTGGCTTCCACACGAGCAGCGGTGGCTTGCGCACGTGCGCACCGAGCGCCGGCCGCAGGAGCGGCGAGGCGTTCGGCAGCGCGCTCGCCTTGTCGGCCGACCGGTTTCCCGCTTGGTCGATCAGCGTGACGCGATAGCGATAGCGCCGTCCGTTGCGAAGTTTGCGGTGCGTGAAGTTGGAGCCCGGACCGCGGTAGAGCAGCTTCGGAGCGCCGCGCCTGCGGATGCGCACGACCTCGGCCACCGTGCCCGGCGAAGGGGCCCACGCGACGGCCACGCGCCTGTTCCCCGGCAGCGCCTCTACCGAGGGTCGTTTAGGCGGGGTGGCGTCGTAGTTGAGCGGGAAGGAGCCAGACCCGGTGTTGCCCGCCACGTCGGTGCAGCGTCCGCCGATCGCCACTCCCAGTGCATCCGGACCGCCATAGCTCGTGGAGCTGCACGAGGCCACGCCGGATGTCCGGTCGACCGCCCGGAACGTCAATCCAACCGGCCGGTTGAACCAT
>DATAFH010000155.1:0-38461 GCA_036257565.1 Solirubrobacteraceae bacterium | reverse complement strand
GAAGCCGCCGGAGCCGTTGCCGTCGGCGTCGGCGTCGCCGAGCATGGCAAGGACGATGTTGTCGCCGGGCATGCAGTGCACGGTGTGCGGGCGGGTCAGGCCCGTCGCGCGCACGATCTCGTCCGGCTCGATCACCCTCTCGAGCGTCGGCTTGCGGGGGTCGTCGGCGACGTTCACGACGTGGATCCGCGAGGAGCGGAAGCCCGGCACGATCAGGTGCGAGCGATCGGGCCCGTGGCAGGCGGAGCTGCAGCGGTTCCAGCCGAAGTGATGCAGCTCGTCACCGACGTTGGGCATCGGCGTCTCGTGCAGGATCCGGCCGGTCTCGACGTCCACCACCGCGATGAAGTCCGGCGCGTGCACCCCGGTGCCCGCGTGGAGACACGCGAGGTAGAGGAGCTCCTCGGCCGGCGCCGCGAGCGCTTCGCGCGGCGATGAATGGAAGCTGTTGCCGTGTGCGCTCATGGCACCTCCCTCGGTGACGGCGAGGCCGCGCTAGTCGACGATCTCGATCAGCGCGACGATGTCGTCGCGCGTCAGCGTTCCGGCGAGCTGCGGATGGTCGCTGCGGAGGTGTCTGAGCGTGAGCTCGACGACCTCATTCTCGGTTTCGCAGCGGATGACCTCGCCGCACTCGCAGGTGATCTGCCTGGCCATGGTTCGTGTCGGACGTGATTGTTGGCGCAGGACGTTTCCCGTATGTTGCATCAAAGGTTGGAGCGCGTGGCGCACACGTATGTCCAGCTCTGCGGACAGCTCGTGTTCGAGCTGCACGGGCGTCGCGTCGAGCAGCGGATCCCGAGCCGTCAGACCCGCACCCTCTTCGCGTATCTCGTGCTGCAGCGGCCGCGGGCGGTCGGCCGCGACGAGCTGATCGAGGCGATCTGGGCCGGCTCGGCGCCGAGGAACCACGCCCAGGCCGTGACGGTGCTCGTCTCCAAGCTCCGTGCCGCCGTCGGGCCTGACGTCCTGGCGGGGCGCGGCAGCGTCCGCATCGCCTTGCCGGACGCTGCGCGGGTTGACGTCGAGTACGCGCTGGCGGCCGCGCACCGCGCCGAGTCCGCTGTCGTTCAACACGCGTGGAAGCGGGGCTGGGGCGCCGGCCTCGGTGCTCAGCTGGTCGCCTCGCGCCGCCTGCTGCCCGAGCAGGACGGGCTTCCGTGGCTGGACGCTTGGCGGCGCCGGCTCGACGACACGTTCGAGAGAGCGCTGCAGGCCTACGCCTCTGCCTGCCTCGCGCTCGGCGGCACCGAGCTCGCCGGCGCCGAGCGCGCCGCGCGACGCCTCCTCGACCACAATTCGCTGCACGAGACGGCGTACGGCCTGCTGATGCAGGCCCTCGCCGCACAAGGTCACGTGCCGGAGGCGCTCCGCGTCTATGAGCGAGCCCGGACCGCGCTACGAGACGAGCTCGGCATCCCGCCCGGCGCCGCCATCGCCCGCCTCCACACGGATCTGCTCGCCGGTCGACAGGTCAACGCCCGCGCCGGTTGACCGGCTCGCGCGGGCGGGTTAGGTTCGCGTGGAAGGGCCATGTCCACGCTGCTCGATCAGACGCGGATCCACCTGGACCTGTCGGACTACCAGCCGCCCGCGATTCGGTGGCGCTGGCTCCTGGATCGCTGGTGGTGGTGCCGGCGGCGGATCATCTGGTGGCTCGAGTGCCTGCTGAAGCTGTGGCGCCGGCTCGCCTTCGCGATGCAGACGCAGCTGCAGACGCAGTGGTGCTGGGCGGCCTGCTCGGTGAGCGTCTCGCTGTTCTACGACAACGCGAGCACGTGGACGCAGTGCACGGTGGTCAACGCCGAGCTCGGGCAGACGACGTGCTGCCAGAACGGCTCGACCTCCCAGTGCAACCAGCCCTGGTACCTGGACCGGGCGCTGACGAGGACCGGCAACCTCGTGAGCTGGGCCTCCGGGACGGCTTCGATCGCCGAGATCCGTTCGCAGATCCGCAACGGCCGTCCGCTGGGCGCGCGGATCGGGTGGTCGGGAGGCGGCGGCCACTTCGTGATGATCGCCGGCTACCGAGCATGCGATCCCGACGACTACATCGATGTGCGCGACCCGATCTACGGCAGCTCGGATCTCCCGCTGGCGACGTTCGCCGGCAGCTACCAGAGCACCGGCTCCTGGACCCACACGTACTACACGGAGCCCTAGCGTGCCGATCGTCACTCCCGAGCTTCCGTCCGCCGCCGTCGAGGCCGTCCAGCAGGCGCTCGCTGCGACCGGGCGCTTCCCGCGCCGGGCGGGCGGCGCGTTGTCGCTGAGCACGCCGCATCCCGTCTACTCGGTCACGCTCGAGCGGCTCGCCGCCGGCGACCGGATAGCCGACGCCGCGGAGCTGGTCGGCTGGCGCGCGCTGCTCGAAGAGGACGAGCGCGTCGTCGCGGCCGTCGAGCTCCCAGGCCGCGATCCCGGAGCGGGCGGCGCGGTGGTCAATCGCGGCGGGTTCGTGGACTCGACCGTGACGACGCTGCGGATCGCGGAGGGGCACGAGCGCGCCGGCGCCGAGCGGCTGGAGCTCCGGCTCTTCCGTGCGGACGCGCTCTACGTGCTCGCCCTCTGGCTGCACCCGGCCGAGGGCGGCGACGACCTCTTCTACCCGCTCGCGCCGGCCCCGCCGCCGCTGCGTGCCGAAACCGCGTACGAGAGCGAGTCCTTCGAGGCGGACGTCTCCGAGCTGGCCCGCTCGACCGCAGAGGCGTACCGATCCGCTGAGCGTCCCGACGAGCTGGGCGGCTGAGCCGTGTGGCTCACGGCGTGGCCCCGGCGTGTGGGCCCAGGCCGTCGCCACCGCCCGCGCGTGCGGCCCGACGCGCCGATCTTGAGGTAGACGTTCGCCACGTGACGCTCCACCGTGTGCACGCTCAGCACGAGCCCGCCGGCGATGTCGCGTGCCAGCCGAAGCGGTGGAGCGCATCCAGGTCGGCGGCATCGAGAGGCGCCTGCGGTGAGGCTGCGAGCTGTTGGGCGAACAGGTGGCGCGCGTTCGGCGTTGCACCGTGACCGGACAACCGATAGCGCGCCGGGAGCATCGGCCCGAACAGCAACGGCTCGCAGAGCTCCGGCCAGTCGATCGGTTCGGGGGCGACCCCAAGCTCCTCCGAGAGCGTCAGCGCGAGCGCGTTGTGGGCGTCGAGGGGCGGCCGCGGTTGCGCGATGACCCGTCGCATGACGGCGTCGTCGGGCAGCTCGACCTCGCCGCTCCAGACGGCCGCTATCCAGCGCGCCTGGAGCTCCAGCAACGGGAAGTACGGCCCCTGGGCGAGGAACTGGCCGATGAACCCCAGTCCTCGGAGGTCGGGGTGGAAGGTCCGCTGGTAGATCGCCAGCTCCGTTCCCAACAGTCGGTGGACCTCGTCGCTGAGGTACGGGATGTCGACGTCATATCCCGTCGCGCAGATGATCGCATCGACGGTTTCGGTCGCGCCGTCGGTGAAGGTCACCGTGCGGCCCTGGATCGACGCGATGCCCGGGCGACAGACCACGCTGCCGTCACGCACCTGGGTGAGGTAGTCCTGGCAGAGGGACAGACCCGCCACGCGCACGTCCTCGCTGGGCGCGGGCGCACCGAAGTCGGCCGGGTTGCCCGCCACACGTTCGATGCGCTCCCGCTGGCGGCGGCTCCACTGGTCTGGCGGCAGCAGGCGCCGCTCGAGGGCGCCGAACAGCGTGTACCACTGCCAGTCGGACGACACGCCGTCGACCACCTTCCGGATCACATATCGCGGCTTTCGGAAGGCGGAGACGACCGGGGCGTGGGGCGCGAGGTCGGACGCGATCTCGAGACCGCTGATCCCGTTGCCGTAGACCAGCGTGGCTCGGTTCCGGAAGGGCTCGGCCCCGGGGTAGGAGAACGCGTGGATCGCCTCGCCACGGAAGGCGTCGACGACGCTCGGGAGCCGCGGCTTGCGGAACCGGCCGGACGCGACGACGACCGCGTCGAAACGCTCTCCGTCGACGAGCCAGCCTGGGCGCACCTCGTTGACCCGCGTGTCAAACCGGATGTGGTCGACCACGCCGAACGTCCGTGCGTAGGCCTCAAGATATGCCTGGATCTGCTCGGCCGCCGGATGCAGCGGGTGGTCGGCCGGCCCCGGGAAGTCGGAGAACGCGGTCATCGCGCGGCTCGTATTCGCATGCATCCCCGGCCACACACCGCTGTGGGCAGCCGTCGTATGCCACTGGCCACCCACCGCGCCGCTGGCCTCGAACACCGTCACGTCGAAGCCCGCCTCCAGCGCGTTCTTCGCGGCGGCGACGCCCGACGGACCGGCGCCGATGATCGCGACCCGAGCTCCTTCGCGCAGCCTCATGAGGCGACACTACTGGCCGCTCGGAGCGCCGCATCGATCTGGAGGCGGATCGTACGCTCGCCGACTAGTGCGGTGCCGGGAGTGCTCGCTCCTCGTCGGGCTCGAGTGGCGGCGCCCCACGCGTCTGGATCACGATCGCGACGATCACGATCGCGCCGCCAATGAGCGTGAACGTGCTCGGGCGCTCGTCCAGCGCGAGCCACACCCAGAGCGGGCCGAGCACCACCTCGAGCAGCGTGATGAGGCCCACCTGGGCGGCTGGTATCAGCCGCGCCCCGACGGTGAGTAGCGCAAACCCGAGCCCGATCTGACCGACGCCGAGCGCCGCCAGCCAGACTACGTCATCACCGCCGATCTCACCGGGACTGGCGAAGGGAAGGAATGCCACGACGAGGATCCCCTGCGAGAGGCAGGTCGCCGGCGCCATCGAGACGTCGTGGCGCCAGCGCGTGATCACGATCATCACCGCAAAGGCGAGCGCCGCGACGAACGAGAGGCCGTCGCCCGCCAGGCCGCCCTCCCCCGGGGCGCCGAGCATGAGCGCGACGCCCGCCAGTGCCAGCGCCATCGCCAGAACGGTGCGCCGCGTGACCGGCTCGCCGAGCGTCACGCGGGCCAGCACGGCGGCGAGCACGGGAGCGACAGCCAAGATGAAGAGGACGCGTGCCACGCTCGTGTGGTTGAGCGCGGCGATGAAGCTGCCCGACGCGGTTGCCACACAGAGCGCCACGGCCACGCCCGCAACCCCGACGGACCTGAACGCCTGTCGCACGCGGCCGCGTTCGACGACCGCGACGTAGGCCAGCAGCGCAGCGCCCGCGAACGCCGCTCGGCCGAGGACCTGTGTCGACGTGTCGAGCGTGAGCTGACGCTGGAGGACGCCGGCCGTCGACCACGCGACTGCGGCGAGCCCCACGTAGATCTGCCCGCGCCGTTGGCGCCGCGACGCCTCGAGCGCCACCGTCGCCGTGGTCACGCGGGTCTCCACCGCCTCGCTAGCTGCGTGATCGAGCGCCAGAGTCGTCCGTCGTCGCCGCCTCCCATTCGCGCCGCAGGACCGCGAAGACGCGCAGGGTCGACCACTCTTCCTTGAACCAGTCTGCCTCGACGAGGCGCGCCTCGCAGCGGAGCCCTACGCGTTCCAGGAGACGGTGGATGGCTACGTTGCGGTCGTCGGCCTGTGCGTAGACGCGATGGAGGCGGTGCTCCTCGAACAACTCGGTGATCGCGCGACTTCCCGCTCGCTGCGGTAGGCGACGAACGCGGCGAGGTCGTCGGCGCGAAATGGCCGCAGCCGCAGTCGCTCGGTGACGATCTCGACCACGGTCGCCATCCTGTCAAGGCAAGCATCCCCGTGCCCGGATCGCGGCGCGCGGAAGAGCGCGTATCAGGGCTCCGACGGAGGTCTCTTACTAAGCGCGCCGGCGTCCGGCCGCGCAGCTCTCCCAGCGAACCACGGAGCACGGCATGACCACCGAGATCTTGAGCAGCGCTCCCGAGCCTGTACGCGAATCCCTCGCGGCCGCAGTCGATCTGCCCACCTTCCTCGCCGGCGCGGGGCTGCTGACGCTCGACGACCGCAAGCGGCTCGTCGACCAGGCGCTGGTGATGATGGAGCAGAACTACGTCCACCTCCCGCTCAAGGTGGCGATGCACGCGGTCAACCCGGTCCAGCGCCTGCGCCTGCTGCGCAGCCGGCTCGAGCGCCAGACCGCCGCGACGATGGATCCGGAGTGGATGTTCCACGCCGAGCTCTCGCGGACATTCCACTCGCTTCGCGATCTGCACACGAACTACATCCTGCCGCTGCCCTTCTCGGGCAAGATCGCGTTCCTGCCGTTCCTGGTCGAGGAGTACTTCGACGATCAGGGCACCGCCGTCTACCTGGTGTCGCGCCTCATGCAGGGGTTCTCTGCGCCGCAGCTCGCTCGCGCCGAGGTCAAGTACTGGAACGGCGTTCCCATCGAGCGCGCCGTCGACCTCAACGCCGCGCGCTTCGCGGGCAGCAACCCGGCCGCCCGCCACGCCCGTGGCGTCGAGTCGCTGACGCTGCGGCCGCTGCGGAGCCACCTTCCGCCGGACGAGGAGTGGGTGGACGTGGGCTACGTCGGCCCCGACGGTGTCGAGCGCGAGCTCCGGCAGCAGTGGCTGGTCACCGACAACCTGCCCCCGTTCGGCGCCGACGCGGACGCGATCAGCGTCACCGCCGCCTCGCTCGGACTCGACATCGTCGCCGACGACGCCAACCGCGCACGGACGCTGCTGTTCGCGCCCGATGTGGTCGCGCAAGAGCAGGCCGAGGCGAGGCCCCAGCTGTCCACCACGGCGGCCGCCGCGGGCGAGGACGTGCCGACCGCGATGCCCGGCGTCTTCCGCGCGCGGAGCGTCATCACGGCGTCCGGCACGTTCGGCCACGTCCGTATCTTCACCTTCAACGTCGACGACCCTGGCGCGTTCGTCAATGAGTTCATCCGCCTCATCACGCTGCTACCGCAGGAGGGCCTGATTCTCGACGTGCGGGGCAACGGCGGCGGCCACATCTTCGCCAGCGAGTTCGCGCTCCAGACGCTCACGCCGCGGCGCATCACGCCGGAACCCGTGCAGTTCATCGCCACGCCGCTGAACCTGCGCATCGTCGCCAAGCACAAGGACAACCCGTCGGGTATCGACCTCGGGCCGTGGTTCAAGTCGCTCGATCAGGCGACCGAGACCGGGGCTACGTTCTCGCAGGCCGTGCCGATCACGCCCGAGGCCGAGGCCAACGAGGTGGGTCAGATCTACCAGGGGCCGGTCGTCCTGGTGACCGACGCACGCTGCTACTCGGCGACGGACATCTTCGCCGCCGGCTTCCAGGATCACGAGATCGGCCCGGTCCTGGGCGTGGACGACAACACGGGCGCCGGGGGCGCGAACGTGTGGACGCACGGGCTGCTCAAGCAGCTCCTGGAGCTTCCCACGCCGGACGCCAGCTCACCCTACAAGGCGCTGCCGCGGCAGGCGAACATGCGCGTGTCGATACGCCGCACCCTGCGCGTCGGCGCGCAGTCGGGCACTCCGCTCGAGGACCTTGGCGTCCTGCCGAACGTGCGCCACCACATGACCCGCGACGACCTGCTCTCCGCCAACACGGACCTCCTCGACCGGGCCGGGGCGCTGCTCGCAGGCATGCCCGTGCGCCGGATCGAGATCGCGACCGTGCTCGACGCGGGCGACCTTCGCATCGACCTGACGGTGGCGAACGTAGAGCGCGTCGACGTCTACGTGGACGGCCGGCCCCGAGCGTCGGTCGACACGCCCGCCGGCGACGCGTCCGTCACCCTGCCGGCCGTCGGCCAGGCGGCGGTCATACGGGCGGAGGGCTTCGCCGACGGGAAGCTCGTGGCGGCCCGCACCGTAGCGCTCTGATTCCTCTCTCAGTGCGGCAGCCAGGCGTCCTCGTCGGCGATCAGGGACCGGACGTGGTCCGGGAGCCGGCCGGCGGTGACGTCGGCGAGCGTGATGCCCTCGAGCACGGAGCGCAGTGAGGCGCGCACGGCGATCCAGACATCTCGCATCGGCTCGGCGACTCCCTCGAAGCCGAGCGCCTCGGGGCGCGTGCCGCTGACCCCGGCCAGCGGGCCGTCGATGGCGCGGATCACGTCGGCGAGCGTGACGTCCTCCGGCGGGCGGGCCAGGCGGTAGCCGCCGTCCGCGCCGCGCCGGCTCTCGACGAGACCGGCGTGGCGCAGCTGCATGAGGATGTTCTCGAGGAACCGGAGGGGGATCCCCTGGGCGGTCGCGATCCGCTCGCCCTTGACGGGCGTCGCGTCGGGAGCCGCGGCCAGCTCCAACACGGCCCGGATCGCGTAGTCGGTCTTCGCTGAGACGCGCACCCCCTGAGACTATGCGCTGGCAGGCTCCTTGGTGACTCCCGTCGGGTCCACGCGGATCTGGACGATCTGGCCCTCGGTGATCTCGAGCTGCTCGAACTCGGCGCGCGAGAGCTGGGCCGTCAAGGGCTCACCCTCGGGCGGAAGGAGCTCGACCCGCACCTCGAACCCGAGCCGTGCGATGCGCGTAACCACGGCCTGCTCGCCCTCGTCGCGGGGCTCCGTCAGGACCTGCACGTCATGCGGGCGCACGAGCCGGTCGCCGATTCGCGTGACCGGGCCGACGAACGACATCACGAACGGCGTCGCCGGCTCGTCGTAGATCTGCGCCGGCGAGGCGGACTGCTCGATCCGGCCCTCGTTGACGACCACGATCTGCTCGGCGATCTCCATCGCCTCCTCCTGGTCGTGCGTCACGAAGATCGTCGTGACGTGCACCTCGTCGTGCAGCCGCCGCAGCCACGCGCGCAGCTCCTCGCGCACGCGCGCGTCGAGAGCCCCGAACGGCTCGTCCAGCAGCAGCACGCGGGGCTCGACGGCCAGGGCCCGGGCGAGCGCCATCCGCTGGCGCTGCCCGCCCGAGAGCTGCGACGGGTACCGCTTGCCAAGGTGGGACAGCCCGACGAGCTCGAGCAGCTCGGCCACCCTCGCCCGGGTCGCAGCCTTCGGGCGCTTGCGCACGGTCAGCCCGAAGGCGACGTTGTCGGCCACCGTCATGTGCTTGAAGGCGGCGTAGTGCTGGAACACGAAGCCGACCTCGCGTGTGCGGGCCGGACGGCGCGTGACGTCGTCACCCTCGATCAGGACGGTGCCGGCGTCGGGCGCCTCGAGCCCCGCGATCACGCGCAGCAGCGTGCTCTTGCCGCTGCCGGAGGGGCCGAGGAGCGCGGTCAGGCAGCCATCGGGAACGTGCACGCTGACGTCGTCGAGCGCCACGTAGTCGCCGAAGCGCTTGGTGATGCTGCGAGCCTCGATGGCCACCTCAGATCCTTCCGTGTCGTCGTTGCAGCAGGGTCATGACGGCCAGCACGGTGACGCCGAGCAGCGCCAGCACTACGCCGGCCGCGTAGGCGCCGGCGAGGTCGAGCGACTGGAAGCGGTCCTCGACATAGAGCGTGAGCGTCTCCGTGCGGCCCTGGATCTTTCCCGACACGACCGCGACGGCACCGAACTCGCCGATCGCCCGCGCGGTCGAGAGGATGATGCCGTAGGTGAGGCCCCAGCGGATGGTGGGCAGCGTGATCCGCCAGAACACCTGCCAGTTGCGGGCGCCGAGCGTGCTCGCCGCCTGCTCCTGGTCGGTCCCCTCCTCCTCGAGCACGGGCAGCACCTCCCGCACGACGAAGGGGAGCGAGACGAAGATCGTGGCGAGCACGATGCCCGGCGTCGAGAAGATCACCTCCGTGGAGGGGAACCAGCCGTCGCGGCCCCAGACGAGCACGAGCGAGAGGCCAACCACCACGGGCGAGACGGCGAACGGCAGGTCGATCAGCACGTCAAACACCCGCTTGCCGCGGAAGTCGTAGTGCGCCAGCACCCAGGCCGTCAACACGCCGAAGATGGCGTTGGCGGGCACCGCGATCAGCGCCACGGTGATGGTGAGGAAGAAGGCATGCTGGGCCGGCGGCGTGGTCACCGCGTCCCAGGCCGCGCCGAAGCCGTTCTCGAACGCCCGGTAGAAGACCATCCCGACCGGGACGACGAGTAGCGCGGCAAGGTAGCCGAGGGCGATGGTGCGTAAGGCGGTCCGGCTCATCGGTCAGCTCCCCGCTTGGCGATGAACGAGATCCCGAGCAGGACGACGAACGCCACGACCAGCAGGAACACCGACACCGCGGCGGCGCCCGTGGTGTTGCCGCTCTCGATCTGGCCGTACACGAGCACGGACGCGACCTCGGTCTTGTACGGCAGGTTGCCCGAGATGAGGATCACGGAGCCGAACTCGCCGACGGCGCGCCCGAAGGCGAGCCCCACGCCGGCCAGGATCGCCGGCCGAAGGGCCGGGAGGATGATGCGGCGGAAGGTCGTGAATGCACTCGCGCCCAGCGACTCGGCGGCCTCCTCGGCCTCGCGCTCGAGCCCCATGAGCACCGGCTGGACCGCGCGCACCACGAACGGCAGCGTCACGAACAGCAGCGCCAGCAGCAGCGCCACGCGCGTGTAGGCGACGTTGATGCCCACCGGGCCCGTCGGGCCGTAGAGTGCGAGCAGCACGAGGCCGGCGACGATCGTAGGCAGGGCGAACGGCAGGTCGATCAGCCCGTTGACGATCCGCCTGCCTGGGAACTCGTCTCGCACCAGGACCCACGCGATCAGCGTGCCCATCACGGCGTCGATCGCCGCGACGATGAACGAGACGCCCACGGTCAGCTTGATCGCCGCGACCGCCTGCGGGTTCGTGATCGCGTCCCAGAACGCGCCGAAGCCCTCGTCGAACGAGCGCACGACGACGGCGGCCAGCGGGATCAGGACGATCAGCGTGAGCCAGGCGACGGAGAGCCCGCCCACGATCAGCGGGGTCCCGACGCCCTGGGCGCGATGGCGGCTGCGCGGCAGCCGCCCCGCGGTTGCGGCCTCAGTTGGCAGTGGAGACCCCCAGGTCACGCTCGATCTGCGCCACGGAGCCCTTCTCCGGGTCGAAGAACTTGTCGTTGACCTCCGACCAGCCGCCGAACTCGTCGATCTCGAACAGCGTCTTCGGGGTCGGGTAGGTCTTCTTGTCGACGAGGTCGGGCAGCACCGAGCGGTAGCCCTTCTCGGCGTAGATCTTCTGAGCCTCGGGGGTGCGCAGCCAGTCGACGAACGCGTTCGCCTGGTCCGGGTTCTCGGACTCGGTGGTCACGGCCACGGGGTTCTCGATCAGGATCGTCTGGTCGGGGATCACGTAGTCGAGCTCGATCCCCGCCTTCTGCGCCGTGATCGCCTCGTTCTCGTACGCGAGGAGTACGTCGCCCTTGCCGCCGGCGAAGGTCTGGAGCGCCTCGCGCGCCGACTTGTCCTGCACCGGCGTGTGGGCGAGCACCTCGCGCAGGAAGTCGAGGCCCTCCTCCTCGGACTTGCCCTGCTCGGTCTGCGAGCCGTAGGCCGCCATCAGGTTCCACTTCGCGCCGCCCGAGGTGAACGGGTTCGGCGTGATGACCTCGACGCCCTCCCGGGCAAGGTCGTCCCACGTCTTGATGTTCTTCGGGTTGCCGTTGCGGACGGCGAACACGACGACCGAGTTGGTCACGAAGCCGTCGTAGTCGTCCTTGGCCCAGTTCTGGTCGACCAGCCCGGGCTCGACGAGCTTGTCCACGTCGGGCGCCAGGGAGAGCGCGACGACGTCGGCCGGCAGGCCGCTGGCCACCGCGCGCGACTGATCGCCCGAGGCGCCGTAGGACTGGTCGAACGAGACGCCCTTCCCGGCCGGCGTCTTCTGGAAGGCGGGGATCAGCTCCTCGTACGCCTCCTTCGGCGTCGAGTAGGCGACGAGCGAGAGCTTCGCCCCGCCCCCGGAGGCGTTGTCGCCCTCCTCTGCCGGTCCGCCGCAGCCGGCCGCGACGAGAAGCAGCAGCGGGATGGCGGTGAGGGCGGCTAGACGTTTCATCAGCACAATCTCCATCGGTTTGGTGGGGTCGTGCCCCGGGCAGATTATCACCAACCCGGTAGGGAAAATGTTGAAGGGTCCGTTGATGGCGCGCGAGCACCGGTGGGACGTCGCCTCGAGTCGCGTGCTGGTGAGCTATCCGGCGGGCACCCCGACCGATGCCGTCGAACGTGCCGCTGATCGCGGTGCTCGTCGCCACCGTCTTCACCCCGAGCCGGCTCCCGCTCATCCGGCGGGTCACGTAGCGGGCAGGGTACCCTCGGCGCGGTGCCGGCCCTCTGCGGTGACCTCGACCTTCCAGACCGGGGCCTCGGCCTTGACGCGGTCGATGACCGCGCGCGCGCCGGCGAACGCCTCGCCGCGGTGCGGCGCCGAGGCGGCGACGATGACCGACGGCTCGGAGAGCGCGACGGTGCCGGAGCGGTGCTCGACCGCGACCGCGCACAGCCCGTGGCGCTCGGCCTCCTCGGCGGCGATCGCCTCGATCCGCGGCTCGGCCATCTCCGCGTAGGCCTCGTACTCGAGCTCGGGGACCTCGCGGGTCACCCCCTCGAAGAGCACGACGGCGCCGGCCCGCGGGTCGCGCACGGCGTCCGCCAGTGCGCCGAGGTCGAGCGGCTGGTCGGTCACCCGCACGCGCCGGACCAGACCAGCGCCGCCGCTCACCGGCGGCACGAGCGCCACCTCGTCGCCCGCCCGCACGAGCGCGTCGGCGTCCGCGTACTCGCGGTTGAGGGCCACGACGCACTCCCGCGGCCGCAGCACGCCGACCGGCGTGGCCGCCATCGCGGCGAGCACGTCGGCCACGCGGGCGCCGTCCGGGAGCTCGACGTCCAGGCGGTCGGTCCCGGCGCGCTCGCGCAGGCCGGCGAAGAGGCGGACGGAAACACGCACGCGGGCGATGCTAGCCCGCGCGGGACCGCGCGACCGCCGAGCGGGGCGCGTCGGCGGGACCGGCGAGACCGGCGGTCCACGGCGCGGCGTCGTGGACGGCGGCGCCGAGCGCGTCGACGGCGGTCGGGCACAGGCCCGTACCTCGCTGCTCGTGCAGGATCGCGAGCGCCTTCTCGCGCGGCATTGCGACGCGGTACGGGCGGTCCGCCGTCAGCGCCTCGTAGACGCCGGCAACGGCGAGGATGCGGGCGCTGCGGGAGAGGTCGAAGGCGGCGAGCGAGCGGTGGTAGCCGGTTCCGTCGAGCCGCTCGTGGTGGCCGGCCGCGGTCTCGACGATCCCGCGGAAGCACGCGACGCGCTCCAGGATCTTCTCCGTGTAGCGTGGGTGCTCTCGCATGACTGCCATCTCCTCGGGCTCGAGCCGGCCCGGCTTGTCGAGGATCCGGCTCGACACGGCGAGCGTGCCGATGTCGTGCAGCAGGCCCGCGCGCCGCAGGTCGCGCAGCGCCTCTCCAGCCAGGCCGAGCACCGTGCCCGCCGCGACCGCCCAGTGCGCGACGCCGGCGGAGTGGTCGGCGGTGTAGGGCGACTTGGCGTCGATCACCCGCGCGAAGGCCTGGGCGATGCGGTCGAGGTCCTCGTCCCCCGCGGTGCGCACGCGGTCGGCGGGCTCCCACAGCGCGAGCGACGGCACGGTGCGCGGGTCCTCGAGCGGCCCCCACAGCCGGCGGTCGTCGCGGATCGCGAGCAGCGCGTCGACCAGTGCGGGGTCGAACCAGCGGCCGCGCCGCTTGAGCGCCATGGCCAGCGCGCCGTCGATGCCGAGGGTGCGCACGAACACCTCGACGGTCTGTGCAAGGCACAGGATCCGCCCGAGCAGCGGGATCTCCTCTCCCCTCAGGCCGAACGGCTGCCCGGCGCCGTCCCAGTGCTCGTCGAGCGCGCGGATGGCCTCCTGGGTCGCCGGCGGCAGCTCGAGCATGCGGGCGATCTCGGCGCCCCGCTCGCAGCGCGTGCCGATCATCTCGCGCGTGACCTCCTGCTCCTGCACGAGCCGGCGCAGCCCGCGCGCCTTGGCCAGCGGCCCGGCGCCCGGCGTGACGTTGCGGACGGCGTAGCGGACCAGCGCGCCGCTGCTCGACCAGTCGATCCGCTTCATCTCGTGCTTCGCCCGCTGGTCGTCGGCCGCGAACAGCGAGGACAGGCGGGCGGCGTTGCTCGAGCAGCCCGCGTCCTTGAGCAGCAGGGCGTAGAAGAGCGCCGACTGCGCATCCTCGTCGAGCCCGACCTGCTCGCCCAGCCGCATCCCGATCACGGTCGTGCGTACGGCATGGCCGGGCGGCTCACCCTCGGTGACGTCGAGCGCATACGACAGCGCCCCCAGGACCTCTGACAGCGCGACGCGCATCACCGACGTCATCGGCCGGGCTCGGAGCTTGCTGAAGGCGGCGCAGGGATACCATGGCGGGGATGGAAGGGTCGGCGCTCACGCACCTCGACGCCGCGGGGCGCGCTCGCATGGTCGACGTGGGCAAGAAGGCCGCGACGGAGCGGTACGCCCGCGCGCGGGCCCTCGTCCGCATGTCGCCGGCCGCCGCCGCGCGCGTGGTCGCCGGAGACACGCCGAAGGGCGACGTGGCCGGCGTGGCGCGGGTCGCCGCCATCCAGGCGGCCAAGCGCACGGACGAGCTGATCCCGCTCGCGCACTCGCTGCCGCTCACCCACGCCGACACCGACGTCGCGATCGACGCCGACGCCGGCACCGTGACGATCGTGACCGAGGCGCGCACGACCGCCCGCACCGGGGTCGAGATGGAGGCGCTCGTGGCCGCGTCGGTGGCGGCGCTGACCGTCTACGACATGGTCAAGGGGATCGAGCCGGGCGTGGTGATCGAGCGCGTCGAGCTGCTGGACAAGACCGGCGGAAAGGCCGACTTCCACCGCTCATGAAGCCCCTCATCGACGGTCACGGGCGCCCGATCGGAGACGTGCGGATCTCCGTCACCGACCGCTGCAACTTCCGCTGCCAGTACTGCATGCCGGCCGAGGGGCTGCCGTGGCTGAAGCGCGAGGCGCTGCTCACGTACGAGGAGGTCACCCGCCTCGTCCGCCTGCTCTCGTCGATGGGCGTCCACGATGTGCGGCTGACCGGCGGCGAGCCCCTGGTGCGGCGTGACCTCTGGCGGCTCGTCGAGCAGCTGTCGGCGATCGAGGACGTCCACGACCTCTCGCTCACGACCAACGGGTACCTGCTCACGCGCCAGGTCGACGACCTTGTGCGAGCCGGGTTGCGACGGCTCAACGTGTCGCTCGACTCGCTGGCCGCCGACCGCTTCTTCCAGCTCACCCGCCGCGACAGCCTGGCCCAGGTGCTCGAAGGTCTCGAGGCCGCGCAGCGCCACCCCGAGCTGCGGCCGATCAAGGTGAACGTCGTCGCGCTGCGCGACTTCACCGAGCACGAGGTGGTCCGCTTCGCCGAGTTCGCGCGCCAGCACCCCTACGAGGTGCGCTTCATCGAGTTCATGCCGCTCGACGCCGACCACGCATGGACCCGCGAGAAGGTGCTGCCGAATGCCGAGATCGTGGCGATGATCGACGCCGTGTATCCCCTCGAGCCGGTCGGCCGCGAGCGCCACGGCACCGCGCGGCGCTATCGGTTCGCGGACGGCAACGGGACGATGGGCTTCATCTCGCCGGTCTCCGAGCCGTTCTGCGGCGACTGCAACCGGATCCGACTCACCGCCGAGGGCGAGCTGCGCACGTGCCTGTTCTCGATGACCGAGACCGACCTGCGCGAGCCGCTGCGCTCCGGCGCCACGGACGCCGAGCTGGAGACGATCGTGCGCGACGCGGTGTGGCGCAAGGAGCTCAAGCACCATGTGAACGACCCGGGCTTCGTCCAGCCGGCGCGGACGATGTCGCGCATCGGCGGATGATCTCCGCCGAGCGGGCGCTCGAGCTCGTCCTCGATCCGATCGCGCCGCTGGAGGCCGAGCGCGTGCCGCTCGCGCAGGCGGCCGGCCGCGTGGCCGCCGAGCCGGCGCGGGCGGCGGTCGACCTCCCGCCGTTCGACCGCTCCGCTATGGACGGCTTTGCCGTCCGTGCTGCCGACACGGCGCCGGGCTTCGTGCTGCAGCTCGCCGGGGCCGTGGCGGCGGGCGAGGTCGCGGACGCGGCGCTGCAGCCGGGCACGGCCGCGCCGGTGTCGACCGGCGCCGCGCTGCCGCCGGGGGCCGACGCCATCCTGCAGTCCGAGCTGGCCGTCGAGCGCGACGGCGGCGTCGCTCCCGAGCGCTCGCTCGCACCCGGCACGCACGTCCGGTTCCGCGGCGAGGACCTGCGCGCCGGCGCCGAGCTCGCGCCGGCGGGGGCGGCGCTCACGCTCCCCCGCGTGTCCGCGCTCGCGTCGGCGGGCGTCGGCGAGGTGACCGTCCACCGGCGGCCGCGGCTCGACGTGATCGTGACCGGCAGCGAGCTGCTGCCCGTGGGCGCGCCGCCGGAGCCCGGGCGCATCCACGAGTCCAACGGGCTGATGATCCGCCTGCTCGCCGCCCGCGCCGGCGCGCAGGTCGTCGACCATGGCGTGGTCGGCGACGATCGCGGGGCCACCCGCGCCGCGGTCGAGGCGGGGCTCGGCGGCGACGTGCTCGTCGTGTCCGGCGGCGTCTCCGTCGGGCCGCACGACCACGTGCGCCCGGCGTTCGAGGCCGCGGGCGTCGAGGAGGTCTTCTGGCGCGTGCGCGTCAAGCCCGGCAAGCCGCTGTGGTTCGGGCGCCGCGGCTCGACGCTCGTGTTCGGGCTGCCCGGCAACCCGCTGTCCACGATCGTCGGCTTCTGCGTGTTCATCGAGCCGGCGCTGCGCCGCCTGCAGGGCGAGGCCGGCGCCCGCCCGCGGTTCGAGGCCGGCCGCCTGACCGCGCCGGCGCGCGCCGCCGACGGACGCACCACGTTCCTCACCGCGGTGCTGCGCTCGGGCGCCGACGGCGTCCTCGAGGCGACTCCGACCGAGCGCCAGGGCTCGCACATGACGGGCGCCCTGGGCGAGAGCGACGGTTTCGCGGTCGCACCCGACGAGGCCGGCGAGCTACCGGCCGGCGCGCCGGTCGACGTGCTGCGGCTCGGGTAGCTCGCCCTCCAGCAGGTGGGCGAGCCCGCTGCCGGGCCGCACGCCCTGCGCCTCCACCTTGTAGGACAGCTTGTGCACGAAGCTGTGCTCGAGCAGCTCGCTGGCGCGCTCGGGGTCGTAGGGCTCGGCGAGGATCTTGCTGTAGGCCGTCGCACGCCGCACCGGCAGCCGCGGGGTGCTGTCCCAGAGCGCGCTGAAGCGCTGGTCGAGGTGGTAGAGGACCTCGAACAGGTGGTGGAAGAGGTAGTAGTCGACGACGTGGTCGTAGGCGTCCCAGTACGTGCGGTGCGCCTCGCGCAGCATAGCCACGACGTAGTGGTTGGGCTCGCTGGCGAGGAACCAGTTGCCGAGCCGCGCGTGACGGTAGGTGAAGGCGAAGAAGCCGGAGCCCATCAGGTCGGGGACGGCGTCCTGCATCCGCGCGCGCGGCAGGCAGGTGGCGTCCATCCAAACGCCGCCGTAGGTCGAAAGGAGCTCGAGCCGGAGCAGGTCCGAGAGCCGGGTCCAGTTGCCGTGCAGGCGCTCGGCAAGCGCCGGCGGGACGTGCTCGCGGACGGCCGCCTGGTCGAGGAAGAGCACGTCGCCCTCGTTGTGGTGGCGGCGGACCGCCTGCGCGCAGCGGCGCACGACCGGCGGCGCGGCGTCGATCCCCTGGGCCCAGAAGACGAACACCTTGAAGCCGAGGTCGCGCGTCTCCTGCGGGGGGCGCTCGAGCGCCGCGGCGCGAATGTCGTCGAGGCGCTCGGCGACGAAGCGGCCGATGCCCCGGCGCACCGCGAACCGCGCCGGGCTGGCCGCCGCGAGCCGACGGTCGAGCTCGGTGGCGCTCGGGTCGCGTGCCAGCTTCGCCGCCTGGCGGGCGCGCTTGCGGTCACGGGACCGGCGGGCCTGGGCGCGCGCGTCGACGGCCCTCCCGGCCGGTCCGCTCTCCCACCGGCCGAGGTTCTCGCGCGCGCGGGCGATCGCTGCGTGCCACTGGGGCCTGAGCGGGTTGCGCGCGATCGCTGCCTCGTAGGCGTCGATCGCCGCCTCCCACTGGCCGGCGCGAAAGCGCGCGCGACCGAGCTTGGCGTGGACCTTGGCGTACTTGCCGCCGAGGGCCAGCGCCCGCTCGTACGCGCCGGCGGCCTGCTCCCACTGCTGAGTGTGCATGTACGCGCCGCCGAGCGCCTTCAGCCAGGGACGCTTGCGCGGGTTGCGCGCGACCGCGCGCTCGTACGCGCGGGCCGCCGCGCCCCAGCGGCCGGCGCGCGCCAGCAGCTGCGCACGGCGGGCGTGGAGCTCGGCCAGACGCCGGTTGAGCTTCTTGCGCACGCGGCGAAGGTAGCGGGTCATGTTCCGGGCACGTACCGGCGGCAGCGCGACGGGTCGCCGGTCCGGAAGCCGTCGAGCCACGCGGCGCGGCGCTCGTCCGGCGTCCCGTGGTGCTCGGCGGCGCCGAAGTCGAAGTCGCCCACCGCCTGCGCGGTGGAGATCGCCTGCTCGACGTCCTGCTCGTCGTAGCGGCCCTCCCGGTAGACGGCGTTG
The DNA here is from genome assembly GCA_036257565.1 of Solirubrobacteraceae bacterium. GTDB lineage: Bacteria > Actinomycetota > Thermoleophilia > Solirubrobacterales > Solirubrobacteraceae > DASSUW01. Next base: position 20,137 of record DATAFH010000155.1, on the reverse strand, counting down.
CCCCACAGGCCGGCCATGCAGTCGGCCTGCAGCTCGAACGCCTTCACGCCGTCGCTCGGGTTCTGCAGCTCGTAGAACCCGAGCTCGAATTGGACGTTGTGGGCGTACTCGTGCGCGATCACGTACGCCAGGCCGAACTCGCCGACGGCGTTCCCCTTCCCGGCGCGCTCGCCCGGGAGGTCGTCCGCGATGCCGCGGTAGACGTCGCTCGCGAAGCGCTCGGCGATGTAGATCGTGTCGTCGGCGGAGCAGTAGAAGGCCGCCCGGTCGTCGGCCACGACGCGGCAAGCGGTGAGCACCCCCTGGCCGCGCGGGACCCAGAAGTAGCGCACCTGCGGCTCCGGCAGGCCGGCCGCCGTCAGCGTGCGCGTCCAGTACGTGTCGACGCTGACCAGCACCTGCTCCATGAACCGCTCGAGCCGCGCGTCGCGCTGCTCGACCTGCGGGGTGGGCAGCGACGCCTCGGGCACCGCCTGCCTGATCTCGTCGAGCAGCTCGCGCACGCGTTGCCGGAACTCGTCCGACAGCCGGCGGCCCTCCTCCTTGAGCTCCTCGACGCGCTCGCGGGCGCTGTCGGCCGCCCGCCGGGCGTCCTCCTCCCCGCAGGCCGGGGCGGCGAGGAGGAGCGCGGGGAGGATGGCCAGCGAGGCGAAGCGCACGCCCGAGATCTACCCGCGGTCAGCCTCGAGCAGCGCCTTGAGCGCCGTCAGGCGCTCGCGCCAGTAGGCCTTGAGCATCTCGGCCGCTTCGGCGTCCGGCACGCGCTCGTGCGAGACCGCGATCTGGCTCTTGCCCGGACCCTTCTCGGCGAAGCCGACGACGACGCGCGTGGGGCCGCCCTCCCAGTCGTAACGGGCCGAGCGGTGCGGCAGGACCGTGCGCTCCTGCACCCTGTCGCCGGGCAGCCAGCGCTCGCGCAGTTCGGGGTCGACGACCGCGGCGTCCAGCTGCGCGACGGGCACGGCGATCGTCCGGGTCGCGCCGACGGAGAAGAGGCCGTCGCGCCCGCTGCCCAGCGAGCGCAGCCCGCGCGCCCGCTCGTACTCGACGGTGACGCCCTGCGCCCACCAGCCCGGCACGCCGTGCTCGGCGTTCAGCCACGCGGCGATCTCCTTGTGCTGGTGGTCGGTGCCGCCCCATTCGTCGAGCAGCGCGAACCACTCGTCCCAGTCGCGTCCGGTGCCGCGGCGCACGGCGTGGGCGGACATCCGGGGCTCGTAGGCGGGGGCGGGCGGCTCCTCCACCGGCACCAGCTGCGCGCGCGCCGCGGTGTAGCGCTCGCCCGTCTTGGCCATCCGCTCGCGGACGGCGCGCTTGAAGGACTTCTGCTGGGTCATCTGGGTGGCTCCTGGATCAGCGGCGGCCCGGCCGGGACTCACGCTCCCGCCGCCCCGCCGTGACAGGACACCACATCGCTTTCGTCCCGAGTGCGCCAGGGCTCCCTTTGCCCCCTCGAGCCGGCGGCGTGAGCGCCGAGCGGGGGTTGGGCGCGGGACACGCGCCACCCCGGAGCGTACCCGACGGATCAGCGGCGCGCCAGCTCTTCCGGGGTGTCGATGTCCCCCGGATCGGCTAGGTGGCCCACCTCGACGGTGCCCACGCGAGCGTCGCTCAGGAGGTCGCGGAAGCCGCTGTCACCGCGCAGCTCGCCGGCGCGCGCGAGCAGCGGGCGTCGGAGGAGTACCGGGTGCCCGGGCACGCCTTCGTAGACCGCGCGCACGGCGTCCTCGTCGCCGCCCGCGCCGACCAGCGCCTCCACCGCGGCCACCGTGAGGCCAGGCTGGTCGCCGAGCACGACGAGCACCGCGTCGGCGCCGCTCAGCGCCCGCAGCCCGCAGCGCAGCGACGCGGACTGGCCCTCCTCCCAGCCGTCGCACACGACCGGCGCGGCGCCGTGCAGGTCGACCTGCGCGCGGATCTCGTCGGCGGCATGCCCAAGCACGACGACACGCGGCGAGACCGTGGCCACGGCGGCGAGCGCGTGCTCGAGCAGCGGCCGCCCGTGCAGCTCGGCGAGCTGCTTCGCGGCGCCGAACCGGCGCCCGGCGCCCGCGGCGAGCACGAGCGCGCCGGTGCTCACTCCAGGCCCGACTCCATCAGCTCGGCCAGCGCCTCCAGCGAGGCAATCGAGTTGCCGGGCAGCAGGTGGTCGACGTGCGGGAGCGCGGCCTGCATGCCGCGTGTGAGCGGCTCGTAGCGCGGATCGGCGGCCAGCGGGTTGAGCCACAGCACGCGGTGGGCGCAGCGGCGCAGCCGCGCCATCTCCTCGCCGAGCACGTCGGGATCGCCGCGATCCCACCCGTCCGAGAGCACGACGATCACCGCGCCGCGGCCGATGCGCCGCCCGTGCTCGCGGTTGAGCTCGGCGACGGCCGCGCCGATCCGGGTGCCGCCCGACCAGTCCTCGACGTGGTCGGCGGCGCGCGCGAGCGCCCGGTCCGGATCCCGACCTGACAGCTCGCGGGTCACGCGCGTCAGGCGGGTGCCGAACACGAACGCCTCCACGCGGGCCCGAGCGGCGACGCTGGCCTGCAGGTACTGGAGCATCATGCGCGAGTACGGGGCCATCGATCCCGAGACGTCGCACACGAGCACGAGGCGGCGCGGGCGCTCGGCCGGCTCGCGGTACCGGCGCTCCAGCAGCTCCCCGCCGTGCCGCAGCGAGGCGCGCACCGTCGCCCGCAGGTCGTGCACCTCGCGCCGCCGGGCGGTGGCGCGCGTGCGGCGCGAGAGCCGCTGCGGCGACCGCCGCGCGAGCCGCGCGAGCAGCGTCCGGGCCAGCGCTCGCTCCGCGTCGCTGTACTCGCCGAAGTCCTTGTCGCGCAGCGTCTCCTCCTCGCTCCAGGCGGCCGGCACGGGCAGCTCGTCGAAGGTCGGCGCCGCCGCCGGCTCGCCGGGGACACCGGCGCGTGGCGGCCCTTCGGGCTCGGTCAGCCGCGGCGTCCCGAGCGGCCGCCGCTCCTCGCGGCCGAAGACCGCCGCGAACGCCTCCGCGAACAGCGCCATGTCGGCGTGAGTGGAGCACAGGACGGCTCGCAGGGCGAAGAACGCTTCGTCGCGCGAGCCGGCGTCGACGGCGGCCAGCGCCCGGTGCGCCCCCAGCAGCTCGCCCACCCCGACCGCCGCGCCCCCGGCGCGCATGGACGCCGCGAGCTCGGAGAGTCGGACAAGCTCAGACACCGCCGAGGACTCCGCGGTCGCGGACGCGCTCGATGTCCTCGCGCACCTTCAGCGCCACGCCGAGCGTGGCCTCGAGATCCGCGTCGCCGTCAAGCGCCAGCAGCGCCCGTGCCCACGTGATCGTCTCCCCCACCCCGGGCAGCTTGTAGAGCTCCTCCTCGCGCAGGCGGGCCACCGCCGTGCACACGCGCTCGGCGATCGCCTCCGGCACCCCGGGCAGGCGGGTGCGCACGATTTCGGCCTCCCGCGCGCGATCCGGGTAGTCGATCCAGTGGTAGAGGCAGCGGCGCTTGAGCGCGTCGTGCAGCTCGCGGGTGCGGTTCGACGTGAGCACCACGAGCGGCCGGCGCCGTCCGGTGACCGTGCCGAGCTCGGGGATCGTGATCGCGAAGTCGGCCAGGAACTCGAGCAGGAAGGCCTCGAACTCGTCGTCGGCGCGGTCGACCTCGTCGATGAGCAGCACCGCGGGGCCGTCGTGCTCGAGCGCCTCGAGCAGCGGCCGGCGCAGGAGGAACTCGCGCCCGAACAGCTCGCGCGCCTGCGCACCCGCCTCCGCCGCCCGGATCGCGAGGAGCTGCCGCTGGTAGTCCCAGTCGTAGACCGCGTGGTGGAGGTCGATCCCCTCGTGGCACTGCAGCCGGATCAGCCGCGCCCCGGCGGCGGCCGCCAGCGCCCGCGCCACCTCCGTCTTGCCCACGCCCGCCTCGCCCTCGAGCAGCAGCGGCTGCTCGAGGGTGGCGGCCAGGAACGTCGCGGTGCTGAGGCCCCGGTCGGCGAGGTATCCCTCGCCGGCCAGGGCCGCGGTCACGTCCTCCGGAACGCTGAAGCGCACTGGCTCATGATGACGCCTGCTCGAGCGCCCTCCGGCACAGCACACGCGCCAGGTGGCGCTTGTAGTCGGCCGTGGCGTTGAGGTCGGTCGGCGGGTCGGTGCCCTCCGCGGCCTGCTCGGCCGCCGCGCGGATGTGCTCGGCGTCGAGCGGCTGGCCGCGGAGCGCCTGCTCGGTGGCGGTCGCGCGCAGCGGCGTCGTGCCCATGTGCGTCAGCCCGATTCGGACGTCCTCGCACGAGCCGTCCGCGCCCTTCTTCACCAGCGCGCAAACGGCGACCATCGCCCAGTCCTCCTTGCGCCGGTTGAACTTCTCGTAGCCGAAGCCGTAGCCCTCGAGCGCCGGCAGGCGGACCTCGGTGAGGATCTCGCCCTCGCCCACCGCGGTGGTGAGGAAGTCCTCGAACAGGTCGGCGGCCGCCACCTCGCGCTGGCCGGCCTCGCCGCGGATCGTCACCGCGCCCTCGGCCGCGAGCAGCACCGCCGGCATGTCCGAGGCGGGGTCGCCGTGGGCGAGCGAGCCGCCCAGCGTCCCGCGGTAGCGGACCTGCGGGTCGGCGATCGTGCCGGCGGCGGTCGACGCGAGCCCGAGACCGCCGCCCACCACCTCGTAGTGCGAGGTCATGGCGCCGATCCGCCACGCCCCGTCCTCGCGCCGGATCCCGGACAGCCCCGGCACCCGGCGCAGGTCGACGAGCAGCGACGGGGCCGCCAGGCGCAGCTTCATGAGCGGGATCAGCGAGTGCCCGCCGGCCAGCACCTTGGCGTCCTCGCCGCCGTCGCGGAGCGCGGCGAGCGCCTCGTCGAGCGACTGCGGTGCGACGTACTCGAACGCGGCGGGGATCATGACGCACCTCCCCCGTTCGGGCCCGCGGAGCCCTGGGCGGCCTGGATGGCCTCCCAGATGCGCATCGGTGTGAGCGGCATGTCGACGTGCGTCACGCCGAGCGGCCGCAGGGCGTCGACCACCGAGGCGACCACGGCGGGCGAGCAGGCGATCGTCGCCGCCTCCCCCACGCCCTTGACGCCGAGCGTGTTCGTCGGCGTCGGCGTCTCGGTGCGGTCGGTCTCGAAGCTCGGCACGTCGGCGGCGCTGGGCAGCGCGTAGTCGACGAACGTGCCGGTGATGAGCTGCCCCTCCGAGTCGTAGACGAGCTGCTCGTACAGCGCCTGCCCGAGCGCGTGCACGATCCCGCCGTGGATCTGGCCCTCGATCAGCAGCGGGTTGATCGCCGGCCCGCAGTCGTCGACCGCCACGTAGCGGACCACGTCGACCCGGCCCGTCTCCACGTCGACCTCGGTCACGCACGCGTGCGCCCCGAACGGCCAGACGAAGTTCGGCGGGTCGAAGAAGCAGATCTCGTCCAGGCCGGCCTCCATGCCGTCGGGGAGGTCCGCCGGGATGTACGCCTCGCCCGCGACCTCGGCGAGCGTCATCGCCTTCCCGGGAGACCCCCGGACCTGGAACTTGCCGTCCGAGAGCTCGATGTCCTCCGGCGCCGCCTCCATCTTGTGCGCCACGATCCGCCGCGCCTTGTCCTGGATCTTCTCGGCGGCGCGGGCGATCGCCTCGCCGCCGACGGCCAGCGAGCGCGAGCCGTAGGTGTTCTTGCCGAACGGCCCGGTATTCGTGTCGCCGTGGATGACCTCGACGACGTCGGGCGCCACGCCCACGCGGTCGGCCACGATCTGCGCGAAGCCGGTCTCGTGGCCCTGGCCATGCGGGGAGACGCCCGTGTAGGCGGTCACGGCGCCTGTCGGAAGCACGCGGACCTGAGCGGACTCGAAGTAGCCGCCCTGCATGCCCCAGCCCTCCGGGCCGAGCGCGCGCGACGGCCCGAGGCCGCAGATCTCCACGTACGTCGAGAACCCGACGCCGCGGAAGACACCCCGCTCGCGCAGCTCCGCCTGCTCACGGCGGAACCCCTCGAGGTCGAGCTTCTCCAGGCACTTGTCGAGCGTCCCGTGGTAGTTGCCGGAGTCGTAGATGAAGCCGTGCGGGCGCTCGTTCGGGAACTCCGTGATGAAGTTCTTGCGCCGCAGCTCGAGCGGGTCCATCCCCAGCTCCTCGGCCAGCGCGTCCATCGTGAGCTCGATGAAGTGCGTCGCCTCCGGCCGCCCGGCCCCGCGGATGGCATCGGTCGTGAACTTGTTCGTGAACACGCCGACGATGTCGGTCTGCACCGCCGGGAAGTCGTAGCACCCGCTGATCACGCAGGCGCTGAACGTGGGGATGACCGGTCCCTCGATGAGGTGGTACGCGCCGCAGTCCTGGATGATCCGCGCGTGGATGCCGGTGAGCTTGCCGTCGCGCTTGGCCCCGATCTTCACGTAGTCGATCTGGTCGCGGCCGTGGTGTGTGACCAGCATCTCCTCCGAGCGCGTGGCCGTGTACTTGACCGGCCGGCCGGTCTTGCGGGCGCACCAGCAGGCGAGAACCTCCTCGCCGTAGACCTGCAGCTTGGAGCCGAAGCCGCCGCCGACCTCGGGCGCCACGACGCGGATCTTCTCCTCGGTGATGCCGAGCTGGATCGACAGGATCACGCGGCAGATGTGCGGGATCTGGGTCGAGCTCCAGAGCGTGAGCTTGCCCTCGCGCCACTGCGCCAAGAAGCTGCGCGGCTCGATCGCGGCGCCGGCCGTGCGGTGGTTGACGATCCGCTTCTCGACGACCACGTCGGCGTCCCGGAACGCGGCCGCGACATCCCCGCCGGGCAGCGACCACTCGAACACCGTGTTCGTGCCGAACTCGTCGTGGATGATCGGGGAGCCGGCCTCGAGTGCCTTCTCGGGGTCGGTGACGACCGGCAGTGGGTCGTAGTCGACGACGACCTGGCCGGCCGCGTCGACGACCGAGTACTTGTCCGTGCCGAGCACGACGGCGACCGCCTGGCCGACGTAGCCGACCTTGCCGCGGGCGAGCGGCCAGTGGTCCGGCACCCGCATCTCGACGCCGGGCGGGACGAACACCATCGGGCACGGCGCCGCCATGTCCGCCATGTCCTCGTCGGTGAAGACGGCCTGGACGCCGGGCATCTGGCTTGCGGCCTCGGTGTCGATCGAGAGGATCTTCGCGTGCGGCTCGGGGGAGCGCACGATCGCCGCGTACAACGTTCCCGGCAGGACCATGTCGTCCGTGTAGGTCGCGCCGCCGGTGATGAGCCGCGGGTCCTCCTTGCGCTTCAGCGAGCGGCCGACGTATCCGTTGCCGCCGGACTCGGTCTTCTCGGCCGCCTCTGCGCCGGGAGCGCCCATTACGCCGTCACCTCCTCACGCGACGGCTGCGCGCTCGCGGTCGACATCTCCCCCGCGGCCGCGCGCACCGCCTTGACGATGTTCTGGTAGCCCGTACAGCGGCACAGGTTGCCGGCCAGGGCTTCCCGGATGTCCTCGTCGCTCGGGTCGGCGTTCCGGGCGATGAGGTCGGCGGCCGCCATGATCATCCCGGGCGTGCAGTAGCCGCACTGCAGGCCGTGCTTCGCCCAGAAGGCCTGCTGGAGCGGATGCAGGGCGTCCTCGGCCCCGATCCCCTCGATCGTCGTGACCTCCGAGCCGTCGCACTGGACGGCCAGCACCGTGCAGCTCTTGACCGCCTGCCCGTCGAGATGGAGCGTGCACGCGCCGCAGTTGGAGGTGTCGCAGCCGACGTGCGTTCCGGTGAGACCGAGCTTGTCCCGTATGAGGTGGACCAGCAACAGCCGCGGCTCCACCTCCTCGGTGTATCCGACGCCGTTCACCGTTAGCGAAACCCGTGCCATCGAGCGTCCTCCTCCGATCGACGCGACCGGACTCGGAGCCTACCGGTTGGGCTATGCGCCGCGGTGGTAAGCGAGCGCCAGAGAGGCGAGCAGCAGGCGGTCCTCGCGCGAGACCTCCTCGAAGCGGAGGCCGAGATCGGTCGCGGTCACGCGCACGGCGGTGACCGTGGCGACGACCTCGTGGTGGGCGACCTGGATGACGAGCTCGAACCGGCCGTCGGGTACGTCGGCGCCGTCGCGCGCTACGCCCGCGCCGCCGGCGCTGATGTCGCGCGTGACGGTCGCCACGTCGCCGCCCGGCAGCCGCAGCTGGGCGGGCAGGGCGAGCGGTGCGCGGGAGAACGAGCGGCGCTGGCCGAGGCGGATGCCGTCCGTGAGCTCGAGCACGACCTCGTCGCCGGGCGGGGCGGCGATCCGCCCTCGCAGCGCGTGCACGCGGCCCGCCGTCTCGAGCAGCAGGTAGCCGGGATCGCCGATCTCCAGCTCCTCGGGCTGCTCGCCGAGCGCCAGGACCACGTTCGCGTGGTTGAACCCGATGATGCGGCACGGCAGGCTCGTCCCGACGTCCAGGCGTGCGGACTGACCCTCGACGATCTGCGGCGCGGCGGTGGGCATCTGAACCGGATATCGGCCGATCTCGCGCCGCCTTTGAGCGCGGGGGGTGCCCAGACGGGACATCGCTCTACACGGAATGGCCCGTTGGGCGGGCCCCCCAAATTCGGTTCCTTACGGACCGGAAATGCGTGTGATCCAGTTGCTGCGCAGCCCGAGCCGGGCGCGCACCGTCGCGCCGGAGACCACCGTGCTGCCTCGACGGCCGACGACCGTGAGCGTCGCGACGCGGCCCGACGTGGTGCGGGAGCGGATCCGGAGCCGCCGGAACCGCCCGCGCGTGTAGTCGCGCAGCGCGCCCGCCACCTGAGCGCGTGAGAAGCGGGCGCGCCATGTGTGGTACGGCGACAGGTCGTCGTGCGGGTCGTCGACGGGCCGCAGGTACGAGTACGGGGTCCCGCCCCACTCCTCCTCGTTGCCGGCCGTGCGGCCGCCCGAGGTCGAGAAGAAGAACGTCTGGGCGATCTGCCCGACCGCCAGCACGACGCGGCCCTTGGTGGCGCGCACGGCTTCCGTGGTGCTCATGATCTCGCCGGTCACGCCGCGGTAGACCTGCGAGCGCACGTCGGCGTAGACGTCATAGGCGAGGCCGGGAGCACGGCTGGTGAGCGCGTACGAGCGGGCCACGATTGCCTGCGCCTTCAGGGCCTCCGACGGCCACGAGGCCGGCATCTCGGCCGGCACGACGCCGTACAGGTACTGCTCGAGCCCGACGCTGTTGACGGCGAGCACCGAGCTGCCGGAGCGGGAGAGCACGACGCGGCCGCGGTAGCGGCCCTCCGACACGCCGTTCTGCGCGAGGCCGCGCAGGCGCGTGGTCGTGCCGCCGGTAACCGTCACCGGCCCGCGCAGCCGCGCCCGGCGGCGGCCGGTCCGCACGTCGGTGAGGCTCAGGCGCCCGCCGCGGATCGGCGTGAAGCGATACGTGCGCCGCGACGAAAGGCGAACGCGCCGCCCGCCGCCGCGCGCCACCGTCGCTCCTGACACGCGCGGGCCGCCCGAGACCTGCAGCAGGACCCGCATGCGGGTGCCCGGCGCGTCGCCGAGCGTGGTGCCCGAGTAGTAGTGGCCGAGAATGAAGCGATGGTCGCGGCCCTCGCGCAGCGCGTAGCCATAGGCGCCGTACTGCGACATGCCGATCCCGTGGCCCCAGCCCCTCCCGTCGATCACGATGTCGGCGGCGGAGGCGGTGGCAGGGGCGGCGGCCAGCATCGCCGCGCTGAGGAGGAGGGCACGCATCGTCGTCCTCAACAGACCGGGAGCCGCCGGGTTGCGGTGCCATCCTGTGCTGCCATCAGCACCGACGCCCGCACCTCCTCGTCGCCCGGCTCGCCGCTGTCGTGGGCCGGCGTCGCCATCTCGCTCCTCGCGGTCGCCGGCGTGGTCTGGTGGGCGTCGCGCCAGGACCCGCCCGAGTTGCCCTCCAGCGGCGGCGAGCTCGCCGCCCTGCTGGGGGCGATCGCGCTGTACGGGCTCGCCACCGTCGTGCGCGCCGAGCGCTGGCAGCGGCTGCTCGTGGACGAGCGCGCGACGCCCTCGCGCGCGGACACCTACGCGCTGACGTGCGTGGGCTACGCGGGCAACAACCTCCTGCCGGCGCGGGCGGGCGACGCGATCCGCATGGTGCTGATGGCTCCGCGCGCGAACACGTCGAAGCGCACGGTGATCGGGACGCTGCTCGCCGAGCGCCTGCTCGACGTGGCCGTGCTCGTGGTGCTGTTCGTCGTCGTGGGCTACGGGCTGCTCGGTGAGGTCGGCGGCGACAAGGTGGAGATCATCGCGCTCGTACTCGCCGGCGTGGGTGTCGCGGTCGCTGCCGGCTACCTCGTCGTGCGCCGCAACGAGCGGATGGCGGCGTTCCTGGCGCCGGTCGCCTCCGCCACGCTCGGCCTGCGTCGCGCGCACCACGGGCTCCTGCTGCTGGGCATGACGCTCGTGATCTGGGGCATCGAGGCCGGCGTGTGGATGTCGACCGCTGCCGCCGTCGGCTTCGGCATGGACCCCATCGAGGGGCTTTACATCGTGGCCCTCGCCTCGGTCTTCTCGCTGATCCCGTCGGGCCCGGCCTACGCCGGCACGCAGGACGCCGCCGCCATCCTCGGCATCAAGGCGCTGGGCGGGACCGGCGCCCAGGCGGTGGCGTACATCGTGATGCTGCGGTTCGTGATCGTCGTCCCGATCACGATCGTGGGGCTCGTGCTGCTCGCCGCCCGCTATGGCGGCCTCGGGCGCCTCCGCGGTGCGCAGGCACAGGCCAGTGGCTAAGTGGCCCCCGCCACAAGTCCCGTCGCGTTTGACGGAGACGACTAAGGCGACGATCCCGGCGCCCGCGGTTGCGCCGGTCACGGCCGCGCCGCAGCGCTCGCGCCGGGAGCTCGCCGCGTACGCCCTGCTCGTGCTCGCCGCGCTCGCGCTCCGGCTCTTCGACCTGGGCGACCGGCCGTTCCACCACGACGAGAGCCAGGACGCCTACTTCTCGTGGGTCTTCTTCACGACCGGCGACTACGAGTACAACCCGCTGCTGCACGGGCCGCTGCGCTTCTACCTGACCGCGGCGATGTACGGCCTGTTCGGCGACTCGGACTTCACGGCGCGGCTCGCGCCGGCGCTGATGGGGACCGTGATGGTGGCGCTGCCGTACGGACTCCGGCGCCAGCTCGGCCGCGCCGGCGCGTTCGCCGCAGCCGTGCTGCTCGCCTTCGGTCCCTCGTATCTGTACTTCTCGCGCTTCGCTCGCGAGGACATCTACATCGCCGCCATCACGCTCGCGATGCTCGTGGTCGCGTTCCGGTTCTTCGAGCGACCACGCCCGCACCAGCCCGCGCTGTTCGGGGCGCTGCTGGCGCTGAGCTTCGCCACCAAGGAGACGACGTTCATCACGGCGTTCGTGGCCGGCACGTTCTTCCTCGCCGTGCTCGCGACGCGCCACCGAGAGCTGGTGCTGGGACCGGTGCGCGCCGTGGGCCGCGAGGCGTGGGGCTGGGGGCTCGCGGCCTTCTTCGGCGTGTTCACCGTGCTCTTCACGACGTTCCTCACGCACCCGGGCGGTCTGTGGGACGGCATCTACACGGGGCTCGAGTACTGGCTCGGCCAGCACGACGTCGGCCGCGGCGGCGAACCCTGGTACTTCTACGGGCTCCTGCTGTTCGGCGTGGAGTGGCCGGCGCTGCTGCTCGGCGCCGTGGGCGCCGGCGTCGCGCTGCGCCGCCCGGCGCTGCTGCGGGTCTTCCTCGTCTGGGCGTTCCTGCTCTCGTTCGCCGTCTACTCCTGGGCGGGCGAGAAGTTCGCCTGGCTCGTGCTGCACCCCCTGCTCCCGCTGCTGCTGCTTGCGGGGATCGGCGTGCAGGCGATCTGGGACGCGCGGCGGCGCCCGGTCGGCGTCCTCGGCCTGATCGCGACCGCGCTGGCCTTCGCCTACGCCGGCTACGCGTCCTACCTGGTCAACGCCGTGCACCGCGCCGACCCGCGTGAGCTGCTCGTCTCCACGCAGAGCTCGGAGGAGGTGGCGCGGGTGGCGGACGAGGTGGTGGCTGCTCGGCCGAGGTCGATCACGGTCGACGCCTCGGACGGGGCGACGTTCCCGTGGGCGTGGTACCTCCGCGACCAGAGCGTCGAGTACGTGGAGCTGGCCGAGCGCGGCCGCGCGCCGGACTCCGACGTCCTGATCCTCACCGACGCCGCCCGTGAGCGCCTCGCGCCCCAGCTCACCGGCTACACGGGCCGGGAGTTCCCGCTCCGCGTCTGGTGGGTGCGCGACGGCTCGAAGATGTCGCCGGCCGCATGGTGGCGCTGGTTCACCGAGCGGGAGCCGTGGAGCCCCACGGGCGGCATGTCCGAGTGGCTCTACACGCGGCGCTGAAGTCGCCACACGGTGGTTCCCTGCTGGTCGAACACGCGCGTACCGAGCTGATCCCACTTCGCCAGCCCGGCGTCGCCGTAGGTCGTGCGCTCGATCGGCCCGTGGACGACGTAGGCCACGTCGAAGCGGTCGATCAGCTCGCGCGCCTCGGCGAGGTCGGTCGTGCGGTAGAGCCGGCGCACGTCCGCCTCGCGGGTGCCCGGGTCGTGGTCCCACTGCAGCTCGTGACCCTGCCATCCGAGCACGGTCGGCCGGCCCGTGAACGTCGAGATGCGCGCGTGGCCGAAGGCCGAGTAGTCGTCACCCACGGCTTCGAGGACGACCGCCGAGCCGCCGGTGTTCGCGCGCAGCCAGGCGATGGCGGCCGGGTCCCCCGGCGCGCGGTCCCGCAGCCAGTCGAGCCCGCCGAGCGACGGCGAGCGGGCGAAGCCGTCCTTGCTCGAGTAGGCGCCGGCGTAGGGGTAGACGGCGGCCAGCAGCAGCACCACCGCCGATCCGGCCGCCCACACGGGCCACGCGCGCCGTGGCAGCCACGCCGGCGCCCACGGCAGCGCACAGGCGGCGGCCAGGGCGAGCAGCAGCCACCCCTGGTAGCCGAGCTTGAAGACCGTGTTCATGCGATACGACACGCTGCCGTCGAAGGCGTCGCGCACGTACACGAGCTCGGGGAGCAGGACGCACGTGAACCCGCCCGCCACGAGCAGCCATAGGAAGCGCTCGCCCGCGCCGAGGCGGCGCGAGAGCAGGGCGCCCAGCGCGATTGCGGCGAGGGCGGCGAGCACGCCGGCGCCGGCGAGATCGGTGGTCGCGAGCAGCGAGCCGGCGAAGATCGCGGCCACCGCGCCCCACACGGCGGTGCGGAGGGGGCGGCGTGTGGCCAGCACGCGCGCGGCGAACGCGGCGGTCAGCGGCCAGACGAGAAGCCCGTAGATGAGCGCCTGGTCGCCCATGAAGTCGCCGAACGCCGCGTGCTCCTCGACGATCCCGAGGCCGCGGGCCGACGGGTCGAACTCGAGCCAGAAGGGCAGCACGAGCACGACGCTCGCCAGCAGCACGAGCCCGAGCCACACGATCGCGTAGCCACGCCGGCCACGCGCCTCGGGACCGCGTGCCCACGACACGACGGCGAGCACGAGCAGCCCGGCGGCGACCGGGTACGACCACGAGTTGACCGCGTAGAGGACACCGACGGCGAGGCCCGCGGCGAGCGCCTCGGCGACGCCGCGCCACGCGGCGTCGCCCCGCGGTCCGGCCAGGAGCACCTGCAGCGCGAACCCGAGTGCCAGCAGCGTGAACGGCAGCGCCAGCACGTGGGCATGGAGATCCTGGAGCAGCAGTGAGAACGCCGGGAACTCGTTGATCGTGTCCGGGATCACGCGCGAGGCCGCGAACCAGTCGTAGTCGCCCGGCGGGTTGCTCGCGTCCAGCCACTCCTTGACGCCGGCGAGGTTGCCGAGCACGAGGCAGACGACGACGGCGACGATCCCGACGGCCAAGGGACTGCCACGTACGGGCGGCCGCGCCGCCGCCCACAGCGTGCCGGCCAGCGTGAACACCGCGGCCGCCGCGAGCGCGCCGAGGACCGCGAACGCGAGGTTGTAACCCACGTCGGGCGTCGAGCCGGCGACCCTGACCAGCATCGCCATCGCCAGGTGCCCGAGGTAGTAGTAGTTGAGGTCCTCACCCGCCAGCCAGGGGTCGTGCGGCGGGAACGACGAGGACGCGTTCGTCGCGCTCACGAACGCCATGTCCATCGGCTTCTCGGTCCCCCAGACGTCCGGCGAGAAGGAGACGAGCAGCGCCAACCCCGCGAACGCGACCGCGAAGACGACCTCCGAGCCGAGCCACAGCCGCCGGCGCACGGGGTCGTGTCGCGGCAGCGCCCTCGCCCCGATCCACTCGGCCCGCCGCCGCGCCCACCAGCCGCCGCGATCCTCGTCCAGCCGCCCGGCCAGCGTCCGCTGGCGCACCGCCACGAGCGCCCCGGCGACGGCCACGACCGCGGCCGCCACGAGGACGGTCGTCGTCGTGTACGGCACGGCGCCTAGGGACACAGCCATCCACAGCAGCCAGGTGACGAGCAGCACGCCGAGGGGCTTCGCGAAGCCCAGCCCGGCGCCCGGCAGCCGCCCGAACGCGAGACCGGCGAGCGGCATGGCGGCCAGGCCGACCACCTCGACCAGCGCGAAGAAGCCGAGCGCCTGCAGCATCACGTGGCGCCTGAGGCTAGAGGGGTGCGCGGTCGGTTCTCGTAGGCTGCGGGCAATGAGCACCTACGAGCGCGTCGCCGACCTGCCCCTCACAATCGACGACTACGCGCTCGAGGGTCTGAGCCGCACCGTGTCCAGCGGCTTCGAGCGCGTGACAACCGTGATCCGCCTGCGCGGAGGCGGCGAGGAGGGCGTTGGCGAGGACGTCACGTACGACGCCGGCCTGCAGCGCGCCCAGCAGGAGCACGGGCCGCAACTGCCGCTGGCCGGCGACTGGACCTTCGACTCGTTCTCGCAGCACCTCGGCGAGCTCGACCTCTTCCCGGCCGGCGCGCCGGACCGCGAGGTCTACCGCAACTACCGCCGCTGGGCGTTCGAGAGCGCGGCGCTCGACCTCGCGCTGCGCCAGGCGGGCCACTCGCTGGCCGACGCGGTCGGCCGCGAGCTGCGTCCGGTGACGTTCGTGGTCTCCTCCCGCATGGGCGACCCGCCGACGCTCGAGCCGCTCACCCGGCGGCTGGCCCGCTATCCGTGGCTGCGCTTCAAGCTCGACGCGACGCCCGACTGGGACGACGACCTGATCGCGGGCCTGATCGACTCGGGCGCCGTCGACTCGCTCGACCTCAAGGGCGCGTACAAGGGCACCCCGGTCGACGTCGACACCGATCCGGCGTTCTACCGGCGCATCGCGGAGGCGTTTCCGGACGCCTGGCTCGAGGACCCCGACCTCGAGACCGACGGGGCGCGCGAGGCGCTGGCCCCGTACGAGGACCGCATCACCTGGGACGCGCCGATCCATTCGGTGCAGGACATCCTCGACGCGCCGGTGCTCCCGCGCACGGTCAACCTCAAGCCGTCGCGCTTCGGCAGCCTGGAGGCGCTGTTCGCGGGCTACGACTTCTGCGAGGAGCGCGGGATGGGCGCCTACGGAGGCGGTCAGTACGAGCTCGGACCGGGCCGCGGGCAGATCCAGTATCTGGCCGCGCTCTTCCATCCCGACGCGCCGAACGACATCGCACCCGCGGGCTACGACGCGCTCGACCCCGAGCCCGGCCTGCAGGAGAGCCCGCTCACCCCCGACCCCGAGCCCACCGGCTTTCGCCGGCGGTCGTAGACTCCAGGTTCCAGCCATGCCTCCCAAGCCGCGTCAGATCAAGGTCGAGCAGAAGGGCGCGCTGGCCGCCATGCAGCGGCTCGAGGGCCGCTCGGACGAGGAGCTCGAGGCCGAGACCCGCTTCCGCGCCGCAGCCCAGGCGATCCTGGGAGCGCGCGCGGCCGAGCGGATGGACGCCAAGCGCTCGCGCGAGCACTTCCGCGCGGCGATCGCCGCGGCGCGGCCCCAGGAGCGTCTGCAGCTGCGCCGCATGGCCGAGGCGTCGCTCGCGCTCGCCGAGCGCCGGGCGGGCGATCTGAAGGTCGCGTCCGAGAAGCTGGGCCAGACGCCGCCGTCCGGCCGCCAGCTGCTCGTCCTGCAGCTGATGGGCTACATCATCCCGCCGCCCGGCTCGAGCATCTTCCGCCGCATCGGCGGCATCCTCCTGCTGCTCCTGATCGTCGTCGTGCTCCTGGCCGTCGGCTGGGGGCTCGTGCAGCTCATCGCGCTGCCGTTCGGCGGGGTCGGGGCCGGCGTGTCGGTCTTCTGGGGGTTCCTGCTCGTCGCCGTCGTGCTGGGGGTGCTCGCCGTGGTCGGGCGCCGGCGGCAGAAGCGCGCGCGGGAGCGGGCCGCGGAGCAGCGCGCCGACGCTCTCAGCGGCCGTCGCTCTTCGTAACGAACGTCAACGGCGGCAGGGTAAGGAGGGTGGGGAGCCAGCCGCCGCTCGGGGAATTACGTGCATCTCGGCGCGAGGTGGGACACCGGATTGCACTTTTCTCCCCGTCTAGAGGAGAAAGGTGCAAACGGGCGATCGGGCCTGCACCGAATTGCACGAAACTCCGCGTCCCCGCACCCTCCCTACCCTGCCGCCGTTGACGTTCGCCGAAGGTCGCGCTCACATCTGAGCCCGGTGGCGCGTTCAAGAACTGTGCAGCTCCCACCCTTCTGGACCCTCGTCGAGGCCCATGGCGACGAGCTGCTCGTCCACGCCCGGCGCGTGGCCGGCGACCAGCACGCCGAGGACGTGCTTCAGGACGCGCTGCTGCGCGCCCTGCGCGCGTACCCGCGGCTGCGGCACGCCGACCACCTGCGGGCGTGGCTGTACCGCGTGACGACGACGGCGGCGATCGACGCTCATCGGGCGCGGCGGCGTGAGCTGCCGACCGACGAGGTGCCCGCCGCCGCCACCCACGACCGCTACGACGAAGGGGCCTTCGAGTCCCTGATCGCCCCCCTGCCCGACGGCGCGCGCGACGCGCTGCGCCTGCGGTTCATCGACGACCTCGACTACGAGGGGATCGCCGACCGCCTCGGGATCTCTGCCGTCGCCGCGCGCCAGCGCGTGTCGACCGCCGTCCGCACCCTGCGAGAGAGGCTCGCCGCATGACCCCGCTCCCCCCTGCCCTGCTCGAGTCCGTCGCCTCCGCCGCCGTCCGCGACGGCCTCGCCGACGCCGTCTTCACCCGCCTGAGCACGCCGATCGGCCGCCTGCTGGTCGTCCAGGGCGACCGGGGCGTCGTTCGCGTGGGCTTCGAGGAGGAGCCCGACGACGGCGTGCTCGCCGAGGTTGCCGCCCGCTTGGGCCCGCGCATCGTCGGCTCCGACCGTGAGCTGACCGGCACGCGCGACGCGCTCGACGCCTACTTCGCCGGCGAGGGCGACCCGCACGAGCTGCCGGTCGACCTGTCGCTGGTCGCCGCCCCGTTCCGCCGCGTCGTGCTCGACACGCTGCACGACGAGGTCGGCCGCGGTCAGGTCGTCACCTACGGCGCGCTCGCGCAGCGGGCCGGGAACGCCCGCGCCTACCGTGCGGCGGCGACCGCCTGCGCCCGCAACCCGATCCCCATCCTCGTCCCGTGCCACCGGGTGCTGCCGGCGGGCGGCGGCCTCGGCGCCTACGGCGGCGGGCCGGAGCGCAAGCGCGCGCTGCTCGCGCTCGAGGGCGCGCCGACTAGCGCCCGCTGACCTCTATCGAGGAGATGACGATCGGCTCGACCGGCGCGTCCGTCGCCGGGTCGCTCTCGATGACGCCGATCTTGTCCACGACGTCCTGGCCGCCCGTCACCGTCCCCAGCAGTGCGTACTCGGGCGCGAGCTGCGCGTCCTCCGCCGTGACCACGAAGAACTGGCTGCCGGAGGTCCCGGCCGCATCGGTGTCGGTCTTGCCCATCGCCACCACGCCCTTCGTGTACGCAAGGTCGCGCGGCGGGGCCTCGACCACGGTGTAGCCGGGGCCGCCGGTGCTGTCGGCCTTCGGGTCCCCGCCCTGGATCAGGAAGCCGGGCACGATGCGGTGGAACGTCGTGTCGTCGTAGAACCCCTGGTCGGCCAGCGACTTGAACGAGCCGCCTGTGCGCGGCGCCCGCTTGGCGTCAAGCGTGATCTCGAAGTCGCCGCAGTTGGTCGAGACCGTGGCCACGTAGGTCTTGGAGCGGTCGAGCCGCGCCTGCGGCTTCGCGAGGGTCCCCTCGCCCTTGGGCTCGGGCGCCTCGGCCGGGTCGCAGGTGCTGGCCGGCGTGCTCCTGGCCGTCGCCTCGTCGGAGGAGTCGTCGCCCCCGCAGCCGGCGACGAGCAGCGCGCAGAGCAGCAGGAGCGCGATCAGCCGAGCCATCCGCGGCGATGATAGAAGCGCCTCCACTAGCCTCCCCCGCCGCATGGAGCGCCCCATCCGCCTGATCGTGAACCCCTCTGCGGGGGCCGGCCGCGCCGCGCGGCTGCTGCCACGGGTGGAGGCTGCGCTGCGCTCGCACGGCATCGCGTTCCGGGTCGACCGCACGCAGTCGATCGCCCACGCGCGGGAGCTCGCGCGGGCCGCGCGCGACGCCGGCGAGGTCGCCGCCGCGATGGGCGGCGACGGCCTGGCGGGCGCCGTGGCCGGCGAGCTGCGCGAGAGCGACGGCGTGATGGCGATCCTCCCCGGCGGCCGCGGGAACGACCTCGCGCGCAAGCTCGGGATCGGCGGCGACCCGGTGGCCGCCGTGAAGGTCCTGGCGGTCGGACACGAGCGGCGGATCGACGTCGCGGACGCCGGCGGGGCCACCTACGTCGGCATCCTCAGCGCTGGCCTCGACTCCGATGTCCAGGTCGTGGCCAACGGCACGAAGCTCAAGCGGCTCGGCCCGCTCGTCTACCTCTACGGCGTGCTCGTCGCCCTTGGCCGCTGGCGCGCGGCGCGGTGGGACGTCGAGATCGACGGTGCGCGGCACGCGTTCACCGGCTACTCGGTGGCTGTCGCCAACTCGGGCGTCTTCGGCGGTGGCATGCGCCTCGTGCCCGACGCGGCGCTCGACGACGGCCTGCTCGATGTCGTGTTCATCGCCGACAAGAGCAAGGTCGCCTACCTGCGCGGCCTGCCGAAGGTGTTCAGGGGCACCCACGTCGACGAGCCGGGGTTCGAGACCCACCGCGGCCGCGAGGTCTCGTTCGGCGCCGACCGACCGTTCACCGCCTACGCCGACGGCGACCCGATCGTCGAGCTGCCGGCCACCGTGCGCGTGGTGCCGCGCGCCCTGCGGGTGATCGCCCCTTGAGGCTCGAGGCCGGCCTGCTCGCCGCCCGGGCCACGGGAGCGGTCGCGCGCCTTGCCGGGCGCGGCGGCACGTCGCTGCCGGGCAAGGTGCTGATCCGGGCCGAGCCGCGGGCCATCTCCCGCCTCGCCGCGCGGCTGCCGCATGGCAGCGTCGTCGTCTCGGCCACGAACGGCAAGACGACCACGGCCGCGATGGTCGCCTCGATTCTCGCGCGCACCGGCACGCGCCTCGTGCACAACCGGGCGGGGGCCAACATGGCGGGCGGCGTGGCGGCCGCCCTGGCCGCCGAGCGCGGCGACCTGGGGCTGTTCGAGGTCGACGAGTTCTGGCTCGGGCCGGTGACCGCCGAGCTCGCCCCGCGCGCGGTGCTGCTCGCCAACCTGTTCCGCGACCAGCTGGACCGTTACGGCGAGCTGGAGATCATCGCCGACCGCTGGGCCGCGATCGCCGACGGCCTGCCGGCCGGCACCGGCCTCGTGCTCAACGCCGACGACCCGCTCGTCGCCGACCTGGGGAGGCGCCGGGAGGCCATCTACTTCGGCGTCGAGGACGACGGCCTGGCGCTGCCCGAGATGCAGCACGCGTCCGACTCCAAGCACTGCCGGCGCTGCGGCCACGCATACGTGTACGAGGCCGCTTACCTGGCCCACCTGGGCCACTACGCGTGCCCGAGTTGCGGCGCCCGCCGTCCTGACGCGGCGGTCGCCGCCACCGCGGTGGAGCTGCGGGGCATCCGCTCCGCCGCCTTCACGCTGCGCGCGCCGGAGGGGGAGCGACGCATCGAGCTGCCTCTCCCCGGCCTCTACAACGTCTACAACGCGCTCGGCGCGGCGGCGCTGTGCCTGCACCTCGGGGCCGGGCTCGACGACATCGCCGCCGGCCTGGCCGCCGTGGCGCCGGCGTTCGGCCGCGCGGAGACGCTCGATCTGGGCCGCCCCACCTCGATCCTGCTGGTCAAGAACCCCGCGGGCGCCAACGAGGTCCTGCGCACGCTGGCCCTCGAGGGAACGCAGCTCGACCTCTTCGGCATCCTCAACGACCGCACGGCCGACGGGCGCGACGTCTC
>DATAFH010000154.1:0-15081 GCA_036257565.1 Solirubrobacteraceae bacterium | reverse complement strand
TCGGAATCCGCGCCGCTTGAGCTCGCGCGCCATGGCTTTCGACTCGGGTGTCGAGGCCGGTACCTCCTCTGCCGAGCGCGGCCGCGGACGCGGCGCAGGGGCGAACGACCAGAGCAGGTCGGCAAGGCCCGTGTCGAGCTCGAGGGCTGCCCGGGCGTTCGCGATCGTGGCCTCGATCTTCGCACGGTTGCGGACGATTCCCGCGTCCTCGAGCAGCCGCGAGACGTCGGCCTCCCCGAACGCCGCCACCATCTCGAGGTCGAACCCGGCGAACGCCGCCCGGAAGCGCTCGCGCTTGCGCAGGATCGTCAGCCACGACAGCCCGGACTGGAACGCCTCGAGCGAGAGCCTCTCGAACAGCGCCCGGTCGTCGCGGACCGGCTGTCCCCACTCGTCGTCGTGGTAGGCGATGTACTCCGGCGCCGACCTCGCCCACCAGCAGCGCCCGTCGACCAGCGTCATGGCGCGAGCGCGTCGACCAGGCCGGCGATCTCGTCGGGCGCCGCGATCGGCGTCAGGACCAGCGTCGTGATCCCG
This sequence comes from Solirubrobacteraceae bacterium, assembly GCA_036257565.1. GTDB lineage: Bacteria > Actinomycetota > Thermoleophilia > Solirubrobacterales > Solirubrobacteraceae > DASSUW01. Next base: position 14,544 of record DATAFH010000154.1, on the reverse strand, counting down.
CCCGCGGCGAACTCCCCGAGCCGCTCGCGCATCGCTCCCGGATCCCCGAGCACGAAGATCTCACGCACGAGCTCCTCGGGCGCCAGCGCCACCGCCTGCTTGCGGTCGCCCTCCCGCCAGGCGTCCACCATCGGGTCCAGGGCCGAACTCCAGCCCAACGCGCGGAAGAACGCCTCGTAGACCGGCACCGTCGCGTAGGCGGCGAACAGGAAGCGGGCGACGTCGAGCCCCTCCCCGGGCACGCAGAAGAAGCGGCAGATCACCTCGCCCGCCTCGCCGCCCGCCGCCGCCTCTCCCTCGCGCACGCGCGCGACGACATGCGAGACCGCCGACACGGGCAGGAAGTTCACGAACGTCCCGTCGCCCAGCTCCCCGCCGAGCCGCAGCATCCGGTCCCGCAGCGCCGCGACCACGATCGGGACCGGGGACGCGGGCGGCGTCTCGAGCCGGAACCCGCCCGGCCCGCGGCCGCCCGCCAGCACCGTCCGCAGCACGCCGACGGCCTCCCGCACCGCCGCCAGGGGCCGCTCGAACTCGCGCTGATTCCACTTCTCGACGATCACGTTCGACGAGGAGCCGAGGCCCAGCACGAACCGCCCGTCGCTGGCGTCGGCCAGCGCTGCGGCATGCTGGGCCAGCACCGCCGGCCCCCGCGTGTACGGGTTGACGACGCCGGTGCCGAGCCGCATCCGCGAGGTCCAGGCCGCGGCCAGCGCCAGCGGCGTGAACCCGTCCGGCCCGTTCGTCTCGCCCGTCCACAGGTCGTCGTAGCCGGCCGCCTCGGCCCGCCGCACCAGCCCTTCGTGCTCGCGCAGCGGGATGCCGGCGAAGGGCAGCGTCAGACCCCAGCGGAGCTCGGCCATCGGGGCACCGTATAGGCTCGCGTCCGGATGCACGTCGACCGGCTGGGAAGGGGAGAGCTCATCGCGGCCATGGGCTCGATCCTCCTCGTGGTGTGCGTGTTCCTGCCCTGGTACGAGACCGCCGCCGACAACCCGAACGCGGTGATCGACGGCGCCCGTGGCGCGCTCAGCGCCTGGGAGGTGCACCCGGTCGTCCGCTGGCTCCTGCTCGCCGCCGCGGCCGCGCCGCTCATTCTCGTGTGGATCGTGATCCGCGACCACGAGCTCTCCTGGCCGCGGGGTGAGATGACCGCCGTGGCCGCCATCGCAGCCTTCGGGCTCACCGCCTACGTCGGCGTCCTCGACCGGCCCGGCACGCCGAGCGGCGCGATCTCGCTCCAGCCCGGCTTCTACGGCGCGCTGCTGGGGACGCTCTTGATGATCGCGGGCGGCGCGATGAGCGCCGGCCAGACCCAACGAACCCGCAAGCCCCCGGGGGTGCTGTAGATGAGTTCCGCGCCAGTCGATCGCAACCTCGCACTGGAGCTCGTGCGCGTGACCGAGGCGGCGGCGCTGTCCGCCGCGCGCCTTGCCGGCATGGGCGACAAGGAGGCGGCCGACCAGGCGGCGGTCGACGGCATGCACGCCGTCCTCCACACCATCCACATGGACGGCGTCGTGGTGATCGGCGAGGGGGAGAAGGACGAGGCGCCGATGCTCCACAACGGCGAGCAGGTCGGCGACGGCTCGCCGCCCCAGGTCGACATCGCGGTCGACCCGCTCGAGGGCACGCGGCTCGCCGCCGACGGCCGCCCCAACGCGCTCGCCGTCATCGCCCTCTCCGAGCGCGGCACGATGTTCGACCCCGGCCCGTGCGTCTACATGGAGAAGCTGGCGGGCGGGGAGCACCTGGCCGACCTGCTCGACCTCGATCGTCCGCTGGGTGAGACGATCGAGCTCGTCGCCGAGCGCAAGGGCACCGACGTGCGCGACGTGATGGTCGTGATCCTCGACCGCCCGCGCCATGAAGAGGGCATCAACGCGATCCGCGAGGCCGGCGGGCGCGTGCGGCTGATCCCGGATGGCGATGTCTCAGGCGCACTGCTCGCCGTCTCGCCCGACCGCCCCGTCGACCTCTTGTGGGGCATCGGCGGCACGCCCGAGGGCGTGATCTCGGCGGCCGCGCTCAAGTGCTACGGCGGCGGGCTGATCGGCCGGCTGTGGCCGCGCGACGACGACGAGCGCCGGGCGGCGGAGGACGCCGGCTACGACGTGGACCGCGTCCTCACCCAGGACGACCTCGTCAAGGGCGACAACTGCTTCTTCTCGGCGACGGGGGTGACGGACGGCGACGTGCTCGAGGGCGTCCGCTACCACGGCCTGCGGGGAGCGAGCACCGAGTCGCTGGTCATGCGCAGCCGCTCGGGTACCGTGCGGCGGGTCGGCTCCCGCCACGACCGCACGAAGCTGCGCGCGCTCACCGGCCGCTACGGATAGCGCGCACCAGCAGCGCGACCGCCGCGCCGGCGGCCACGAGCAGGGCGAGCACCACCGCCCACGGCGTCTCGCCGACATTCACCGGCCGCGCGTCCGGCCCTGCGAAGCGCCCGACGGCCGACATCTCGAGGTCCCGCCGGGCCAGCGAGCGCAGGAACCCGTACGTGACGAACACGTGGATGCGCGACTGCGTCACCTGATAGAACCAGCGTGCGATCGCCGTGGCGATCCGCGGGTAGAAGTTCGCGACCTCGACCTCGACGCGGGCCTGCTCGTAACCCGGCCGGTCGGAGACGCTCCGCCGCACGTCGATCTCCAGGTATCCCTCGTTGCGCTTGGCGACGAGCACGCCGTCCTGGATCCGCCAGCGCACGATGCCGCGGTCCGGCGTCGTCTCGTAGTCCGGCGCATGGAAGCGGAGCAGGATGAACGGCCGGCGCAGGAAGACGACCCGGCGCTCGCCGACGGCGTACTCGACCCGGATCAGGCCCAGGGATACGCGCGAGAGGAACTTCCAGTACGTGCGCGCGAGGCGCTCGAGGTACATCGGCGTCCAGTACGCCGGCATCTTGCCCTCGGGCATCGACACGGTGGCCGCCTGGATCGAGCGCACGCCGCCGCGCTGGTCCATGACCGTGTGGTCCTCGGGGTCGCTGATGATCGCGTCGCCGACCTCGCCGCCGGCGTGGTTGCGCAGCTTCCCGAGCATCTCCCGGGGAAGGTCAGCACATCCGCGCCGCCGGAGCGCGCCAGGCTGGCGATCCCCACTCGTCGCACGCCCGTATCCGGCGACAATGAGAGAGGGACATTGAACGTGGTGTGGAAGGCTTTGCAAACACCATGAAAGGACTCGCCATCAGCGACGTCGCCGGGCAGACCGGCCTGGCCGCCGGCACGATCCGCGTATGGGAGCAGCGCTACGGGTTCCCGGAGCCGTCCCGCACGCCCTCCGGCTACCGCATCTACCGGCCGGAGGACATCGAGATCCTGCGTCGCGTCGTCGCCTATCGCGATCGCGGGCTCTCGGTGCCGGCGGCGCTCGAGCGGGCCCGGGCGGCGGGCGGGCCGACGGATCGCCCGTCGCTGTACGGCGCGATCGTCACGGCCGGCGAGCCGGTGCAGCCGCACCGGCTCCGCAAGTCGACGCTGTTCGCGATCTCGCGCGCGATCGAGGACGAGACGCTGGCCCGGGCCGCCGGGCCGATCGTGATCGGTGCCTTCCAGGACGAGCGCAACTACCGCGCCGTCGAGCACCGCTACCGGCGGCTGGCGGGCGTTGCCGACGCATGCGTCGCATTCGGCGGCTTCGAGGAGATGTCGGGCGGGAACGGCGAACCGGTGCTGCTGCCCATCGCCCACGATGAGGCGCTGGGCGCCGAGTGGGCGGTGATCGTCGACGCTCCCGGCTACGCCGCGTGCCTCTTGGCGTGGGAGACGCCGGAGTCACAGCGCGACAGCGAGCGCAAGGAGCGCGAGCGCTGCTTCGAGGCGGTGTGGACGCTCGAGCCGTCAACGGTGCGCCGCGCCGCGCTCGTCGGCTCGGCGCTGGCGCGCCGCGTGGCGCCGGAGGTGGGCGCGCGGTTGGAGGAGCTGCTGCAGGACCGCCCGCTGGCCGTCGAGTCGCCGGCGCCGGGGCTCACCGCCCTGGCGAACCGGGTCGTCGGCTACCTCGACGCGTCCTGAACGCGGACCGCGCCGACGCGGTCCGTGGAGATGAAGCGCAGCGCGCCGGCGGTGGCGGCCGTGAGGTCCCAGCGCTTGCCGCGCGCGTACGGGCCCCGGTCGACGACCGGCACCGTGAGGCGCCGGCCGCGGTAGAGCAGCGACACCTTCGTGCCACACGGGAGTGTCCGGTGCGCGACGCCCTGCAGCGTGCGGCTCATGCGCAGGCCGCAGGCGGTGCGGCGCCCGTAGAAGCCGGGGCCGAACCAGGTGGCCATGGCCGGCCGGTGGACGGTGATGGCCAGCTCGGGCGCGGCGGCGGCCGCGGAGGCGCGGCCCGAGCCGCCGAGCACGGCTCGGACGCGGTGGGCGCCGAGACCGCTGGTGCGCCAGCTCGCCTCGTAGGTGCCGTCCGCGGCGGCGGTGGTGCTCGCCAGCACGCTCCAGGCGCCGGTCGCCGGATCGAGGCGCTCGATGGCGACGGCGCGGCCGGCGGGGGCACTCCCGCGGAAGCGCGTCACGCGGCGGTGCATGGCGCCCGCGCGGGCGGCGAGCGTGACCTGCGCGCCCGTCGCGGTGATCAGTCCCTGCGTCGTGGGGGAGGGCGGAGCCTGCACCCCGCCGCTGGGCGGCTCCTCGGCGGCCGCGGGAGCGGCCACGGCGGCGAGGGCGAGCGTGATCGGGAGCAGGCGTCGGGACATCGGGCTTTCTCTGAGGCCTGCGAGGTGAGCTGACGGGCTCGCGCAGAGAAAGCAGCGCTACGGAAGGACCCCCCGATCCGATTCGCCCCCGCGGCATCCAGCCGCATCGGTTCCCCCGCCCGCCGCGGTGAGGCCGAGGCGGTTCGGCGCCGGGCAAGCTAGCAGAAGCGCGGACACTACGGCCGCGGGATGCGGTCCGTGGCGCGTTTGAGCGCCCGGCGACCGACGGTGAAGCCGATCTGGGCCAGCTCGCCGGCCGCCTGCACGGCGGTGGTGACGATCTCGGTGCCGCTCGGGCGGCCGTCGCGCGGCGGCTCGGAGACCCGCGGCGGAGGCGGGGTGGCAGCCGGCTTGGCCGTGGTGGCCTTGGTCGTCGCGGCGCGCTTCTTCGCCGCCGGCTTGGGCGCCGCCGGCTTGGGCGCCGCCGGCTTCGCCGCCGCCGGCTTCGCCGTCGAGGCGGTCGCCTTCCGCCTGGCCGCGGGCGGCTTCGTCGCCGTGGCTGCGGCGCGCTCAGCCCCGATGCGCGTCGGACGGGTGGACCGGAGATTGCCGAGCACGCTCGGGTGGGCCGACGGCTTCGCGGCCTTCTTGGTCTTCTTCTTTCCGGACTTCTCGGCCATGCGAAAGAAAGTTGCCCGCACACACGTCTGCACTGGATACAGTCATGCGGCAACGCGGGTCTCGCGGCGTCGTTGAATTGAAAAAAATAGCGCCTAGACTCCCGCCGAGGTCGCTGGAGCCGCCGGGTCGCCGAGAACAGGACTTCGATGTCAGTAGTTGATCTCCAAGAACTCGAAGAAGTCAAGACGCTGCTTCTCAAGGGGCAGCAGGTCGGGGTGCTCACCTTCGCCGAGATCGCAACGGCGGTGGCTGAGATCGACCTCGACGAAGCGGACGTCGAGGAGCTGCACGGCTACCTCGAGAAGTCCGAGATCGAGCTCGTCGAAGAGGTCGATCCGGCGCTCGAGGCCGCGCAGGTCGAGCGGGCGCCCGACAAGCGCGGGCGCCGCAAGAAGGCGACGCTCGACCTGAAGCCCGACATGACGACCGATTCCCTTCAGCTCTTCCTGAAGGACATCGGCAAGGTGCGGCTGCTGACCGCGCAGGAGGAAGTCGACCTCGCCCGCCGGATCGAGCGCGGCGACCTCGACGCGAAGCAGAAGATGGTCGAGTCGAACCTCCGGCTCGTCGTCTCGATCGCCAAGAACTACCGCAACCAGGGCCTCCCGTTCCTGGACCTGATCCAGGAGGGCACGCTCGGGCTCGTGCGCGCGGCGGAGAAGTTCGACTACCGCAAGGGCTTCAAGTTCTCGACCTACGCGACCTGGTGGATCCGCCAGGCGATCGCCCGTGCGCTCGCCGACAAGGCGCGCACGATCCGCATCCCCGTCCACGTGGTAGAGAAGCTCAACAAGATCGGCCGTGCGGAGCGCAAGCTCGTCACCGAGCTCGGCCGCGAGCCGACCGCCGAGGAGATCGCGCACCACACGGGCATCGAGCCCGACGAGGTGGAGTCGATCAAGCGCTCCGCCCAGGCCCCGGTCTCGCTCGAGAAGCCGGTCGGCGACGAAGAGGAGTCCGAGTTCGGCCAGTTCATCGCCGACGAGCGGGCCGAGTCCCCGTACGAGCGCGCCGCCGAGATCCTCACGAAGGAGGCGTTGCGCGAGGCGCTGGAGAACCTCTCCTACCGCGAGCGGCGGGTGCTCGAGCTGCGCTACGGCCTCGGCGGCGAGCATCCGCGGACGCTCGACGAGGTGGGGCGCACGTTCAATGTCACGCGCGAGCGGATCCGCCAGATCGAGAACCAGTCGCTGAAGAAGCTGCAGAGCCTCGCCGAGGCGCAGAAGCTCCGCGACGTCGCATAGCCCTCAAGCGCTGGCGCGGCGCCGCCGATCTAGGTCGAGACATGGCTTTCGATCTCGATCACGCGCTGCGCTACCTCATCGCCGCCGAGGGCTCTGACCTGCATCTCAAGGTCCCCTCGTATCCGCTCATCCGCCTGCACGGGCACCTCGAGCCGATCCCGGACACCGAGCGGCTCTACCCGGACGACACCGAGGCCGCGCTGAGCGAGATGCTCAACGACAGCGAGAAGGTCAACGAGTTCAACGCCGAGAACGAGGTCGACTTCTCCTACGCCGTCGAGGGCCTCGGCCGCTTCCGCGTCAACGCGTTCCGCCAGCGCGGCTCGGTCTCGATCGTCATGCGCGCGATCCCGGTGATCATCAAGTCGGTCGACGAGCTCGGGCTGCCCGAGGTCGTGACCCAGCTGGCCGAGGAGGAGCGCGGGATCCTGCTCCTCACTGGCACCACGGGCTCCGGCAAGTCGACGACGCTCGCGGCCATGCTCGACCACATGAACCGCTCGATGGCCAAGCACATCGTGACGATCGAGGACCCGATCGAGTTCCTGCACCGAGACCGCACGTCGATCATCAACCAGCGCGAGGTCGGCGCCGACACCGCGTCGTTCAAGCGCGCGCTGCGCCGCGTGCTGCGCCAGGATCCCGACACGATCCTGATCGGCGAGATGCGCGACGAGGAGACCGTCCACACCGCGCTGAGCGCCGCCGAGACCGGCCACCTCGTGCTCTCGACGCTCCACACGGTCGACGCGTCGGAGACGATCAACCGCATCATCGACTTCTTCCCTCCCCATCAGCAGCAGCAGGCGCGGGCGATGATCGCAGGAACGCTCAAGGGCATCGTCTCGCAGCGGCTCGTGCCGACCGCCGACGGCAACGGCCGCGTCGCGTGCTGCGAGATCCTCGTGATGACGGGCCGCGTGCACGACATGATCATCGACCCGGCGCTGACGGGGCAGCTGCCCGAGGTGATCAGCGAGGGCGCGTACTACGGCATGCAGACCTTCGACCAGCACCTGCTCCAGCACCTGCACGCAGGGCGCGTGACGATGGAGGCCGCGATGCGGGCCGCCACCTCGCCGCACGACTTCAAGCTGATGGTCGCCGCTGCGGCGAAGGGCCGAAACGACGACCTCGAGGCGACGCTGCGTGGCGTCGCGGCGGACGAGCCGGCCGAGCCGGTCGGCCCGCCGGCGCCGTCAGCGCCGCCGCCCGTTGCCCTCTGAGCCGTTGAGCGTCTCGGCGAGCACCGCCCGGTGCGTCGGGCGCGCCGCGTCATAGCGCGCGCGCCCGTCCTCGGTCAGGCACGCCCTGATCCCGCGCCGGTCCTCGGCGCACATGCCCCGCTTCACGAGGCCCTCGGCCTCGAGGCGCGCCACCACGCGTGACAGCGCGCTCTGGCTGAGGTGGACGGCGCCGGCCAGCTCCTGCATCCGGCGCGCGTCGTCGTCCGAGCCGGCCAGCTGCTCGAGGACCTCGAACTCGCTCACGCCCAGACCGTGCTCGTGCTCGAGCCGGCGCTCGAGCGCCGAGGTGGTGCGGGCGTGGCGGGCCAGCAGGTCGTGCCACTCCGCGACGAGCTCGCGGTTCGAGGTCCCCATTTGGCGGTGATTGTAGCGCGCGTGCAAACTTTGTTCCATCACAATATGTAATAGCAATCTTTGCATATGCATGTAATATCCCGGCGATGCGCTCCTCCCCAAGCCCTGCCGCGCCGCCGCACTGGGAGGCCCGCACCTGGGCTCTCCTTGCCGTGCTCTGCGGCGTGCTCTTCCTCGACGGGCTCGACGTGTCGATGGTCGGCATGGCGCTGCCGTCCATCCGCGAAGAGCTGAACCTCTCCACCTCGCAGCTCCAGTGGGTCGTCTCGGGCTACGTGCTCGGGTACGGCGGGCTGCTGCTGCTCGGCGGCCGCGCCGCCGACCTCCTCGGCCGCCGCAAGGTGCTGCTCGTCGGCCTCAGCGTGTTCGTCGTCGCTTCGGCCGTCGGCGGCCTGGTCAACGATGGCACGCTGCTCGTCATCACGCGCGTGCTGAAGGGCATGAGCGCGGCGTTCACGGCGCCCGCCGGCCTCTCGATCATCACGACCACGTTCGAGGAGGGCCCGAACCGCAACCGGGCGCTCGCGTTCTACACCGCGACGGGGGCCAGCGGGTTCTCGCTCGGCCTCGTGTTCGGCGGCCTGCTCACCGAGCTCGGCTGGCGCTGGACGTTCCTGCTCCCCGTCCCGTTCGCGCTCGCCATCCTCGCCGTCGCCCCGCGCCTGATCCCGCGCGACCGGATCATCCCCGGCGCGCGCCGGCGCTACGACGTGGCCGGCGCGGTGACCATCACGGCCGCGATGCTGCTGCTCGTGCGCACGGTGGTCGAGGCGCCCGAGAGCGGCTGGGGCGACCCGGCGATCGTCGGGTCGTTCGCGCTGGTGCTCGCGCTGCTGGTCGCGTTCGTGGCGATCGAGTCGCGGACGCCGCAGCCGCTCGTTCGGCTCGGCATCCTGCGCAATGGCTCGCTCGTGCGGGCGAACCTCGGCATGGCGGCGATGTTCGGGGCCTACGTCGGCTTCCAGTTCGTGGGCACCCTGTACCTGCAGACGACGCACGGATGGTCGCCGCTCGAGACCGCGCTGGCGTTCCTGCCAGGCGGCGCGCTGGTCGCGCTCGGCTCGCCGCGCATCGGCCCGCTCGTCGACCGCTACGGCACGGCACGGGTCATCGCCGCGGGCATGGTGGCGTTCGTGGTCGGCTACGCGCTGTTCCTGCGGCTCGACGGCTCGCCGTCGTACCTGGGGCTGATGCTGCCGACGATGCTGCTGATCGGCGTCGGGTTCGCGCTCTGCTTCCCGGCGCAGAACATCCAGGCCACCGCTGGCGTGCCGGACCACGAGCAGGGCCTCGCGTCCGGCCTCGTCAACACGTCGTTCCAGCTCGGCGGCGCGATCGGGCTGGCGATCGTGACCGCGGTGGTGAGCGGCGAGACGTCGATCGACGCGTTCCGGCCGGCCATCGGCGTGGTGACCGGGTTCGCCGTCCTTGGGCTGATCGTCTCCGTCGTCGGGCTGATCCCGGCAATGCGCGACCGCCTGGCGGGCGCCGAGGCGTAACACATGCCCGCCGGGAGCCTCTTTGCCAGGCTCCCGGCGGGCGCGCGGTAGACGCAGGGAGACGCGCTCCGTACGGTCGCCGTGAATCGCAATGCAGTTCCGGCTCCTCGGACCGCTGGAGGCTGTCGAGCGCGACCGCGCGCTCGCGCTCGGAGGGGCTGGGGCTCGGCCCGCAGCGCCTCGCCGCACAATCGCTCGAACTCGGCGAGGTCGAGCTCCCCGCGCGCGGCGCAGAAGCTGCGGAAGGCGCTCGCCCTCTGGCGCGGGCCACCGCTCGCCGACCCGGGATCGTGATCGCCGTGCCGACCGGCTAGACGTGGACGAGGTCGTCGTCGCCGGGCTCGTCGACGACGGCCTCGCACGACGGGCACCACCAGCGGGCCTCGAGGGCGGTCCCGCACGGCTCGTGGCGGTACGGCTCGCCTCCGCCCGCGCGGGCGCCCCAGTCGGCGAGCAACCGCAGCGCGCCGGCCAGCTCGCGGCCGGGCTCGGAGAGCTCGTAGACGAAGCGCGGCGGGCGGTTGGAGTACGGCGTCGCGACGACGAGCGCCTGCTCGGCGAGCGCCTTCAGGCGGGCGCTGAGCACGTTGGGCGCGATCCCCTCCAGCTCCTCCTGCAGCTCGTTGAAGCGCCGCGGGCCGTCCAGCAGCGCGGCGACGACGAGCAGAGTCCAGCGGTCGCCGACGCGCTCGAGCGCGTCCGCGAGCGGCGATGACGGCGCGCGACGGGCCATTATGCGAGCTTAGTTCGCTACAGTGACTTGCAGATTGCAAGTCACTGGGAGCTGGACATGAACGAGGTTCTTGCGGCGCTGCAGCAGGCGGTCGTGGACGCGGCCGAGCGGGTCGGGCCGGCGGTGGTCGGGATCGGGCGCGGCTGGGGCCGTGGCTCCGGCGTGGTGGTCGCGCCCGGCCAGGTGCTGACCGTCGCGTACGTCCTGCGCGACGACGAGGTGGCGGTGACGCTCGCGGGCGGCGACGTGGTGGAGGGACAGGTCCTCGGGGCCGACCCCGATCGCAATGTCGCGCTGCTGGCCGTCGACACCGGCGACATCGAGCCGGTCGCCTGGGCGGAAGAGGCTCCGTCGCCGGGCGCGCCGGTGCTGGCGCTCGCCAACCCCGGCGGGCGCGGCCTGCGCACGACCTTCGGGCTCGTCTCGACCACCGGCCGCGGCTTCCGCGGCCCGCGCGGGCGGCGGGTCAACGGCACGATCGAGCACACCGCGCCGCTGCCGCGCGGATCCTCCGGCGGGCCGTTGGTCGACGTCGCCGGCCGGCTGCTCGGCCTCAACGCCGTCCGCCGCGACGGCGGCTTCATCCTCGCGCTGCCGGCCGACGCCGCGCTGCGCCGGCGAGTCGACGAGCTCGCCCGCGGCGAGGTGGGCGAGCGGCCGCGGCTCGGCGTCGCGCTCGCGCCGCCGCGCATCGCACGGCGGCTGCGGTCGGCGGTCGGGCTCGCGGAGCGCGACGGCCTGCTCGTGCGGGCGGTGGTCGACGGCGGCCCGGCCGCCCGGGCCGGGCTCGAACGCGGCGACCTGCTCGTTCGCGCCGGCGACCGCGACCTCACGACCATGGACGATCTCTTCGACGCGCTCGACGGCGCCGGCGACGAGCTCACAGTGACCGCGGTTCGCGGCGCCGAGGAGCGCGAGCTGCGGGTCTCACTCAGACCGTAAAGCTACTTCAGTCTCTGAAGTCTTGCGGTATCCTGGGAAACCGTGCCGAATGCCGACTGTCCCGTGTGCCGCACCGCCGACGTCGTTTGCGGCAAGTGGACGATGCTCGTGATCCGCGATCTCGCGGAGGGGCGGTGCCGGTTCTGCGAGCTCGAGCGCTCGCTCGAAGGCATCTCCCCGCGCACGCTCTCGCTGCGCCTGCGCGCCCTCGAGGAGGAGGGCATCGTGCAGCGCCAGACGTTCCCGGAGGTCCCGCCGCGCGTCGAGTACGCGCTGACCGAGAAGGGCCGCGCGCTCGTCCCGATCGTGGAGTCGATGCGGGCGTACGGGCGCGAGTGGCTCGGCGCCGACGATGCTGCCTGCGTTGGCGAGCCCGTCGCCGCGTAGACGCCGGCGAACGTCAACGGATGCTGGGTAGGGAGGCGAGGGAGCCAGCCGCGCGGCTGGCGTGGGGCTGATCGGTCGCGCATACCGCGACTCGGCAGCCCCAACCGCGAGGTTGGGGCTGCTCGTGATCGCATGGCGACCATTAGCAACCCCAACCGTCTCGCGGGGCTGCTCGGTATCGCATACCGCCACTCAGCAGCCCCCAACCACGCGGGCCGACACCCTGACCCTCCCTACCCGGCCGCAGTTGACGTTGCCCAACGCGGTCTGCACCCTCACCCTCCCTACCCAGCGCCGTTGACGTTCGCTGAGAGCAACGGTTCCGTCCGGCCCGTGTGCAAGCACGCGTGCGCGCGAAAGGAACCTCCCTGGGTGGGGCGAACGACGCCGCCATGCACAACCGCGCCCTGCACGACTCGCTGGCGGCGTTCGTCGAGGAAGCCGCGTGGCAGCTCGCCGAGGAGGTCTCCGGCGGCGCGGAGGTCCCCTTCGAGCTCGTCGACGCGAGCCTGTCCGGCCGCGCGTCCGCCCCGCTCTACTGCTACCGCCCGCTGACCGACCGCTTCATCGCGGAGCGGTCGAGCGAGCTGGCGAAGCTGCCCTCGTACCCGGCGGCGGTGCAGGGCCTTGCCGGCCTGCCCGATCTTCCCGCGTACCTGCAGGCGCGCGGCCGGCGTCCCCCCTCGCCGGACCGACGCCAGCAGGCCGATGCCGTGCTGCACGCGTTCCTGACCGCCGTGTGGGCGGACTCGAGCGACTTCGGCTTCGACCGCGGCCGGTTCGACGCCGCGTTCGCCGAGCTCGAGGAGGCGTCCTACGGCGACCGGGCGCTGTCGCTCGTGCTCGCCGCCGTGGAGGGCCTCGTGCTCGAGAACGACGAGGTGCCGCTGTCCGACGGCCTGTCGCTGGCGCGCGTGGAGGCGCTCGGGGACGTCCCCGCCGAGCTGCGCGCCGACGAGATGGCGACGGTCGCGGTGCTCGCGCTCGACGCCGAGGCCGGGCACGGCCGCGCGCTCGAGGACGCGGGGCGCCGCCTGCGCCGGCTGCAGACCGCGCTGCGGCTGTGGGACGACGCCGAGCCGTCGCTCGGGCCCACCGCGTGGGCCCGCACGGACGGCGGCACATGGAGCGCGGTCCCGTTGGCCACCGGCATCCGCCGCGATGCCGGCGAGTGCCTGCTGGCCGCCGACGAGGAGGACCCGCTACGCGCGTTCTGCTCGCTCGTCACCCGCCGCACGCCGCGCGGGGGCGAGCTGGCGTGGGCGCTGCGCCGCTTCGAGCTCGGCTGCGAGCGGACGTTCGCCGTCGAGGCGCTGACCGACTGGCTGCTGGCCGGACGCGCACTGCTGGCCGACGAGGACAGCGCCGGCTACGACGGCCTCGCCGAGCGCCTGGCCGTGATCTGCGCCACGCCCGAGGAGCGGCCGGCGCTCGAGTCACGGCTCGAGGAGACGATCGGCCTCGAGCGCGCCGCGATCGCCGGACGGGTGCGCCCGGAGCCGCGCGTCGAGGACCTGATCGCCGACCTCGGCGGCAACCTGCGCGCCGTGCTCCGCGATGTCCTCTGCGGTCACCTCGATCCGCAGCTGCGGCGGGTGGCCGACGAGATGCTTGATGCGGAACGGGTAGGAGCAGGAGATGACTGGTGACGAGAAGGGCGAGTGGGCCAAGACGGCGGATGAGGGCATCGTCCCCGACGAGCTGAGCGGCGAGGACGAATCCGGCCCGGTGGGCCGTGACGCCGTCTCGGACGAGCCGGCGACCGAGGAGGGCATCGACTCGTCCGCGGGCGACGACGCGGACGCGACTACAGACGGCGGCGCCGAGCCGCCCGAGGGCGCCGAGCCCGACCTCAAGGACGTGGCCGCCGCCGCCCGCGAGCAGCAGAAGGACTAGGACCCGCCCACCCGTGCCCAACGGGCATCGCTCCACACGGAATGCCCCGTTGGGCGGGCCCCCTTCGCTCAATCGCCCGCGAACAGGTGGCCGCGCACGAGCGCGAGCCCTTCGACGTCGTGGATGTCGCCCTCGAGCTCGGGGACGACGATGGTGGGCGGGTTGCCAAGCCGGCTGCGCAGTCGCTCGACGCTGGCGGCCTCGCGCTCGGCGAGCGCGGCCAGCTCCTCCGCAGCCGTCGCCACGCGTGCCGCAAGGTCCTCTCCCAGCTCGGCCTCGAGGTCGGGCGACCCGTTCACCTCCGCCGCCACGTGGAGGCGGTTGACCACGAGGCCTCCGAACGGCATGCCGGCGTCGCGCAGCTTGCTGTGGAAGTAGATCGCCTCCTCCACCGGATCGTGGCGCGGCGCCGTCACGATCAGGAACGTCGTCCCGGGGTCCTCGAGCAGCGCGCCGACGCGCCGGGCGCGCTCGGTGAAGCCGTCGATCATGCCGCTGAGCGCGCGGAAGAAGACCGAAAGGTCGTGCAGGAGGTCGACGCCCGTGATCCGCTCGAGCAGACCGAACACGACGCCGGTCCCGCGGCCCAGGATGCGCCCGCCGATCCCCGCCGGCCGCAGGAACATCTTGATCGCGCGGCCCTGGAAGAAGCCGGTCAGGCGGCTGGGCGCGTCGAGGAAGTCGAGCGCGTTGCGCGACGGCGGCGTGTCGAGCACCAGCAGGTCGTAGTCGCCCTCCTGGTCGAGCTCGTAGAGCTTCGCGATCGCCGAGAACTCCTGGGAGCCCGCCACCGCGCCTGAGAGCTGCTGGTAGATCCGGTTGGAGAGCACCTCGTCGCGCGTCTCCGCATCCGGCGCCAGGCGCTCGATCAGCGAGTCGAAGGTGCGCTTGGAGTCGAGCATGAGCGCCCACAGCTCGC
>DATAFH010000153.1:0-10325 GCA_036257565.1 Solirubrobacteraceae bacterium | reverse complement strand
TTCTCAAGCAGGTGGTCACGCGCCAGAAGGAGCAGCTCGCCCTGGTCCCGAGCGGTGGCGGCCGCTGGGTCGCGATGAACACGAAGATGAAGCCGTTCGACGACGTCAACGTGCGCAAGGCCGTCGTCGCCGGCTTCGACCGCGAGGCGATGAGGCTGACCCGCGGCGGTGAGGTGATCGGCGACATCCCGACGCACTTCATCCCGCCGGGCCTGCAGGGCTTCGAGGAGGCCGGCGGCGCCGAGGGCCCGGGCCTGGACTTCATGTCCAACCCGGCCGGGGACATGGATCTGGCCGCCGAGTACTTCAAGAAGGCCGGATTCGACTCGGGCAAGTACGAGGGCACCGGAGAGCTGCTGATGGTCGGCGAGAACGAGGGTACGGACGCGCGGGCGGCCGAGGTCGCGGCGTCGCAGTTCGAGAAGCTCGGCTTCCGGATCAACCTCCGGCAGGTCAGCCCGGACGCGATGTACACCAAGTACTGCAACGTCCCGGGCGCCGACGTCGCGATCTGCCCCAACGTGGGCTGGCTGAAGGACTTCGCGAACCCGCAGACGTACCTGGACCCGACGTTCAACGGCGAGAACATCCTGCCGACGAACAACTCGAACTGGTCCCAGCTCGACGACCCTGAGCTCAACAGCCAGATGAACGAGGCCAAGCTCATCACCGATCCCGCCAAGCTCGCCGACGCGTGGGCGGAGATCGATCGCAAGGTCACGGAGCTCGCGCCGGCGGTGATGTGGGTGTGGGACAAGACGCCCAACATCCGCTCGGAGAACGTCGTCGGTGTGATCGACGAGGACAACGGCCACTGGTCGTTCGCCCACACCTCGATCAAGTAGCAACCCAGTGAAGGGCCCCGCCGTCGCGGCGGGGCCCTGAACGCCACCACAAACCACCGCCAATGGCCGCCTACATCGTCCGCCGACTCGCCTGGGTGATCGTGCTGCTGTTCGTGATCACCTTCATCACATTCATCATCTTCACCGTGCTGCCGGCAGCCGATCCGGCGGCGCTGCGCGCCGGGCGCCAGCCGTCGCCCGAGCTGATCGAGGCGATCCGCGCGCAGTTCGGGCTCGACGACCCGAAGCACATCCAGTTCCTGCGCTACATCCAGGACATCTTGCCGTTCGACAACGACGGGGTGAACTTCGGCTTCTCGTACCAGTCGAACACCGAGGTGCTGCCGCAGATCCTCGACCGACTGCCGGCCACGATCTTCCTCACCTCGGGCGCCGTGATCCTGTGGCTCTGCATCGCGATCCCGATCGGCACGATCTCCGCCGTGCGAACGGGCTCGTGGCTGGACCGCCTGACGATGGGCCTCGCGCTGATCGCGATCTCGGCCCCGGTCTACTTCCTCGGCCTCGTCGCGCTCTTCCTGTTCGACGAGGACATCGGCAGGTTCCCCCTGCTGCCCGGCAGCGGCGCCTACCAGGACGCCAACAGCTTCTTCGAGAAGGGGGCCGCGCTCATCATGCCGTGGTGCGTGCTGGCGGCCGCGTTCGCCGCGATCTACGCCCGCTTCCTGCGCGGCAACCTGATCGACACCATGCAGGAGGACTACATCCGCACGGCGCGGGCCAAGGGCCTCTCCGAGCGGCGGGTGATCCTCAAGCACGGCGTGCGCTCGGCGATCACGCCGATCGTCACGCTGCTCGGCCTGGACATCGGCATCCTGCTCGGCGGCGCGATCCTCACCGAGACCGTCTTCAACATCCAGGGCATCGGCCGCTACGCCTACGAGGCGATCGTGCGGTTCGACCTGCCCGTGATCCAGGGCACCGTGCTGTTCGGCGCGTTCTTCATCGTCATGATGAGCCTCGTCGTGGACATCCTGTACGCCTTCATCGACCCGCGGGTGCGCTACTGATGGCCGCTCCACTGCTGGAGGTCGAGGACCTCCGCGTGCACTTCGAGACCGAGGACGGGCTCGTCAAGGCGGTCGACGGGATCTCGTACAGCGTCGACCGTGGCGAGACGCTCGGGATCGTGGGCGAGTCGGGATCCGGCAAGTCGGTCTCGTCGCTCACCGTCATGGGCCTCACCCGCGCCCGCAACGCGAACATCTCGGGCACCGTCCGCTTCGACGGCAAGGACCTGCTCGGGGCCTCCGACGAGGACCTGCGCACGATCCGCGGCGACGACATCGCGATGATCTTCCAGGACCCGCTCTCGTCGCTGCATCCCTTCTACAAGGTCGGCGACCAGATCGTGGAGGCGATCCGCTCCCACAAGGATGTCTCGAAGGCGCAGGCGTACGACCGTGCGGTCGAGATGCTTAGCCTCGTCGGCATCCCGGAGCCGCGCCGGCGCGCCGCCTCCTACCCGCACGAGTTCTCCGGCGGCATGCGCCAGCGCGCGATGATCGCGATGGCGCTCGCCAACGACCCCAAGCTGCTGATCGCCGACGAGCCCACGACGGCGCTCGACGTGACCGTCCAGGCCCAGATCCTCGAGCTGATCGAGCAGCTGCAGAGCGAGTTCGACACCGCGGTGGTGGTCATCACGCACGACCTCGGGGTGGTCGCCGAGATAGCCGACGAGATCGCGGTCATGTACGCCGGGCGGATCGCCGAGCAGGGGCTCTCCGACACGATCTTCAACGCGCCCGAGCATCCGTACACGTGGGGCCTGCTGAGCTCGATCCCGCGCATGGACGCCCCGCGCGGCGACGAGCTCGTGCCGATCCCCGGGCGCCCGCCGTCGCTCATCCACCTGCCGGGCGGCTGCGCGTTCCACCCGCGCTGCCCGTACGTGCGCGACGCGCACCGGCGCATCGATCCGCCGCTCGAGCCCGTCGAGGGCGACCCGAGCCACAAGGTCGCATGCCTGCTCTCCTCCACCACGCGCCGCCGGCTGTGGGCCGAGCTCGAGGCCGGCGTCAAGCCCGCCGACGCGCGCCGCGACGTGATCGAGGAGGGCGCGGCATGAGCACGAACGGCGAGGCGCTGGTCGAGGTTCGCGAGCTCGTCAAGCACTTCCCGATCCGGCAGGGCCTGCTCCAGCGCCAGGTCGGGGCCGTGCGCGCGGTCGACGGCGTGTCGTTCGACGTGCTGCGCGGCGAGACGCTCGGCATCGTGGGGGAGTCCGGCTGCGGCAAGTCGACCACCGCGCGGCTCGTGCTGCGCCTGATGGACCCGACGAGCGGTTCGGTCAAGTTCGACGGCGAGGAGATCTCGACCGTCAAGGGCAAGCGGCTCAAGGAGCTGCGCCGCGGCATGCAGATGATCTTCCAGGACCCGTACTCGTCGCTGAACCCGCGCAAGACGGTCGGCACCATCATCTCCGAGCCGTTTGCGATCCACAATCTGGCCAAGGGCGAGGGCGAGCGCAAGCGGACGGTCCAGGACCTGATGGACCGCGTCGGGCTCAACCCCGAGCACTACAACCGCTATCCGCACGAGTTCTCGGGCGGCCAGCGGCAGCGCATCGGCGTCGCCCGCGCGCTGGCCCTCAAGCCCAAGGTGATCGTGGCCGACGAGCCGGTGTCCGCGCTCGACGTCTCGATCCAGGCCCAGATCCTCAACCTGCTGCGCGAGCTGCAGGACGAGCTCGGGATCACGATGATCTTCATCGCCCACGACCTCTCCGTCGTGCGGCACATGTGCGACCGCATCGCGGTGATGTACCTGGGCAAGATCGTCGAGCTGGCCACGAACGAGCAGCTCTACGCTCATCCTCGGATGCCCTACACGGGCGCGCTGATGTCAGCCGTCCCCGTGCCGCAGCCGCGGCTGGCGGCGGCCAAGAAGCGCCAGATCCTGGCGGGCGACGTGCCGTCCCCGGCCAACCCGCCGCCGGCCTGCCGCTTCCACACGCGCTGCTGGAAGGCGGAGGAGATCTGCCGTCAGCAGGACCCGCCGCTCGAGCCCAAGGAGGGCGGCAACGTCGCCGCCTGCCACTTCCCGCTGACCGACGCCGAGGTGCTCGAGCGCGTGCCTACCGCTGCGCGCGGGTAGCCAGCCGGGCGAGCCGCTCGTCCCACTCGGCGTCGACGGCCGCCATCCACTCCATCGCGTCGGCGAGCGGGGCGGGGGTCAGCGTGTAGCGCGTTTCGCGGCCTTCGCGGCGGGCCTGGACGAGCCCGGCGCTCGAGAGCGCGCCGAGGTGCTTGGCGACGGCCTGGCGGGAGATCGGGAGCTCGCCGGCCAGGTGCGAGGCGGTCAGGCCGGGCCGGTCGGCGAGCGAGCGCACCACCTCGCGCCGCGTGGGGTCGGCGAGCGCGGCGAAGACGGGCCCGACGCGGTCGTCTAGGCCGGGCACAGCGCCGCGCCGGAGGCGAGCGCGGTCAGGCGCGGGCCCCACACGACCGCGTCGTCGCCGAAGCGGTGCTCGGTGACCGTGAAGCGCGTGCCGCCGGGGTCGTCGTCGAGCCGCCACTCGACGCGCGAGTCGCCCCAGCGGAAGACGATCCGCTCCCCCTCGTCGACCAGCTCGACCACGCCCTCGCGCTCGTCGGCGCGCAGCGGGGCGCCCTCCTCGGGCTCGAACTCGACGTCGTCGGAGAGCCACTCGCGCAGCTCGTCGGGCTCGGTCACCAGCTCCCACACGCGCTCGCGCGGGACGGGGAGGACGATCTCACGTGTCACGCAACTCATGGGTTGCGCATAGTACCATGGGCGGAACGTGCAACTAACTGGTTGCGGCTTACTCGCACTTCCAAGCTCGTGCGAGCGCCCTGATTACCGCAAGGAGAGAGCGCCATGCCCCTCGTTCCCGTCGTCGTCCAGCAGGACTCCCGCGGCGAGCGATCGTTCGACATCTACTCCCGGCTCCTGCGCGAGCGCGTGGTCTTCCTCGGCAGCCCGGTCGACGACGACGTGGCCAACCTCGTCGTCGCCCAATTGCTGCACCTCGAGGCCGACGACCCGGAGAAGGACATCCAGCTGTACATCAACTGCCCGGGCGGCGTGGTCTACGCCGGCCTGGCGATCTACGACACGATGCGCTTCATCAAGCCCGACGTGGCCACCACGTGCTGCGGCATCGCGATGTCGATGGGGTCGCTTATCCTGGCGGGCGGCGCGCCCGGCAAGCGGGCCGCGCTCCCGAACTCGCGCATCCTCGTCCACCAGCCGAGTGGCGGCTTCCAGGGCCAGGCGACCGACATCCAGATCCACGCGCGCGAGGCGCTGGCGCTGCGGCGGCGGATCGAGGAGATCTACGCCGAGCACACCGGGCGATCCGTCGACGAGGTGTCCGACGCGCTCGAGCGCGACCGCTTCTTCACGCCGGAGGAGGCACGGGACTACGGGCTCGTGGACCGTGTGATGGCGTCGCGCAACGGCTACTCGCCGTCGTCCTCGTAGAGCGACTCGCGGGCCAGCTCGCCGGCCGACTCGTCGTAGAGGGCGATCTCGAGGTAGTCGCCGCGGTAGGCGTCGGGCGCGATCAGCGTGTAGCGGTTCTCCGTCACCCGGCACTGGTCGACGGTGAGGCCGGCGAGCTCCGCCGTCGCCCAGGCGCCGTTGCGCA
Source organism: Solirubrobacteraceae bacterium (assembly GCA_036257565.1). GTDB lineage: Bacteria > Actinomycetota > Thermoleophilia > Solirubrobacterales > Solirubrobacteraceae > DASSUW01. Next base: position 4,844 of record DATAFH010000153.1, on the reverse strand, counting down.
CCAGCGGCACGCCCCACACGAGCGTCATCGCCGCGACGTTGCCGTTCTCCCCGCGCCAGCCGCCGATCACCTCCTCGCAGAGGTCCATCCTCCACTCGGGGTGGCGGTCGGCGGTCTCGTCCGTGAAGTCGGCCCACGAGTAGAAGTCGCCCGGCTCGGAGCCCTCGTCGCCGGGCGTGAACGAGACGTAGCCGAAGAGGTCGAGCCCGTTGCTCGTGCGCGACGTGACGGGCACGAACGTGCGTCCCGCCCACGTGCGGTCGGGGAACCAGGTCATCGACCCGGGGTCGCCGAGCTCCGTGCCCTCGGTGTCGATCCTCAGGCACGCGGCGAGGAACTCGGCCTGCAGCGTGTCGGCCCACCGGCCGTACGGCAGCGGGTCCTGCGGCGGCTCGGCGGCGAAGCGGCAGACGAAGCGATCCTCGGGCGGCATGAGCGGGGCAGCCTACGGGACTTCGAGCAGGAGCGTCACCGGTCCGTCGTTGACGAGCGCCACGTCCATGTGGGCGCCGAACACGCCGCGTCGTGCGTCCAGGCGGTCGCAGAAGCGCTCGTAGAGCGGCTCGGCGTGCTCGGGCCGCGCGGCCGCCACGTACGCGGGACGGCTCCCCTTGCGGGCGTCGCCGTAGAGCGTGAACTGGGAGATGCACAGCACCTCGCGGTCGCCCAGCGGCTCGTTCATCCGGCCGGCCTGGTCAGGGAAGATGCGCAGCGCACGGACCTTGTCGGCCAGGCGGTCGGCGTCGCGTTCGCCGTCCTCGTGGGTGACGCCGAGCAGCACGAGCAGGCCGGGCCCGATGGCGGCGACCTGCCGGCCGTCCACGTCGACGGAGGCGCGGCTCACCCGCTGCAAGAGCGCGCGCATCAGACGACGAGCGAGGCGGCGAGCAGCAGCGGCACAGACACCATCGTCGTCCACACGATGGCACCCGCGGCGAACGGCACGTCGAGCCCGTACACGTGCGCGAGGACGACGATGTGCAGGCCGGCCGGCATGGTCGAGGCGAGCAGGAACGCCGCCGGGAGGTCGATGAACGGCGCCGCCAGCGCCAGCAGCAGCGCCGGGGCGACGAGCAGCCGGAGCACGATCGCGGCGCCGATCGGCGCGGTGAGCGGGGGCGGGAACTTCAGCGCTCCCTCCTCGGCTTCCTCGGCCAGCGTGACGCCGACGGCGAAGAAGCCGAGCACGGGCACGCACAGGACGAGCGCGCGCGAGACGTCGACGAGCACGTCGGGCGCCAGCGAGGCGGGCGCGATCAGCGCCAGCGCGACGGCCGCCAGCGGCGGGTTGCGCACGAAGAACGCGCGGATCCGCTGCGACACGGTCTCGCCCGCCTTCGTGCCGGTGGCGGCGGCGATCGCGAACGAGCCGATGAAGAACACCGGCTGCTGCACGAGCGCGTCGTAGGCCACGGCCTCGGAGACGTGGCTGAAGCCGAGCAGCGCGGCGGCGACCGCGATGCCCAGGAGGCCGGTGTTCGCCTGCAGGCCGACGATGGCCAGGACGCCGGCGGTGGGCGGCTCGAGGTGCAGGAGCCGCCGGCCGATCAGCCAGCCGGCGAGCGCCGTGAGCAGGAGCGCGGCCCAGCCGAGCACGATCCCGACGCCGACGTCCGCGCTCACCTCCAGCCGCGCGATGTTGAAGAAGGCGACGAGCGGCATCACCACGTAGAGCAGGAGCTTGAGGATGCCTCGCGCCCACTCGCCGGCGCGCGCTCCCGCGCGGCGCTCAGCCTCGACCCCGGCCGCCAGCGAGGCGGCGATCGCCAGGGCGATCCAGAGCATCCGTCAGGCGTCCCGGAGCAGTGCTGCGGCGCGCTCGGGGGAGGTGATGCAGAGGTTGACGCCGGCCCCGAGCTCGAGGCCGGCGAGATGGGTCAGCCGGGGCACGATGTCGATCCGCCAGCAGAAGTGGTCGGCGCCCGCGGGCGCCGTGCGGACCCACAGGTTGAGCGGCGGCGTGGCACCGAGGTGGCGGCGCAACCGGGAGAGCACGTCGTGCAGCAGCCGGGCGCCGAGCGGGCCGTCGTCCTCGAAGCGCGCGCGGGACCTGCGGGGCGCGAGCATGAGCTGGAACGGCACCCGCGACGCGTAGGGCGCCATGGCCACCGCCTCGTCGTCGATCGCGACGATCCGCTCGCGCCGGCGGACCTCTTCCTGCACGAGGTCGGCGAGCAGATCGCCGCCCATCGTGCGCGTCGCGTAGGCGCCGAAGCGCTCGCGCTCGCGGGCGATCGCGGCGGGCACAAAGCCCAGGGCGTAGAGCTGGGCGTGGGTGTGGGGGAGCGAGGCGCCCGCCTCCCGCCGCTCGTTGACGATCAGGTGGCGGCAGGCGCACCCCGCGTGCGCGCGCAGGCGCGCGCGCCACGCTTCCATGGCCTGCTCGACCTGGTCCGCCGACAGGTCGGACAGCGAGACAACGGGATCGGGGGCGTTGACGATCACCTCGTGGCGGCCGGACGCCGGCTGCGCCGTGAAGAGGTCCGGGTTGGCGTGACGCTCGGGCTCGGGGGCGTCGGGCGCGAGCGCGGGGTAGAGGTTGGGCACGACGCGGACGGTCCAGCCCGGCGTGTCTGGTGCGCCGCCGTTCGGGCGGACGGCGTACACCTCGGGCGGCGTGCGGTCCTCGTGGCCGTGGGCGAACGGGTCGCGCTCGGGGTCGATCGGCGGCGGCGGCTCGATATCGAAGCCCCCGCCGGGGCGACCGGCGCGCTCGGACGCGATGATGCTCTTGAGACCCGTGAGCGGGTCGACCCGGATCTCGGTCACAGGTAGCGGTCGATGTCGGCTTCCAGCTCGGCGCGGGTGCGGTACTCGCCGGCCTTCGTGTATGCGGTACGGCCATCGGCGTCGACGAAGATCGTCATCGGGAAGTACTTGGCCGCCTTCAGGTCCTGGGCGATGTCCTCACCGGGGTCCTCGTACGACGGGTACGGGAGCGGCCGCTCTGCGAGGAAGCGCTCGGCCGCCGGCCGCTTGTCGGCGGCGTTGACCCCGAGGAAGGCCACCGTCTTGCCGCGGTCGGCCGCGACCTGCTGGAAGATCGGGAACTCGGAGCGGCACGGGCGGCACCAGGACGCCCACTTGTTGATCACGACCGGGGTGCCCTCGAGGTCGGCGAGCCGCTTGTCGAAGGCCTTGGTCCCGCCGGCCAGGATCTGGGCCGACTGCTCGTGCAGCGCGGCGAGCTGCGGGGGCGAGCCGGACAGCTCGCGCTTGGCCTCGGCGAGGTCGAAGGCCGGCGCCTCGTCGTCGGCCCGGTCGGTGTCCCCGCCCGCCTGCCCGAGGCCGATGGCGACCACGGCTACGAGCGCGAGGGCGGCGAGAACGGCGATCAGGCGGCGCATCCGCGGGTCACTGTGGCAGGTTCGCGGTCAGTCGCTCACGGGTCTGGAATGCGGCTTTCTCGCCCTCGCAAGCTCGCGCGAGCGCCTTAGCTAGAATAGGAACTGCCTGCGGGGACGATCTCTTTCGAGGGTCGGCGGGCGCTACCTGGCCCCTCCAAGCCCAAGGTTCCACGCACAGGCGAAGCCGCGCGGAGTTTGCCGCGGCCTTCTCACCCGAATCGACCGAGCCTTTCTTGGCTGAGACCACGCCAGTGGCCACGATGGCCACGACCCTACCTTCCACCGACGCGATCGAGCGGGCCTCGAAGTTCACCCGCGAGCCCTTCCTGTCCGAGGGCGAGGACGCGGCGGCGCTGCTCGCACCCGGTACGGCCCACCGCCGGGCGCTCGACGCCGCGCTGGCCGAGATCGACGCCGGACTCAAGGCCCCGTCGGTCGCCTGGCGGCGGACGTTCTCGCTCCTGCTGGGGCTCGAGCGGCTGCTGAGCGTCGACGAGCCGAAGCTCGTCGACGGCACGGTGCTCTCCGCCCACCAGGTCGACGCCCTGTCCGGGACGCTCACCGCTCTGATCGCCGAGGCCCAGCGCAACGGCAACGGCAACGGCGCGCATGCGGTGGCGGATCCGGTGCTGGCGCCGGCGGGCATCCCCGGCGAGGAGGAGCTCGACGACGAGGACGAGCCCGAGGAGCCGATCGACTGGGACGAGCCGTCGGAGGAGGACGAGCTCGGCGAGGCCGCCGAGGACCCCAACGCCGGCAAGCGGTTCTGGTTCGAGCACGCCACGGGCGCCGGCAAGACGGTGGCCGCGCTCGGCTTCGTCGAGGCGTCGCGCACCGGCGGCGTGCTCATCCTCACGCACCGCCGCAACCTCGTGGACCAGTTCCACGGCGAGTTGCGCGACCGCGGCTACGCCAAGCGCATCTCGCCCGCGCTCATGAAGGGCGAGGATCGCGCCGACGGCCCGGTGACGGTCGAGACCTACCAGTGGTTCGTCCGCAACGCCGGCAACATCTCCGACGCGTACACGATCGTCATCTGCGACGAGGCGCACACGGCGCTCGGCGAGAAGACCTCCGCGTCGATCCGCCAGTGGGCCGGACCCATCTTCATCGGCATGACGGCGACGGGCGCGCTGATCGCCCGCCACGTCACCGACCTCTTCCCGACCCAGACCTCGCGCTTCGATCTCGCCCAGGCCGCGCGGCGAGGCGTGATCGCCCCGCTGCGGTGCGTGCGCATCCCGCCCGGGCCGGGGGTCCGCACGATCGCCAAGGTGCCGCTACGGCGCGGCGAGGTGGACACCGAGTTCGACCAGGAGATGCTGGCCGAGCTGCTGGACCAGCTGCCGTTCAACCTGGCCGTCGCCGACCTCTACAAGACTCGCTTCAACGGCGTCCCGGGCGTGGTCTACGCCGCGGGCGTGCGGCACGCGTACAACGTCGCGCAGGCGTTCCGCGACGTCGGGCTGAAGGCGCAGGCGGTCTCGGGCGAGACGC
>DATAFH010000152.1:0-57336 GCA_036257565.1 Solirubrobacteraceae bacterium | reverse complement strand
CACCTCGGAGCGCTGGACCTTCGTCAACACCTCCACGCGCGCGCATCCGATGCACACGCACGGGTTCCTGTTCCGAGTCCTGGCCCGCAGCCTCGGGCCGGTTCCGCGGTCCGAGCGCGGGTGGAAGGACACCGTGCCCGTGCGACCGGGCGAGTCGGTCACCGTGCAGCCGTGGTTCGCGCCGTACCCGGGCCGGTACGTGTTCCACTGCCATGCGCTGGAACACGGCGACTTCGGGATGATGCTCCAGATGGAGGTTGCGTAGTGAAGGCGCTGCTTGCCGCCGTCGCGCTCCTTCCCTCGCCGGCGCCAGCCAACGTCAACGTCTTCGCGCGCGACCTGCCTCCCAAGTGGTCCACCTCGGAGGTCCAGATCGCGGTCGGCGACAGCGTCACGTGGCGGTTCGAGGGCACGCGGCTGGCCCACAACGTGGCCGCGTCGAGCACGAACTGGAGCTTCGTGACGCCGTTCGACGGCACGCCGAAGACGTTCACGTTCACGGCTCCCGGCACCTACCGCTTCATCTGCCAGGCGCACGCCTTCACGATGAACGGGGAGGTGAAGGTGGGCACCGGCGGCCCGGCGCCGACGCCGGGCGAGACGTCGTGGCCGAACCGCACGCACGCCCCGCGCGTCGACCGGCGCCCGCCGATCCTCGACCACGTGCGCGCGCACGGGTGGCGCCTGCGCTTCCGACTGTCCGAGCGCGCACGCACGGTCGTGCGCGTGACCCGCGGCGACCGCCTCGTGTGGCGCCGCGCGGTGCTTGGCCATAAGGGGCCGAACGCGGTTGTCGTCGCAGGCCTGGCGCCCGGGCGCTACCGGGTCGCGCTGCGTGCCCGCGACTTCCACGGCAACCCCTCCCGGGTCACCCGCCTGCACCTCACCGTGTAGCGCTCGGCGCTGGCGGGTACCGCCGCTTCCGTGGCGGTGCAGGACAGGCAGACGATCGAGACGCAGGTGCCCGCACGGCTCGACCGGCTGCCGTGGGCGCGCTTCCACTGGATGGTGATCATCGGTCTCGGGACGGTCTGGATCCTCGACGGCCTCGAGGTCACGATCGTCGGCTCGATCGCCGCGCGGCTCACGGAGGAGGACAGCGGGCTCGCGCTCAGCGACAGCCAGGTGCTCACGGCCGGCTCGATCTACGTGTCCGGCGCCTGCGTGGGGGCGCTCATCTTCGGGCAGCTGACCGATCGCTTCGGCCGTAAGAAGCTGTTCCTCGCCACGCTCCTGCTCTACCTCGTCGCCACCGTGGCGACCGCGTTCGCCGGCTCGGCGCTCTACTTCTACATCGCGCGCTTCTTCACCGGCGCCGGCATCGGCGGCGAGTACGCGGCCATCAACTCCGCGATCGACGAGCTGATCCCCGCCCGCGTGCGCGGTCGCGTGGATCTCATCATCAACGGCTCGTACTGGCTCGGCGCGGCGGGCGGCGCGCTCGGCGCGCTGGTCCTGCTCGACACGTCGATCTTCGCGCCCGACATCGGCTGGCGGCTGGCGTTCGTGCTCGGCGCGGTGCTGGGCGTCGCGATCCTGCTCGTGCGCCGCCACGTACCGGAGAGCCCGCGCTGGCTGTTCATCCACGGCCGCGACGAGGAGGCCGAGCGGATCGTCGGCGAGATCGAGAAGGAGGTCGAGCGCGAGAGCGGCGAGTCGCTCGCCGAGCCGGGCGACTCGATCACCGTGCGCCAGCGCAAGACGATCTCGTTCCGGACGATCGCCTCCACCGCGTTCAAGCGCTACCCGCGGCGGACCGCGCTCGGTCTCGCACTCTTCGTCGGCCAGGCGTTCATCTACAACGCGGTCACGTTCGGCCTCGGCACGTTCCTCGCCGAGTTCTACGACATCGACTCCGGCCGGGTCCCGCTCTACATCGCGCTGTTCGCGTTCTCCAACTTCCTCGGGCCGGTCCTGCTCGGGCGGCTGTTCGACACCGTCGGCCGCAAGCCGATGATCACGCTCAGCTACCTGGGCTCGGCCGTCGTGCTCACCGTGCTGACGATCCTGTTCGTCAACGGCACGCTCGGGCTGTGGGGCTTCATGGCGCTGCTGCTCGCGACATTCTTCCTCGCCTCGGCCGGCGCCAGCTCGGCCTACCTCACGGTCTCCGAGATCTTCCCGATGGAGACGCGGGCGCTGGCGATCGCGTTCTTCTACGCGATCGGCACCGCCGCGGGCGGCATCACCGGCCCGTTCCTGTTCGGGAAGATGATCGAGTCCGGTGAGGAGTCGCAGGTCGCGATCGCGTTCTTCATCGGCGCCGGCGTGATGGCGCTGGGCGGCATCGCCGAGCTGCTGTTCGGCGTCAAGGCCGAGGGACAGGACCTCGAGAGCATCGCCAAGCCGATCAGCGCCGAGGAGGCCGAGCGCAAGCCGCCGCCCAGGCGGCGCCGGCCCGGTCCAGGAAGCGTCCACAGCTCGCCCGGCATGTGGGTGTCCCAGTCCGTGCCCGCCGGCGACCTCGGCCGGGAGGTGTCGGCCATCGAGCGGGTGCTCTCCGAGCGCGGGCCGACCGACCGGCGCGAGCTGGCCCGCGCCGTCGGCGCTCGCTTCTGGGGACCTGGCCGCTTCGGCGCCGCGCTCCGCGAGGCGGTCGAGTCGGGCCGCGCCAGGCGGGCCGAGCGCGGGCGCTTCGGTCCGTCGGACTAGACCGCCGTGGGGAAGTGCATGTGCCCGCGGTGGTGGGCGGCGTCCTGCGCCTCCTCCGGCCAGCGGCTGGTGATCGCCTTCCCGCGCGTGTAGAAGCGGATGCCCTCCGGGCCGTGGATGTGGTGGTCGCCGAACAGCGAGTCCTTCCAGCCACCGAACGAGTAGAAGGCCATCGGCACCGGGATCGGGATGTTGATGCCGATCATCCCCACCTTCACCTTGCGCTTGAAGATGCGCGCCGCCTGACCGGACCCGGTGAAGATCGCCGTGCCGTTGGCGTAGGGGTTGGCGTTGATGAGCTCGATCGCCGCCTGCAGGTCGGGCACGCGCACGACGCCGAGCACCGGGCCGAAGATCTCGTCGCGGTAGATCGCCATGTCGGTCGTCACATTGTCGAACAGCGTGGGGCCGACCCAGAAGCCGTCCCCGTCCAGCTCGAGCTCGCGGCCGTCGACGACCGCGTCGGCACCCGCCTCGACGCCCTGGTCGATGTAGCCGAGGATCCGCTCCCGCGCCTGCGACGTGACCACCGGGCCCATCTCCGAGTCCGGGTCCAGGCCGGGGCCGACCTTGATCTCGCGCGCCTTGCGCTCGAGCCGCTCGATCAGCGGGTCGGCGGCGTCGCCGACCGCCACCGTGACCGCGATCGCCATGCAGCGCTGCCCCGCCGAGCCGAAGCCGGCGGCGGTGAGGTGGTTCGCCGCGAAGTCGAGGTCGGCGTCCGGCATCACGACCGCGTGGTTCTTCGCGCCGCCGAGCGCCTGCACGCGCTTGCCGTTGGCGGTCCCGGTCTCGTACACGTAGCGGGCGATCGGCGTCGAGCCGACGAAGGAGACGGCCGCGACGTCGGGGTGCTCGAGCAGCGCGTCGACCGCCACCTTGTCGCCGTGCACGACGTTGAAGACCCCGTCGGGCAGGCCGGCCTCGGCGTACAGCTCGGCCACGAGGTTCGAGGCGGACGGGTCGCGCTCGGACGGCTTGAGCACGAACGTGTTGCCGCACGCGATGGCCATCGGGTGCATCCACATCGGGACCATGGCCGGGAAGTTGAACGGGGTGATGCCCGCGCAGACGCCGAGCGGCTGCCGGAACGAGTACGCGTCGATGTCGGTCGACACCTGGTCGGAGTACTCGCCCTTGAGCAGCTGCGGGAGCCCGCACGCGTACTCGACCACCTCGAGCCCGCGGATCACCTCGCCCTTGGCGTCGTCGAGCACCTTGCCGTGCTCGGAGGCGATGATCCGGGCGAGGTCGTCGACGTGCTGCTCGACGAGGTTGCGGAACGCGAACATCACGCGCGCGCGGCGCGTGAGCGACACGTCGCCCCACGTCTCGAACGCCTTGCTCGCGGTCTGCACGGCGCGATCGACGTCAGCGCGGTCGGCCAACACGACCTCCGCCTGCTGCTGCCCCGTCGCCGGGTCGTACACCGGCGCCGTGCGACCCGAGCTGCCCTCCGTCTCCTCACCGCCGATGCGGTGCCTGATCGTCCTCGTCGTCGTCGCGCTCACCGGATCTCACTCTCCTTCGATTCTTCAGCCCCCATCATGATGCCGACGCCAGGCCGCGCTCGAGCGCGAGCCGTACCAGCTCCGCCCGCTTGCGGTTCTGCGGCATGCCGTCGATGCCGAACAGCTCGAACAGGGCGTGCAGGTGGCTCTTCACGGTATCCACGGTGACGAACAGGTCGGCGGCGATCTCCGCGTTGGAGGCGGGCGCGGCGAACCGCTGCTCCAGTGCGGGGGCGCACAGGGCGACGAGCACGCGGCGCTGGGCGGCGGTCAGATCGGGCAGGGCCGTATACCGCGTCGTCGTGGTCGTGGCGAGCGGCTCGCCCGCGGCGACGAACGCGATCACCGTGCCGCCGATGGCGATCGCGTCGCCGTCCTCCAGCCGCCGGCGGCCGTGGACCCGCTGCCCGTTGACGAACGAGCCGTTGCGCGACAGGCCGTCGTCGAGCAGTGTCCACGAGTCGCCGACCCGCTCGAGCACCGCGTGGGCGCGCGACACATCCGTGTCCCAGTCGAGCGAGATGTCGCTGCGCGGCTCGCGCCCGATGCTCAGCGCGCTCACGTGGGGGGCGAGCTCGAGGATCCGCTGGCCTCCGTCGCCGTCGCGGTAGACGAGGAACGGCACGCCGCGGCGCTCGGTCGCCCGGCGCTCGGCGAGCTCGCTCGGCGAGAAGCTACGCAGCGCGGCCGGAAGCGCCTTCACGGCGCAACGCTACCGCAGGGTGGCGGAGGTTTCCGACCTTTGGGGTCTACGCCCAGCGCCACCGCAGTCGTACGATCGAGCCCTACGTCCCTTCCTCCGATGGAGGCCCAGATGTCCCGACGCCGGATGGCGGCACTGGCTGTCCCGCTCGTCGCTGCCGCGGCCACGCCCGCGTTCGGCCAGTCCCCGCCGAGCACCTCGACCGGGCCGAGCACGACCACCCAGCCGTACGTGATCCCGGTGGCCGACGGGGTCCACATCACATCGCTGCTCACGGTCGACGACGGGGCGGCGTCGAACGGCTACGAGCTCGACGGGACGCCGGACGGGCTCGGCGCCATGCGCGACGGCGCGAAGCACTTCACGCTCTTCATGAACCACGAGTTCAACGCGCTGACCGGCACGACGCGCCGGCACGGCCAGATCGGCTCGTACGTCTCGAAGTTCCGGATCGACCGCCACAGCCTCGAGGTGAAGGGGGGCGAGGACGCGATCGATCCGGGCGTGCAGTTCTGGGACTACGTGAGCCAGCGCTACCAGCCCACCGCCTCGGCCGGCGGGCCGAACCCCCGCCTGCCCGGCGACGTCTTCCCCGCGCAGGGCAACGCGTTCGCGCGCTTCTGCTCGGCGACGCTCAGCGCCCGGCGACAGTTCGAGAGCCGCCACAGCGATCGCGGCTACCCGGGCCGGATCTACTTCGCCAACGAGGAGAACGGCAACGAGGGGCGGGCGTTCGGCATGCTCGAGGACGGCACGACGCAGCAGCTCCCGCGGCTCGGTCTCTTCTCGTGGGAGAACACGATGCCGGCGTACAACCGGTCGGACACGACGATGACGATCGGCAGCGAGGACGGCCAGTTCGGCCAGCTGCGGGTATACGAGGGCGTCAAGCGCGGCCGGGGCAATGCGTTCGACCGCGCCGGGCTCACGAACGGCGTCACCTCGGTGCTCGACCTCGTGGACGAGACCGTGAGCACCGATCCCGCGTTCCGCGCCAGGTACGGCAAGGGCATGCCGGTCGAGTTCGACCTCGCCGAGGTCGACTGGGACCAGTCGGGCGTCCGCCAGAACGTCGAGGCGGCGGCCGACGGCTTCACCATGGACCGAATCGAGGACGGCGTTTGGGACCCGAAGCACCCCGACGTCTTCTACTTCCTGACCACCGAGGGCGGCGACGCCACCCGCACCGACCCCACGATCGCCCGCGACGGCGGCGGCCTGTGGAGGCTCGAGTTCGAGGACATCGAGCGTCCCCGCCTGGGCGGCACGATCGAGCTGCTGCTCGACGGCTCCGAGGCGCCATACCTGAACAAGCCCGACAACGTGGCCGTCGATCGCCGCGGCAACCTGCTGATCCAGGAGGATCCGGGCAACAACGCGCACGTCGCCCGGATCGTGGCGTACGACACGCACAGCGGCGCGCGCGGCGTGGTCGCCACGTTCGACCCCGAGCGTTTCGCCGTCGGGGGCTCGCACTTCATCACCGACGATGAGGAGTCGAGCGGGATCATCGACGCGAAGCACGTGATGGGCCCCGGCTGGTTCCTGTTCGACGCCCAGGTCCATGCGCCCGCCGCGGACCCGAGACACGTGGCGCTCGGACAGCTGCTCGCCATGAAGGTCGACGACTTCGGGCGGGTCTACGACCTCCAGTGACACTGGCTACCGGGCGGCAGCACGAGGCTGTCGCCCGGGCCGGCCGAGCCGGATGGCCTCGATCCCGGTCGGCGCGACCTGCTCCTCGAGGCGGTCGATGAGCGACGCCGGGGCCTCGGACGGATCGAACGCCCCGGCCGTGCCCTCGATCACGGTCACGGCGCTGCCGAGGCGCCGGGCGCCACCGGCGATGACCACGAGATCGAGCTCATCGTCGTCGGTCAGGCGCAACAGCCCGAGAGCCGATCCGAAGTGACCGTCGGCCCGCGCCTTTCCGGGCACGCCCGGCCGGTTCCTGTTCCACACGCTGTTGTTTGCGCTCGCGTACCCGGCTTTTCCCCCGCGGAGGATCGTGACCTGCCCGGCGCCCTGGTCCTCTCCGGGGGCGGCGATGATCATGTCCGCGATGCCGTCCGGGTCGATGTCCCCGACGTCGACGATGAGGCCGAAGCCGTCGCGCGGCTCGTCGCGGCCGGGAACTCCGGGCGTGCTCTGGTCGATCGCGATCGGCCGCTCCGCCGGTCCGTCCCGCCCTCCGGGCCACACGCGGACCTCGCCTCCGTCGGCCGGCTTCCCGGCTCCGTCGCCCTGGACGATGTCCTCGTAGCCGTCGCCCGTCACGTCGGCGATCGCAAGCGACGAGCTGCCGCCGACATCCGGTGCTCCTACGCGGTGGCAGCGGGTGGGTCCTCGCGGCGAGCCGGGGCAGTACACCAGGTGTCCGATCTGGCGGCCGTCCAGCCGATCGGGCGCTCCCGCCATGACGTCCACGTGCCCGTCGCGGTTCAGATCACCGGCGCGGACCCGGTTGCCGAAGTCCGGCAAGAACCCGGCCGGCGCCTCGATCGTCGTGGCGCGGTCGGCCTGGAGGCCGTCCGCCGAGCCGAACATGGCCTGCATGACGCCGGTGTGCGGTTGAGTGTGAGACAGTCCCGGGGCGCCGATGACGAGGTCGCCGAAGCCATCGCCGTCGAGGTCGGCGGCCGTGAGCCCGAGGCCATACCGGCCAGGCGTGGTACGGAGCGGCGTGACCGCGGCGGTGATGCTCTGCGCCCCGCGCCGGCCGAGCCCTCGCTCCGTTCCGTACATGACCGCGACGAGCTCGCGGCCGGGCGCGCTGATCGCGAGGTCGGCTCGCCCGTCGCGGTCGAAGTCGCCGCTCGCGAGGTTGCCGCCGAACTGGGTGTCGTCGTTGAGCGGGCCTCGCACACCCGCGTCGGAGGGCGCGATCACCAGAGGATCCCTCGTGCCCGGCCCTTCGTGCACGACCACGACGCCGCTCGCGACGCCCAGCCCCCGCGGCGCCGACCGCGGCATGCCGAGAACGAGCTCCTCGCGGCCGTCGCCGTCGAAGTCGAACGGCGTCGCCGGGCGGGCCGAGGCCGGCTCGTCCGACCGGAGGAGGACCAGGCCGAGGACGCCCGCCGCCACGACCGCCGCCACGACCGCCGCGACGCGGCGTCGCGGGACCCCGTCGGGAGCCTTCGCCTCCACGAGCGTCGACGGCTCCGGGACGGGGGGTGGCGGCGAGTCGGAGGTGGTGGCGGCCTCGTGCGGGGACCCGCCGCTCGCGGCGGGCGCTGGGGAGGTGGGCTCCGGCGCCGTGATCGTGCCGGCGCGGCGCCAGTACGGCCCGAGTGCGCCGACCGCGAGCTCCTCGAGCGCCTCCCAGGCGTCCGTCGCCGTCGCAGGTCGCCCGGACGGGTCCTTCGCGAGCAGCCAGCTGACCCACGCGCGGACGGCCGCCGGCGTCTGCGGAGCCACCTCGGCGAGCGGTGGCGGCGGCGAGTTCACGTGCTGGTACAGGACGGCGACCGGCGTCGTGCCCTCGAACGGCGGCCGTCCGGCCAGCAGCTCGTACGCGATGACGCCGACCGCGTAGAGGTCGGTGTAGGGACCGAGCCGGTGGTTCTGCGCCTGCTCGGGCGCCATGTAGGCGGGGGTACCGATCGCGCTTGACGTGCTGGTCAGCTGGGCGGTGGCGGCGTCGTAGGCTCGCGCGATCCCGAAGTCGGCGATCTTCACGGCGCCGCGACGCGTGAGAAGGACGTTCTCGGGCTTGAGGTCGCGATGGGCGACACCGCGCTCCTCCGCGTGGCCGAGGCCGGTCAGGACACCCTCGAGGACGCGGAAGATCTGCGGGAGCGAGAGCCGGCCGACGAAGGGCCGCAGGGAGCCGCCGGCGACGTACTCCATCGCGATGTACGGCACCCCGCCGCCCTCGAAGAAGTCGAAGACGGTCACCACGTTCGGGTGATCGAGGGCCGCGGCCAGGCGCGCTTCGCGCACGAACCGATGCGCGAGCAGCGGGTCGCTGTCGAAGTTCAGCCGCTTGAGCGCCACGTCCCGGTCGAGAGCGGCTTGGTGGGCGAGATAGACGACCGCCATGCCGCCTCGCGCGAGAGTCCCAACGATCTCGTAGCCTCCGACCCGCTGCGCGTTCACGATCTCGAGGCGACCCTACCGCAGCCTCGTTCCGCCGGGAAACCCCTCCTGAGTAATCACCATGACCGTCCCGATCACCATCCGCGGCGACGTCGACGAGCGCGCAGTCGGGCAGCTGCGCCGCTGCGCTGAAGTGGGCGGGGCGGTAGCCGGCGCGCTGTGTGCGGACGCGCACGTCGGCTACTCGCAGCCGATCGGCGGCGCGATCGCGTACCCGGACCACATCAGCCCGTCCGGGGTCGGCTACGACATCGCGTGCGGCAACAAGGCGGTGCGCACCGACCTGCTGGTCGACGACGTGCGGCGGGACCTGCCGCGAATGATGGACACGATCGTCGCGCGCATCTCGTTCGGCGTCGGCCGCAAGAACGACGAGCCGGTCGACCACCCGGTGATCGACCGCATCTGGAACGCCGACTTCCGCCCTCAGCGATCGCTCCGCCAGCTGGCTGCCAACCAGCTCGGCACCGTCGGCGGCGGCAACCACTACGTCGACCTCTTCGCGGGCGACGACGATCGCGTCTGGGTCGGCGTGCACTTCGGCTCGCGCGGGTTCGGCCACAAGACCGCGAGCGGCTTCCTCTCGCTCGCCGCGGGCGGCGGCTTCGAGGACCGCGCTCCGGGAGGCGAGATGGATTCGCCGCCGGTGCTCCTGCACACCGGCTCCGAGCTCGGCCGGTCCTACATCGCCGCGATGGAGTTGGCGGGCGAGTACGCGTACGCCGGCCGCGACGTCGTGGTCGACCGCGTGCTCGAGATCCTCGGGGCGCGAAGCACGTACGCCGTCCACAACCATCACAACTTCGCGTGGCGCGAGCGCCACCTCGGCACCGACGCGTGGGTGATCCGCAAGGGCTGCACGCCCGCGTTCCCGGGCCAGGAGGGCTTCGTCGGCGCGACGATGGGCGAGCCGAGCGTGATCCTGCGCGGCACCGACGCGCCCGGCGCGTCCGAGCTGCTCCACAGCACCGTGCACGGCGCCGGCCGCGTCATGTCCCGCACCGCCGCCGCTGGGCGTCGCCGTCGCGGCCAGGTGGTCAAGCCCGGCCTGATCGACTTCGACGCGGTGCGCTCCGAGCTGACCACCGGCGGCATCGAGTTGCGCGGCGGCGCGGCCGACGAGGCGCCGGCCGCCTACAAGCGGCTCGACGCCGTGCTCGCCGCCCACGCCGACACGGTCGACGTCGTCCACCGGCTGACGCCGATCGGCGTGGCGATGGCCGGCGCCGACATCTTCGACCCTTACAAGGACTAGCCCGCCCGCTCGACGGGCAGCCCCGCCGCCCGCGCGACGCCCGAGACGTAAGCGGCAGCGCTCGGCGGGCGTTCGTCGGGCTCCTTCTCCAGCGCTCGCACGACCGCTCGGGCGACCCCCGCGTCGATGTCGCGCCGCGCCTCGGTGAGGTCCGGCGGCGGCTCCTGCAGGTGCGCGAACAGCACGCGCATGCTCGGCCGCCCGCCGAACGGCGGCGCGCCGGTGAGGGACTCCCACATCACGCAGCCGAGCGCGTAGACGTCGGTGGCCGGCGAGACGTCCTCGCCGCGGATCTGCTCCGGCGCCATGTAGTCGAGAGAGCCGAGCGCCTGGCCGGGCCGCGTCAGGTTCGAGGCCTGGCTGTCCTTGGCCAGCCCGAAGTCGGACACGTAGGGCGTGTCCCCGTCGAGCAGGATGTTGGCCGGCTTGATGTCGCGGTGCACCAGCCCGGCCGCGTGGAGCGCGTCGATCCCCTCGGCGGCCTGGCCGAGCAGGCGCACGGCGTCGGGCAGCGACAGCGCGCCGGTGCGGGCGATGCGCTCGGCCAGCGAGCCGCCCGGGATCAGCCGCTGGACGAGATAGGGCAGCCCGCCTTCGTCGCCGTCCGCGAGCACCTCGACCACGTTCGGATGCGTGATCTTCTGCGCCGCCCGGACCTCCCGCCGGAACCGGCGCAGGAACACCTCGTCCTGCGTGAGCTCGGTGGTCACGACCTTGACCGCCACCGGGTCCTCGCCGTCGGCCTGACCCTCGAAGACCACGCCCATCCGCCCGCGCCCGATCACCCGGGTGATCCGGTAGGGGCCGAGGGAGTCGCCCGGACGGGGCTCGAGCGCGATCTCAGGCATGCAGGCGGCGCCAAGAATAGCCCTCGCTGCCTGGACGCTCGTCCACTTGCGCCGGTCCTGCTCAACCACGACACTTGCGCAGATCTCGCTCATGGACAGGCCAGAGCTCGGTTACTACAGGATCGAGGGGATCGTCGGTGTCGGGCGTACGGGAATCGTGTACCTCGCCACGGATTCCCGCACGGGCCGCGCGGTGGCGCTAAAGGTCCTGCGCGAGGACGTGGGCATCGACCCCGTCTACCGGGAGCGCTTCCGCCGCGAGGGCGAGCTGGTCGCCGCGCTGCGACACCCCCACGTGATCCCCGTCTACGGGATCGGCGAGATCGACGGCGAGCTCTACATCGCCGCGCGGCTCGTCGCCACCACGCTCAAGCAGCTCATCTGCCACGAGTCGCTCGATCTCGACGTCGCGATGCGCATCCTCACGGCCGTCGCCGCGGCGATCGACACCGCCCACGCGGCCGGCATCGTGCACCGCGACGTCAAGCCGGCCAACGTGCTGATCGACCCCGGCTATCACGCCTACCTCGGGGACTTCGGGCTCGCCCGCGACCCGAACGGGGTGCGGCTCACGCTCCCCGGGCAGGTGCTCGGCACGCTCGACTACATGGCGCCCGAGCACCTCGAGGCCGAGGGCGTCGGCATGCCGGCCGACATCTACGCCTTCACCTGCCTGGCCGTCGAGACGCTGACCGGCGATGTCCCGTTCACGCGCGCCACCGACGCCGCCGTGATGTACGCGCACGTGGTCGACCCGCCGCCGAGCGTGCACGAGCGACGCCCCGAGCTGCCCGCGGCGCTCGACGCCGTGATCGCGGCAGGCATGGCCAAGGACCCGGACGACCGCCCCCGCACCGCCCGCGACCTGCTCACCGAGATGCTGCGGGCCCTCGACCGGCCAGTACCGGCGCGCCTCGCCCGCGCCGCCTGAGGAGCGTCGCCGGACGGTGACGGACAACGAGAGCGCGACGGCGCCCGGCGGGGCGGTCTTCAGCGGACGCTACGAGATCGTGGCGCCGATCTCGAGCGGCGCGATGGGCGCGGTCTACCGTGCGATCGACCGCCACACGCAGCGCGAGGTGGCGGTCAAGCGGCTGCTCGACATCCAGCACGCCGCGCGCTTCGAGATCGAGGCGCGCCTGCTCGCGAGCCTCAGCCACCCGCGCGTGGTCAAGGTGATCGACCACTCGCAGGACGAGCAGGGACTGTACATCGTGATGGACCTTGTGCGCGGCACCGACCTCGGCGCCCAGCTGAAGGACCGCGGCACGCCCGGGCTGGCACCGGCAGAGGCGATCGAGTACGCCCGCCACGCGTGCGAGGCGCTGCAGTACGTCCACGATCAGCAGATCGTGCACCGCGACGTGAAGCCGCAGAACATGATCCTGGCCGACGACGGGGTGGTGCTCGTCGACTTCGGCGTGGCGCGCGCGATCGGCAGCGACGAGACGGTGGGGACGATCGCGGTCGGCACGCCGCGCTACATGGCGCCCGAGGTGTTCGCGGGCGGCACGGTCTCCCCCGCCTCGGACATCTTCAGCCTCGCCGCCACCCTGTGGACCCTGACGGTCGGCGCCCCGCCCCGCTACGGCGACGTGCTCAAGATCGACAAGGTGGCGCCCGACCTGCCGCCCGAGCTGGCCGAGGCGCTCGCCGGCGGCCTGGAGATGCTCCCGGAGATGCGGATCTCGTCGGCGACCGCGTTCGCCGAGGCGATCGGCGTGCCGCTCACGGACCGCGGCGGCGAGTCGCTGGCGCAGAGCCTGGGCCGTGCGCCGGTGCACCGCCGCGTGATCGAGGCGATCGTGCGCACGGCGGCGGCGATGTTCGAAGCGGCGGCGGCGTCGATCGCGCTCACCGATCCGGTGTCCGGCGAGCTCGTGTACGAGGCGGCGTGGGGCGCCGGCGCCGCCGAGGTCGTCGGCCTGCGGCTGCCGCCGGGGGCGGGGCTGTCCGGCGCCGTCGTGGCCTCGGGCGAGGCCGTCGCCGTCCCCGAGTGCCGCAGCGACCCGCGCTTCGCCGCCCAGGTGGCGGCCAAGACGGGCTACGTGCCGTACACCATGCTCGTCACCCCGCTCGTGCGCGACGGCAAGACGATCGGCGCGCTGTCGCTGCTCGACCGCCGCGACGGCGGGCCCTACCGGCACGAGGATCTCGCGCGCGCGGCGCTGTTCGCCGACCTCGCGGTGGTGGCCCTCGACCTCGACGTGTCGCCCGCCACCGCCGCCGGTGGCCGGACGCGGCTCTAACGGTTACGGTTGCGGCCGATGAGCCACTTCGACGCCATCATCGTGGGCTCCGGCTTCGGTGGCGCGGTGATGGCGTACCGGCTGTCGGAGGCCGGGCAGCGCGTGTGCGTGCTCGAGCGCGGCCGCCGCTATCCCCCCGGCTCGTTCACGCGCAGTCCGCGGCGCGCGCGCGAGAGCTTCTGGGACCCGGGGCGCGGGCTCACCGGCATGTACCACTACTGGTCGTTCCGGGGCATCGACGCGCTCGTGTCGGCCGGCCTCGGCGGCGGCTCGCTGATCTACGCCAACGTCCTCCTGCGCAAGGACGAGCGCTGGTTCATCGAGGAGGACGTCAACGACGGCGGCTACGAGCACTGGCCGGTCACGCGCGCCGACCTCGACCCGCACTACGACCGCGTCGAGCGCATGATCGGCGTCCAGCGGTACCCGTTCGAGCACGAGCCCTACGCCGGCACGCCGAAGACGATCGCCTTCAAGCTGGCCGCCGAGCGCAACGGGCTCGACTGGTTCCTGCCGCCGCTCGCCGTCACGTTCGGCAACGACGGCCGCCCGCCGGCGCCCGGCGAGCCGATCGAGGAGGCGATCCCCAACCTCCACGGCCGCCAGCGCGTCACCTGCCAGCTGTGCGGGGAGTGCGACGTGGGCTGCAACTTCGGCGCCAAGAACACGCTCGACTTCAACTACCTCACGCACGCCAAGCACCACGGCGCCGAGATCCGCACGCTGGCCGACGCGCGCACGATCGAGCCGCGCGAGGGCGGCGGCTACACGGTCGGCTACGCGCCGCTCGACGTCGAGAGCGGGGAGGCCTCGGGCAACGGTCGCCCCACGCCGCTCGAGCACCTCACCTGCGACCGGCTGGTGCTGAGCGCGGGCACGCTCGGCACGACGAGCCTGCTGCTGCGCAACCGCAGCGCGTTCCCAGGTATGAGCCGCAAGCTCGGCACCCGCTTCTGCGGCAACGGCGACCTGCTGACGGTCGCCATCAACACCGCCGAGGTGACCGACGGCAAGCGCGTCCCGCGCATCGTCGACCCCGGCTACGGGCCGGTGATCACGAGCACGGCGCGCGTGCCCGACGAGCTCGACGGCGGCGAAGGCCGCGGCTTCTACCTCCAGGACGCCGGCTACCCGCAGCACCTGGCCTGGGTGCTGCACGTGATCGCCGCCCCCCGGACGCTGTGGAACTGGCGGGCCAACGGCCTGTACCTGGTCAAGAACTGGCTTCGCGGCTCGCCGGACACCGATGTCACCCGCCACATCGCGGACCTGCTGACCTCGGCCGAGCTGTCGGCCGGCGGCCTGCCGCTGCTCGCCATGGGCCGCGACATCCCGGACGGCCGCATGTTCCTGCGCAATGGCCGGCTCGACCTCGACTGGAAGGCCGAGAAGTCGAACGCCTACTTCGCGCGCGTGCGTACCACCTCGCGCGACGTCGCCCGCTCGCTCGGCGGCCGCTTCGCCGACAATCCGATCTGGTTCCTGCGGCGCGTGATCACCGTCCACCCGCTGGGCGGCGCGCCGATGGGTCGCTACGGTGGCGAGGGCGTCGTCGACTCGGGCGGCAACGTGTTCGGCTACCCGGGCCTGTATGTGGCCGACGGCTCGGTCATGCCCGGCCCCGTCGGCCCGAACCCGAGCCTCACGATCGCCGCGCTCGCCGACCGCTTCGCCGACCGCATCCTCGAGCCCCGTCCCGCCGCGGAGGCGGCCGCCACATGACCCAACCGGCCAGCGTGCAGTTCACCGAGGAGATGCTCGGCCACGTGACGTTCGGGGAGCGCGACTTCGAGCGCGGCGCCGAGGGCGGGCGCGACGGCGCCGGCGCGCTGAAGTTCCACCTCACGATCGTGGTCGACGACATCGAGCGCTTCGGCACCGACCCGACGCGGCGGGCGGGAGCCCACGGCTACCTCGATTGCGATGCGCTCGGCGGCCGCCTGCCCGTCGAGCACGGGGTCTTCAACCTGTTCGTCGACACCGAGCCGGGCGTCAAGCGGATGCTCTACCGGTTGTGGTTCCGCGACAGCGTCGGCCACCCGCTGACCTTGAGCGGCTTCAAGCTCGTCAAGGACGACGCCGGGTTCGACGTCTGGCGCGACACCACGACGCTGTTCACGCGCGTGCTGCGCGGCCACGTCGACGAGCATCAGGAGGCGGGCGCCGAGGTCGTCGCCTCAGGCGTCCTGCGCATCCGCATCCGCGACTTCGCGCGGCAGCTCACGACGTTCCGGGCCGGCGGCGACAGCGCGGCGGCCAAGCTGGGCGCGCTGGCCAAGTTCGGGACGATCTTCGTCGGCCAGCTGGCCGAGGCCTACCTACGGAAGGGACGACGGCGTGCCGCGACGCAAGGATAAGCGGCTCGAGGCGGCCGCCAAGGCGGGCCAGAAGCCGTCCGGGCGCACGCGGCTGCTCGGCGGCCTCGCCGGCGGCGCGGTGCTGCTCGTGTTCGGCGCCGAGCTGACCCGCGTGTGGCGGCTCGGCATGCTGCCCGTGAGCCGTGAGGAGGCGGCATCCGACGAGCAGCCCGGCCGGATCCGCCACGCCGCCATGATCCTGCGCGAGGGCTACGCGGTCAGCCGCACGCGCGAGAACACGCTCTTCAACATGCTGGCCTCGTTCGCGGTGACGTTCGCGATCACGCGCGGCATCACGGTCTACATCCGCGAGCACGGCGGCCTCGGCCCGATCCAGAACGTCGTCGTCGGCACGCGGCACATCCACCATTTCATCCCGGGCGGCCTGATCGCCCTCGGCGCCGGCGGCGTCGCGATCGGCCTGAAGGGCGACCGCGTGGACAAGTACCTCGCGTTCCCGTTCGGCATCGGCGTCGCGCTCGTGCTCGACGAGTCCGCGCTCCTGCTGGAGCTCGAGGACGTCTACTGGACGGAGGAGGGCGTGCTCAGCGTGCAGATCGTGTTCGCTGCGATGGCCGCGCTCGCCGCGCTCGCCTATCTGATCCGGATGCTGCGGACCACCGAAGGCCAGGACACCGAGACGGACTGGGAGCTGGCGGCCAAGGCGTGGGACGACCTGCAGATGATCCCTGGCGGGGGCGAGCCCGGGATCGGGCGCTAGGGCGCCGACTCGTCGGCCTCGACAAGGCGCGGCCCGTACGCCGGCGGCGCGATCAGGAACGCTACGCCGAAGCCCGTCATGACGCCGACCATCAGCGCGCCGACCCACAGCGTCGGCTCCCACCCGATGCCCTTGTCGAGCGCGAGCACCGCGAGGTAGGAGGCCCACAGGACCGCCGCGATCACGGTCCCGGCCAGACGGATCCCGCCGAGGCTGATCCGCCCGTCGGCGCGCTGCATTCCAAGCCGGCGCTGCAGGAGGTCTGCGCTGAGGCCGGCCAGTATGAGCGGGACGATCAGGACGATGTCGCGGTACTCGGTCATGATGTTCACGTGGAGGCCGAAGCCGGCGTAGATCAGCGTGAACGCGCCGAACGGCACCCGCCAGCGCCGCAGGATCAGTAGCGTCGGCCCGAGCAGGATCAGCCCGGTGATGACCAGCGACGCGATGCCGTGGCTGACGCTGTAGAAGTTGTACGGCCACGCGTCGTCGCCGTAGCCGGTGAGGCCGCTGTTGACGTCGATCGCCTGGTTCGAGCGCACGTCGTTGAAGTTGCGCAGGTCGTTCCAGAAGTCGCTCGTCGGCGTGACGTTCGTCATGAACGCCGACAGGTACATCGTGATGAAGCCGGCGACGCCGATGAAGAGGATCGCCGACAGGATCACCGGCGCGAACGTCCGCAGGTCCGGCGCGATGTCGGCCTTCGCCCACATCGAGCGGATGCCGGTCGACGACACGAGTAGGGCGCCGAAGAACAGCGACAGGTGGGGCGGGCTGTAGATCGCGTCGACGCCGACCTCGAAGCCGTAGATCTCGTGCCACACGAGGTCCCACGGCCCGGCGACGGCGAGGATGCCGAGGCCGATCAGGGCGACGCCGTAGCCCACCGGAATCGCGCGGAAGTCGACCATCAGGCGGCGCACGTCGACGCCCGCCGCCAGCTGGTGCTTGATGACGACCCACGTGATCCACAACCCGACGACGGTGGCGCCCGCGTACAGGAACAGATGCGCGACCGAGAAGAACGACTCCTGCCCGGTCTCGTTGTTGTGGCCGCGGCCGTCGAAGAACATCGCGGTGATCGGCCATACGGTCAGGGCCATCGTGATCAGGTCGTCCCGCCACGCGGTCAGCGGGCGCGCGCCGCGGATCGCCGACGGGGCACCGCGAGCCATCTCGGACAAGTGTGTGGCCATCTAGCCCGCGACAATAGCTTCAAGCAGGCGGAATGCGCTAGACGTCCGGACGCCCGTACGAGTGGACGTTCGGCCCCTTGATCTGCCGCCCCGGCGCGGATACAAACGCATGTTCATGGAACCCGCCTCCGCCGTCGTGCTCCCGCGGCCCGACGTCCACCCCGTCACCACGTCCGACGGCACCGGCATCCGCCTCACGCGCTACGCGATGGGCCGCAAGGGCCCGGTCGTGCTCGCTCCGGGCTACGGGAACGCCGCGCGCGCCTTCGCACTCGACACCGTGCCCAAGAGCTTCACGCAGTACCTCGGCGAGCACGACTACGACGTCTGGCTGCTCGACTACCGCGCGAGCCCCGACCTGCCGTCGAGCCACACACAGTTCACCGTCGACGACATCGCGATGCGCGACTGGCCGGCGGCCATCGCGCACGTGCGCGAGGAGACCGGCGGCGAGAGCGTGCAGGCGGTGGCGCACTGCGTCGGCGGGCTGTCGCTGTTCATGGCGATCGGCAGCGGGCTCGAAGGCGTGCGCTCGGCGCTGTTCTCCGCGCTCGCCGGCCATCCGATCCCCACCCCGGCCAACCGGCTGCGGGCGGGCGTGCGGCTTGCGACCGTGTTCCGCAAGCTCGGCATCGACGGGCTGAACACCGACTACCGGCAGCGCTCGCTCCCCGACCGCGCGGTCGACGGCGTGATGCGCGTGCTGCCGTTGAAGCGCGTGTACGACAGCCCGGCGGGGCGGCGGATCTACTTCATCTACGGCGACGTGTTCGACCACTCGAAGATCGACGAGGCGACGATGCGTGAGTCCGTGCCGAGCTTCTTCGGCAACGGCAACATCACGTTCTTCGAGCACATCTCCCTGATGATCCGCAAGGGCCGCGCGGTCGACGCCCAGGGGCGGGACGTGTACCTCTCGAACACCGACCGCTACCGGATGCCGATCGCGCTGATGACCGGCGAGCACAACCGCATGTTCGTGCCACGCGGGATCGAGACCACGTACCAGCTGCTGCGCACCGCCAACGGGCCTGAGTTCTACAGCCGCCACGTGATCGAGGACTACGCGCACCTGGATTGCTGGCTCGGCAGCGACGCCGAGCGCGACGTCTTCCCCACCGCCCTCGCCGAGCTGGAGCGCCACAACCCATGACCGTGCCGGAGACGTCCGCGCAGCATGCGGGCCTGCAGGACCTCTTCTCCTACCCCGTCGCCGCGTGCCTGCAGGACCGCCGGACGCGGCGGGTCGCACAGGGGGTGTCGCTGCGCGCGGGGGAGATGAGCTACGAGAGCCCGAATGACCCGTCGCCGCTGACGCCGCTCGAGGAGGCGATCCTCATCGCCTCGACCGGGCCGACCGGCGCCGTCATGCACGACGGCCCGCTCGACAAGCCGGACGGAGGACAGGAGCTGGGCACGCCGTTCCTGCACGTCACGGGCCGGGCGGCGAGCAGCGCCGACAACGCGCAGGCGACCTCGTTCTTCATGATCAACGACGAGGGGATCTGGCTGCTGCGGCGCCCGCAGGAGCGCGAGGCGATGAAGCTCTTCGAGGAGATCCCGCCGCGCTGGGAGGACCGGACGGAGGACGACTGGCTCGCGTACGCGAACGCGGTCAAGCGCAAGGTCTACGACGGGCGCTTCGCGTTCCCGCGCGAGTGGCCGTACTACCTCGGCTGGAACGCGCAGCACTCGAACGCGCCGGGCACGACGTGCTTCCTGCCGATCGTCGACAACACGCGCCAGTACATCAATGTGCTGCTCATCCTGCTGTCGGAGACGACCGGCAAGGCGCCGCTGTTCATCGACGACTGGCGCCCGTTCCGGCCGCGCGGGGCGGTCGAGTGGGCGGCGTGGATGGCGTCGAAGATCGGCCTCGTCGAGCCGATCCCCTACCAGCCGGTCGGCGGCCTCGCGCGCGTGCGCGACTCCTTCACGTCGAAGGACGTGCCCGCGCCGCTGGGGAGCATCGGCGAGGTCCGCACGGAGCACGAGGCGTACTTCCTGATGCAGAACCTGATGCTCTGCGGCGAGGCGCTGCGCCTCGGGGGCTGGGTGCACGGCGCGCCGATGATCCCGCACGTCATGCGCCGCGACCCGGTCAAGGGCCACCTCGGCCTGGGCTTCCGCGAGCACCTCGCCAAGCCCGCGCCCTCGCGCTGGCGCCGCTGGCCGCCGGTGCCGGCCTCGCAGCCGAACTTCGTCGGGATCGACGGCGTGCTCGAAGGCCTGTGCCCGCCGTACGTGACCGACATGGACGCCGCGGTCGACCAGGTGCTCGAGGAGAAGTTCGGCAGCGGCGGCGCGTACGCCGACCCGGAGGTCTTCGGGCAGGCCTATCGCGACCGGGTGAGCGCCGAGCGCTACCTCGACCAGGCGCCGCACCACCCGCCAGAAGCGGTCAAGTACACGAAGGAGATCTGCCGCTATCTGGTCGAGACCTACGGGCGCTTCCCGGCGCACACGGACGCCTTCTACCTGCCGGGCACCTGGGTGCAGTTCTCCCATCTGGAGATCGAGTACTACGAGCGCTTCGGCCACCCAGGGCATGCGCGACGGCAGGCCGAGGGAAGGGAGATCTGGGGCCGCGGCTGATGGGCAACGCCATCGGTCGCATGACCGGCCTCACGATGCTCACGCCGATCCGGCCGCAGTGGCTGTGGTTCCTCCGGCTCGGCTTCCTCAGCGCCCGCTTCGTGCCGCTGGCGCAGCAGGCGATCCTGCAGTTCGACTTCATCCACTACGTCCGCTGGGCGATCGTCGACGGTCTGCCGGGCGAGAAGCTGCGATACCGCTACCTGTTCTTCGAGAGCAACTTCGACGGACCGTGGCAGCACTACATCGACGCGTTCGCCTACGTGGTGCCGCGGTGGATCCGCCTCACCTGGGGGCGTGGGCCCGCGTTCCCGGGCCCGCCCCCGGCCGAGCCGCTGAAGGCGTGGATCGCCATGAACAGCCTCGACGGCGGCCACTACTACTGCGCCTACCCCAACGCGAGCACGCGAATGGTCAAGGGGGCGCTGGAGGTGCGCGAGCGCTTCGAGGGGCTCGTGGATGACGCCGCGCGCCTCGGGCCCGAGGCCTTCGCGGCCGCGTACGAACGCTTCCTCGTCGAGTCGCAGAGCCGACTCTGATGTCCGAGCGCCGGAACCATCTGGGTGCCGCGTACTCGCTGACCGTCATCGCGCCGATCGTCGCGGGGCGCGAGCCCGATGCGCGGGACGCGATCGCGGCGCTGCCGGTCGGCGCCGCCAGCCCGTTGGCGCGGCTCGAGACGCTCCACTTCTCGCGCGTCCACGTGGTCTCCGAGCTCGTATTCCAGGGCCCGCCGCAGCGCTTCCGCGATCGTCTGCGATCGAGCCAGCTCGTGTTCACAAGCACGTTCGACGGCGAGCTCGACCCGTACCTGCACGACCTCCGCTCGCGCGCGGAGCCGGACGTGTGGTGGCAGTACTGCGTGGGGTATCCGGGGAGCGCGGACCGCGCCGCGTTCGAGCGCTTCGTCCGCGACCACCAGATCGACAGCAGCCTGTTCGCGTCGGCCCACCCGAGCGCGACCGTCCCGGGCGTCCTGGAGAGCCTCGCCCTGCGCGAGCAGATCGTCGCCTTCGCGGCCGATGCGCAGGGCCTCGACGCCGCGACGCTGCACCGGCGCTTCCGCGAGAGGTTCGCCTCATAATCGGCCGGCGCGCGAACCTGCCGTGCCGGCGGGCGGCGGCGGCCGCCGTCGACCTTGCGGACGTGCAGGGCAACCTCCTGCGCGGCTACACCTATCCGTGCGCCGCGTACCTGTTCCTGCACGTGCTCGACGCGGACCGCGCGCGGGCGCTGCTCGCGCGCATGGTGCCGCAGGTGGCGACCGCGGAGCCGTGGACGGCGGGCGAGCCGCCGTCGGCGCTCGACATCGCGTTCACGGCCTCGGGGCTCGCCGCGCTCGACGTGCCGCTGGACTCCTTCCCGGAAGCGTTCCGCGAGGGGATGGCGGCGCGGGCGCAGCGGCTCGGCGACCGCGGGCCGAGCGCGCCCTCCGGCTGGGAGCCGGGGCTCGGCACGGGGGAGGCGCACGCGCTCGTCACCATCCATGCGGTCGACGAGGCGCGGCTCGAGGCGCGCCGCGAGGAGCTACGGGGCGTGGGCGCGGCCGGCGCCGTGTCG
The DNA here is from genome assembly GCA_036257565.1 of Solirubrobacteraceae bacterium. GTDB lineage: Bacteria > Actinomycetota > Thermoleophilia > Solirubrobacterales > Solirubrobacteraceae > DASSUW01. The sequence goes on along the minus strand of DATAFH010000152.1, from coordinate 35,588 downwards.
ATCGTCCACGAGCAGCGGGCGGCCGCGCTGACCGGCGGACGCGACCACTTCGGCTTCTTCGACGGCATCGCCCAGCCGGCAGTGGAGGGCAGCGGCGTCGCCGGCCGGCCGGGCGACGGCCAGCCCGACGGTGCCGGAGGGTGGCGGCCGGTGCGCACGGGCGAGTTCCTACACGGCTACGAGGACGAGGACGGCCGCCTCGCGGAGGCGCCCGCGGCGCCCTTCGATCGCAACGGCACGTTCGCGGTCTGGCGCAAGCTGGCGATGGACGTTGCGGCCTTGCGGCGCTTCGTGGCCGAGGAGGGACGCCGCTTCCCGGGCGGCCCGGAGCTGCTGGCCGCCAAGCTCGTGGGCCGCTGGCCGGACGGCTCGCCGCTCGTACGCGCGCCGGAGCAGCCCGATGCCGCGCTGGCCGCCGACCCGCGCCGTATCAACGACTTCACCTTCTCGGAGGACCCCGACGGGCTTCGTTGCCCGCTGGGCGCCCACGTCCGCCGCGCCCACCCGCGTGACGCGCCCGGCTTCTTCGCCGGCCGGCTCACGAACCGCCACCGCATCATCCGCCGCGGGCGCCCCTATGGACCGCCGCTACCCGCTGGCCAGCTCGACGACGACGGCGCGGAACGCGGCTTGGTGTTCGTCTGCTTCAACGCGGACATCTGGCGCCAGTTCGAGACCGTGCAGGCGCTATGGATCGACGACGGCGACCCGTTCGGGCTCGGCGCGGACAAGGACTTCCTGGTCGGCGAGCCCACAGACGGCGGCGGCAAGATGACGATCCAGGGCCGGCCGCCGTACTTCCTGCGTCCGCAGCCGCGGTTCGTCACCGTGCGCGGCGGCGAGTACCTCTACCGGCCGAGCATGAGCGGTCTGCGGGCGCTCGCCGCATGCTAGGTCGCCTCGACCGCTGTCTCGTCCTGAGGCTCCGGCTCACGGTCCTCGGCGAGCGACCACAGCTTGATCGTCGCCTTCCGGCCGCGGACCTCGAACTCGCCGACCTCGACGACGTCTGGCGCGGGCGTGCGGAGCGCGGAGCGCGTCGAGTCCGCGACGTAGAGCTGGTAGGGCGTGCCCTTGGTCATGCCCTCGAGCCGCGCGGCGGTGTTGGTCGTGTCGCCGAGCGCGGTGTACTCGAGGCGGCGCTCGGAGCCGACGTGGCCGGACATGACGGGGCCGGTGTTGAGGCCGATGCCCATCTTGAAGCCGTCGTGGAGGCCGGCCTCCCGCAGCCAGGCGTTGAAGCGCTCGAGCCGGGTCAGCATGTCTCGCGCTGCGGCCAGGGCGCGGTCGGCGTGGTCGTCCTGCTGCAGGGGCGCGCCGAAGACGGCCATGATCCCATCGCCCATGTAGGCGACGAGCGTGCCGCCGTGGTCCAGGATCGCCTCGCTCATCTCGGTCAGGTAGCGGTTGAGCGCGTCGATCACGGTCGCCGGGGCGAGCGTTTCCGAGAACGACGTGAAGCCACGCAGGTCACTGAACATCACGGTGCCCTCGCGCTGCACGCCGCCGAGGCGCGCGCCGTCGGCGTTGCGGAGCACCTCGTCGACCACCGCCTCGGGGACGAAGCGCGCGAACGCCTCACGCGTGTTGGCCCGTTCGAAGGCGACGGTGATGCCGTGGATGGCGGCCGTCGCGGCCAGCGCTGCGAGGCCGGCCACGAGCGGATAGACGACGGTCACGATCGTGCCGCCCTCGAACGCGAGCTGGGCACCGACGAGCAAGGCAACGATCGCCGCGATCCCGATCGTGATGGCCCACGCCATCCGGAGCCGCAGCGCCGCGAACGGGGCGGCGACCGCGAGCAGGACGACCAGCAGCGCGTTCAGCCACCAGGCGCTGCTGCGCAGCGGGAAGTTGGCCAGCGCGGTGGCGATCGCGTTCGCGTGCACCTCTGGCCCGGGCATCAGCCCGCCCTTCGTGGTCGAGGTGCCGTGGAGGTCCTGGAGGGACGGAGCGGTGGCCCCGACAACGATCACCTTGCCGCGCACCGCCTGGGGCGCGAAGCGGCCTTTCATGACATCGGTGAAGCTGAGGCGCTCGATGCTCGGGGGCGGGCCGGCGAAGTCCACCCATGCGCTGTCCTCGCCGGGCGTCTCAACCGGGTGCCCGCGCGCAAGGCGGGCGCTCGCGATCGGGAACGACGCCAGGCCTTCCGGGCTCTCGAAGATCAGCCGCCGGACGCGGTCGTCCTCATCGAGCGCGACGTTCGAGTAGGCCGGGGTCGCCCTGCTGTACCTGAGGCCGACTCCGCCGCCGAAGATGCTCGTCGTCCCTCCCTCGCCCACCTCAGTCGTCGCAAGCACGACGCGCGGCGAGGCCCGGACGGCCTCGATGAGCGCGTCGTCGGCATCCGGGTCGTCGCTCGGCTCGGTGAATTGGATGTCATAGGCGATGACGCGGGCACCCGCCCTTGTGAGCTGCCGGATGACACGGGCATGGAGCCGCCGGTCGAAGGGCCACTGCGGCTGCGGCGGGCTGCTGAACGTCTTGTCGTCGACGGCGACGACGACCATGTTCGAGGGGGGCGGCTCCGGGCCGCGCATGTCGAACCGCTCGTTGACCGTCGTGAGCTCCAGTCGCTGGAGCGCGTCAGTGCCGTCGAGGAGCAGCGCGCCCACGGCGACTGACAGCCCGGTGCAGATCAGCAGAAGCGCGCGCAGTCGCCGCGTGCGGTGGTTAAGCCCGCCGTGGCGGCTCAGCGCGTCGAGCGCGCGATTGACCCAGGGGTGTGACACCGGGTTCGCGAGCAGCAAGGCTCCGACCATGCCGGTCACGGCAGCGCTCACCGGCGGCAGGACCTCGACGATGACGCCCGAACCGAACGCGACCTGGGCAGCGACGAGGAAGAGCACGAGGGCGACGAGCCCTGCAACAAGTCCCATCGCCGTGCCGAAGCGCATCGCGGTGAGCGGCGCCACGGCGGCGAGCGCGACCAGCAGCAGCCAGTCGACCCAGCCCGGCGCCGTGTCGAGCGAGAAGCCGCGCAGTGCGGTGGCGATCGCCGCGGCCTGGGTCTCCGGCCCCGACATGTCGTCGCCCGCGGCCGTGGCGTGGAAGTCCTTGAACGCCTCCGCGGTGGCCCCGACGACGACGACCTTGCCTTGTACGGCCGACGCAGGGAAGCGGCCGTACTCGACATCGACGAAGCTGAGGCGATCGATCGTGCCGGGCGGCCCGGGCCAGTCGATCCATGCGTCGCGGCGGTCGCCGGTCGGGATCGGGCGTCCGGTCTGCAGGCGCGCAGCCGCCATCGCGAAGGTGTCCAGCCGCTGGGCGCTGAAGCGCATCCGGCGCAGGACGCCGTCGCCGTCGAGCTCGATGTTGCCGTTGGCCGGCGTCGCCTTGCTGTACTTCAGGCCCTCGGGGCCGCCGAAGATGGCCGTCGATCCGTCCGGGGCAACTTCAGTGGTGGCCATGACGACGCGCGGCGAGGCGCGGGTCGCCTCGATCAGTGCCTCATCCGCGGCGGGATAGTCGCTCTCCTCGGTGAACTGGACGTCGTAGGCGATGACCCGCGCTCCCGCCGCCGTCAGCTGCTTGATCACCCGCGCGTGGCGGTGGCGGTTGAACGGGATGATGGTGTTCGGGTCCTCGTCCAAGGTGCGCTGGTCCATCGCCACGATGACGACGTCAGATGGCGGTTCGGTCGCGCCGCGCACGTCGAAGCGGAGGTCGACGGTCGCAAGCTCCTGCTCGCGCAGCACGCCGCCCTCCTTCAGGAGCGCCCCCACCGCCACCGCGACGAGGATCGCGATGAGGACGTGCTTCACGCCGCTCCCAGCAGGATCGCCACGAGGAACAGCGAGAGCACGTGGTAGGACTGGTCGACCGAGGCGGCGAGCCCGGCGTCGAACGTCTCGACGCGCTTGATGCGAGCCAGGTGCGCGCGCACGATGCGGCCGTCGTCTATCACGAAGTGGGGCAGGAAGATCAGCGCGGCGGCGAGGACGGCCCAGCCGAGGTCGAGCTCGTCGCCGATCCAGATCAGCGCCGGCACGAACGCGAGCGTGTACGTCGTCACGTGGGTGGCGAGCGCGCGCAGCGCGACGCCGCCGCTCAGCCCGCCGCGCTTGTTCCGGGCTTGCCAGTCGGTCTGGAACAGGTAGTCGCCGACCATGTGCGCGACCAGGAAACTCGCGAAGACCGCGACCCAGCTCACTTCGTGCGCTTGGCCAGATAGCGCTGGCCGGCGCGCAGGATCACGGTGCGCTTGCGGACGAAGTCCCGGACGGCGACGCGACCCTGCTTGACGCGTGTGAGCGTTCCGTCGCAGCGGTCCTCGGTCAGCCAGCGGGTCCCGCGCACGGTCGCCGCGCTGTACGAGCCGCGGGTGCGGAACCGCCCCTTGCCGCTCCCCCACAGCCGCCGCTTCTTGCGCTTCGCGGCGGTGTAGGCGCTGTTCCCCTTCGCGCACGAGAGCTTGGCCGTCAGCCTCAGCGTCGTGAGCGGCCGCTTGCCGCGCGACTGGGTGAACTTGAAGAGGCCGTCGTAGAACCACGCCTTCTGGCGCTTGCCGGCCGCGACCAGATTCACCCGACCTTTCCTTGTGTCCATCGTCGTACCGACGGGCACCTGCTGACCGTCCTGCAGCTGGAAGAACTCATCGCTTCCGGGGAGCTTCACCTTCACCACGCCGGCGCGAAGCGACACGTTGACCGTCTCGCCCGGGACCGGCGGCGGCAGCTCCGGCTCGGGCACGTTGCCGCCGAACTCGTAGGCGCCGATGTCGCAGGTGCCGACGGGTGGGGCGCCGCGCTGGTCGGGGGCGCCGCACAGGCTTGCCCCGCCGGCGTCGATCGCCGGGCTGTTCGCGCCGAGCGCGTGAGTGTCGGTCGGGCCCTTGTTGTTGCGCAGCGGGCCGAGCCGCGGATCGTTGACCGTGCCCTCACCGGCGGCGAGCCCGCAGCTCGAGTCGTCGATGATGTTGTTCTGCCAGCCCGTGCGCTGGGTGATCGCTCCACCGCACGCGCCGTTCGTGTTGTCGGCCACGATCGTGTTCCACATCGTCGTGGTCGCGTCAGTGCCGGCCCAGTACACGCCGGCGCCGGTGGGGGCGCGGTTGTTCGCGACCGTCACGTTCCACAGCGTCGTCTCGTCCGACGAGGCGATGGCGCCGCCGACGGCGCTCGCCGTGTTGCCGCTGACAGTCGAGTTGTACGCCTGGGCGATGCCGCCCACGTCGACCGCGATCCCTCCGCCGCTGCCGGCGCGGTTCTCTGTGATCGTGCTGCGGAACACCGCGAGGCCTCCGGCCGTGGCCACGCCGCCGCCGCGCGTCGTGGCGGCGTTGTCCTTCACGATCGTGCCGTAGAGCGATAGCTGGCTACCAGCGGGCACGAAGACGCCGGCCCCGACGCCGGCGCGGCCGCCCGACACGGTCACGCCAGCAAGGACGCCCGTCGCGCCGGGCGCCACCTCGACCGCGCGGCCGGTGCCACGCATATCGATCACCGTCGAGCGCGCGCCTGAGCTGAAGTCGCCGCTGAAGGCGGCGCCGAACACGATGTCGTTCCCGAGCACGAGCGGCTGCGAGAGCCGGTAGACGCCCGGCGGGAGCTGCACCCACCTGCCCGTGGAGACGTCGGCGAGCGCCACGGCCTCGCGGAGCGTGCAGTCGCGAGCGCACTCGCCGTCGTTGCCGTCGGCGGTCGTGTCGACGACGAGGTTTCCCGTCTGCGGCGCCGCCGACCCCGGCAGCGCGAGCGCGATGAGCGCAGCGGCAAGCGCCGCCACCGTCATCCCGATCCAACTCCGCGAGCCCACGTGAAGGGCCGATCGTCTAGAAGCCGGGACCCCGCGTCAAGGGCGTCTGGACGCTTGGACGGCTTGGCGGCGCCGGACGAACGTCAACGGCGCCGGGTAGGGAGGTGGGGAAGCCGGCCGCGGTGAGGGTGCATAACGTCGACCTCGACATGGCGATGTTCGTGACGTCGACGAAATGCACCCTATAGGGGCCAAACGTCGACCTCACGAGCGAGAACGTCGCGAAGTCGACGAAATGCACCCTCGCAATCCGCCCGACCCCGCCACCTCCCTACCCAGCCGCAGTTGACGTTCGCCGGCGCCTCACCCACGCCGCCGAGCGACGTATCGCCCACCGGCCTTCACGATCACGGTCCTCCGCAGGACCTCGTCCCGCACGCTCACCCGCCCGCGAACGACGCGCGTCAGCGTCGACCCGCACGTGTCCTCCGTCAGCCACTTCGTCCCCCGGACCGTGGCGGACGAGTACGACCCGTGCTCTCCGGCTTGGTCTGCCCCACCTCGATGAGCGGGTAGCGGGCGAGGAAGAGGACGCCGCCCGGTCCGTACGTGACGCCGCCGTCGTTGTTCGCTGCGGCCGCGAAGCGCGTCGCGGTGCCCGAGAAGCCGCTGATGTGGCCGGCGCCGTCACGCGTCAGGCCCACCTCGTACAGCGCGCCCTGCGCCGCGTTGGCGGCCCCGCCGATGAGCAGCCGGTCTGTCGTCCCGGCCTTCAGCGTGAGCCCGCCGAGGTTGGCCGGCACGCCCGGCGGCGTGCCGATGTCGGCGGCCGAGTAGGCGTCGTCGAACGGCGGCGCGACGACCGGCGCCTGCGCCGATGCCGCGGGCACACCAGCGGCCAGAACCAGCAGGGCGGCGATGACGGCGCGGACGATCACGACCCGCGAGCCTCTTCGCTCCCGTCTTACCGTCAACCGGACGAACGGTCAGCCTCCATAGGATCCCCGGCGTGGCACACGGCTTCGGACTCGACAACCTCCCCTACGGCGCGATACGGCCGCGCGGCGGCAGGCGGCCGGAGCTCGCCGTGCGACTCGGCGACGACGCGGTGTCCCTGGTGGCCCTCGAGGAACGCGGGCTGCTCGTGCCCGCCGGCCTCCCCGCGCACACGCTCGACGGCCCGGTGCTGAACCCGCTGCTCGCGCTCGGACGGGACGCATGGGAAGGGCTGCGCGCCACGCTCCAGCGGGTGCTGGCCGACGGCCCGCCGCTCGACTGCTCGGTCCGGCTGACCGAGGTCGACGTGATGCTGCCGGTCGCGGTCGGGGACTACGTCGACTTCTACTCCTCGCTCGAGCACGCGACGAACCTCGGCCGCATGTTCCGGCCCGACGCCGACCCGCTGCTGCCCAACTGGCGTCACCTGCCCGTCGGCTACCACGGCCGCGCGAGCTCGGTCGTCCCATCGGGCACGCCGGTGCGGCGCCCGCGCGGCCAGCTGCCGCCCGCCGAACCGGGCGGCGCGCCCGCCTTCGGGCCCTCGCAGCGCCTGGACATCGAGCTCGAGCTCGGGTTCGTCACCGGCCCGGGCAACACGCTCGGCACCTCGATCCCCGCGGGCGAGGCGGCCGACCACGTCTTCGGCTTCGTGCTCGTCAACGATTGGAGCGCGCGCGACATCCAGCGCTGGGAGTACCAACCGCTCGGCCCGTTCCTCGGTAAGTCGTTCGCCACGTCGATCTCGCCCTGGGTCGTCCCGCTGGCGGCGCTCGAGCCATTCCGGGTCGCCCCGCCCGCACAGGACCCCAAGCCGCTCGAGTACCTGCGCGCGCCCGGCGACTGGGCGCTCGACATCCCGCTCGAGGTGGAGCTCGAGGACACCGTCATCTCGCGCGGCAACGCGCGCGGGCTGTACTGGACGTTCCCGCAGCAGCTCGCGCACGCCACGAGCAACGGCACGAACGTGCGGCCGGGCGACCTCTACGCGTCCGGCACGATCTCGGGTGCCGAGCCGGGAACCGAGGGGAGCCTGATCGAGCTCACGCGCGGCGGTCGCGAGCCGCTCGCTCTCGCGGACGGCCGCAGCCGGACGTTCCTCGAGGACGGCGACACGGTCGTCGTGCGTGGCTGGTGCGGTGACCGCGACGCGCCGGCCGTCTCCTTCGGCGACGTCGCCGGGACGATCCTGCCCGCGGAGGGCTGATGGGGCAGGTCGTCGTCGTCGGATCGGTGAACGTCGACCTCGTCGTCTCCGTCGGGCGGCTGCCGCGCGCGGGCGAGACCGTGGCCGGCGGGACCTTCGCCCGTCACGGGGGCGGCAAGGGCGCAAACCAGGCGGTCGCTGCCGCGCGCGCGGGCGCCGACGTCGCGATGGTGGCCACCGTCGGGGCGGACGAGATGGGCGAGGAGGCGCTCGCCGAGCTCGCCGCCGACGGCATCGACACCACGCACGTCGCTCGCCTCGCGGGCACGCCGACCGGCGTCGCCGTGATCGTCGTCGACGAGGCGGGCGAGAACCAGATCGCCGTCGCCTCCGGCGCCAACGCCGCCCTCGACGCGGCCACCGTCGACCGCGCCCTGCCGCATCTGCTGACCGCGGGGCCAGAGGGCGTCGTGCTGCTCGGCAACGAGGTGCCGGAGGCGGTGGTGGTCGCCGGGGCCGCCGCCGCTCGCGCTGCGGGCTGGCAGGTCGTGCTCAACCCGGCGCCGGCGCGACCGGCCGGAGGCGATCGCGAGGGCGTCGTGCTGACCCCCAACGCCGACGAGGCTCGCGAGCTGGCTGGCGAGGCCGACGTGGAGGCGGCGGCGCGGGCGCTGGCGGCGCGCACATCGGCTCCCGTCCTCGTCACGCTCGGCGCCGAGGGCGCGCTGCTGCTCGACGGCGGCGACGCATGGCGGCTGCCGGCACCGGCCGTGGAGGTGGTGGACACGACCGGCGCCGGCGACACCGTCAACGGCGCGCTCGCCGCCGAGCTGGCGGCCGGCAGGCCGTTCCACGACGCGGCGCGCTTCGCACTCACCGCCGCCGCGCTCTCCACCCGGGCGGCCGGAGCCCGAGGCGGGATGCCGCGCCGCCACGAGGTGCTCGCATCCCTGTGAAGCCGCTCACCGTGGCGGGGGGCGCGGTGCTCGCCTGGGCGTCGCTGATCGAGCCGCGGCGGCTCGTGACCGTGCGCCGCACGCTGCACCTGCCGCGCTGGCCGACAGCCGTCGACGGCCTGCGGGTCGGCGTGCTGTCCGACCTCCACGCGGGGGCGCCGCATGCCGGCCGGCAGGCGATCGCCCGCGCGGTCGAGCGCCTCAACGACGAGGCACCGGACGTCATGCTCCTGCTCGGCGACTTCACCGACGCGCATCCGGTGTGGGGCGGGCGCGTGCCGCCGAAGGCGATCGCCGCCGAGCTCGCGAACCTCCGCCCGCCGCTCGGCACCTACGCCGTGCTCGGCAACCACGACTGGAAGCGCGCGGGCTTCTCCATGTGGCACGCGCTGCGCGACGTCGGCGTCGAGGTACTCGAGAACCGCGCGGCCAAAGCCGGCGATGTGTACATCGCGGGGCTTGCCGACCTGCGCTCACGGCGTCCCGACCTTCCGCGCGCGCTCAAGGACGTCCCTCCCGACGCGCCGGTGATCCTGCTCTCCCACGACCCGGACGTGTTCCCCTACGTGCCGGCCCGCGTTGCGCTGACCCTCTCCGGCCACCTCCACGGCGGCCAGATCGCCATCCCCGTCCTCCGCCTCCCCGCCCTGCCCTCCCGCTACGGGGAGCGCTACGCGCGCGGCCACGTCGTCGAGGAGAGCCGGCACCTCTACGTCACGTCCGGCCTCGGGACCAGCGGCCTCCCCATCCGGCTCTTCCGCCCGCCGGAGATCGTGATCCTCGCGCTTCGAACGGGCCAGAACGGAGCTCCAGCCTCTCAGGAGCCACGTCCCGACCGCTGAGCAGCACGCCCCGCGCGCGAGCGACGAGGACTTCGGGCATGGCTCAGTCGTCGAGGATGCCCTCGAGCTTGAAGATCCGCCGCATGATGGCCAGCGAGCTCGCGTACGTGGAGTCCATGCCGTAGTAGGACAGGCCGCGGGCGCCGAGCGTGCGGGCCTGGGTGTACGGCGTGTCAGAGGCGTAGTGGATGATCCCGAAGTCGATCGGGAGCTTGGAGAAGTTGACCGCCTCGCCGACCGGGTAGCGATCGGCGTCGGCCATCTCGTAGACGGCGTTGCAGAACGGGCCGGCCTCCATCTCGACGACCGTGTACGCCTCGCGGTAGTAGAAGTCGAGGTACTCGCGGTTCTGCAGGAACGTGCTCTTGACCGTGACCGCGCGCTGGTTGTCGAGCCCCGAGCCGAAGCGCAGGAACGGCGCGATGTCGTCGAACGAGAACGCGTTGTCGAGCCAGTAGGTCGAGCCGGAGTGCTCGTCGTGGATGACGCCGGAGATGAGCACGTCGCCCACGTCGGCGTTCAGCGTCGCCGCCTTGCCGAGCACGTACACGCCGCGCACCACGTCGGTCGACACCGTGAGCTCGCGCAGGATGTTGTAGGCGGCGAGCCCAAGCGGGTACTCGATGTTGACCACCACGGCGTTCGAGCGCGCGAGCCGCTCGCTGTCCACTGCCCCCAGGCGGGGATCCAGCCCCGCAGGGTCGAGCCGGTCGAGCGCCATGATCTGCGAGGAGATCCGCAGCGCGGCACGGCTCGAGATGTGCGTGACGCCGAGCGCCCGCTCGGCCTCCCGGCGTCGGCTCCACTCCTCGCCGTCCTCGGGCAACGACTCCCACAGCAGGCGGGCGCCGAAGTAGAGGAGGTTCTCCCACGAGCCCTCGGCGCGGCCCTCGCGGAAGCGCTCGAGCTCATCGCGCAGGTACTCGGGCCCGTGCTCCTCGATGAAGCGCACGACCTCGGCCTCGCCGGCGCGCGCCGTCGGGGTGACGAGGTTCACGAGCGAGTGCGGGTTGGAGGAGACGAAGTAGACCGGCCGCTCGCCGAGGCCCTGCTCCTCCATGGCGCTCCGCACGGGCCGCCACCAGCGCCGCGTCATGCGCGCGTACCCGGCCTGAGAGCCGCCGAGCATGCGGATGCGAAGGTTGAGCTTGCGGTCGCGCACCTCGTCGAGGAACGTCGACAGGTCGCCCCACGCCTCGCGGATCCGCAGCCAGTCCTCGACGCTGCCGCCGTAGGCGTCGGCGCACGCGGCGGGATCGAGCTCCTCACCCTCCGGCCGGTCGGTCGAGCGCAGCACCGCGTGGAGCTTGTTCCACTCGACCTGGTAGGCGACGAGCGTGGGGATCACGTCGTCGAGGTCGGACGTAGAGGCGAGCAGCACGGCCATCGCGCCCTCGTGGCTGTCGAACCAGCGCCGCCGCCGCGCAGGCGCCTCGACGGGTTCCCAGTCCTCGATCCGCCCCACGCCTGCACGCTCGAAGACCTGCGCCTCCTGGCCCATCACGATCACCGCGGTCTCCCACACGCCGGCGGGCAGCCGCCGCATCGCGTACAGGAAGGCGCCGAGGTCCACCTCGCTCGTCGATGCGAGCAGGTGCAGACTCGAGTTCATCGAGCGATGTGACGGCTCCAGCACGCGCAGCAATGTCTCGCCCGAGGAGCGCAGCAGTGTCGTGTACGTGCGGTGGTAGAGCTCGACCTCGTCGGACACGAGGCCGGCCGCCTGCCGCAGGGAGCCGCCCGGACCAGCAGCGGGAACGCGCAGGCGAGGGACGGCCATTGGCTCCCAAACCTAGCGAAAGCGCGCGGTTCCGGCGTGCATCAGACCGTGATAACACCGCGTCAACGGCGCGCTAATCTTAGTGGCTCTGACTAAGATTTTCTAGGAGAAACGTGAACGACACCAACACCGAACCGCAGGCCGGCGTGCCGGTCTGCGCCAACTGCGGCGAACGCCCCGGCCGCGTGCGGCTGGTGTTCGCCGACGGCGAGCGCCGAGGTTCCGTGCTGCTCTGTGAGCAGTGCGCGAGCGGCCGTGCCGCCCCCGCGCAGGAGGCGTCTTCCACGACGCCGGCGCTCGACGAGTTCGGGCGCGACCTCACCGCCGACGCGGCTGCCGGCCGCGTCGACCCGGTGATCGGTCGTGACGACGAGATCGAGCAGGCCGCCGAGATCCTCGCCCGCCGCCGCAAGAACAACGCCGTCCTCATCGGCGAGGCCGGCGTCGGCAAGACCGCGATCGTCGAGGGCCTCGCGCTGCGCGTGGTCCACGGCGACGTGCCTGAGCCGCTGCGCGGCGTGCGCGTCGTGGCGCTGGACCTCGCCGTCATGGTCGCCGGCGCGCAGTTCCGCGGCCAGTTCGAGCATCGCCTGAAGGCGGCGCTCGCCGAGGTCACGGCCGCCGAGGGCAACATCGTGCTGTTCGTCGACGAGCTGCACACGATCCTCGGGACCGGCGCTGCCGAGGGCGCCATGGACGCCGCGAACATCCTCAAGCCGCTGCTCGCCCGCGGGGAGCTGCGCCTGATCGGCGCCACGACGCTGGCCGAGTACCGCAAGATCGAGCGCGACGGCGCGCTGGCGCGCCGCTTCTCGCCGGTCACCGTGGAGGCTCCCTCGATCGAGGAGACCGTGGCGATCCTGCGCGGCCTGCGCCCCGGCTACGAGCAGCACCACCGGCTGATGATCGACGACGAGGCGCTCGACGCCGCGGCCCGGCTCAGCGACCGCTACATCACCGCGTACCACCTGCCCGACAAGGCGATCGACCTCATCGACCAGGCGGGCGCCCGCGTGCGCATGCGCTCGGGCGGTGACGTCGCGACGTTCCAGGACAAGCTCGAGCGACTCCGTGCCCACAAGCAAGCGTCGATCGACGCCGAGGACTACGAGCGCGCAGGCGCGCTGAAGGTCGAGATCGAGCAGCTGCAGGCCAAAGCTGACGCGCACGGCCCGGTGGTCGTCGGCGCGACCGACGTCGCCGCCGTGGTCGCCGCGCGCACCGGGATCCCGGTCGGCGAGCTGGTGGCCGGCGAGCTCGAGCGCCTGCAGGAGCTCGAGGGCGACCTGCGCCGGCGCGTGATCGGCCAGGACGCGGCGCTCGAGACCGTCGCGGACACGATCCGGCGCGCCCGCGTGGGCCTGTCGGAGGGCGACCGCCCGCTCGGCACCTTCCTGTTCCTCGGCCCGACCGGGGTCGGCAAGACCGAGCTGGTGAAGGCGCTCGCCGAGCGGCTGTTCGCCAGCGAGCGGGCGCTCGTCCGGATCGACATGTCCGAGTTCCGCGAGCCGCACACGGTCGCGCGGCTGATCGGCTCGCCGCCCGGCTACGTCGGGTACGGCGACGGCGGCCAGCTGACCGAGCCGGTGCGCCGGCGGCCGTACTCGGTGATCCTGCTCGACGAGATCGAGAAGGCCCACCCCGAGGTCTGGAACGTGCTGCTGCAGGTCATGGACGACGGGCGGCTCACCGACGGCGAGGGCCGGACGGTCGACTTCACGAACGCCGTGATGGTCATGACCTCCAACCTCGGCGCCGGCCAGGCGCGCCGCGGCATCGGCTTCACGGCCGGCGAGCCGGCGGCGGAGGACGACCGGATGCTCGCCGCCGCCAAGGCCGCGTTCCTGCCGGAGTTCCTCAACCGCATCGACGAGATCGTCACGTTCCGCCCGCTCGAGGGCGAGCAGGTGGAGCAGATCGCGCGCACGATCGTGGACCGGGTGGCCGAGCGCCTGCGGTCCGAGCGCGGGATCGAGCTCACGGTCGACGACGCGCTTGTCGCCCGGCTGGCGCGCGACGGCTTCGACGAGGCGTTCGGCGCCCGCCCGCTGCAGCGCCACGTCCGCCGGACGCTCGAGAAGGAGCTGACGCGGGCGATCCTCGCCGGCGAGCTGGCCGACGGCCGGCCCGTCCACGCGAGCGAGAGCGCCGACGGAGCGGTCGCCCTGACCGTCCTCGAGCCTGCGCTCGTCTAACAACCCCTCCCTCCGCGGGCGCCACACCGGCGCCTGCGGCCTTTTCGTGCCCGACCGCGTCCGGACCTGACCGCTCGGGGGTGTTGGACCGACATCTCGCGGCCGATGCTGTCCCATGGCCGGCCGCCGGCTCGTCCTCGCCCTGCTCGTCGCGCTTGTCGCCGGCTGCGGAGCCGCGCCTGACCCGGAGGTTGCGCCGGAGCCGTCGGAGACGGTGATCGTGGAGAACGCCGGGGCGCTGAAGGTCGCAACCTGGCGCGCCGTGGCCGAGCGGGCGGCGGCGCGCGAGGCGCGGCGGCAGGCGGCGATCCGGCGCGCGCGGAAGTCGCCGACCGTGACCGGCGCGCTGCGGCTCGCCCGGCTCACCCGGCGCCTCTCTCCCGGCGACTACGCCCGCCTGACACGCGAGCTGGCGCTCGCCCGCGTAGCGCTCCGCCGGCTGACCGGCGTCCGGGCCGCCGAGCTCAGCTCCGTGCTCGCGACCGTCGACTCGCTGGCGTCGCAGCACCTGCTCAGCCACGACCGGCTCGAGCCGGTCTTCCTCGTGCTGCGCCGCAACCGCGAGCTGTGGACCCGCGCGCCGATGCCCGCGCCCGGCGAGCGGCGGGCGTTTGGCCGCGACCCCGCGGTCTTCCAGTACTACCCCGGCCGCGGAATCCAGCTCCAGCCGCTCGCGAGCTGGGGGACGGTCAACTGGCTCGCCGGCACGTGCCTGCGCGGCCCCTGCCCGGTGCGGCGGCTCCGCCGCGCGGTGGACCGGCTGGCGGACCTGGCCGCGCGGCGCGGCCCGTTCCTCGCCTGGGAGCACTACTTCGCGTGGGGCGGCGGCACCCCGCCGTGGATCAGCGGCATGACGCAGGCCACCGCCGTGTCCGCTCTCGCCCGCGCGGGCCGGGCGCTACACGAGCCGCGCTGGCGCCGCCTGGCGCACCGCGCGCTCGGCGCCTTCCAGGCGCCGCCACCGCTCGGCGTCGACGGCGGCGACCACTTCCTCATGTACTCGTTCGCGCCGTCGCTGCGGATCTTCAACGGAGAGCTGCAGGCGGTCAGCGGGCTCGGCGAGGTGGCCCATGTCGCGCGCGACCGCCTGGCGCGGCGGCTGTTCCGCCGCGGGGAGCCGGCCGCGCGCCAGATGGTGGCCGCCGCGGATACCGGCGCGTGGTCGCTGTACTCGTGGGCCGGCCGTGAGGCGACGCTGAGCTACCACCAACTGATCGCCCGCTTCCTGGGCGACATGTGCGGGCTCACGGCGCGGCGGGTGTACTGCTCGGCCCACCGGCGCTTCACCCGCTACGAGCACGAGCCCACGCGGATCGGCATCGCCCCGCTGCGCGGCCTGCGCGCGCGCCACGCCACGAATGTGCGCTTCTCGATCTCGAAGCTGTCGGCGGTCAAGGTGCGCGTCGTGGGACGGCACGGGCTGGCCTTCAGCCGCGACTACGAGCTGCCCTACGGGGCCTACGAGATCGCCTGGACGCCGCCCGCGCGCGGCCGCTTCCGGCTGTTCATCGAGGCGCAGGGACCGAGCGGCCCGGTCGGCATCGCGAAGCGCCGGCTGGCGGTCCGGCTCCCGCGGCCCAAGCCCAAGAAGAAGGACCGCAAGGCCGACAAGCCGCCTGTCAGGCCCGAGACGGCGAGACCGGGCGAGAAGTTGACGCTACGTAGGGAACGCGAAAGGGTGTCGCCATGACCGCCCCCGTCGACTTCTCGGTAGACGAGCGCGACGAGGAGGGCGTTCGCGTGCTCGCCGTCGCCGGCGAGCTCGACATCGCGACGGCGCCGTCGCTCTGCGCGCGCCTCGACGCCAGCCGCGCCGCACGCCAGCCGCGCCTGGTCGTCGACCTCAGCGGCGTCGAGTTCTGCGACTCGACCGGGCTGCGCGCGCTGCTCGGCGCGGCGTCCGAGGTGCACACCCATGGCGGGCGGTTCGCGCTGGTCTGCCGTCCCGAGGGGAACGTGGCGCGGCTGCTCGACATCGTCGGCGCCTCCGAGCTGATCGCCATCCATCCGGACCGCGACGCAGCGCTCAGCGCCGTCGCGCGGGCCTAGCCGGCAGCCGCACGCGGCTGCACCCAGAGCTGGCGGGCGCGGGCGAGCAGTCGCCCGTCGGCCGACAGCAGCGCGGAGGCGGTGTGCGTCTTGCGGCCCTCGGCGTCGAGCGGCCAGCCGACCGCCACGACCGGCTCGCCGACCGGGATCGGCTCGAGCAGCTCGGCGTGCATCCAGGCGAGCAGGCTCGGCACGTCCGCGGTCCACAGCTCGGGCACGTAGCTCGGGCAGTCGAGCGCGCCCCACACGATCTCGGGGACGAGCCCGCGGTCGTCGTGCGGGATCGTGTCGTCGGCCACCAAGAGCGCCGCCGTCATTGTCGGTTGACGCCGCAGATCGCCGAAGTGCAGCCCGAGCCCGTCCTGGCGGGCGGAGCCGCAGATGTAGCAGTTCGTGAACGCGTGGCGAGTGCCGTGCCAGGGGTACCGGCGCAGCGCCTCGCGGGCCTCGGCGACGGTCGGCCGCACGGGCGGCTCGAGGTCGAGCGGCTCGGCGGGCCCACCCTCGGCCACGAGCACGTCGTGGTGCCAGAGGACGAGGCGTCCGTCAGCCTCGCTTCGGAGGGCCAGCGCGGTGTCGAGCGGTGGCGGGGAGCGGAGCGAGATCTCGGCCGGCCCGCGGATGTGCCGCGCGATCAGGCCGCAGGTGTAGCCGCCATTGGCACTGGCGGGTGGGCCGTTGAAGCGGCGGGGAATGAGCACACGGCCCGCCACACCGATTCCGGTGAGCGGGCCGCGCCCCATCAGGCGATCTCTAGATCGTCGTGACGTTGACCGCAGCCGGGCCCTTGGGACCCTGCTCGGCCTCGTACGAGACCCGCGCACCCTCGGCGAGCGTGCGAAAGCCGTCGCCGGAGATGCCGGAGAAATGGACGAAGAGGTCCTTGCCGGGCTCGTCGGGCGTGATGAACCCGAAGCCCTTGTCGTCGCTGAACCACTTCACGGTGCCGGTCGCCATGCTTTACCTCCACGGCGTCTGTGCTGCCAACGCCGAGGATGCAAATGCAAACAACTGCGGGCGCGCACTACTTATCCGGGCCTTCTGACCCGGTCGAACGAGCGAAACGGTAGCAAGTCAAGCAGGAAGAGGTAGGGTTTCCGACCGCATGGCCGTGGCCCCCACCGCAGACGACGTCCAGCCCGTCGCCAACGAAACGCGCGATCGCATCATCACCGGCACGGTCACCGTGCTGCCTGTCGCGGCGCTCGGGATCGTCGGGTGGCAGCTGTGGAACGACGCGCTCGGCTGGAGCGACATCATCGTCTTCCTGATCGCCTACGCCGCGACGGCGCTGGGTGTGACCGTCGGCTTCCACCGGCACCTCACGCACCGCGCGTTCAAGGCCCGGCGCTGGGTGCGCGGCACGCTCGCCATCCTCGGCTCGGCCGCCATCGAGGGACCGGTGATCTCCTGGGTCGCTGACCACCGCAAGCACCACGCGTTCTCTGACGAGGAGGGCGACCCGCACAGCCCGCACGTCGATCACGGCCACGGCTGGCGCGGAGCCTTCAAGGGGCTCTGGCATGCGCATGTCGGGTGGCTGTTCATCCATACGCACCGCGGCAACCGGAAGCGCTACGCGCCCGACCTGCTCGCCGACCCGTTGATCCGGTTCATCGACGGCACCTTCGTGCTCTGGGTCACCGTCGGGCTGCTCGTCCCGGCCGGCCTCGGCTATCTCATCGGCGGCTCGCTGTCGACGGCGCTGACCGGCCTGCTGTGGGGCGGCCTCGTGCGGGTGCTCGTCGTCCACCACGTGACCTACAGCATCAACTCGCTGTGCCACTTCTTCGGGCGGCGCGCGTTCGACACGGGCGACGAGTCGCGCAACCTGTTCTGGCTCGCGCCGTTCACGTTCGGCGAGGCGTGGCACAACAACCACCACGCCTTCCCCACCTCCTATCGACACGGTATGCGCAGCTGGCAGGTCGACATCTCGGCCTGGGTGATCTGGGCGCTCGAGCGCACCGGCCTGGCCTGGGACGTCGTGCGCATCAGCCCGGAACGGCAGGCTCGCAAGGCCGTCGAGACGTAGGCGATGTCGGCCCTGCGCACCACCGGGCCGCTGCGGCGGGGACTGGAGGCGGCCGTCCCGGACCGGCCGTTCCGGCTGACCTTCTGGGACGGCACGGAGGTGGCGCCCACGAACGGCAGGCCGGTCCCCACACTGCACGTTCGCTCGCCGGCCGCGCTCGCCCACGTGCTGCGTGCCCCCGGCCAGCTCGGTCTCGGCCGGGCCTACGTTGCCGGCGAGCTGGAGGTCGACGACCTCGAGGCCGTGCTGCAGATGCTCGACGGCTACCAGCCCGATCCGATCGACCGGCCGACGCAGCTGCGCCTGGCAGTCGCCGCCGCCCGCGCCGTCGGCCCGATCCGGCCGCCGCGGGTGCCCGAGATGGAGCTGCGCCCGCGCGGGCGCCGCCACAGCCCCGAGCGCGACCGACGCTCGGTCCGCCACCACTACGACGTCTCGAACGACTTCTTCGCGCTCTTCCTCGACCGGTCGATGACCTACAGCTGCGCGTTCTTCTCGCGCGACGGGTCGAGCCTCGAGGCGGCTCAGAGCGCCAAGCTCGAGCTCACGTCCTCGAAGCTCGGGCTGACCGAGGGCGAGCGGGTGCTCGACGTGGGCTGCGGCTGGGGCAGCTTCGCGATCCATGCGGCGCGCGAGCACGGCGTGTCGGTCACCGGCATCACGCTGTCCGAGCCGCAGGCGCAGCTCGCCCGCCGGCGCGCCGAGGAAGCGGGCGTCGGCGACCTCGTCGACATCCGCGTCATGGACTACCGGGAGCTGGCGGGCGAGCCGTACGACGCGATCGCCAGCATCGGCATGGTCGAGCACGTGGGCGCGAACCGGATCGACGAGTACGCCGCCACGCTGGCCCGCCTACTGCGGCCCGGTGGCCGCCTGCTCAACCACGGCATCTCGCGCCTGCGCATCGGCGAGCCGGAGGCGGGGCCGTTCTCGGAGCGCTACGTGTTCCCGGACGCCGCGCCGCTGCACCTCTCCCGCATCCAGACCGCGCTCGAGCGCGCCGGGCTGGAGACGAACCACGTCGAGGGGTTCCGCGAGGACTACGCGGAGACGCTGACGCACTGGATGCGGCGGCTCGACGAGCACGCCGCGGAAGCCAAGCGGCTCGCCGGCCCAGAGCGCCTGCGGGTCTGGCGGCTCTACCTGCGCGCCGCGCGCAACGGTTTCCGGACCGGCTTCACGTCGATCTACCAGGTCCGCTGCGTGAAGCCGGGCCCGCGCTAGACTGGTTTCCAGCAGCCGGCGCACCGCCGACTGCGAGGCAGTTCGCTTGCTTGGGTCCCGCCTCGCTGCGGTTCGGGTCAGCAGTCGCCTCCCGAATCGTTCGCGGCCCACGCCGCAGGAGTTCTTCATGTCACAGCCGTCCTTCGCCGCCCTCGGCGTATCGAGCGCGGTCACCCGCGCCCTCACCGGGCGCGGCATCCACAAGCCGTTCCCGATCCAGGAGCTCGTCATCCCCGACGTGCTCGCCGGGCGTGACGTGCTCGCCAAGTCGCCGACCGGGTCGGGCAAGACGCTCGCCTTCGGCGTCCCGCTGGTCGACCGCCTCGATGCGGGTGCCCGGCGGCCGGCGGCGCTCGTCCTCGCCCCGACCCGCGAGCTCGCGAGCCAGATCGTCGACGAGCTGCGTCCGCTCGCGCGCGCACGCAACCTGACCGTCGCCGCCGTCTACGGCGGGGTGGGCTTCGAGAAGCAGATCCAGCAGGCGCAGCGTGCCCACATCCTGGTCGCCACGCCCGGCCGGCTCGAGGACCTGCTCCAGCGCCGCGCCCTCACCCTCGACCACGTTCGCACGCTCGTGCTCGACGAGGCCGACCGGATGCTCGACATGGGCTTCCGCCCGGCCGTCGACCGGATCGTCGCCCGCTGCCCGGCCACGCGCCAGACGCTGTTCTTCTCGGCCACGCTCGATGGGGAGGCGGGCCGGATCGCCAAGGCCTACACGCGCGACGCCCGCCGCCACGAGCACGCCCCGCCGGCGCAGCGGCGCACTGACATCGAGCACCGTTTCCTGGCCGTAGAGCGCGACGACCGGCTCGACGCGCTCGTCGACGAGCTCGACGCCGCCGACCGTGAGCGCGCGCTGGTGTTCGTGCGCACCAAGCGCGGGGCCGACCGGCTCGTGCGCCGGCTCTCCCGCGAGGGCGTCGAGGCCGTCGCCATGCACGGCGACAAGTCGCAGCGCCAGCGCGAAAAGGCGCTCGCCTCGTTCGAGGCAGGGCGCGTGGACACGCTCGTGGCGACCGACGTCGCCGCCCGCGGGATCGACGTGACCGGCATCTCGCACGTCATCAATTTCGACCCCCCGGCCGATCGCGAGGGCTACGTGCACCGCATCGGGCGCACGGGCCGCGCCGGCCGCACGGGCGTCGGCATCACGTTCTTCGGACGCGAGAACACGCGCGACATGCAGATGATCGCCGACCAGCTGCGCCTCAAGGCCGAGTTCCGCGAGGCGCTGAGCCGCTAGGACGACCGGGGCGGCCCGAAGGCCGCCCCCGGTCGACGCCCGCGGACGTCAGTCCTCACTCCCCCCAGCGGTCGTCATGCCACTTGTCGCCCTTGTTCGTCAGTGGAGCGGGATCGGCGTAGCCGATCCCGCGCGCGTTCGCCCGGTCGCTGAAGTCCAGCACGCCGATGCCCGACCGGTACGAGCCGTGGACGACCCACCTGCCGGTCGCCGCCCCCCGTGTCTCCTCCTCCGTGGTCGTGCGCCCGGAGCCATGCGCCGTCGCGCGCGCACGAGTGGACGGAAGGGTCTGGACGCGCTATAGTTGCTCGTACAACTATGCGACTCCAGGGCATCCACCACATCACCGCCATCACCGGGGACGCGCAGCAGAACCTGGACTTCTACACGCGCGTCCTCGGGCTCCGGCTGGCCGCCAAGACGGTCAACCAGGACGACCCCAGCGTCTACCACCTGTTCTATGCCGACGAGCGGGGGCGGCCGGGCGCTGAGCTGACGTTCTTCGAGTACCCCGGCGCGATCCCGGGCCGACCGGGTGCCGGCATGGTCCACACGATCGTCTCGCGCGTCGGCTCGCCGGAGGCGCTCGACTTCTGGGATCGCCGCCTGGGCGACGAGGGCATCGCGACCGAGCGTGTCGGCGACGTCGCGCTGCGCTTCGCGGACCCCGAGGGGCTGGGCCACGAGCTGGCCGTCCGCCCGGGCGTCGACGAGCCGCTGTCGGCCGAGCACCCCGAGATCCCGATCGAGCACGCGCTCCAGGGTTTCGACGCGGTGCGCGCTTACAGCACCGACCCCGAGCGCTCGCGCGGCCTGCTCGAGCAGGTGCTCGACGCGAAGCCGGTCGGCGACGCGACGTGGGAGCTGCGCGGCGAGCGCCGCGGCGGCCAGATCCACTACGACCCGGCGCCGGCCGAGGCCGGCCGCCAGAGCGGCGGCACCGTGCACCACGTGGCGTGGGGCACGTCGCAGGCCGACCACCCGCGCTGGTTCGAGCGTGTGCAGCTGCTCGGGATCCCGAACAGCGGCATCATCGACCGCCACTACTTCCATTCGATCTACTTCCGCGAGCCCAGCGGCGTGCTGTTCGAGCTCGCCGACGACGGCCCCGGCTTCACGGTCGACGTCCCGCTCGACGAGCTCGGCTCGGTGGTCATCCTGCCGCCGAAGCTCGAGCCGCACCGCGCCGAGATCGAGAAGCGGCTGACGCCGCTCGCCGATCCCCGGGCGGGTTGGGCTACCAGCTCGTCGGCTTGACGGGCTGGTAGAGCCAAACGTCGAAGAACTCGTCCAGCTGCTGGCCGCTGAGCGCTCAGCGGTCGCGATGAACTGCTCGGTGGTCACGTTGCCGTAGCGGTTGCGCTTGTACCAGCGGCGCAGGAGCTTGAAGAAGTCGTCGTCGCCGATCTTCTCGCGCAGCGCCTGCAGCGCCATCGCCCCGCGGTCGTAGACCGTGCCGTTGAACAGCTCCTCGGGGCCCGGCAGGGCAGCCGGCGCCGGGTCCCAGCCGTCGAAGGACGCACGTCGACCACGCCGCCACCGCGCGAGAACGGGTAGCGCCCGTAGAGGTCGGAGAAGAACGCGATGATCCCGGCCTCCATCGCCAGCCGCCGCCGTACTCGACCTCGACGGTGAACCTGTCGCCCTTGAGAGCATGACGCGGCTGTGATGGTCAGCTCCTGCCCGCCGTCGTGCGTCCAGCGCGCGTCGCGCCCGTTGACCTCGACCTCGCTGACGACCATGAAGGCCCGCAGGTCGAGGTTGAAGCTCGACATGCCCTGAGTGGCGCGCGCACGGAGCTCGGCCTCGCCGTCGAGCCGGTTGGTCGGCAGCGGCAGGTACTCGAGGTCGAGCGAGTAGTGCTTGACGTCCTAGCCGCCGTTGCCCGCCTGGGGGAAGAACGGGTCACCGAGGCCGGGACCGGCGGGCGACGCCGCCGCCGGCGCGGCCGCGAGTACCGCGGTGGTGACCGCGGCAGCCCGGATCGCATCCCGGCACCCTAGCGAGCGGGCGACGGCGCCTTCGTCGCAGGAGGAGAGATGCGATGGCTCGCGCCGCCGCCGCTCGCTGACGACAATGTGGCAGCCGCGCCCGCGGGCGCCCATCGACGCCCGGTCGGTACCGGGACGGTCACGATTCGCCCGGCGGTCGAGCGCAGACGCGTCGCGTCAGGTCGGCCAGCGCGCGCACCGCGAGCGCGAGGTCCTCGACCGGCGAGTCCTCGGCGTTGGTATGGCTGACGCCACCGAGGCTGCGCGCGAAGAGCATGGCCGACGGGACGACGCGGGCCATCTCGCTCGCGTCGTGCAGCGGCCCGCTGGGGAGCCGCGGCGCCGAGCCCGCGACCTCCGCGACCACCGCCGCGGCGAGCTCGATCAGGCCCGGATCGAAGTGCACGGGCTCGATCGACCAGATCGGATCCCACGCCACCTCGCATTCCTCCTCGGCGGCGAGCTGCACCGCCGCGCGGCGCGCCGAGCCCAGCAGCTCGGCCAGCACCGTGGCGTCGAGCGCCCGCTGGTCGAGCGTGAGCTCGCAGACGCCGTTGAAGGCCGTCGGGATGCCGGGCTCGACGGTCACCGAACCCGTGGTCGCGCGCGCGTCAGAGCGCCGGGCGGCGTCCTCGCGGAACGCGAGCGCGCTGCGCGCCGCCGCCAGGAAGGCGTCGCGCCGCACGTCCATCGGAGTCGCCCCGGCGTGGGCGTGCGCGCCCGTGAACCGGAGCCGGTGGCGCTCGACGCCGAACGTGCCGAGCACGACGCCGAGCGGGGCGCCGAGGCGCTCGAGCACGGGCCCCTGCTCGATGTGCAGCTCAAGGTAGGCGACGGCCCCGTCGAGCCCGGCCTGCGCCGCCCCGGCGCGCTCGAGGTCGACGCCGTGGGCGGCGAGCGCATCGGGCAGCGCCACGCCGTCGCGGTCGGTCAGGCCGCGGACGGCGACGGGGTCGAGCGTGCCGGCCGCGGCGCTCGAGCCGAACAGGCTGCGCCCGAAGCGCGCGCCCTCCTCGTCGGCCCAGTCGACGACCCTGAGCCCCAGCGCACGCGGCTCGCCGGCCAGCGCTCGCACGACCTCGAGGCCCGCCACCACGCCCAGCGCCCCGTCGAGCCAGCCGCCGTCCGGTACCGAGTCGAGGTGGCTGCCGACGATCACGAACCGCTCGGACTCGCCGGGCGCGCTCGCCCACAGGTTGCCCGCCGGGTCGACGTCGACGGCCACGCCGGGAATCGCGTCGAGCTGCTCGCGCAGCCAGCGGCGGGCGAGCGCCCACGTGTCCGTCCACGCCACCCGCTGGGCGCCGTGCTCGTCGGACGTGCGCTCCGCCAGGTCGCGCAGCAGGGCGATGGCCCGATCGGCGTCGGCCATCGGCTCAGAGGAACACGATCGTGCGGTTGCCGTGCAGCAGCACGCGGTCCTCGAGGTGCCAACGCACGGCCCGCAGGAGGACGGTGCGCTCGAGGTCGGCGCCCGTGCGAACGAGCGACTCCACGCCCTCGCGATGCGTCACGCGTGCGACGTCCTGCTCGATGATCGGCCCGCCGTCGAGCTCCTCGGTCACGTAATGGGCGGTGGCGCCGATGATCTTCACGCCCCGCTCGTGCGCCCTCGCGTACGGGTCGGCGCCCGCGAAGGCCGGCAGGAACGAGTGGTGGATGTTGATGATCGGCGTCGCCACCGCGTCGAGGAACGCCCCGCTGAGGATCTGCATGTAGCGGGCGAGGACGATCACGTCGAAGCTGCCGTCGAGCAGATCGAGGAGCGCGGCCTCCGCGGCCGGCTTGCGCCCGCGCTCCACCGGTACGTGCTCGAACCGGACGCCGAAGCGCGCGACGTCGGGCTCGAGGTCCGGGTGGTTGGAGACGACGAGCGGGATGTCCGCGTACAGCTCGCCCCGCCCCCAGCGCCACAGCAGCTCGGCGAGGCAGTGGTCGTGGCGCGAGACGAGGATGGCCATCCGCTTGCGGCGCGAGGCGTAGTGCATCCGCCAGTCCATGCCGAACGGCTCGCCGACCTCCTCGACGAACGCGCGCTCGAAGTCCTCGGCGCCCGCCTCGAGGCCGGCGAGGTGGAACTCCGTGCGCATGAAGAACGCGCCGCCTTCGGGATCGGTCGTGTGCTGGTCGGACTGCACGATGTTCCCACCGCGGTCGCGAACGAACTGCGCGATGGCGGCGACGATCCCCGGGCGGTCCGTGCAGGACACCAGCAGGCGGCCGACGCCGGCGGGTGAGTCATGGGGCGTCAACCGGCCGGATACTAGATCCCGCTAGAACTGGGGGATGGCTCGGCGCCGCTCACGCACCGTGCCGACCCGCCGTGCCGGGTCGGTGCTGCTCGACACCGCGCCCGCTCGCCGGCGTCGTGGGCGGCGGTACGGCCGGCGCCGCGACGACGGCTGGCGGCGCGCCCGCTGGGGGCGCCGGCTGTTCCTCCTCCTGCTGCTGGCCGCGCTCGTGGCCGGCGCGCTGGCCTGGCGGGCGCGCACGGAGGCCGCCGACGCGCGCCGCGAGGCGGTCGCGCGCTTCGCGGCCGCCTGGGAGCAGGGCGACCGCGCGGTCATGTGGCGCACGCTCTCCCCCACCGCACGGCGGGCCGTGCCTGAGCGCCGGTTCGTCGATGCCTACCGCAACGCCGAGCGGGCGGCCGGGGTGCGACGCGTACAGACCGGCCGCCTCGGTTCGGAGCACGACGGGCGGATCGCGGTGCCGGTCGCGATCCGCACCGAGGTGTTCGGCTCGCTGCGGGGGACGCTCGCCGTGCCGGTGTCCGGCAGCGGTGACGAGGCGGGCGTGGACTGGAACTTCGCGCTGCGGCTGCCCGGCCTGCGCCGCGACGAGGCGGTCGTGCGGCGGTCCGGGCCTGAGCCGCGCCGTGCGCAGATCCTGGCCGCGGACGGCCGGCGGCTCGACGCGACGCCGCTCGGCGCCTCGATCGCGGGCCGCTCGGGCGACCAACCCACCGGACTCGAGCGCGTCTACGACGACCGGCTCGGCGGCCATCCGTCGGCGCGGCTCCTGTTCGGCGACCGCGTCATCGCCCGCACGCGGGCGGTGCGCGGGCGGCCGGTGCGCACGTTCTTTGATCCCGGGCTCGCCGCTGCCGCGCAGTCCGCGCTCGGCGGCAAGCTCGGCGGCGTGACCGCGCTGCGCCCGAGCGACGGGGCCGTGCTGGCGCTCGCCGGTCTTGCCGTCTCCGCGCCTCAGCCGCCGGGATCGACGTTCAAGGTGATCACGACGGCCGCAGCGCTCGACCGCGGGATCGTCAAGCCGTCGACGACCTTCCCGGTCCAGACCGGCGCGACGCTGTCGGGCGTGACGCTCCGCAACGCGTCCGGCGAGGCCTGCGGCGGCACGCTCCAGCAGGCGTTCGCCGAGTCGTGCAACTCGGTCTTCGCGCCGCTGGGGGCGAAGCTCGGCGCCAAGCGGCTGGTGGCCGCTGCGCGCGCGTTCGGGTTCGGCGAGAAGCCGCGGATCCCGGCCGCCGAGACGAGCACGATCTCGCCGGCGCGCGCCCTGGCCGACGACCTGGCGGTCGGCTCGGCCGCCATCGGGCAGGAGAAGGACCTCGCGACGCCGCTGGCGATGGCGAGCGTGGCGGGCACGATCGCCACCGACGGGCGGCGCGCCGTGCCGCGCGTCGCGCGCGTCGACACAGTCGTCCGCCGACGGGCGGTGTCCCGCCGCGCGGCGCAGCAGGTCCGCTCGATGATGATCGACGTCGTGCGGTCGGGAACGGGCACGTCAGCGGCGGTGCCCGGCGTGACCGTGGCCGGCAAGACGGGGACCGCCGAGCTGCAGCCGAACTCCTCGGACCCGCGCGACGCGGACGCCTGGTTCGTGGCGTTCGCACCCGCCGAGCGGCCGCGCATCGCCGTCGCGGTCATGCTCGTCGGGGCCGGCTTCGGCGGCACGGCCGCGGCCCCGGTCGCCCGCGAGGTCATCCAGGCGGCCCTGGGCTAGGCAGGAAACCGGCACCGGCCGGATAACTGGCTCCCGATGCGTGCGCCTTGGCTCGTCGTTGCGCTGGCCGTCGCTCTCCTCGCCGGCGGGTGCGGGCGTGACGCCGACCGGGCCGAGGTGCGGACCGTCACGGACCGCTTCTACGCGGCGCTCGACGGCGGCGACGGCGAGACCGCATGCGCGCAGCTGAGCACGGACACGCGGACCGAGCTCGAGAGCCAGGAGCAGAAGGCGTGCCCCGAGGCGGTGACCTCCGTGGAGGTCGAGGGCGGCTCGTTGACCCGTGTCCAGGTGTACGTGACGAACGCCAAGGCTGACCTCGAGAGCGGTGAGGCGGCCTTCCTCTCGAAGACACCGGAGGGCTGGCGGCTCTCGGCCGTCGGCTGCACGCCGCAGGAGGGCAAGCCGGCCGACATCCCGTACGACTGCAAGCTGGAAGCCTGACGTGCGCGCGGTCTTCGTCGTCTACCTGGTGATGATCGCGCTCGGCCTCACGTACGGCTTCGTGATCGCCCTCCTGCAGCTGTGATGCGGCGGTTCGTCAAGGAGAACGGGCTCGGGCTGTTCTTCGGGACGCTGTTCCTCGCGACGGTCGTCGCCCAGGCGTTCGTCGGGCACGCGGACTTCAACCACCAGCAGCTGGCCCATCACGGCGATCCGGTCTCGCTCGGGCGGTATGTCGTGTCCTCGGACTTCGTGGTCGACGTGCTCGAGAACTGGCAGTCCGAGTACCTCCAGTTCACGCTCTACGTGCTGGCCACCGTGTGGCTGCTCCAGCGCGGCTCGCCCGAGTCCAAGGAACCCGGCAAGGAGGGCGGGGAGTCGGACGAGGATCAGCGGATCGGCCCTCACGCCACCGAGAGGTCGCCGCGCTGGGCACGCGTCGGAGGGCTGCGCACGTGGCTTTACTCGAACTCGCTCGTGCTCGTCATGAGCACGATCTGGGTCGCGTCGTGGGCGGGTCAGGCGGTCGCGGGGCGCGTCGCATACAACGCCGAGCAGCTCGACCACCAGGAGGCGGCGCTCACGCTGGCGCAGTACGTCGGCACGTCGGACTTCTGGAACCGCACGCTGCAGAACTGGCAGTCCGAGTTCCTCGCCGTGGGATCGATGGCCGTGCTGGCCATCTACCTGCGTCAGCGCGGGTCGCCGGAGTCCAAGCCGGTCGGCGCACCCCACGCGTCCACCGGCACCGAGAGCTGAGCCTCGGCTACCCGGAAGCGCCGGCCTCGCGGTAGATCTCGCGCAGCTCGTCGCGGTCTGGGGGCGGGGCGACCCGTGCGAGCTCGGCGCGCTCGGCGGCCGTCTCCACGAGGCGGTCGAGGCCGTCGAAGTCGCGGACGCCGGCCCGCTCGCGGAGAGAGCGGGCGAACGCCTCGAGCGGCGTGCCGAGCTCGGCGTCGAGACGGTCGAGCTCGGCGGCGCGGCGGCGGCGCAGCGCGGCGATCGAGGCCGGCAGCACGGCAGCGTTGGCATGGGCGTGGCCGAGCCCGGCGGTTCGGACGAGCGTCTGGGCGAGCGCATGGTGCGGGCCGAGGCCGCTGTGGTCGATCGACCAGCCGGCGAGCAGCGCGCCGAGCGCGAGCGTGGACCGGTCAGGCTCCGGGCCCGACCAGCCGGCGACGAGGTGCGCGATGGCCTCGCGGGCCACCGCTCGGGGGATCGGCGTGGTGCGGTCGCTCAGCAGTCCGACCGTGGCATGGCCAAGCGCGTTGGCCGTGCTGGCCGCGAGCTGGTCGGTCGGCTGGGACGCGCTCAGCGCCGGGTCGTTGACGACCATGCGTGGGCGCACCCGCGGCGTGTCCGCGGGAACGCCCCGAGCGTGGCGGTGGGAGCCGGTCATCTCGGCCGCGGAGAGCGAGGTGGGGATCGCGAGAACCTCGCGCGGCCCGTCGGCCGCCGCCAGCGCCTTCGCGACGTCGACCACGCGGCCGCCCCCGAGCGCCACGAGCCGGTCGCCCTGGACGTCGGGTCGCAGGGCGGCAGCGACGTCCTCGACGCGGCCGCCCGGCACATGCACCACCGCGCCCGCGCGCTCGACCACGTCCGGCGCGGCTCGCTCCGCCCGCGGCGTCGTGAGCAGCGTGTACCCGGAGCCGAGCAGATCGTCCGCGGCCTCCAGGGCGCCGGCCCCGAACACGATCGTCCGCTCGGCCTCCTCGTGACGGAAACGGTCGGGCATCGGTCGACGCTACCGGGTCGGCGCCGGGCCCTGGACCGGCGCGTGGCGACCGAACGCGGACTCGAGCAGGCCCTCGGCCGAGCCGAAGTGGGCCGGATGCACGGGTCGGGTACGTCATTCTCAGTCTGCCCGGCGGCGCCTCCCGACCAGTCGGGCGCCGGTCGCCGGCAGCGCTCCCGCCGCGATGAGCTGCTCCTCGGGCTCGCGGAGCCCAGCGGGCACGTACCAGCGGTAGAGGTACGGGCCGCGGACCGGCTCGGCGAACGCGAACCACGGGTCGAGCGCCGCCCGGATGCGGTCGAGGCCGTGCAGGTGCTGTCGCAGCTCGCCGACGAGCGCCTCGGGGTCGGCGTGGTGCTCGTGGTCCGCGCGCGCGTCGATCAGCCAGCGCGCGGCGCGCTCGTCGAACCGGTCGACATCGAACTCGTCGACGACCAGCACGCCGTCCGGCCGGACGAGGTCGGCGAGGTGGCGCAGGGAGCCCTCGAGCGGCTCGACATGATGCAGCGAGACCACCGCCACGGCCGCGTCGAAGCTCCCCGCCGGCTCGTCGAGCTCGAGGAGCGCCGCGGCCCGCACGTCCGGCGACTCCGAGGCGGGATCGATCGCGAGCACCTCGTAGCCGGCGTCCCTCAGCGTCGCAGCCAGCTCACCCGATCCGGCCCCGACCTCGAGCACGCGCGCGGGCGGCGCCGGCAGCGCCGCCCGCACGAAGCTCGCGACCGAGAAGAACCCTGGCGCCTCGTCCAAGCCGCCGAGTCTTACAGCTGATCGGCGTACCGCTGCAGGTAGAGCGGCCAGCCGTCGGGTGAGGCGACGCCCTCGCGCAGCCCTTCCCAATCGTCGCCGTGGCGGTCGAGGTTGCGATGCTCGAGCTCGACGCGCGTGCTCTCCGGAGTCTCGGCGACGAAGCGCACCTCGACCTTGCTGGCCCGCTCCGGGTCGGTCTCCAGCTGCCAGCGCGGGCTGATGTCCCAGCTGAACACCAGGCGGCCAGGCGGCTCGTAGGCCAGCACGCGCGCCCACCGGCACTCGCTTCCGTCGACGCCGCGGTCGTAGATGTGGCCGCCTGCGCGAGGCTCGAAGACGGTCTCGGCGATGTCGGCGCCGAGCAGGTTGTGCTCGCGCGGCTTGATGCGGTCGAAGTCCTCGACGAACACGCGGAACGCGCGTTCGAGCGGTGCCTTGACGACGATCTGCGTCCGGATGGACGCCGCCTGGGCCTCGGTGGTCATGTGCCCTCCTGTGGGTCCTGCTCGACGACCTCCTTGTAGGTCGCCAGCGCTTGGCTCCAGAACCGGTCGAGCTGGTCGCGCAGTGCGGCCAGCCCTTCGGGGTTGAGGTGGTAGATGCGGCGGTTGCCGGCGCGGCGGTCGAGCACGAGGCCGGCGTCCTTGAGCACCTTCAGGTGCTGCGAGACCGCGGGCCGGCTCACCGGCAGGTCGCGCGCGAGCTCCCCGACGGCCTGCGGCCGAGTCGCGACACGCTCGAAGATCGCCCGCCGCGTCGGGTCGCCCAGTGCCGTGAAGCCGTCAGCTTGGTAAGCCACCACTGACGGTAAGTCTACACTAACTCAGCGCGCGAGGCCTTCGACCTGCCAGACGACGCCGGCGTGGTAGGTCGCGGACAGGCCGCGGTCCCGGCAGACGTCGAGCATCTCCGGCAGCGGGTGCGCGAACGCGCGGAACTCCTTGCGTGAGAGCCTGAAGCCGAAGTTCTGGATGGCAAGGAACGCGCGCGAGAGCGCGTTGCGTCGCGGGTGGCTGAACACGAGCAGCCGCCGCGCCCGCGACGCCGCGGCACCAAGCAGGCGCTCGTAGTCGGGGTAGCAGCAGACGACGCGGTGCAGCACCACGACGTCGGCCGCCCCGACGGCCTCGGGGTCCTCCGCGATGTCGTGCAGGCGCCGGTCCACGCGCTCCTCGGCGATGCCGGCTTCACGCAGGAGCACCTGCGCCTCGCGGTCGTACGCGGGCGACAGCTCGAGGTTCACCGCGCGCGCGGCGCCGCGCTTGAGCAGCTCGAGCTGGATCTCTCCGACGCCCCCGCCGATCTCCAGGACCGTGGCGTCGCCAACGCCCTCGCGCTCGATGAAGGCCACGATGCGGCCCGCCGTCTTGTCGAGTCCGCGCTTCCGGTAGCGAGCGGCCACCCGCCGAGCGAACCTGCTGCCGAAGAACTCGTCGCAGCCTCGTGGGTCACAGCATCCGGTCACGCGCGTCAGGATGCTAGCCGCGCGGCGCGAGGCCGTTGAGCAGCGCGTCGAGTTGCTCGTCGACCTCGGGCAGCTGCGCGAGGTCGCCGCCCGTGATCAGGAGGCGATACACCACGGGGCCGGCGAACAGGTCGATCATCAGCTCGATGTCCACGTCATCGCGGATCTCCCCGCGGGCCACCGCGCGCTCGAGGACCGCGCGCATCTGAGCCCGGCGAGGCTCGACGAGGTTGTCGTAGAAGATCGCCCGCAGCTCGGGGTCGTTGGCGACCTCCCCGAGTAGGCGCGGCATCAGCGTCGCGGCCCCCGCCCGGTGCGCGGCGGTGCGAACGAGCGAGGCCATGCCCTCGTAGTCGCCCCGCAGACTGCCCGTGTCGGGCGCCTCGAGGTCGTCGTGCATGAAGACGATCGCGTCCCGCACGAGATCCGCCTTGGATGACCAGCGGCGGTAGATCGTCGCCTTGCCGACGCCGGCGCGGGCGCGCACGCCCTCCATCGTCAGCGAGCGATAGCCCGTCTCCAGCAGGAGCTCGAGCGTGGCTCGGATGATCGCCTGGTGGGACGCCCTGGAGCGGGGGCGCCCCGGCGTGCGCCGGGGCGACTCTGCGGTCTCGCTCATGCCGGAAGGGGCTCCGGCACGAGGCCGACCGACGGCGCCTGCTCGCGCGCCGGGATCACCAGGTAGGCCACAAGGGCGCCGGCGAGGGCCACGGCGGCGGCAGCGAGAGCGGCGAAATGCATGCCGCTCACGAACGCGTGCTGGGCGGCATCCGCGAGTCCGAGGTCGCCGATCCGGTGCGCGACCGACAGACCGCCGCTGAGGGTGTCGCTCGCCGTCTCGGCCGCGCCGTCGGGCAGCCCGCTCACGGCTGCGTCCATGTCGCCACGGTACTGGCTGGCGAGGAGCGACCCGAGGATGGCGACGCCGAGCGCGCCGCCCGTCGTGCGGGTCGTGTCGTTGACGGCGGAGCCGACGCTCGCCTTCTCCACCGGCAGCGACCCCATCACCGACTCGGTGGCAGGCGCCATCGCCATCCCCATGCCGAAGCCGAGAACGATCAGGTGCGCGGCCACGATGCCGTAACTCGAATCGACTGCGAACTGGGTGACGATCATGAGGCCCAGCGCGACGAGCAGGAGCCCGCCACTGACGACGATCTTCGTCCCGACGCGCTGCGCGAGCTTCGCCGAGATCGGGCCTCCGAGGATGAGCCCCAGCGCGACCGGGGTCACCCGCAGGCCGGCCTCGAGCGCGGAGTAGCCGAGCACACCCTGCAGATACTGCGTCAGGAAGAAGATCGTCCCGAACATCGCGAAGAACACGAGCGTGATCGCGGCGCTCGCGCCGGAGAAGCGCGGGTTGCGGAACAGCCGGATGTCGAGCATCGGCTCGCGCGTCCGCAGCTCCCAGGCCAGGAATGCCCCGAGCATCGCGGC
The DNA here is from genome assembly GCA_036257565.1 of Solirubrobacteraceae bacterium. GTDB lineage: Bacteria > Actinomycetota > Thermoleophilia > Solirubrobacterales > Solirubrobacteraceae > DASSUW01. Next base: position 3,624 of record DATAFH010000152.1, on the reverse strand, counting down.
GCTGACGCCGAAGGCCGTGAGGATCGTGGGGCTCGTCCAGCCGCGCGACGGCGCCTCGATGATCGCCCATACCAGCGTGGTCAGGCCGGCGATTGAGAGCGCGAAGCCCGCGACGTCGAGCCGCGGAGCCGCGGGATCTTTGGAGTCCGGCACGAGCCAGCGGCCGGCGACCAGCGCAGCGACCACGAACGGCAGGTTGACGAGGAAGACCGCGTTCCAGCTCGCGTGCTCGATCAGCCAGCCGCCGGCGACCGGCCCGATGGCGATTCCGAGCCCTGACACGCCGGCCCAGACGCCGATCGCCTTCGGGCGCTCATGGGCCGGGAACACCGCCATGATGATCGACAGGGTCGAGGGCATGATGAACGCGCCGCCGATGCCCATGACGGCTCGGGCGCCGATCAGCATCTCGGGTGAGGTCGCGAGCGCGGAGAGCCCGGAGCCGAGGCCGAAGATGGCCAGCCCGAGGGAGAGGGCGCGCTTGCGGCCGAAGCGGTCACCGAGCGCGCCGGCGGTCAGTAGCAGGCCGGCGAAGACGAGCATGTAGGCGTCGACGATCCACTGCAGCTGGGAGCTGGATGCGCCGAGGTCGCTCTCGAGCGTGGGAAGGGCGACGTTGAGAATGGTGTTGTCGAGCCCGATCACCAGCAGCGAGGCGGAAAGGACGACGAGCGTCCACCAGCGCCGAGGGTCGGGCGTGTCGGTCCGGTCAGGCACCGGGAACCTCCTGGGGAGTGGGAGGAAGAAGAAACGAGACGGTGTCGTTTCGCATCATGGCGCGAGAGTACAGGTCGCCGATACGAAACGCAACCGTTTCGTTCCGAAATTCTCCGAGGGTCCCGACGTGAGATGGCGGAGCACGCGCCAGAGCGGTGCGTCCCGAGAACGCGAAAGCCCCGGCGGACCGGGGCTTTTCGTGCCGTCGGCGATGGCGCTGTCACCGTCACCGTCGGCGGAGTAGCGGGGGCGGGATTCGAACCCGCGACCTTCGGGTTATGAGCCCGACGAGCTACCTGACTGCTCCACCCCGCGTCGCGACCAGAAATGGTAGCACCGGATCGGAGCGCGTCACAAGCCCAGGCGCGGGAGCTCGATCGCCGGGCAGCGGTCCATGACCACGGCCAGGCCGGCGACCCGTGCGCGGGCCGCGGCGCCCTCGTCGATCACGCCGAGCTGCATCCAGATGGCGCGCGCGCCGACCGCGATCGCCTCGTCCACGTGCGCGCCCGCCTTCGAGGCGCGGCGGAAGATGTCGACGACCTCGACGGGCTCCGGCACGTCGCCCAGCGTGGGGTAGGCGCGCTCGCCGAGGATCTCGTAGGCCGCCGGGTTGACCGGGATCACGCGGTGGCCGCGGCGCTGCAGCAGCGCGGCGATGTTGTGGGAGTCGCGGTGCGGGCGCGGCGAGCAGCCGACGACGGCCCACACGCGCGCGCCGGTGAGGATGGCCCGGATCTCGTCGATCGGCGGCAGCAGCGACGAGCACGGGTGCACGGCGAGCAGCCGCGGCTCCGCGAGGCGCTCGAGCACGAGCGCGGTGTCGGCGATCGGCACGCCCGTGAGGTGCTCGTGGCGGCCCTCGAAGTCGTCGACGATCGCGTGCACGGCCGCGCCGTATGCGTCACGGTCGCCGGTCGCGAGCGCGGTCACGGCGTCGGCCGCGCGGCCGAAGGCGTCAGATCCGCCGCGCATCGTCTCCGCCGCCCGCGCGGCCGTCACATCGTCGCCGGCCGCCAGCGCCGCGAGGGCGAGCGCCCAGGCCGCCGGCGGCGAGTCCGGCTCCTCGCCGAGCTGCTCGCGTACGTAGCCGGACGGGTCGTCGCCCGCCAGCACGGACGCCTTGGCGAAGCCCACGAGCCGTCCGAACGCCCGCGGCGGCGCCGCCTCCCACGAGGTCCGGTAGCGATCGGCGGCGCGCCGCAGCGCAGGCCGCGCCTCGCCGCCGCCCAGCAGCGCGCGCTGGGCGTCGCCATCGGCGGCGATCGCCTCCCACATCGCGTCTTCATGCGTCGCCGTCACGAGGCGATCCTACGCCCCTGCGAGGCGCCGTGACGTCGACTCCCGCGCCCTCGAGCAGCCGCCGCAGGCGGAGCGCGTTGCGGACCGCGAAGGCCTCCCAGTCGTTGTTGAAAAAGGCGAACACGTCTCCCGCCTCCGCGAGCTCGCCCACGCCGGGCGTGAGCTGCCGGAGCTCGCTCTCGCTGTAGTTCCCGCGCCGCCCGCGGCCGTAGTGGAAGCGGACGAAGGACCAGTCGGTCGTCGTGACCCAGGGCTGCCACGGGCGGGCCGGGTGGTGGCCGATGGCCAGCGCGACGCCGTGCCAGCGCAGCAGGTCGAGCACCGCGTCGGTGAACCACGACTCGTGCCGGAACTCGAACGCGTGGCGGCCGCGCGGCAGGGCGTCCAACGCGGCCGCCAGGCGCGGCACGTCGCGCGTGAAGCGCTCCGGCAGCTGCCACAGCACCGGCCCGAGCTTGGGAGACTCCGCCAGCGGCGCGATCGCGTTGTAGAAGCGCTGCACGCCGCGATCGAGGTCGGTGAGGCGCTTGAAGTGGGTGAGGTACTGGCTCGCTTTGACCGCGAACACGAACTCCGGCGGCGTCTGCTCGACCCAGCGCGCGACGGCCTCACGCCGCGGCAGCCGGTAGAAGGTCGAGTTGACCTCGACCGTGTCGAAGAGCGTCGCGTAGTACTCGAGCCACCGCGTCGCCGGCAGCCCCTTCGGGTAGACGCGCTCGCGCCAGTCGGCATAGTTCCAGCCCGAGCAGCCGATCCGAACCGGCTTCAAGTCACGTCGCGACGATGTGCGCGAGGCGCTCGGCGAGCTCCTGGGTGCCCGCGGCGGCCACGGGCGAGCGCGCCGCCGTGTCCAGCGGAGCCGCGTCGAACGGCCCGGCGTCGGCGTACACGATCGGCAGCGAGCACTCGCGGAGCAGCAGCTGGGCGCCCGCGATGTCGACCGGGCGCGCCTCCTTCAGCGAGCAGACGGCGTCGACCCGGCCGGCACACAGGTGGCACAGCGAGAGCGCGAGCGAGCCCATGATCCGCAGCCGGTGCGCGAACCCGGCGAACGCGACCGCCTTGTCCGCGACCGCGCCGGCGACGGTCGCCTCGACCGAGAGCAGCTCGATGTGCTCCTTCGGGCGGATGTCGCCGAGCCGCTGCTCGCCCAGCCAGGCGCCGCCGCCGCGCAGGCCACGCCACTCCTCGCCCGTGCCGAAGTCGTGGACGAAGCCGAAGTGGACGTCACCCATGTGAGCGCCGTCCGCAACCGCGATCGAGAGCGAGAAGTACGGGATCCCGCGCTTGGCGTTCATCGAGCCGTCGATCGGATCGACGACGACGTAGGTCCCGTCACCGCCGAAGCTGCGCTCGCCGAGCTCCTCGGACACGAGCCGGAACTCGTGGCCGTCCGCGTGCAGGGCTTCCAGCCGCTTCACGATCGCCGCTTCGGCAGCCTCGTCGATGGCGGTCGTCTCGTCGCCCCCCAGCCCCGTCCCGACGACGGGCTCGCGCTCGTGCCGGCCCGGGAGCTCGCCGAGCACACGCTGGACGTCGCCCACGGCGTCACGGCAGAAGCCGAGCCACGGCTCGGGGGCGGGAGTCACGGCTCGAGCGGGTGGA
>DATAFH010000151.1:0-4183 GCA_036257565.1 Solirubrobacteraceae bacterium | reverse complement strand
GACGTGCCGCCCGAGGCGCTCGACCTGGCGCGGACGCTGGTTCGCCGCGACATCCGCCTCGACGCGCTCGCGCACGCCTACCGCCGCGGCCAGAACGCCTCCTGGCGCGCCTGGCTGGACGCGTGTGCCCGACACGCGTCGCGGGACGTCCTGCCACAGGTGGTCGCAGTCAGCGCCGAGCTGGTGTTCGGCTTCGTCGATGACGTCCTCACGCAGCTCATCGCCAACGTCGAGCGCGAGCGCGACGAGCTCACCGGCGGGGCGAGCGCGCGGCGCGAGCACACCGTCCGGTTGCTGCTCGATGGCGCACCGGTGGACGCCGAGGCGGCTGGGAGACGGCTCGGGCATCGCCTCGACCGGTTCAACACCGCACTGATCGTCTGGACGGAGCACGACCAGGCGCCGCAAGGCGCCGCTGAGGAACTCGCCCACGCGCTCGCGCGCGCGGCCGCCCAGCGACAGGCCCTGACGGTTTCACCGAGCTCGACGACGCTGTGGGCGTGGATCTCCAGCGACGGGCCCGTCGAGGACGCCGAGCTCGGTCCGGCGACCAGCGCGGCGCCGGACGGCCTGCGCGTCGCGCTCGGCACGAGCCGCCCCGGGCCCGCCGGGTTCCGTCGCAGCCACGAGGAGGCCCTGGCCGCTCAGCGCCTCGTCGTCGGCCACGCGACGCCCGAGCGCCTGATCGCCTACCGCCATGTCGAGGTCATCGCCCTCCTCGGCCACGATGAGCAGCGCCTGCGCCGGTTCGTCGGCGACACGCTCGGCGCCCTCGCGGCCGACGACCCCGCCACCGCCCGCCTGAGGCATACGCTGCGTGTCTATCTGCGCGAAGGCGACAACGCCGCGCGCGCCGCGGAACGCCTGAACACGCACCGCAACACCGTGCTGCACCGCATCGCGCGCGCCGAAGCGACCCTGGGGCATCCCGTGGGGCAGCGGCGGCTCGCGCTGGCGGTCGCCCTCGAGGCGTCCGCCCAGCTCGGGCTGCTGCCCAACTGACCGCCCTAACGTCGTGCGTGCGCCCATTGCCGGGCGGTCGTGCGAGGTTCATCGTGCCCAACCATGCCGACCACCGACCCAGCGACCCGAACGGACGTTGCCTTCACCTCTGGACACGACACCTGCGCCGCGTGGCTCTACACGCCCGCCGGCGAGGCGCCGCACCCGGTGCTCGTCATGGCGCACGGACTCGGCGCCGTCAAGGAGATGCGACTCGACGCCTACGCGGAGCGCTTCCAGGCCGCCGGCTACGCATGCCTGGTCTTCGACTACCGCCACTTCGGAGCGAGCACCGGCGAGCCGCGGCAGCTGCTCCACATCGACCGCCAGCTCGAGGACTGGCGGGCCGCCCTGGAATACATCCGCTCGCGCGAGGATCTCGATCCCGCGCGGATCGTCCTGTGGGGCACCTCCTTCGGCGGCGGGCACGCGCTCCTCACCGCGGCGCGCGACCACGCCGTGGCCGCCGCGATCGCCCAGTGCCCGTTCACCGACGGGCCCGCCTCCCTGCTCGCGCTGCACCCCGTCTCCGCCGCGAGGGTCACGGCACGGGGGCTGATCGATCTCGCCGGCTCGCTCGTCGGGCGCAGGCCCGTGCTCGTCGCGACCGCCGGGCCCGCGCGCTCCGCGGCGCTGATGACCGCGCCGGACGCGCTGCCCGGCATGACCGCCATCGCCGCCGGCGGAGCGCCGTGGCGCAACGAGGTCTGCGCCCGCGTCGGCCTGAAGATTCCCCTGCACGCCCCCGGCCGCCGCGTCAAGGACATCCATTGTCCGGTGCTGTTCTGCGTGTGCGAGCCCGACACCGTGGCGCCTGCCAAGGCAACGCAGCGCCACGCGCGCAAGGCGCCTAAGGGCGAGGTGCGGCTCTATCCCCATGGGCACTTCGAGATCTACCTCGGCGACGCGTTCGAGCGTGTCATCGCGGACCAGCTCGAGTTCCTATCGCGCCACGTCCCCGCGAGCTGATCGGAGCACGATGCGCCGCTACGCGCTCGCCGGCCGCACGGTCGCACTCACCGGCTCCACCGGAGGCCTCGGCAGCGCGCTGGCCGAGGCACTGCGCACGCGAGGAGCCAACGTCGCGCTCATGGACCTCGACCTCGAGGCCGCGCGCGAGCAGGCGCGGCGGCTCGGCGGCGGGCTCCTCGCCCGCGCCTACGGCGTCGACGTACGCGACCTCGGCATGCTCGAGCAGGCGATGGCGGCGGCCGCGAGCGACTTCGGGCGCCTCGACGTCGCCATCGCCAATGCCGGTGTCGAGGTCATGAGCCCGATGGCGCTCATGGACCCCGCGGAGTTCGAGCGCACCATCGACGTCAACCTCAATGGCGTGTGGCGGACCTACCGCGCCGCGCTGCCGCACGTCGCCAAGACCCGCGGCTACCTGCTCGGGATCAGCTCCATGGCCGCGTTCGTCCACAGCCCGCTGCAGGCGCCCTACACCGCAAGCAAGGCGGGCGTGTGGGCCATGAGCGACAGCATCCGCCTCGAGGTCCGCCACCTCGGCGTCGACGTCGGGACGATCCACCCGACGTTCTTCCGCACGCCGATGATGGACCGCGTCCTCGAGGACGCCGCCGGCCGGATGCTGTGGGGCGGGCAGGAGCGCGTCCCGTGGAAGATGGTCGAGCAAGACACCGTCGTCGACGGGGTCGTGGGCGCCATCGAGCGACGGGCGCCAATGACCGTCATCCCCAAGGCCAACACCGGCATCGCCCGCGCCCCCGGCCTCTTCCGCCCGCTCGTTGACCGCTTCGGCTGGCGCAAGGACCAGATCCCGCGTGCCATCGACCTCGTCGCCCGACGCGACGACCGCTGACGCCGACCGTCTCCACACCTCTCCCGACCCACACATCACCATGCCCACGACACTCACCCTGCCCGGCAAGACCGCGCTGGTCACCGGCGGCGCCGGCGGCATCGGCGCCGCCGTCGCCACGGCGCTCGCCGCCCGCGGCACGAACATCGTCCTCGCCGACCTCGGCGGCACCGGTCTCGACCGCACCGCCTCGTCCCTGCCGGCCGGCCAGGTGCTCGCCATCCCCGCGGACGTCACCGACGCGGCGGCCATGCACGACGTCGTCAGCGCCGCCGTCGAGCGCTTCGGCCGGTTGGACATCGTCTTCGCCAACGCCGGCATCGCCGCCGACCCGCCGTCGACCGCGCGCACCATGCCGCCGTCCGTGTTCGAGCGCGTCGTCGAGGTCGACCTGCTCGGCGTGTGGCGCACCGTCCAGCCCGCGCTCGAGCACGTCATCGCCAGCCGCGGGCACATCCTCATCACCGCCTCGGCCTACGCCTTCGTCAACGGCATGGTCAACTCCCCCTACGCGGCTTCCAAGGCGGCCGTCGAGCAGCTCGGCCGCGCGCTGCGCGCCGAGCTCGCCCCGCATGGCGCGAGCGCCGGCGTGCTGTACCCGGGCTGGGTCGCGACCCCCATCGCCGACTCCGCCTTCGGCGGCGACCCGCTCATCACCGCCTTCAAGGACCACGCCTACAAGGGACCGCTGCGCAAAGCCATCACCCCCGAGCGCGTCGCCGCGGCCGTCGTCCCCGGCATCGAGCGGCGTGCCCCGCGCATCATCGTGCCCCGCCGCTGGCTGCCGCTCTCCATGTTGCGCGGCATCGTCAACCCGCTCGTCGACCGCGCCCTCGAACGCGACCACACGCTCCACCGGCTGGTCCATCAGCTCGAGGCCCAGCGCACGACCCAAAGCCGCACGAGAGTGCTGTGACCGATCGCCCGGCGCACCAGCCGTAGGCTCGGCGCGCGCGGACGAGCGATCGCGCCAGGCCGTCCGTGCGTCGCCACGCCCTGACCCGTCTCTCCGATCCTTGGACGCTCTCGCCGCCCCATCTGCGTCCCCGATCGTGCCCGATCCGCCTCGTGGACGGGGCTGAAAAGGCCCGAAAAGGCCCACGGGAGCATTTGAGCCGATCCGACAGCCAGCGAGGCCACCTGACGAAAGTGCATATTTGCAGGCACTTCGACGATGGCGAGACCCGGACTCGAACCGGGGACACCACGATTTTCAGTCGTGTGCTCTACCAACTGAGCTATCTCGCCAGCGCGCGAGAAGGCTAGCGCTCCGCTTGATCCGGCCGCGGTATCTGACTAAAGTCAGGTAATGGCCGATGAGATGGTCGAGCAGGTCCGCCGCTTGAACCGGGCCGTCAC
>DATAFH010000150.1:0-18078 GCA_036257565.1 Solirubrobacteraceae bacterium | reverse complement strand
CAGGAGGCCGGGCTGTCGGCGATCCTCGAGAGCGTGACCGGGTCCTCATGGCCGGCCAGCGTGTTGGCGGCCGGGGCCGTGATCTCGATCTTCAGCGTCACGCTGGTCGTCATCTACGGCCAGACACGGATCCTGTTCGCGATGGCGCGCGACGGCATGATCCCCTCGTTCTTCCACCGGCTGAACCCGCGCACGCTCACGCCGGTCCCGGCCACGATCGTCGTCGCGATCCTGATCTCGCTGCTCGCCGGCCTGCTCCCGATCAACTTCCTTGCGGAGATGACGAGCATCGGCACGCTGGTCGCGTTCCTGATCGTCTCGATCGGCGTCATGGTGCTGCGGCGGACGCAGCCCGACCTGCCGCGCGGCTTCCGCGTGCCGCTCTACCCGATCGTGCCGATCGCGTCGATCGCGGGCTGCATCTGGATCATCCAGGACCTGCGGGCGGTCACGATCTACGTGTTCTTCGGCTGGTCGGCGGTGGCGCTCGTCTGGTACTTCTTCTGGGGCCGCCACCATGCCGTGCTCGGGAGGTCGTCGCCGTGACCCTGCTCGTCGGCTTCGCGCCCGACGGCCGCGGAAAGGGCGTCTTGCACCTGGCCGCGATGCTCGCCCGTTCCTCGGGCGACGATCTCGTCGTCGTCGCGATCATTCCGGCGCCGTGGCCTCCGAGCCCGGCACGGGTCGACGCCGAGTGGCGCGCGGAGGTCGAGCGCGCCGCCCACGACGCGCTGGATCGCGCGCGGGAGCGTCTGCCGGCCGACCTGCCGGCGCGCTACCTGGTGCGCCACGCGCGGTCGACCCCGGCGGGGTTGCTCGAGATGGCCGAGGAGGTCGACGCGAGCGTGATCGTGACGGGTCCCGTGGGGAGCACCACCGGCCGGCTGCTGCACAGCTCGCACGTGCCGGTGGCGGTCGCCCCGCGCGGCTTCCGTGCGCCGCCTGACGCCCGCGTGACGCGGGTGACCGCGGCGTACGGCGGCTCGGACGACGACCTCGTCGTCGCGGCGGCCGGCGTGGCGGCGCGCGTGGGCGCGTCGCTGCGCGTCGCGTCGTTCGCCGTGCGCGCGCGGCCGCCGTTCACGGCCGGCGTCGGGCGTCTGGCGGACAACGCGATGGAGGCCGAGTGGGTGCAGGAGATCGAGGCCCGCGCACGCACGGCGCTCGGCACGATCGAGAACCTGCCCGCGGTCCCGCGCGACCTCGAGGCGGTCATCGGCCACGGCGAGACGTGGGAGGAGGCGCTCGAGGACGTCGAGTGGCACGACCGCGACGTGCTCGTCGTCGGCTCGAGCTCGATCGGCCCCCTCGCGCGGGTCTTCCTCGGCTCCCGCGCGGCGAAGATCGTCCGCCACGCGCCGGTGCCGGTCGTCTGCGTCCCCCGCGGCGTCGCCGCCGAGCTCGCCGAGGAGGCTGCGACCGTCTGAGCATGACGCTGCCGCTCATACCGCCGGTCAAGCCGATGCTGGCCAAGCCGGTCGCCGGGATCCCGCCCGGCCAACTCTACGAGCCCAAGTGGGATGGGTTCCGTTCGATCGTGTTCCGCGACGGCGACGAGGTCGAGATCGGCAGCCGCAACGAGCGGCCGATGACCCGCTACTTTCCCGAGCTCGTCGCCGCCGTGAAGGCGAACTTCCCGCCGCGGGCGGTGATCGACGGGGAGATCGTGATCGCGGGCGACCGCGGGCTCGACTTCTGGGCGCTCCAGCAGCGCATCCACCCGGCGGCCAGCCGCGTCACCCTGCTCGCCGACCGCACACCGGCGAGCTTCATCGCCTTCGACCTGCTCGCCGTCGGCGACGAGGACCTCACCGCGGAGCCGTTCGCGCGGCGGCGTGAGCGGCTCGAGCAGGCGCTGGCGGCCACTCTCCCGCCCGTGCACGTCACCCCGATCACACGCGACGAGCAGGTCGCGCAGCGCTGGTTCGAAGCCTTCGAGGGCGCCGGGCTCGACGGGCTGATCGCGAAACGCGAGGATCTCGCCTACGAGCCGGACAAGCGCGTGATGGCGAAGGTCAAGCACGTACGCACGGCCGACTGCGTGGTCGCCGGCTACCGCGTGCACAAGACGGCCAGGGACGCGGTCGGCTCGCTGCTGCTCGGCCTGTACACCGACGAGGCGACGCCTCCCTCGCAGTGGATGGACCACACCGGCGGGCTCGCCCCGGTGGGGGTCATCGGGGCGTTCCCGATGGCGCGCCGGCGCGAGCTGCTCGCTGAGCTGCAGCCGCTGGTCACGGACCTCGCCGGCCACCCGTGGAGCTGGGCGGCGGAGATGCGCCAAGCGCCCGAGGGTGGAAGCCGCTGGAACCCGAAGAAGGACCTGAGCTTCGTGCCGCTGCGGCCGGAGCGCGTGGTCGAGGTTCGCTACGACTACCTCGAGGGCGCACGGTTCCGTCATCCTCCGCAGTTCGTGCGCTGGCGGCCCGACCGCGACCCGGCCTCGTGCGGCTACGCGCAGCTCGAGCAGCCGACCCCGCTGGACCTCGCCGATGTCCTGGACGGCCGGATCAGCGCGTGAGCCGGCTCAGCCGCGGCGGCGGATCGCGATCCCGGTGAGGGCTTCGCGGATGACGCGGTCGGCGATCAGGGCCGCGTAGTCGTCTGTGCCGATCGCCGTCGGGATGACCTCGACGACGTCGACGCCCACGAGGTCGAGCTCGGCCGCCACAGCCCGCACGGCGAGCAGGAGCTCGCCGGAGGTCATGCCTCCGGGCTCGGGCGTGCCGGTGCCCGGGACGAAGGCCGGGTCGAGGACGTCGGCGTCGACGGTCAGGTAGGTCGGACCGGGGCCGACGGCCTCGATCGCACGGCGGACGACCTCGCGGATGCCGAGATCGCGGACGTCGTGCATGAACAGGCTCGTGATCCCGCGCTCGGCCTGCCAGGAGAACTCCGCCTCGCCCGGCCAGTAGCCGCGCAGGCCGATCTGGGCGTAGCGCTGGGGATCGAGATGTCCCTGGTCGATCAGGCGGCGGATGAACGTCCCGTGCGAGAACTCGACGCCGAAGACCTCGGCGCCCGTGTCCGTGTGGGTGTCGAAGTGCACGACGCCGACCGGCCCGTGGACGCCCGCGCAGGCACGGATCGCCGGCTCGCTGATCGAGTGGTCGCCGCCCAGGACCGCCGGCAGCACGCCCGCGGCGAGCACCTGCCCGACGGTCGCCTCGATCGCGGCGTGAGAGCGCTCGGGAGCGGCCGGGACGATCGGCGCGTCGCCGAAGTCGACCACCCGCAGCTCCGCCAGCGCGTCGACCTTGGCCTCGAGGTGCGGGCCGGGCGGGCTGCTGGCCGCGCGGATCGCCCGCGGCGCCAGCCGGGCTCCCGGGCGGTCGGAGACCAACTCGTCCATCGGCGCGCCCACGACCGCCACGTCGAAACCCTCGAGCTCGGCGGGATCCTGGGTGATCGGCACACCCGAGAAGCTCAAGGGCCCCGCGTAGTCGGGCTTCTCCCCGTACTGCGCCCACCGCTCGAGGGGATCGAGCATCAGAGGTCACCTCCGCGCATCCGGCCCGCGGTCTGATGGCGGGGCCCGGCATCCGGCCGGTCTATCAACACGTTGATCGTGCGGAACGCTGGATCGCTGGCGCCGTGCAGTCGGGCGCCGCTGGTCGCCAGCTCGCGCAGGTACGTGACGGTCTCGGCCGAGATGCGCTCGCCGGGCAGGAGCGCGGGGACACCCGGCGGGTAGCTGGCGATCGACTCGCACGAGATGCGGCCGATCGCGTCGTCGACGGGGACCTTCTCCGCGTCGCCGAGGAACGCCTCGCGCGGCGGCAGCGCGACCTCGTTCTCCAGCGACGTGGCCGGTGGCACGATCGGGGCGGTGGCGCCGGGCCCCGACAGCCGCTTGACGACCTCGTCGACGTCGCCCGCCAGCCGGCGCAGGGCGGCGGCCGACTCGCCGAGGCCGACCACGAACACGACGGTCGCCTGCATCGGCAGCTCGACGTGCACGTCGTAGGAGCGACGCAGGGCATCCGCGATCTCGTAGCCCGTCCGGCCGGTGCCGCGCACGTCGAGCACGATCCGCAGCGGGTCGTAGCCGGCGACGCCCATCCGGCCCACCAGCGCGTCGTCGACGAGCGCGATGCCCTCGATCGTCTCGAGCTTGGCCCGTGCCACGCCGATCGCCTCGAGCGTCTCGTAGAGCAGCTGCTCCCCGTGCAGGGCGAGCTGGCGGCGCGCGCCGTCGAGCGAGGCGATCAGGAGCGACGACGGGCTGGTCGAGCGCAGCAGGCGGAGCGTGCGGGCCACTGCGGCGGCGTCGACGAGACCGCCGTGGCCGACGTGTAGCATCGCGCTCTGGGTGAGCGAGCCGGCGATCTTGTGCGTGCTGGTGAGCATCGCGTCGGCGCCCTGCGACAAGGCGGTCGGCGGCAGCGCATCGTTGAAGCCGAAGTGCGGCCCCCACGCCTGGTCGACGACGAGCGGGATGCCGGCCTTGTGCGCGACCTCCGCCAGGGCCGCCACGTCGGCGGCCATGCCGTAGTAGGTCGGCGACACGACGAAGGCGGCGCGGGCGTCGGGCGTCTCCCGGAGCGCGCGCTCGAGCGACTCGGGCGTTACGCAGTGGGTGATGCCGAGCTCCTCGTCGTACTCGGGGGCGACGAAGCTGGGCAGCCCGCCGCTGAGCACGAGGCCGTCGACGATCGACGCGTGCGAGTTGCGCTGGGCCACGATCCGCGCGCCGAGCGGCGCGAGCGCGAGGCACAGCGCGTGGTTGCCCTGTGTCGCGCCGTTGGTGAGGAAGAACGTGCGCTCGGCGCCGAACGCCTCCGCCGCGAGGAGCTCCGCGCGCTCGTACGGCGTGGGCGACGGCCCGAGGTCGATCCCGTGGATGTCCTGCGGGACGTCGGCGGCCAGCCCGTCGGCGCCGATCGCCTTGCGCAGGCCGGGGTCGGCTCCCGGTCCGCCCTTGTGCCCGGGGACGTGATAGCGCCCCGGGCCGCGGAACGCGTACGCCACGACGGCGTCGAGATAGGGCGCCGTGGGCTGCTCGCTCGACTCCATCTGGCGGCGATCCTATGGCGCGCCGGCGCGTGCGGGCAAGCGTCCGCCGTCCAAACCGCGCCGCTCGCTTTGGGCAGCCGCATCGGCCAGGAGCGCGAGGTGGAGCGCGGCGATCGTCGCCGGCTGCTTGAGCGAGCGTCCCAGCACCTGCTCCGCCCGCGCGAGCCGGTAGCGCAGCGAGTTGCGGTGCATGTGCAGCGCGGCGGCGGTGGCCGCGATGTCGAGGTCGTGGGCGAAGTAGGCCTGCAGCGCCTCGTGCAACGGCGGGTTCGCGCGCAGGGCGGCGAGGATCTCGTCGACCTTCGGGGCGAGCCGGTCGGCGGGGATCTCGCTGACCATGAACGTGCCGAGGTCGAGGTCGTCGAAGTGCATGACCCCGTGCCCGAGGCTCGCCGCGAGCTCGGCGTCGCGCAGCGAGTGCCGGACGTCGCCCATCGCCGTCACCGCGCGACCGACGCCGATCACGGCGTCGGTCGGCCCTTCGGGCAGCACCGCGCGCAGCTCAGCGTCGGTGGCCTGGACCAGCACGATGAGGGAGCTGTGGCGCTGATGGGCGAGGTGCCGGAGGCGGCCCTGTTCGAGCCGTCGCACCACGTCGCGGTGGACCTCGCGCCCCGCGCGGATGACGAGCACGCGGACCGGCGCCCCGAAGTCCAGGCCGAACGCGGCGGCGCGCGCCGCGAGCGGCAGCGGGTCGCGCGGCTGCTCCGCCTCGAGCGCCTCCTCGAGCAGCGCGGCCTTGACCGCCTGCTCCTGGTCGCGCACCACGTCGCTCAGCCGGGCCATCGCCTCGAGCAGCGGCGCCGTGGCCTCCGCCGCCGGTTTCGCGAGCTTGTCGACGAAGCCGCGTCGCGGGGAGGCGAGCATGAGGCGACGCGCGGCGACCGGCACCGCCACCGCGTGCCAGCCGCCGACCTCGAGCTCCACCGCGCCGGGCAGCTCGGGGTCGACCGCCTCCAGCAGCTCGGCGACGGGCGCGCGGCCGGCCACGACCTCCGGCTCGCCATCGGCGCTCAGGAGCACGACGCCGGCGTCGAGGAAGCGCGCCAGGCGATCGACCATCGCGCGCTCCGGCTGCGGGGCCTGCAACGCGTCGACGAGGTAGCGCTGGAGCGCCGTGAGACGACGGAACACCTGCTCCGCGCCGCTCGTGAGCGCGCTGTCAACGAAGTGGATGATCTCCCGGAACGGCGTCTCGTAGGGCACGACGAAGAGCGGGAAGTGCCGCTCCCGGGCGACCGCCAGCAGCGCGGGCGGCACGCGCTTGAAGCCGAGCCCGACCCCGAACCCGAGGGCGCTGGCGCCGCCTGCCTCGAGCTGCGGGATCAGCTCCCGCTGCGCCTCGACGTTGCCGCGCAGCCGCACGCCGGTGGTGAGCATCACCCAGTCGCGGCCGAGCCAGCGAGCGGGCGCCTCGACCTCTACGGCGTGCGCGCCGCGCACCTCGCGACCGTCGGCGACGCCCTGCCCGCTGAGCAGCTCGAGCCCGAACGCCTCCTCCGCGAGCAGGTCGGCGAGACGCAGCGGCGCACCCATGGCATGCAGCCTAACGTTGGTCGAGGATCCAAAGCGCGCGCTGCGGTTCCGTCATGGCGACGGTTGCCGTTCCCACTCGTAGCGGCGAACACTTGGCGACCGCACGACCCAGGAGGGACCCATGTCCACCACCGCGAGCAGGACGAAGACGGCGCGCAACGGGCGCGCCGCGAACAAGGCGGCGCTGCGTGCCGCCATCACCGCGCTCAACGACGGCAACGCGGAGGAGTACCTCGCGCTGTTCCGGCCCGACGCCGAGCTGCACGGCTTCCCGGCCGGCATCGAGGACGTCGGCGGCCTGTGCCGCTTCCACGCGGCGACGGACGACACGTTCCCCGACGCGTCGGTCACGCTCGACGACGCGGTGGCCGAGAGCGACCGCGTGGCCACGCGCTTCACCTGGCGGGCGAGCCACGGCCCGGGCTGGGCGCTCGAGGCCCACGGCGGCGCGATCGTGCGCTTCGCCGACGGCCAGATCGCCGAGTGCTGGAACCTCCCGGCCGAGGTGCACGCGGTCGCCGGATAATCTCGGCGCGGTGGATGACGAGATCATGGAGGCGGTGGCGGCCGAGGAGGCCGCCATGGCCGACCTGCTGGCCGAGCTCGTGGAGGCGCCGACCGTGCTCGGGGCGGAGGCCGCCGGGCAGGAGGTCATGCGGCGGGCGTTCGCCGGTCTGGGGCTCGAGCCGTTCGACGTGCCGCTCGACCGCGAGGCGCTCGAGCGGCATCCCGGCGGGGCGCCGTTCGGCTGGGACGTCGCGGGCAAGGCGAACGTGCTCGCCGACTGGCATCCCTCCGGCGACGGCGGCGGCCGCTCGCTGATCCTCAACGGGCACATCGACGTCGTGAGCCCGGAGCCGCGGGCGCTCTGGAGCGGCGATCCGTTCGCCGCCCGGCGCGACGGCGACTGGATGTACGGACGCGGCGCCGGCGACATGAAGTCGGGCCTCGCGGCCATGGTGGGCGCGGTGGCCGGCCTCCAGCGCCTCGGCGTGTCCCCGCGGGGGCGCGTTCAGCTGCAGTCGGTGGTCGAGGAGGAGTGCACGGGGCACGGCGCGCTCGCATGCGTGCTGGCGGGCCACACGGCCGACGCGGCGATCCTCACCGAGCCCACGCAGGGGGCGGTGTGGACGGCGCAGGTCGGCGTCCTCTGGTTCTCGGTCCGGGTGCTCGGGGCTCCCGCCCACGCGGGCGACGCGGGCGACGGCGCCAACGCGATCGAGGCCTCGTACGAGGTGATCGACGCGCTGCGCGGGTTGGAAGCGGAGCTCAACGCCGTGCGCCCGCCGCTCTACGCCGCCTACCCGCACCCGATCAACCTCAACGTGGGGATGATCCGCGGCGGCGACTGGCCGTCGACGGTCGCCGGCGAGTGCGTGACGCACTTCCGCCTGGCGACGTACCCGGGCGAGCCGGTCGCGGACCTCCAGGCGCGCGTTGAGGAGACCGTGGCCGGGGTCGAGACCGGCCGCCACCGGATCGAGGTGCGCTACGAGGGTTTCCAGTGTGAGGGCTACGAGCTCGCTCAGGACGCGCCGCTCGTGCAGGCGCTCGTCGATGCCTGCGCTCGCGCCACGGGAGCCGCGCCGCCGCTCTTCGCGTCGACCGCGACGACCGACGCGCGGACGTTCGCGCTCTACGGCGACACGCCCGCCGTGTGCTTCGGTCCGCTGGCCGAGAGCGAGCACGGCGTCGACGAGCGCGTGAGCTTGGAGTCGGTGACGCGCACCGCCCAGGCGCTCGCGCTCTTCATCGCCGACTGGTCTGGCCTCGAGCGTGCCCGTGCCGCGCACGAAGCTGCGCGGGCGGATTCTCCGCTCTGACAGTTGCCCGCCCGTCGCGCCCCGGCCAGCCTGTCACCATGACGATCTCAGTGGATGCCGCCCAGCACGTGGACGTACGCGACGCGCGCGCGAGGTTCGTGTCCGCGGCCGTGAGCACCCCGCCGATCGTCGTGGTGGGCGCCCAGGGCGCCCGGGTCGAGAGCGACGACGGCCGCTCCTACATCGACTTCGCGGGCGGGATCGCGTGCCAGAACCTCGGCCACGGGCCGTCCGACGTCGTCCGCGCGATCCACGAGCAGGTCGACCGCTACCTGCACCAGTGCTTCATGGTCGGCATGTACGAGCCGTACGTCGAGGTCTGCCGCCGGCTGTCGGACCTCTATCCGGGGAGCAGCGGCGGCGAGTACAAGAGCGTGCTCGTCAACTCGGGCGCCGAGGCCGTGGAGAACGCGGTCAAGATCGCCCGCGCCGCGACCGGCCGCCCGGCGGTCATCACGTTCGACCGCGCGTTCCACGGGCGGACGCTGCTCACGATGACGCTCACCAGCAAGGTCGTCCCCTACAAGCGCGGGTTCGGCCCGTTCGCGCCGGAGGTCTACCGCGCGCCCGCGCCGTACGACTACCGCGGCGTGACCACCGAGGACGCGATCATGGGCCTGCTCGCGCTGTTCAAGGGCGACGTCGACCCGGACAGCGTCGCCTGCGTCGTGCTCGAGCCCGTGCAGGGTGAGGGCGGCTTCGTGCCGATGCCGCTCGACTTCCCGGCGCGGCTCAAGGAGGTCTGCGAGGACCACGGGATCCTCTACGTCGACGACGAGGTGCAGGCCGGCGTGGGCCGCACCGGTCCGGTGTGGGCGATCGAGCACTACGGCGTCGAGCCCGACCTCCTCGTCTCCGGCAAGTCGCTCGGCGGCGGCCTCCCCCTCGCCGGCGTCACCGGCCGCCCCGAGCTCATGGACGCCCCCCAGGCCGGCGGCCTCGGCGGGACCTTCGGCGGCAATCCGGTCGCGTGCGCCGCCGCGAGCGTCGTGCTCGACACGATGGCGGCCCCCGGCTTCCGCGAGCGCGCCGACGAGCTGGGGCGCACGATCCGCGAGCGACTCGAGACGTTCGACATCGCGGGCGACGTGCGCGGGCTCGGCCCGATGCTGGCGCTCGAGCTCGTGACCGACGACGAGTCGCGCACGCCGGCGGCCGACCGCGTGACCGCCACGGTGGCCGCGGCACGCGAGCGCGGCCTGCTCCTGCTCTCCTGCGGCGTCAACGGCAACGTCATCCGGCTGCTCCCGCCGCTGACGATCGAGCCGGCCGAGCTCAACGAGGGCCTCGACATCCTCGAGGCCTCGCTGCAGGCCCCCCTCTAAGACGAGGCAGCTCATCCGTGGCGTCGTCCGTGGGGACGATGGCGGACGGCGCCTCCGGCGCGCAGCCTTGGTCGGCATGCTCGACCGCCTCGCCGACGCGCTCGACGCTTTCGTTCCGCAGGTGCTCCGGATCACCGGGGCACCGGGCCTGAGCCTCGCCGTCGAGCACCGCGGCGAGACGCTCGAGCGTGCCTACGGGTGGGCGGACCTGGCCGCGCGACGCCCGATGTCGACCTCGACGCTGTTCCCAGGCGGCTCGATGACGAAGCTGTACACCGCGGTCGCGATCCTCCAGCTCGTCGAGGAGGGCATCGTCGGCCTCCACGACCCGGTGAACAGCCTGCTCGACGACGTCGACTGCACGAACCCGCTCGGGGCGCGCGCCGTGAGCGTGTACGACCTGCTCACCTTCCGCAGCGGGCTCGGCGTCGATACGACGGCGTGCAGCCTGCACGATCCGCCGCCGCTCGACGAGCACGTTCGGGGGCGCCTGAGCTCGCTTCGTGGCCAGGAGTACGCCGGCCGCGTGCCGCGGTGGACGGCGCGCGTCGGGGAGCGCTACCAGTACGCGAACCTGGGGATCTCGATCCTCGGGCTGATCGCGGAGCGCCACAGCCAGGCCGGCGCATCGCTCGCGGACCACTTCTCCCGGCGGATCCTCGAGCCGCTAGGCATGCAGTGGAGCTTCCTCTCGGACTTCGCCGGCGGACGTCCGGATGGCCTCTCGACGGGCTACGCGTGCTTCCGCGACCTGCGGATCCCCACTCCGTGGCTGCGCTCGGCGGACCATCCCGCGAACGGACTCATGACGACGCCCGGCGAACACGTGCGCCTGCTCAGCGCGCTGCGCCGCCGCGGCGGCGGGCTGCTCGCGCCCGAGAGCGTCACCCGCATGCTCACGCCGCAGGTCTCCATGAGCGCCGACATCTCGCCGGGCGGCTGGTGGACGGGCCTGGTCGCAATCCTCGGCAACCTGGGCCTGCCAGACCGCCACTTCGGCCAGCCCGGCGCGCACGAATGGGGCTGGTGGAACGTCTCCCGCGCCTATCCCGCGCTCGACGCCGCGCTGTCGGTCTCGACCAACGGCTGGGACATGATGCGCTGGCACAACCCGGCAAACCCCGAGGCGGCGGTCCTGGTGACCGAGCATGTGGCGGCGTTCCTGCAGCACGGCGTCGGAGCCGACACCGGGTGGGCGCGGCGCCGCGCCCACCTGGCCGGAGTCATCCTCGCCGAGCGCACGCACGGCCTGCTCGGCGTCCCAGGCCCGCTCCCCAGCGAGCTCGTACGCGAGATCGCCGCGCGCACCGTCTCGACCTCGGGGTTCGACGGCGAGGCCTTCCAGGCCGGCCTGCGACTGGCCGGGCGACAGCCGGTGACTCCGGCTGCGGCGGCAGACCTCCTGGCCGGCAACGCCGATCAGGCGCTGCTGCTCGACCTCGGCGGGGTCTACGGCTTCCCGGCGCCCCTCTGGGTCTGGGGCGAGGCCGACGAGGCCGTCGCGTCCTGGCCGGAGCCGAGCGCCGCGAGCACGGCGCGAGCAATGGCGAGCTGACCGGCGAGCGTCGGATGGACGCCGTCCGCCATCAGCAGGTGGCCGGCCGGCGGATCCCCGAACAGCTCGTGCAGGTCGACCACCGGATCACCGAGCGCGTGGACCGCGCGCGCCACGGCTCGGACGTCGGCGTCCCGGAGCGTGAACGGCCGCGCCCCCACGGCCCGAGCGAGGCGCTCCTCGATCACCGGCGGCGGTGTGATCCACGCGAGTCGCGCGCCGGTGCCCCGCAGCCAGTCGGCGACCGCCGCGAGGTGACGTGCCGACTCGTCGGGCGCCGCGATCTGCGCGCCGGCAGGGCCGTGGCGCTGGCAGTCGTTCGTGCCGAGCATCGTGACCACCAGCTCGGGACGGCAGGCGGCGACGCCGTGGAGTCGCCGCAGCGCGTCGGCCGTCGTGTCGCCCGACACGCCCGCGTTGACGACCGCGATCGCGTCGTCCGGCCGCGCCCGCGCCAGCCACTCGCGAAGGATCTCGGCCCACGACAGCAGGTCGTCCGTGATCGAGTCGCCGAGGGCCACGATCGTCGCGCCGGGCGGCACCGGGAGCCGTCCGCCGACGCCCTCCGCGAGCAGTTCGCGGGCCGCCGCGGCGACCTGCGTCCGCAAGCCGCGCCGCAGCGCGCGCACGGTGCCGGAGTCGGTGCGGTAGGCGGCCGCCCCGTCCACTGCCGCAGCGCCCGGCAGCTCCGCGACGGCCAGCAGCTTGGCGGGATGCTCGAAGCGCACGAGCTCCTCCAGCTCGGCGGGCGTCATCGCCGGCGGCGTCCCGGCCGGGACGCCGAAGTCCGCGCCGCCGACATACAAACCGCCCCGCGGGTCGTACGCGGTCATGCCAGGACGTTCCGACCGTGGGCGTCGAACAGGTGTATCCCCTCGGCCGGCAGCCAGACGCCGACGGCGCTGCCGGGCGTCACCGTGGCACCGAAGCCAAGTCGCGAGCGCAGGAACGAGCGGCCGTGTCGCAGGCCGACGATGCTGTCGGCGCCGAGGTGCTCGACCGCCTCCACGGTCCAGCCGGCCGGCGGACCGCCGTTCAGGCTCGTGACCTGGACCGCCTCCGGCCGCACGCCGAGCGACCAGCCCTCACGGTCCTCGCCGCCGCGTAGCGCGGCCCGGGCGAGCTCGCGCGGCAGTGCGAGGTCGATGCCCTCGGCGCGGAAGCCGCCCTCGGGCGTCAGCTCGCCATCCACGAACGACATCGGCGGCGTCCCCACGAAGCCGGCCACGAAGCGGTTTGCCGGTCGTCCGTAGACCTCGAGCGGGGTGGCGACCTGTACGAGCCTCCCACGATCCATCACGCCGATGCGATCGCCCATGGTCATCGCCTCGACCTGGTCGTGCGTGACGTACACGATCGTGCCGGGCACCGAGCGATGCACCCGCAGCAGCTCCTCGCGGGTCTGCATCCGCAGCAGCGCGTCGAGGTTGGAGAGCGGCTCGTCCATGAGCAGGACGGCCGGGTCCCGGACGATCGCCCGAGCGACGGCGACGCGCTGGCGCTGCCCGCCCGACAGCGCGTCGACCTTACGGTGCAGCAGGGCGCCGAGATCGAGCACTCCGGCCGCGCGCTCGACCGCATCGTCGGCCTCGGCGCGGGCGACCTTGCGCATCTTGAGCGGAAAGCGGATGTTCTCGCGCGCGGTCATGTGGGGGTAGAGCGCGTAGCTCTGGAACACCATCGCCACGTCGCGCCGGCCGGGGCTGACGTAGTTCACGAGCCGCTCGCCGATGTGGATCTCGCCCTCGTCGGGCTCCTCCAGCCCGCCGATGAGCTTGAGCAGCGTGCTCTTGCCGCAGCCCGACGGGCCGAGGAGCACGAACAGCTCGCCGTCAGCGATCTCCAGCGACACCGCATCGACGGCGGCCGGCTCGTCCCGCGCGTACCGCCGTGTCACGCCGCTCAGCCGCACACCGGCCATCAGCCGCTCATCCCTTCAGCCCCGCGACCAGCGACCGCCCCACGAGCTGACGCTGGAACACGAGGAACACGACCGTGATGGGGACCATGCTGAGCACACAGCCGGCGCTCGTCAGGCCCCAGTCCACGTTGATCGTGCGGGGCTTGAGGGTGGCCAGGCCGGTCGACACGAGCAGCTTCGAGTCGGACTGCGTGGCGACGAGAGGCCAGACGAAGTCCACGTACTGGACGAGGAAGACGTAGCTCGCGACGACCACGAGCCCGGGCCGGATGGCCGGCAGGATCACGTGCCGGTAGACCTGCCACGCGTTCGCGTTGTCGACCCGCGCGGCGTGCTCGAGCTCCTCGGGGACGGCCTGGATGAACGCCCGCAGGATCAGCACTCCGACCGGGTTGGCGAGCGCCGGCAGGATCAGCGCCCAGTACGTGTCGAGCAACCCGGCGTCGCGCACGATGAAGAAGAGCGGGATGATCAGGAGGGCAGGCGGGATCATGATCGTCGCCACCATCGCCCCAAGGACCACCCGCCGGCCCGCGAACCGCATGCGCGTCAGCGCGTACGCGGCCATGGAGTCGATGCACAGCTTGACCGCTGTGACGACGCCGGCCACCAACAGCGTGTTGAACACCCAGCGGACGAACGGATAGTCCGTGAGGAGCTTCGTGTAGTTGCCGCCGTACGGATCGTTCGGGATCCAGTCGGGCGGATAATCGAACAGGACGCGGGTCTGCTTGAGCGACGTCGACAGGACGTAGAGGAACGGCGCCAGCGCGACCAGGCAGAAGAGCGCGACGGCCGCACGCCTCATGCGCCCGCCCGGCCGACGCGTCGCGCGATCTGCGCCATCGCCAGCGTGAGCGCGACGATGCAGACGAGGAGGATGAGGCTGAGCACCGCGCCGTAGCCCGGGTTCCCGGTCTCGAAGACGCTCGTGTAGATGTAGAAGACGGCCGTGCGCGTCGACCCGCTGGGCCCGCCGTTGGTGAGGATGTAGACGGAGTCGAAGACCTGCATGCTCAAGACGACGGCCAGCAGCGCGGCGACCGCGAGCACGGGGCGGATCGACGGCAGCGTCACGTGCCAGAAGCGCCGCGCCGGAGAGGCGCCGTCGAGAGCTGCCGCCTGGTAGAGCTCGGGCGGCACCGCGAGGAGTGCCGCGAGCAGGAGGATCGCCCAGAACCCGAAGCCGCGCCAGACGTCGAGGCCGGCGATCGTGGGCAGCGCGAGCCGCTCGTCGCCGAGGAGGTTGAGCGGCGCGATCCCGAGCGCGCGGTTGACGACGTTCAACAGCCCGAAGTCGGGCTGCACCATGAAGACCCAGATGAGCGCCGCGAGGACGACGGGAGCCAACGACGGCAGGTAGACGACGGTGCGCACGACGACCCCGCCCCGGCGTACGCGCCGGAGGAGGAGCGCGAGGCCGAGGGCGAGGACGAGCGTCACCGGCACCACCATCGCCGTGTAGACGACGGTGTTGCGGAGGCTGCGGGTGAGCGTCGGGTCCGAGAGCGCCTGCGTCCAGTTCTCCAGTCCCACCCAGCGAGCCGGCCCGAGCACGCCGCCCGCCAGGAACGACTGCCGCACGACCCACACCACGGGGAAGAGAAGGAACGCCGAGAAGGCCAGCAGGGACGGCGCCAGGAAAGCCAGGGCGACCGCGTTCCGGCGCAGCGTGTGACGTCGTCTGGCCGTCTGCAGCTCCGTCACGCGGAGGCCAGCTCGTCGATCTTCGCGTTCGCGTCGCGGACCATCGCGGCGCCGTCCTTGCGACCGCGCACCATGGCCTCGAACTCCTCGGTGAACACCCGCAGCGCGTCGATCATCTTCGGCACGCCGCGGACCGCCCGGCCCTTCGGGTGGAACTCGTCGAACAGCTTCTGCGGCACCTCCCACTTCTCGCCGGCCGGGTAGATGCGATCGGCGACGTCGGTCCGGCACGGCTGCAGCACGCCGTCCAGCAAGCGGTCGTACTCGATGATCTTGTCCGGCGTCGTGAGGTACTTGGCGTACTCGAAGGCCTCGGCCGGGTGCTTCGACCGCGAGGCGATGTGGAACGACTCGAGCCCGACCACGACGTAGTTGCCCTTGGGTCCAGGCGGGACCGCGTACACGTCCCAATCGAACGGCAGCGTCTTGCCCTCGGCCGACCCGGTGATGAGCGCGGCGTTGCCGCCGCTGTGGTACATCGCCACCCGGCCGGCACGAAACAACGCCTCCTGGCCCGCCCGGTCGTACTGCCCTGGAGGCGGCGTGACCTTGTCATCGACGTGGAGGACGCGCAGGAACTCCATCGCCTCCGCCGCCTCGGGCGTGTCGAGCGCACCGGTCCTGCCCTCCTCGTCGAGGAAGTCGGCGCCCGAGTTGAAGACGTAGTTCATGAGCTCCTGGTAGGCGAAGTCGGTGAACGTCGTCGCCACCGCGTAGCCGTACGTCTTGCCCTCGGTCGTAGCGCGGGCCGCCTCGCGCATCGCGTCGTACGAAGAGCTCCAGTCGTCGACGCCTGCCTTCGCCATCAGGTCCTTGTTCACGTAGATGGCGGAATAGACCCCGGTGAGCCACGGGACGCCCCAGATCTTGTCCTGGTACGTGAGGGCGTCCCAGTACCGCTCCGGCACGGCCTCGCGGGTGGCGGCATAACCCTCCGAGTTGACGTAGTCCGTGACGTCAAGGAACGCTCCCTGGCTGGCGAGCTTCGCCCAGAACGAGTCGCTCATGTGGAGCAGGTCGGGCGGCCGGTCGCCCGCGTATGCCGTCGTGAGCTGCGGGACCATGCTGCCCCAGTCGAACAGCGACACCCCGACGTCGATCTTCGGCTGGCCGCGCTCGAACGCCTTCGCGTAGTCCCGCTGGATCTTGAGATCGTCAGCCGCCAGCGGACCCGTGAGGAAGCGGATCTTGCCGCCGTGGAGAGCGGCAGGCGCGGCAGGAGCGTCGTCCCCGCCGCCACACGCGAGAACCGAACCGCCTGACGCCACGACCACCCCGGCGGCCGCAGAGCGGCGCAGGAACTGGCGCCGTGTCGAGTCCGGTGCTCGCTGCATCTGCATCCTCTCCCCTCGCATTCGCGCATCCCCGCGCCGCGGCGCGGCCCTCACAGCTGCCGCGTGCGGCATACGGTGATTGGATCACTCGTTCTCTCACCGGGCAACCGGCAAGGCCGTCACTCACTCGGCGAGGGACTGCCTTCGACAGCGCGCTGCAGCGGGAGGCACGAGGCGAGGAGGAGGCCGCCGTCGACGAGCACCGAGGCCCCGGTGATGTACGCGGCCTCCGGCCCGGCGAGGAACGCCACGACGTCGGCCACCTCGGCGGGACCCCCCGGGCGACCGAGCGGGATCTCGGGGAGCGTGACCGACGCCGGGTCGACGCCGGCCTTGCCGGTCATCGGCGTGGCGATGTGACCCGGGGCGACCGCGTTGACGGTGATGCCGTGGACGGCGAGCTCGAGTGCCATCACCCGGGTCGCCATGCCGAGCCCCGCCTTGGCCGCGCTGTAGGCAGCGGCCTGCGCCAGTGGCTCGCGCTCGTGCACCGACGTCACGTTGACGATGCGGCCGCCGTGCCCGGCGGCCACCATCCGCCGCGCCGCCGCCTGGGCGCACAGAACCGGACCGGTGAGGTTCACCTCGAGCGCGCGCCGCCAGCCGTCAGCGGTGTCCTCGAGCACCGGCGCGCGATGGTTGGCGCCTGCATTGTTGACCAGCACGTCGATGCCGCCGAGGGCCTCGGCGAGGGCATCGACGACCGCGCCCGGGCCTGCCGTCAGATCCAGCCGCGCGACCTCGGCGCGGCGCCCGCATGCCGCGACGCCCTCCGCCGTTTCCGCCGCGCCGGCGGAGTCGGTGTGCCAGGTGATCCCGAGGTCGCAGCCGCGCTCGGCAAGGGCGAGCGCCGTCGCGCGGCCGATGCCCGAGTCCGAGCCCGTGATGATCGCGATGCGGCTCATGCGACCAGCCCATGCATGGCCGTCAGGAGCGCGATGTCGGCGCGCGCCTGCTCGGGCGGCGTCCGGCACGGCGCGCCGTCGACGATGCATCCGTGGAAGTGCTCGAGCTGCCGGCGGTACGCCTCCCGCCACGACCGGAACGTGCGTGTCACGTTCCCGCCGTTCTCCGCGGCGCTGCAGCGATACGCCGTCGGCGCGTGAGCGAGATACGGCGCCGGGAACTCGAGCTCGCGCAGGTCACGCGCGCCGTAGAGGACCAGGCGCTCGCGAAAGTCTCCGAGGCCGTCGACGCGCAGCCAGACCTGCGACCACCGGACGCCGGCGTGTAGAGCGACCGTGCCGCCCGCGGCGGCGCCGTCCGCGGTGGCGAAGGCGTCCACCACACGGCCGGGGTACGGGATGCCAAGGCGATCGAGGATGCCGTGCACGAGGTTCACGTCATGAATGAGCGCGCCGAGGAAGACGTCCGATCGCACGTCGACCGGACCGGGCGGCGCGTCATGCCCGAAGGCGGCCGCCAAGCCGGGGTCGTATGTCGCCCCGGCGATGTGAAGCAGCTCGGCTGGCGCCCCGTCCAGCTCGGCGAGGAGCGCCTCGTAGGCGGGATCGAAGCGCTTCATGTAGCCGACCTGGACCACGACCCCCGCGCGATCGCGCGCCGCCGCGATCCGGCCGGCGTCCTGGACGGTCTCGCACAACGGCTTCTCGACCAGCACGTGGACGCCGGCGGCGAGCGCCTCGAGCGTCATCGGGGCGTGCATCTCGCTCGGGGTGCACACGAGGAGAGCGTCGACACGCTCGCCTGCGAGCAGCTCGCCGAGATCGGGAAAGGCCGCGGCGATGCCGTGGCGCTGGGCAACGGCCTCGCGGACTCCCTGCCGTGGATCCGCCACGGCCGCGACCGTGAAGCGGTCTGCGAGCTCAGCGAGCTGCGGGAGGTGCGCGATCTGGGCGAT
>DATAFH010000149.1:0-11942 GCA_036257565.1 Solirubrobacteraceae bacterium | reverse complement strand
ACGCCACGGTCCGCGGGCCGGCGATCATCGGCGCGGGCGCCGTGGTGCGCGACGCCTACATCGGGCCCTACACCGCCGTGGGGCGCAACTGCGTGATCGAGCGGGCCGAGGTCGAGCACTCGATCCTGCTCGAGGGCTCGTCCGTGCGCGGGCTGGACGGGCGCATGGAGTCCTCGCTGCTGGGACGCGACGTCGCGATCTCGCGCGGGGATCGCCAGCCGCGCGCCTACCGCTTCATGGTCGGCGACCAATCGGAGATCGGGATCCTCTAGCTAGTCATGGCGCTCGCACGAGCTTGCGGGTGCGAGTAGGCCGCATACGATTTCCCTGAGGTCGTCGAAGATCTCGTCCGCTTCGCTGAGGTCGTCCCGGGCGTGGGTCGTCGTGACCGCCCATACGGCCGCTCCGGCGGCACGCGCCGCCGACACTCCCGCGGGAGCGTCCTCGATGACCAGGCAGTCCGCGGGATCGGCACCGAGCGCCGCGGCGCCCGCGAGGTACGGGTCGGGGTGCGGCTTCCCGCGCGCCGTCATGTCGGACGTGATGAGCGTGTCGGGCGTCGGAAGCCCGGCCGCTTTGAGCCGCGCGGCCGCCAGCGGCGGGCTGCAGGAGGTCACGACCGCAAGGCGCCCCGCCGGCGCCCCGTCCAGGAGCTCGGCCGCGCCCGGCAGCGCGTCGCCGCCGGTGGCGGCGTGCAGGGCGTCGATGTACTCGACCTCGGCGTCCGTCAACAGGTGGGGTGCCACCTGCTCGAGCACGCCACGGGCCGGGACGCCGTGGCTCGCGCGGGCGACGGCGTCGGGATCGACGCCGCGGTCGAGCGCCCATTCGCGCCACACGCGCTCGACCGCCTCGCCGGAGTCGACGAGCACGCCGTCGAGGTCGGAGAGGACGTACCTCATCGCACCGGGGCCGGCTCGGCCATCGCAGGCCCGACCTCGCCGGCGCCGACGGCGCGCGCGGCGAGCACGACGCCCGCCAGCGCGATGCACAGCGAGCCGAGGGCCAGCGGCAGCGACGTCGCGTCGGCCAGGAAGCCGATGAACGGCGGGCCGGCGAGGAAGCCGATCGAACCCATCGAGCTGACCGCGGCGATGTTCGGGGCCGACTCGCTGCCGGGAGCGTGGCCGGCGGCGCTGAACACGATCGGGACGCCGTTGGCGACGCCGATGCCGACGAGGAAGAAGCCCGCGATGGCCACCGGCACGGAGCCGGCGAGCAGCATGCCGCCGAGGGCGATCGCGGCCAGCGCGGTCCCCCAGCGCATCAGCGTGGCCGCGCCGAGCCGGCGGTTGAGCCGGTCGCCGAACACGCGCCCGGCCATCATGCCGCCGGAGAACGTGGTGAAGGCGAGCGCGGCGACGGACGTCGTGGTCCCGAGGTCACGCGTCAGATAGAGCCCGCCCCAGTCGCCCATCGCGCCCTCGGTGACCATGATCACCAGGCACAGAGCGGCAAGCAACATCACTGAACGGGACGGCCGCACGAAGCCGGGCGGCGCCTCCACGGTCTCCGAGCCCTCGCCGAGGTGGCGCAGGCAGAAGGCGACGAGCAGCAGGAACAGGCCCGTGGCGAGCAGGGTCTCCACCCGCGGGTCGAGCCCGGCGGCGCCGCTGATCGCCACCAGCCCGGCGCCGGCCACGCCACCGAAGCTCCAGCCCGCGTGCAGCGAGGACATCACCGGCCGCCCGAGCCCGCGCTCGACGGCGACGCCGTGCGCGTTCATCGACACGTCCATCGATCCGCTGCCCGCGCCGAGCACGACGAGCGCCAGCGGCAGGAGCCACGGCTCGGGCGCCAGCAGCGGCAGCGGCAGGACCACGGCGCAGGCGATAGCGGTGAGGCGCACCGCCCGCGCGCTACCGAGCCGCACGATCGCCTGGCCCATGATCGGCAGCGCAACGAGCACGCCGATCGCCATCGTGAGCAGCACGAGGCCGAGTGTGCTCTTGGAGAAGTCGAAGCGGTCGCTGACCCACGGGATGTGGGCGATCCACGTGCCAACGATGGCGCCGTTGACGAAGAACACGCCGAAGGTGGCAATGCGCGGCGTCATGCATGCACGACGTTGAGTCCGGTTGCGGCGTACTCCGCGGTGTCCTCGGCGTCGGTCACGAGGTGGGTCACGGCGGCGAGTGGGGCGACGAGCCACGGGCTCGCGGTGCCCAGCTTGTCGGCGGTGGCGAGCGCGATCACCTCGCCGGACGCGGCGACCATCGCACGCTTGACATGCGCCTCGTCGTGGTGGATGACCGTGACGCCGAACTCGGGATGCAGGCTGCAGACGCCGAGCACGCACGCGTCAGCGCGCACCTGGCGCAGCGCGTCGACCGTGGCGGCGCCGACGGTGACCTGCGAGTCCTTGAGCAGGCGGCCCCCGATCAGGACGACCTCGGCGCGCGGGTGTCCGGCGAGCGCGACGGCGACCGGAGGGGCGTTGGTGAGGACCGTGCAGTCGCGGTCGGCGGGGAGGCGGCGCGCGAGCTCGAGCGCGGTCGTCCCGCCGTCGAGTACGATCACGCTCGCTCCCTCGAGTAGCGGCAGGGCCGCCTCGGCGAGGTGGGCCTTGGCTTCCGGCGCCATGTGCAGGCGCTGGTCGAACGAGGCGGCGGAAGCGGGCGGCAGCGCGCCGCCGTGCACCCGTTGGACGAGCCCGCCGGCGGCGAGCTCACGCAGGTCGCGCCGCACGGTGTCCTCGGACACGCCGAGCGCCGCCACGAGCTCTGAGGCGACGACCTTGCCGTCGCGCTCGAGGCGGCCGAGGATGGCCTGGCGGCGTTCTGCGGTGAGCATGCCGTGCCGGTTATAGCACGGTTCTGCCGGGTTATGCCGGTTTCGTGAGCTTCTGCTGCTGGCGCTCGGGCGAGATCTGCACCACGTTCCACGCGAGCTTGAGCCGCCGCATGCCGATCAGCCACGCCGTGGGGTCCACCTCCCACCAGCGCAGGCCGTGCTGGGCGGTTGAGTCCTACCCGCAGGCGAGCGCGCAATCATCCGGCTTGCGCCCTGTTGGACCGGTGCCGTGCTGTAGCCTCGTGACAAATGACGACGCCCCATGCGTCCTTCGCGGCCGTGCCGCCCGAGGCGGCGGACGTGCTGCGCCCGGCGCTGCCTGGCCTTGCCGACGAGATGATCGCCGCAATCTCGCTCGAGGTGCCCGACTACGCGCGCGCGATGGAGGGAACGTTCGGGCAGCTCGTGCGCATGGGCGTCGAGGTCGCCCTCAACCGCTTCATGGACATGGTCGCCGACCCGCGGTCCGACGCCCGGCGGGCGCGCGACACATACGTGAACCTGGGGCGCGGCGAGTTCCACGCCGGCCGCAGCCTCGACGCGCTGCTCGCCGCCTACCGGGTGGGCGCGCGGCTCGCCTGGCGGCGGTTCGTCGAGGCCGGAACGGCGGCCGGGCTCTCGCCCGAGGTCCTGTACTCGCTCGGCGAGGCCATCTTCGCCTACATCGATGAGATCTCCGCCGAGTCGGCCGACGGGTACGCCGAGGAGCAGTCGGCCGCGGCGGGCGAGAGCCAGCGGCGGCGGCGGCGGCTCGTGCGGCTGCTCGCCCAGCACCCGCCCGCGACCCAGGAGTCGGTCCGCACGGCCGCCCAGGCGGCCGCCTGGCCGCTGCCGCGCCGGGTCGCTGCCCTCGTCTGCGCGGAGGCCGAGACCGCGGCGGGAGCGGACGCGCAGGGCGAGCCGCCCGGACGCGGCGAGGCCGTGCCAGGCGAGGAGATGGTCGAGGCCGCCGGCGTCCGGCTCGCGCGGCGGCTCGGCGGGGCTGCGATCGGCGGCGCCGCGGGCGGCCTCGCGTGCGTCTGGCTCCCCGACCCCGACGCCCCCGGGCGCCGCAAGCAGCTCATCGCGCAGCTCGATCCCGACGATCCGGTCGCGCTCGGGCCGACCGTCGACTGGGCGCGCGCCGCGGAGAGCCTGCGGCGGGCCGCCGCGGCGTTCCGGCTCGCGGCCGCGGGGCGCGCGCCGGGCGGCCTGGTGGTCGCCGAGGACCATCTGGCCACGCTCCTGCTCGCGGCCGACCGCGACCTCGCGGCCGCGCTCGCCGCCTCCCGCCTCGCGCCGCTCGCCACGCTGGCCGACGGCCCGCGGGCGCGCCTGACCGAGACGCTGCGGGCGTGGCTCGACCGGCCCGGCCAGGTCCAGGCTGTGGCCGCCGAGCTCGGCGTGCACCCGCAGACCGTGCGCTACCGCATCCGTCAGCTGCGCGAGCTGTTCGGCACCCGGCTCGAGGATCCCGAGGCCCGGTTCGAGCTCGCGCTGGCCCTTCGGGTGGGTTGAAGGAGCGATCGTGCGCTATTCATTGGGGCCATGCGCCTCCTTGTGACGGGGGCCGCGGGCATGCTGGGCCGTGACGTCGTGGCGGCGGCGCAGAACGCCGGCCACGAGGTCGGCGCCGTGGCCCGGGCCGAGCTCGACATCACCGACGCCGCCGCGGTCCGCGCCGCCGTGCTCGACGCGCGACCCGACGCCGTCGTCAACTGTGCCGCCTGGACCGACGTCGACGGCGCGGAGGCCGACGAGGCCGCCGCGACCGCCGTCAACGGCGACGGCGCCGGTCACCTGGCCGCCGCCGCGGCTGACGCGGGGGCGCTGCTCGTGCACGTCTCGACCGACTACGTCTTCGACGGTCAGGCGCACGACCCGTACCCGGAGGACGCGCCGACCGCCCCCGCGTCCGCCTACGGGCGGTCCAAGCTGGCGGGCGAGCGCGCCGTCGCGGCCGCCGGCGGCCAGCACGCGATCGTGCGCACGGCCTGGGTCTTCGGCCCGCACGGCCGCAACTTCGTCGACACCATGCGGCGGCTCGGGGGGGAGCGCGACGTGGTGCGCGTGGTAAACGACCAGGTCGGGTCGCCGACCTACACCGGCCATCTCGCCGAGGGCCTCGTCACGGTCGCCGAGCGCCGCCTGACCGGCGTGCTGCACGCCACGGCCGGCGGCCGCTGCTCGTGGTTCGAGCTCGCCCAGGCGACGTTCGAGGAGACCGGCACCGAGTGCCACGTGCTGCCCCAGAGCACGGCCCAGCTCGGCCGCCCGGCTCCCCGTCCCGCGTTCTCGGTGCTCGCTTCGACGCGTCCCGACACCCCCGTCCTGCCCCATTGGCGCGAAGGACTGCGCGCCCATCTCGCTCGTGTGGAGGTCACCCTTTGAGACTGCTCGTCTGCGGCGGCGCCGGCTTCATCGGCTCGAACTTCGTCCGCCTCCGGCTCGCCGACCAGGGCGACGAGGTCACGGTGCTCGACAAGCTCACGTACGCGGGCCGGCGGGAGAACCTCGAAGGGCTCGACGTCCGGCTCGTGGTCGGCGGCATCGAGGATCCGGCGGCCGTAGCCGAGGCCGTCGAGGGCGCCGACGCGATCGTCAACTTCGCCGCCGAGACTCACGTCGACCGCTCGATCGCCGAGCCGGACGCGTTCGTCACCACGCACGCGCTCGGCACCTACACGCTGCTCGAGGCCGCCCGCGAGCGCTCGCTGCGCTACGTGCAGGTCTCCACCGACGAGGTGTACGGCTCGATCGAGGAGGGCTCGTTCACCGAGGAGTCGCCGCTCCAGCCGTCATCGCCGTACTCGGCGAGCAAGGCGGGCGCCGACCTGCTCGTCGCCTCGTACCGCCACACGTTCGGGCTCGAGGCGCTCATCTGCCGCGGCTCGAACAACTACGGGCCCTACCAGTACCCCGAGAAGTTGATCCCGCTGATGGTGCTCAACGCCATGCACGGCGATCCCCTGCCGGTCTACGGCGACGGCATGCAGGTGCGCAACTGGATCTACGTGGAGGACTTTGCGCACGGGATCGGCACCGTGCTCGAGCGCGGCGAGCCCGGCGAGGTCTACAACGTCGGCGGCCCGGACGAGGCACCAAATCTCGAGGTCGTCAAGCGGATCATCGAGCACACGGGCGCCGACGAGTCGCTGATCGAGTACGTTACCGACCGCCCGGGCCATGACCGCCGCTACTCGCTCGGCTCCGAGAAGGTGCGAGGGCTCGGCTGGGAGGCGCGGGTGCGGTTCGCCGACGGGCTCGAGCGCACGGTCGCCTGGTACCGGGAGAACCGGCCCTGGTGGGAGCCGATCCGCTCAGGCGACTACCGCGCGTACTACGAGCGCCAGTACGGTCGCGCGCTGAGCTAGCTGCCGCTCGAGCTCGAGAGCGAGGTCGCCCGCCACTGGCCGCCCTCGCGCGTGAACTGCATCGTCTCGGTCGGGCCGTCGTCGCCCTGGCGCACGCGGGCCGTCGCGCTGCTGCCGTTGATCGTGACGTCGAGGACCTCGAGCTCGTAGTCGTCGGCGTCGTCGATCGCCTTGCTCATCTCGTCCTGGCAATCCGTGCCGGCGGCCTTCAGGTCGTCGACGAGGCTGGCGGCGAGGATGTCCGAGCAGATGTTCTCCGGCTCGCGGCTCTTGCCCGCCTCCTGGAGGTCCTCGACCTTCTGCGCGACCTCGCGCTCGGCCCCCTGGAAGGTGTCGACCGACGACTGCTGGGTCTGGGCACCGCAGCCCGTGAGCGCAAGGACCGAGGCGACGGCGAGGGTGACTGCGGCCTTCATCGCGAAGTGATCCTAGTATCGGGCCGGTGCAGGAACGTCCGACGGTGCCGCGTGGGCGCCACGCCCCGCCGCTGGAGGTGCGCCAGACACGGCAGCGCGGACGGCTGTTCGCAGCGGCGTCGGCCGTGTTCGCGCGGATCGGCTACGCCGACGCCACCGCCGAGGCGATCGCCCGCGAAGCCGGCATGTCGAAGGCGACGTTCTACGAGCACTTCGGCAACAAGGAGGACTGCATCATCGCGCTGTTCGACGTCGGGACGCGCGACGTCCTGAACGTCATGCGGGAGGCGGCCCGCGAGGTGGCGGCGGAAGATCCGCGAGCTCGGGTGCGGGTCACGCTCGGCGCGTTCTTGGAGACGCTCGCCGAGTTCCCGGACGACTCGCAGACGCTGCTGGTGGAGATCGTGGGCGCCGGGCCGCGGGCGATGGAGCACCGCGACCGCGCGCTCGAGGCGGTCTCGCAGTACCTCGTCGAGCTCAACCGCGAGGACGCCGGGCGCGGCGCCACGCCGCTGCTGGCCTCGCCGCACGACGCGTACGCGATCACGGGCGCCGTCGTCGAGCTCGCCTCGCGCCAGATCCGCACCGGCGTGCCGGAGGACATCCGGGACCTCGAGCCGGTCATCGCGCGTCTCGTGATCGGGCTGCTGGACGGCGGCGAGCGGCCGTGAGCGCCCTCGCGGCGCTCGAGGCGGAGATCGTCGAATGCCGCCGCTGCCCGCGGCTGGTCGCGTGGCGGGAGCAGGTGGCGGCCGAGAAGCGGGCGGCGTTCCGCGACTGGGACTACTGGGGGCGGCCGATCGCGGGGTTCGGCGATCCTCGCGCTCGCGTCGTGCTTCTGGGCCTGGCTCCGGCGGCCCACGGCGCCAACCGCACGGGCCGCGTGTTCACCGGAGACCGGTCCGGCGACTTCCTCTTCGCCGCATTGCACCGGACGGGCTTCGCGAACCAGCCGACCGCGACGCACCGCGGCGACGGCCTCTCGCTCACCGACTGCTTCATCACCGCCGCCGTGCGGTGCGCGCCGCCGGCCAACAAGCCGCTGCCCTCGGAGCGCGACACCTGCGCTGAGTGGCTCGAGCGCGAGCTCGGGCTGCTCGAGCGCGCGCGCGTCGTCGTCTGCCTCGGCGCGTTCGCCTGGGCCATCGCCGCACCCCGTCCGCTCCCTCGCTTCACCCACGGCGCCGAAGCGGAGAACGGCCGCTTCACGCTGCTCGGCGCGTTCCATCCCAGCCAGCAGAACACGTTCACCGGCAAGCTGACGCCGCCGATGATGGACGCCGTCCTGAGCCGCGCACGCGAGCTGGCCGGCTCGTGAGGCGGTACGTCGCCGTCCTGCGCGTGCCGCACGTCGCGGCGCTGATCGCGGCGACGCTGCTCGCCCGGTTCCCGATCGGCATCAACGCGCTCGCGATCGTGCTCTACCTGCGGGCGGAGCGCGGATCGTTCGCCGTCGCCGGGGCGGTGGCGGGTGCGCTGGCGGCCGGAAGCGGGATCGGCGCGCCGATCCAGGGTCGCCTGGTGGACGCGTTCGGGCAGCGGCGCGTGCTGGTCCCGCTCGGGATCGTGCACGCGGGCGCGCTCGGTGCGCTGGTGGTCGGCGCCGAGGCCGGTGCTCCGGGCGCCGCGCTGTTCGCCTGCGGCCTCCTCGCCGGCTTCGCGATCCCGCCGACGTCCTCCGTGCTGCGCTCGATGTGGCCGATGCTGCTGCGCGACCGGCCCGAGCTCGTGCAGCCGGCCTACGCGCTGGACTCGGTGCTGATCGAGCTGATCTTCGTGCTCGGGCCGCTGCTCACCGCCGTCGTCGCCACCGTCCTGGAGCCGCAGGCCGCACTCGTCATCTCGGCGATCAGCGTGGTCGTCGGCACCGCCGCCTTCACGGCGCTGCCGCCATCACGGGCGATGCGCCCCGACCCGCACCGCCCGCGGACCGGCATCCTGGGCGCGCTCGCCTCGCCGGGCGTCCGGACGCTCGTGCTGACCTCGCTGCCCGCTGGCGTCGGCATCGGGATCTGCGAGGTCGCCCTGCCGGCCTTCGGCGACGCCAACGGCGCCGCGGCCACCGCGGGCATCCTGCTCGCTCTGTGGTCGGTGGGGAGCGCGGCCGGCGGCCTCGTCTACGGCGCGCTGCCCAACCGCCCGCCGCTCAATCGCGTGCACCTCGTCGTCACGGCGCTGCTGCCGATCGGCCTGCTGCCACTGGCCGCCGCGCCGTCGGTGCCGGTCATGGCGTTGCTCGTGATCCCCGCGGGCATGTTCATCGCCCCGCTCCTCGCGACCCGCAACGAGCTCGTGGGCTGGGTCGCGCCTGAGGGCGCCCGCACGGAGGCGTACACGTGGCCCGTGACCGCGTTCGTGGGCGGTATCGCGGTCGGCTCGGCCGTCGCGGGCATGATCGTCGAGGCGGCGAGCTGGCGGACGGCGTTCGTCGTCGCTGGCGTGGTCGCGATGCTCGGCACCGCCATCGCCGTCGCCCGGCGGCACACGATCGCGGAGCCTGCCGCGGTCTGACGGCGAAAGGTGCGGCCAGCACGACCGTTTGACGCCCACCCGCTCGTACCCTGTCTTGGGTGCCACTTTCGGCCTTCACTCCCCAGGTTCGTGAGTGGTTCGGACGTGCCTTCGCGGCCCCCACACCGGCCCAGGAACAGGCGTGGCCGGCGATCGCGACCGGAGAGCACACCCTGATCTCGGCGCCCACGGGCTCCGGGAAGACGCTGGCGGCGTTCCTGTGGGCGCTCGACCGGATGGTGGCCGAGCCCCGGGGCGAAGCCGGTGACGAGCGAAGCGAGGCAGGCGAGCGGACGCGGCTCGTGTACGTGTCGCCCCTCAAGGCGCTCAGCTATGACGTGGAGAAGAACCTCCGCGCGCCGCTCCGCGGTATCGGCGCGGACGTGAAGGTCGCCATCCGCACCGGCGACACGCCGCAGAAGGACCGGCGCGACATGGTCCGCCACCCGCCGGACATCCTCATCACCACCCCCGAGTCGCTGTACCTGATGCTCACGAGCCAGGCGGCCAAGATCTTCGAGGGCGTCGAGCAGGTGATCGTGGACGAGATCCACGCCGTCGCGCAGACCAAGCGCGGCGCCCACCTGGCGCTGACGCTCGAGCGGCTGGCCGAGGCAGCGAGCAACGACGTCCAGCGCATCGGGCTCTCGGCCACGCAGAACCCGCTCGAGGAGGTCGGCCGCTTCCTCGTCGGCCCCAAGCGCAACTGCACGATCGTCGACACCGGCGTGCGCAAGCCGCTCGACCTCCAGATCCACGTGCCCGTCGAGTCGATGGTCGAGCCCGACAGCGACGCCGCGCTCGACCCCTTCGAGGGCACGGGCCAGGAGGCCACCCGCAAGTCGATCTGGCCGGCGATCTACCCGAAGCTGCTCGACCTCGTCAAGCAGCACCGCTCGACGCTGATCTTCGTCAACAACCGCCGCGGCGCCGAGCGCCTCGCCCTCCGGCTCAACGAGCTGGCCGACGAGCGCATCGCCCGCGCCCACCACGGCTCGCTCGCGCGCGAGGAGCGGCTGGTCGTCGAGGACATGCTCAAGGCCGGCGAGCTGCCGTGCCTGGTCGCTACGTCGAGCCTCGAGCTCGGCATCGACATGGGCGCCGTCGATCTCGTGCTCCAGGTGGAGTCGCCGAAGTCGGTCACCGCCGGCCTGCAGCGCATCGGTCGCGCCGGCCACAACGTCGGCGACGTCTCCAAGGGCCGCATCTTCCCCAAGTTCCGCGCCGACCTGCTCGAGTGCGCGGTCGTCGCCCAGCGCATGCGCAACGGCGAGATCGAGACCACCGTCGTGCCGCACAACCCGCTCGACGTGCTCGCCCAGCAGATCGTGGCCATGGCCGCTGCCGCCGACGACGGCCTGAGCGTCGACGCCCTGCATGCGCTCGTCACGCGCACGCACTCGTACGCCGAGCTCTCCCGCGCCCAGCTCGAGAACGTGCTCGACATGCTCGACGGCCGCTACCCGTCGGAGGAGTTCGGCGAGCTGCGCGCGCGCATCGTCTGGGACCGCGTCGCGAACACGATCCGCGCCCGCAAGGGCGCCCGCGCACTGGCGATCACGAACGCGGGCACGATCCCCGACCGCGGGCTGTTCTCCGTCAACCTTCCCGACGGCCGCCGCGTCGGCGAGCTGGACGAGGAGATGGTGTACGAGGCGCGCGCCGGCCAGACGTTCCTGCTCGGCGCCTCGAGCTGGCGGATCGAGGAGATCACCCGCGACCGCGTGATCGTCACCCCGGCACCGGGCGTCCCCGCCGCCGTGCCGTTCTGGAAGGGCGACAGCCTCGGCCGCCCGCGCGAGCTGGGCGAGGCGATCGGCGCCTTCGCCCGCTGGGCCGTCGACCAGGACCCCAAGGAGCTGCAGGATGAGTACCACCTCGACCCGCTGGCGGCGAGCAACCTCGTCGAGTTCCTGCGCGAGCAGCAGGCTGCTACTCGCGTCGTCCCCAGCGACCGCACGGTCGTGATCGAGCGCTTCCGCGACGAGATCGGCGACTGGCGGCTGTGCATCCTCTCCCCGTACGGCGGCCGTGTGCACGCCACCTGGGGTCTCGCGCTCAGCGCTCGCATCCGCGAGACGTTCGGCCTCGAGTCGGACGCCATCTGGTCCGATGACGGCATCATCGTCCACCTGCCCGACGCCGACGACCCGCCTGGCGCCGAGCTCGTGATGATCGACCCGGACGAGCTCGAGGACCTCGTGGTCGGCGAGCTCGGCGGCTCGGCGCTGTTCGGCGCCCGCTTCCGCGAGAACGCCGGCCGCGCGCTGCTCATCCCGCGTGCGTACCCCGGCCGCCGCACGCCCCTGTGGCAGCAGCGCCTCAAGAGCCAGTCGCTGCTCGAGGTGGCCAAGCGGTACGCCCAGTTCCCGATCGTGCTCGAGACCTACCGCGAGTGCCTGCGCGACGTGCTCGACGTTCCCGGCCTGCAGGACCTGCTCCGCTCCCTTCACTCGCGCGAGCGGAGCCTGGTGGAGGTCGAGACGCCGACCGCCTCGCCGTTGGCCTCCTCGTTGCTCTTCGACTACGTCGCCACCTACATGTACGAGGGCGACACGCCGAACGCCGAACGCCGCGCCGCCGCCCTCGCGCTCGACCGCGACCTGCTGCGCGAGCTGCTCGGCCAGGAGGAGCTGCGCGATCTGATCGACCTCGCCGCGCTCGAGCAGGTCGAGGCCGACCTCCAGCGCCGCTCCGAGCGCACCCGCGCCGACGGCATCGACGCCATGCACGACGTGCTGCGCCGCGTCGGCGACCTCACGCGCGACGAGGCGAAGCAGCGCGGCTCCGACGCAGAAGCCTGGCTCGAGCAGCTCGCCGCCGAGCGCCGTGCCGTGCGCCTGCGGGTGGGCGGCGAGCCGCGCTGGAT
>DATAFH010000148.1:0-1799 GCA_036257565.1 Solirubrobacteraceae bacterium | reverse complement strand
TCGGGCTCGCCGAGCGCGTCTCGCTCGCCGGCGGCACGCTCGAGCACGGCGTCGACCCCGACGGCGCGTTCGTCCTGCGTGCGAGCCTGCCACGATGATCCGCGTCCTGCTCGTCGACGACGACGCGCTCGTGCGCTCCGGGCTGCGGATGATGCTGGCCGGCGCCGCGAACCTCGACGTAGTCGCCGAGGCCGCGGACGGCCGCGAGGTGCTCGGCGCGGTCGACCTGCACCGCCCCGACGTCGTCCTCATGGACATCCGTATGCCGCAGCTCGACGGAATCGCGGCCACCCGCCTGCTCGCCACGCAGCCCGACCCGCCCGCCGTCCTCGTGCTCACGACGTTCGACGCCGACGAACTCGTCCTGCGCGCGCTGCAGGCCGGAGCAGCCGGCTTCCTGCTGAAGGACACCCCGCCGGCGGAGATCGTCCGCGGGATCGAGCTCGTCCACGCCGGCGACGGCATGCTCTCCCCCGCGGTCACACGCCGGCTCATCTCCACGGTGGCCGGCGACTCCGACGCCGGCGCCCGCACCGACCACGCCCGCGACCGGCTGGCGACGCTCAGCCCACGCGAGCGGGATGTCGCCCTCGCCGTCGGCCGCGGCGAGACCAACGCCGAGATCGCCGCGGCGCTGCACCTCTCCGTCGCCACGGTCAAGGCCCACGTCTCCCGCCTGCTCGACAAGCTCGATGTCGACAACCGCGTCCAGATCGCCTTGCTCGTGCAGGCCGCGGGCGAGCACTAGCCGGATGAACCGCCGACGCTTGGCGAGTGGATCGTGTCGAGGAGTGCGAAGCCGCACTACCGCAATCGCGTGGATGCGAGCGCTTCCGGCGGCGAGCGACAAACGCCCGCTGCGGACGAGGCTCGGTCGTCTGAGTTGGGCCGTTCCGGCGCTCGCTTCGCCAGGGCTGAGCGGGAGCGGGTGGCGCTCCCGCTCATAGTGGCCGGCCTCTCGATCAGAGCCGCAGCCCGGCGCTGGCGGACATCATCGGCCCGCGGCGTGTCCGGACGGTGGCGATGATCTCCTCGGGGTCGATCCCTTGCAGGTAAATCGACGTGGTGCCGAGATTGGCGTGCCCGAGCTGGCGCTGGATGATGTTGAGCGCGACGCCCTCGCGGGCGAGCTCGAGCGCGTGTGCGTGGCGCAGCTGGTGCGGCCCAAAGCGGCGCCTGACTCCCGCGCGGGCGGCGAGCCGGCGGAACTCCGAGCGGACCGCCCCGCCTGACCACGGTCCCCCGCGGGTGGGGCCGTCGATGACGCAGAACAGCGGCCCGACCGGCAGCTCCGCCCGGGCGTTCAGCCACGGCCGTAGCTGCTCCCAGCCCCACTCGTCCATGCCGACCTCGCGTCGGCGGCCGCCCTTGCCGTTGCGCACGAGCAGCGATCCGCGCCGGTAGTCGAGATCGTGCTCGGCGAGCGCGAGCGCTTCTTGGATGCGCAGCCCGGCGCGCCACAAGATGACGATCATCGCTCGTACGCGCTGGCCGTGACGGTCGTCGGCGGCGTGGCGCATGACCGCCACGATCTCCTCCACCGTCGGCGGGTCGGCCGGGTAGCGGATCCCCTTGTTGCGCGGCGGGCGGCCGGCGTGGTAGCCCGGCATCGTCGCCGGCGAGCGACGCCGACCCGCCGAATCCAACATCGACAGCACGGTCATGGAACCTCCTCCCATCGGACAGCAGATACCAGCGCTGCCTACACGGCCGACGGAGTCCGGGCTACCGCTCGCCCGAGGAAACCGAGCGTCTGTCGGTGCCGAACCCCAGTGCCTCGAGACGACCGAGCCTCGTCC
>DATAFH010000147.1:0-1646 GCA_036257565.1 Solirubrobacteraceae bacterium | reverse complement strand
CATGGTGGAGGGGTGCTCGTGCTGGATCACGTTGCGGCCGTAGACGATCCCGGCGGCTCCCGCCTCAATCACCATCTCGGTGCGACGCAGCACCTCCTCGTCGGAGGCGCGGCCGCCGCCGCGCACCAGGAGCGGGACGCGGCCCGCCACCTCGATCACCCCGGGATAGTCGGCGAGATCGTCCGTGGGGTCGGCCTTGATGACGTCGGCGCCGAGCTCCGCCGCCTGGCGCACGAGCGCGCGGATGCGCTCGGGATCGCCGTCGACTCCGTAACCCGCCGAGCCGGGCCGCATCGCGAGCGGCTCCACCATCAGGGGCATACCGGCGGGCTCGCAGCGCGCCTTCAGGGCGGCGACGTTATGGACGCAGGCGCGGCGCAGGTCCTCCTGACCGTCGATCCAGAGCAGATTCACGACCACGCAGGCGGCGTCGAGGCGGAGCGCCTGCTCGACCGCCTCGGGCACCAACTCCGAGAAGTAGCGGGTCCCGGGGTCGACTGTCGGCCCGTAGACGTTGGCCACGTCCGTGCGGAGCACGAGCGCCGGCTTCGGGCCCGGGCGCCGCTGCAGGAGCGGGGCGCTGCCGGGCGAGAGCTGGATGGCGTCGGGGGCGGCCTCGACCAGCAGGTCGAGCGCCGCCGCCAGGTCCTCGATCCCGGCGAGGAATCGCGACTCGCCGAAGAAGCCGTGGTCGACCGCCACGTCGAAGCAGCGCCCGTCGGCGGCGAACAGGCGGCGCAGGCGGGGTTCGACGCTCATGCGGGCGCGATCCTAATGTGAGCAGGACGGCGTGCTGCGCGCCCACGCGTCCACCTGGATCGTCTCCGCCACGACGCCCGGCGATCTGGGCGGGGCCCAGGCGGCGGCGCCCGCCGGATCATCTCGTCGCGCAGATCACCCAGACCGTGGCCGTCCGCGCCGCCGTGTCGCCGTTGACGACCCCGCCCGCCCAGCCGGTGGCGGTCGCCCCCTGCGTGCTCGGCGTGGCGTTCCCTGCACGTGGCTCCGAGAAGGTCACGCGGTCGTCCGGATCGTCCGCCGCGAAGGACACACCGCCGCCGAGCGCACGCTGGCCCGCGGGGCAGCTCACCGCAGCGTCCCCGCTCGCGCCGTTCGCGACGGAGAAGGTGTCGAAGCGGACGCCCGCGTCGCTCGCCAGCAGCCCGGCCTGCAGGTCCTCGGCCGCGAGCGAGCCGTTCTGCACCTCTCCCGAGCGGACCGATCCGCCCGTCAGCTCGTCGTTCGAGACCGAATTCGGGCCGATGTCCGGGTCGCGGAGGGTGCCGTCGCGCACATCGACACCCTCGACGCTGCCATTGGCCAGGTCGCCGCCGTTGAGGCTCGCGTCGAGGATGTCGGCTCCGATCAGGCCGCTGTCGCGCACGTCACGCGAACGCACGGAGTCGTTACGAACATCCGCTCCCGACAACGTGTTGTTGCGTATGTCTTCCCCCCTGACAGAGTTGTTACGAATCTCGCGCGAGTCGATCGAGCCCGTGGCGACCGCATAGGAGGTCCCGGTCAGGGCAAAGAAGATGGCGACGAGCCCGAGGTGGTGCCGGCGCAGATAGCTGAGCATGCCCCTCCCAACGCGGGGCGGGCACGAAAGGAGCGGTAGTGAGTGAGATCCGTCTTGGCGTCCAGGT
>DATAFH010000146.1:0-7612 GCA_036257565.1 Solirubrobacteraceae bacterium | reverse complement strand
CGAGCGCGCCGCGTCGATGGCGGCTTCGAGGAGCCGCCGCGCGCGCGGCTCGTCCTCGGGCGTCAGCTGCGCGGCTCGCCCGAAGTCGCGCGCCGCGGTCGCGTGGGCGCCGCGCCCGCGGGCGTCCAGCGCGGCGGCCTCGAGCGCGGCTGCCACCGCCTCGTCGGGGGCCACGGCGCAGGCCGCGCGGTGCCAGGCCCGCTCGGGGCTGCCCTCCTGGGCGGTGGCGGCCAGCGCGGCATGCGCGCCGCGGCGCTCGGCGGCGCTCGTCGCGTGGTAGGCGGTGGAGCGCAGGAGCGGGTGGCGGAAGTCGACCTCGCCGTCCGCGACGGCGATCAGCCTCTCCTCCTCGGCCGGTTTCAGGTGCGCCGCCGACAGCCCGACCTCGCCCAGCGCCGGCTCGATGACGTCGAGCCGCGTGGTGTGGGCAGTGGCGGCGATCAGCAGCGCGCGGCGCGCCTCGTCGTCGAGCGCGTCGAGCGCCCGCCGGAACGCCCGCTCGACGCCGGTGCCGGGCCGCAGCGGCTCCTCCAGCGGCTCTCGACCGGCGCGCTGGCCGTCCGAGAGCTGGCGCGGAATCTCGAGCAGCGCGAGCGGGTTGCCGGCCGCGGTGTTCACCAGCCGGTCGGCGACGGACGGCGCCAGCCGCTCCGGATGCGTTCCCGACAGCAGCTCCCGTGCCTCGTCGTCCGCCAGCGGGGCGATCCGCATCCGCTCGAGCCACGGGACCTCGAGGCCGGCTGCCGCCGTGCCGTCGCGCAGCGCCCCGAGCATCGCGATCCCCTCCGCCTCGAGCCGCCGCCCGGCGAACAGCAGCGCCTCAAGCGACGGCTCGTCGAGCCACTGGGTGTCGTCGATCGCCACGAGCAGCGGCCGCTCCTCGGCGGCCACGGCGAGCAGGCTGAGCAGCCCGGCCGGCACGGTGAAGCGATCGTGCGGCGTGGCCGGGCCGAGCGCCAGCGCGCCGCGCAGCGCGCGGGCCTGCACCTCCGGGATCGCCTCGAGCCGGTCGAGCAGCGGATTCACGAGCTCGGCCAGGCCGGCGAACGGGATGTCGGACTCCGTCTCGATCCCCCGGGCGCGCAGCACGCGCATCCCGGTCGCCCGGCCGATCGCCCAGCGGACGAGCGCGGTCTTGCCGATTCCCGCCTCGCCGTGCAGGAGCAGCGCGCCGCTCACCCCGGAACGAGCTTCGTCCAGCAACCGGTCGATCCGTGCCCGTTCCCGTTCGCGTCCGACGAACATCTGTGGTTGTGATTCTACGTTCCGGTGAAGTGCGTGGGAACGCGCGGCAGCGCTGCCGGATCGAATGTGTGAGGGGTGAGATCGGCCGGCAGGCCGAGGCTCGCCAGCATCCACGCTCGCGCCGTCTCCGCGGAGACGTCGCGCAGCGTCACGGCGCCGTGGCGCTTGGCCAGCCGCGCGCCGTCCGGGCCGAGCACGAGCGGGACGTGGGCGTACGACAGCTCGGGCAGCCCCAGCAGGCGGGCGAGGAAGAGCTGGCGCGGCGTCGAGTCGAGCAGATCGCCGCCGCGCACGACCTCGCCGATGCCCTGAGCGCCGTCGTCCACAACTACGGCGAGGTTGTAGGCGACCGCGCCGTCGTTGCGGCGCACCACGAAGTCGTCGACAACGCCCTCGACCTCGCCGTGCAGGCGGTCCGTGAAGCGCACGCGGGCGCCGTCGGCGCGCACGCGCAGCGCCGGCGGCCGGGCCTTCCGCCGCTCCGCGCGCTCGGCCTCGGTGAGCCGCAGGCAAGTGCCCGGGTAGTGGCCCTCGGGCAGCGGCCCGTGCGGCGCGGACGCCGCCTCGCGGATCTCCGCGCGCGTGCAGAAGCACTCGTACACGCGACCCGCCGCCGACAGCGCCGCGGTCGCCTCGGCGTAGAGGTCCGGGCGCGCGGACTGCCAGACCACCTCGCCGTCCCAGTCGAGCCCGATCGCCGCCAGGTCGGCGAGCTGCTCCTCCGCCGCGCCGGGCCGCACCCGGCTCGTGTCGAGATCCTCCATGCGCATGAGGAAGCGAGAATCCGCCGAGCGGGCGAACAGCCACGCGAGCAGCGCCGTTCGCAGGTTGCCGAGGTGCAGCGTGCCGGTCGGGCTGGGCGCGAAGCGGCCGTTCACACGGAGAACGGCAGCGCGTCGGCGATCTCGGCCAGCCGCGGCGCCGTCCGGTCGCGCTCGGAGTAGATGAGCTCGACGTCGGGCCACGCGATGCCCACGTCGGGGTCGGCGAACGAGAAGCCCGACTCGGTGGCCCCGTCGTAGTAGCTCGTGACCTTGTAGACGAAGTCGGCGACGTCGGACAGCACGCAGAAGCCGTGCGCGAAGCCGATCGGGATCCACAGCTGCAGCGCGCGCTCGTCGTCGAGCTCGAAGCTCTCCCACTCGCCGAAGGTCTCGGAGCCGCGGCGCACGTCGACGACCACGTCGAGCACCCGGCCGCGGGCCACGCGAACCAGCTTGCCCTGACCTGGATCGGTCTGGAAGTGCATCCCGCGCACCGTCCCGCGGCGGGAGCGGGAGTGGTTGTCCTGCACGAACTCGGTCGCAACGCCCGCGGCGCCCCAGTCGTCGGCCCGGAAGGTCTCCATGAAGAAGCCGCGGTCGTCGCCGTGCCGGGTGGGGGCGAGTAGGGCGAGGCCGTGCAGCCGAGTGGGGAGGCGTTCCATGCGCGGGGAGGAGGTTATGACGCCGCCGTCGAAAGACGCGGAGCCATGCCGAGGACCGCCACGATGCCCCCGGCCGCCCGCGGCCACCAGACCCTTTCCGCCTACATCTCGTCGCGCTTCGACGAGTTCTCGCGCTCCCAGAAGGACGTCGCGCAGTACGTCGTCGACCATCTGGACGAGGTCGCGTTCCACACCGCGGAGGAGCTCGCGCGCCGGGCGAACACGTCGTCGTCGACCGTGGTGCGCTTCTCGCAGGCGCTCGGCTTCGAGGGCTTCCCCGAGCTACAGGAGGCGGCGCGCGACGAGTACCGCCACCATCACCGCCCGAACCCGAACGGCTTCGAGCCGGCCCCGCTCTTCTCACTCGACCAGACGCCGTTCGAGCAGGCGGTCGCCGCCGACCACGTGAACGTGGAGGAGACGGCGCGGAAGGTGTCGCGCTCCGAGGTCGAGGGAGCGATCGAGGCGATCGCCACCGCGAGCCGGCTGCTGATCGCCGGCACCGACCAGATGGCGTTCTTCGCCTCCTACCTGCGCCACCTGCTGATGCTGCTCGACATCCGGGCGGAGATCGCGGCCTCGCCGTCGCAGGAGGCGCTCTCGCGTCTGGGGCGAATCGACGAGGGCACGCTCGTCATCGGGCTGTCGGCCGGGCGGCCGC
Organism: Solirubrobacteraceae bacterium; assembly: GCA_036257565.1. Lineage (GTDB taxonomy): Bacteria > Actinomycetota > Thermoleophilia > Solirubrobacterales > Solirubrobacteraceae > DASSUW01. The sequence goes on along the minus strand of DATAFH010000146.1, from coordinate 4,280 downwards.
ATCCGCTGGTCGTGCGGGCGATGAAGATCGCACGCCACCGCAAGGCGTCCACGCTGGCGATCGTCGACGCAACGCTCTCCGAAGTCTCCAAACTGGCCGAGCGGACGCTCTACTACTCGTCGAACTCACCGGCCTTCGTGCGCTCGCACGCCGGCCTGCTGTCGCTGATCCAGGCGCTCGCCTACGGCGTGTACTCGCGCGACGCGGCCCAGTACGACGACCGCATCCGCGCGTTCAAGCTCAAGTAATCAAGGCGCTCGCACGAGCTTGCCAGTGCGAGTAAGCCGCACATGTCACCTCCGAGCCGGTCCGATGTCGATGGCGCGGATGCTCGCGGCGTCAGGGAGCTTCGCCAGGACCTCGCGAATGATCCGGTGCACGTCGGGCTCGTCGTGCCCGAAGTCCGCCAACATCGACTTCAGCGCCGCGTGCGTGATCTTCAGCTGGGCGGCGGTCAGCTCGAGCCGGAAAGCCGTTTCGTCGGGCGCGATGAGGTCGTCGGCAGCCATGTGACAGATGCTACTCAGGCGTCGAGCACGATCTCCGAATCGGGCGCGAGAAGCATCGTGATGCCCTTGCGCGGGTCGCGCGGTGAGGCGCGCAGCTCGCGCAGCACGATCGCCGACCATGGCTCCCCGGCGTCGAGCTCGGGCGCGATCTCGGCTGCGAGCTCGCGCGGCACCCAGCCGATCTGCTCTCCGCCGGCGAGCACCGCGATCGCGTTGGCGTCGTGCGGGTTGGCCGGGTCGCGTCGCAGCCCCAGCGGCGAGCCGGGCGCCGCGGCCTCGGAGCCCAGCGTGTCGGCGTGGTGCTGCGCGGCTCCCGCCACCCCGCACACCAGCAGCCCGCGAGCCACGAGTGTGGGAGCGTCGCGCGGGAGGTAGCGGCCCTCGACGTCCACCGGCGTGTAGCCGGCGATCCACACCTGGCCGCCGTCGTCCGGGTACCAGTAGCGCTCCTCGAAGACCGTCGCCACCCGCATGGCCAGGTCGAGACTATCCGGAGGTCCATCGTCGCCCCGGCGAGCAGTGGATACCGTCGATCCCGTGCCGGACGACCTCCACCAGTGCCCCCGCTGCGGAGCGGTGAACCAGCCCGCGGGCGGCAGCTGCCGCGAATGCGCGGAGGAGTCCGAGTGTCGGAGCTTGCGCGAGCGGCTGTTCGGCACGCCGATCGAGCTCGATCTGCTGACTGACTGAACCGGGCGCGGGCGCAAATACGCCCACCCGACCGGCGCACGGCACCCCCGCGGTTTGGACGAACGTCCTGCTCAGCCGCGGCTATCCTGCTTCGCGTATGCGCGACGAGGCGACTTTCCGCGTCAAGGCCGGCTTGGCCGAGATGCTCAAGGGCGGCGTGATCATGGACGTCGTCGACGCCGAGCAGGCGAAGATCGCCGAGGACGCCGGCGCCGCCGCGGTGATGGCCCTCGAGCGCGTCCCCGCCGACATCCGCCGCGACGGTGGGGTGGCGCGAATGTCGGACCCGTTGCTCGTGCGCGGGATCCAGGAGGCGGTCACGATCCCGGTGATGGCCAAGGCGCGGATCGGGCACTTCGCCGAGGCGCAGGTGCTGGAGGCGCTGGAGATCGACTACGTCGACGAGTCCGAGGTGCTGACGCCGGCCGACGAGGCCAACCACATCGACAAGTGGGCGTTCAAGGTGCCGTTCGTGTGCGGCGCGACCAATCTCGGCGAGGCGCTGCGGCGGATCGCCGAGGGCGCGGCGATGATCCGCTCCAAGGGCGAGGCGGGCACCGGCGACATCGTCGAGGCGGTGCGTCACATGCGGCGCATCACGGGCGACATCAAGAAGCTGACGGTGATGGACGACGCCGAGCTCGCGACGGCGGCCAAGGAGCACCAGGCGCCGCTCGACCTCGTCCGCCAGGTGGCCCGGGCGGGCAAGCTGCCGGTCGTGCTCTTCTGCGCGGGCGGGATCGCCACGCCGGCCGACGCGGCGCTGATGATGCAGCTGGGCGCCGAGGGCGTGTTCGTGGGCTCGGGGATCTTCAAGTCCGAGGACCCGGCCACCCGCGCGGCGGCGATCGTCGAGGCGACCACTCACTTCCAGGACCCGGCGCGCGTCGCGCGCGCGTCCGAGGGCCTCGGCGGCGCGATGACCTCGGTCGAGACCCGCAAGCTCGACGAGCAGCAGCTGCTGGCCAACCGAGGCTGGTAGTTGCCCGGGCCTTCGTCCGCCGGCCCTCCGACACGATCGGTCGCCGTCGATCGCGACCGTAACCGGGCCTCCGGCCCTCTCGTAGGAGTGCTCGCGCTCCAGGGCGACTTCGAGGCGCACTGCCGGGTGCTGCGCGACCTCGGCGCCGACGTGCGCGAGGTTCGCATCCCCGCCGACCTCGAGGGGCTGGACGGGCTGGTGATCCCGGGCGGTGAGTCGACCACTATGACGCTCGGAGTCGAGCGCGAGGGGCTGGCCGACCCGCTGCGTGAGCTGGGTCGCTCCGGCACCCCGGTGTTCGGCACCTGCGCGGGGATGATCATGCTCGACCGCGCGCACCTCGGGCTGATGGACATCGAGTGCCGGCGCAATGCGTTCGGCCGCCAGATCCGCTCCTTCGAGGCCGACCTGCGGATCCCCGGCGTGCCCGGCAAGCCGATCCGTGCAGTGTTCATCCGCGCGCCCTGGGTCGAGGTCTGCGGCGACGCCGTCGAGGTGCTGGCCGCGGTCGACGGGCATCCGGTCGCCGTCCGGCAGGGGAACCTTCTCGTGATCTCGTTCCATCCGGAGATCGCGGGGGAGAACCGCCTGCACGAGCTCTTCCTCGAGCAGGTCAGGGGGCGGCGCGCGGCTCCCCGCTGAGGCGGGCGACGATCGCGTCGGCGACCTCGGCGAGGTCGCGTCCCGTGTACTCCGGAGCGCGGATGGTGTCGAGCAGCGAGCGCTCGCGGCGCGCCACCCACGCGGTCTGCATGCCGGCGCGCTGGGCGCCCGCGACGTCCCACCAGTGGGTCGAGACGAAGCAGATGTCCCGCGGCGACGTCCCGGCGCGCTCGATCGCCATGCGGTACGGCCGCATGTCGGGCTTGTACGCGCCGGACTCCTGCGCGCTGAGCACGAGCTCGAAGCGATCGCGCAGGCCGGCGAAGCGCAGCACGCCTTCGGTGGTCCCGGCAGAGCTTTGCGCCAGCACGCCGAGGTGCAGGCCGCGCGAGCGCAGCGACTCGAGCGCGCCCGGGGCCTCGAGGTACGCCGGCATCGTCCCCATCAGCTCGAGCGCGTCGGCCGCCAGGCGCTCATCGCCGCCGGCGAGGCGCAGCCGGCGGCGCATCGCGGCTGCGATCAGCACGTCCATGGGGGTCAGCTGGCCGGTCAGCGCGTCGGCCATGGCCATCGTGACGCCGTCGTCGAGCGCGGCGTGCACGAGCTCCTCGTCGGCGGGCGAGTCGCCGAGCGGCTGCGCGAGCACCGCGGGGTCGACCAGCGTCCCGGTGAGGTTGAACAGCACCCACGAGAGGGCCATGGCGCGGACCGTACCCGGACGCGAACCCGCCGGGCACGTTCGCAACCTCCCCTCCCGGGCAGGCCTGCGCCATGGGCTGTCTCTCAGCGGGCGGACCTAGACGACCAGTCCGTGGCGCATGGTGTTCTCGGTCACCACGCGCGGCTCGACGAACTGCAGCAGGTAGCCCGGGCCGCCGGCCTTCGTGCCGGTGCCGGAGAGGCGGTTGCCGCCGAACGGCTGGCGGGCGACCATCGCGCCGGTGATCGCGCGGTTGACGTACAGGTTGCCGACGGGCGAGCGCTCGATCACGCGGTCGACGGTGTCCGGGTTGCGGGCGAAGAGCCCGCCGGTGAGGGCGAACGGCGAGGCGTCCACGCGGTCACAGGCCTCGTCGACGTCCTTGACGCGCTCGATCGCGAGCAGCGGTCCGAAGATCTCGTCGGTCAGGACCGGCGAGTCGGCCGGCAGGTCGGCGGCCAGCGCGGGGGCGGCGAACCAGCCGCCGTTCTCCGGGACGGCACGAGCGCGGGCGGCGATCCGGCCACCCTTCTCGGCCTCGGCGGCGTAGCGGTTGACCCGCTGCTGCGCGTCCTCCTCGATGACCGGGGGGACGTCGATCTCGAGGTCGTCGGCCTGGCCCACCTCGAGCACCTCGATCGCCCCGGCGAGCCGCTCGACCAGCGCGTCGTGGATCGCCTCGTGGCACAGGACGCGCGCGGCGGCCGAGCACTTCTGGCCGGCGAACACGAACGCCGAGTCGACGAGCGCGGGGACCACCTCGTCGAGGTCGGCGTCCGCGTCGACGATCACGCAG
>DATAFH010000145.1:0-12635 GCA_036257565.1 Solirubrobacteraceae bacterium | reverse complement strand
TGACACTGCAGGCGATCGCCAACACCCTCAATGCGGAGGGGGTCCCAACGCTGCGCGGCGGCGCACTATGGCGTCCCTCCAGCGTGCAGACGGCGACCGGGTACAAGCGGCCCAACCGTAGGAGCCCGTTGGCTTAGACAGATCCGGAGTTGCGAAGCTCATCGGTCGCATGCCTCCGTCGAGACGGGTCCATGGACAGTGACCGTGGGATCCGGCGATGTGACAAGAGTCGAGGCGCGGCCGCATGGCGACAGCGACCGTCGACGAGGCCGGCCCTCAAGGCGAGCAGGCCTCGGAGGCGCGTTGCGTCACACGCGCACTCTTGGATGTTGGCTCTCACCCTCCAACGTCACTTCCGTTTCGGCGCGTGGAAGGAGATGTCCCGCTCCAGGCATGCGAACGCTCCAAAATCGACGATGCACGGCGGCGACGCGGCGGAGCCCGTACGCTGCCGCTCGTTCCGGGGAAGGAGGCGTGAGCTTGGCCCCCGACGACACGCGCGAGCCCCTTGATCTTCATCGGTCGTCCAATCCGGTCGTCCACGAGTCCGTGGGTTCGCTCTCGCTTTCGTGTCGATGCAGGTACGGCGCCGCACAACAATTTCCGGACGGGGAGCCGCCCCTTACTCCGTGGGCACGGCGATCACGCGGTCCACGACGAGGTTGTTCGCCGGGCGCGATCGCGTGCCGGTCACCCGCAGGACCGTGAACAGTGCCGGCGTCATGTCGCCGTGGGGGTCGACGGTGAAGTCGCCGAGGATGCTGTCCTGTTCGCGTGTGTTCTGCAGCTCTTTGAGCACGGAGGCGCGGGTGCCGTCGGAGCGGGCGATCGCCGCGAGCACGGTCTCGGTCGCTTGGGCGGCCTCCAGGACGCCGAGCTCGTCCGCCCGCGCGCCGAACTCGCGGACGAAGCGTTGTGCCGCCGGCGTGAGGTCGGGGGCGGAGGGCGACAGGCCTGGATAGACGACGTAGAGGCCGTCGGCGGGCCGGCCGAGCGCGCGCAGCGTGTCGGGCTCCATGAAGCCGTCGCCCGCGAGCAGCGTCACGCGATCTCCCAGCCGCTTGCGCAGCGCCTCAATCAGGTCTCCGCCGCCGTACGCGAGAGCGGTTCCTAGCACGACGCCGTCCGCGCCCGAGCGCTCGACGGCGGCCGCGACGGCGTCGCTACGTGGCTCGGCGCCGACACTGCGCACGCCGGCCACGTGGATGCCGAGCTCGGGCGCCACTCGCTCGAACCCGTCGGTGAACATCACGGCGCCGCTCTCATCGTCGTTGATCAGATACACGCTCCGCAGGTCGAGCGAGTCGGCGAGCCGCGCGAGCGCCACGCCCTGGAGGTCGCCGCTGGCGGCCAGGCGCACGAAGTTGCGCTCGCCGGTCGGGTAGTAGACGTCGGGCTCGCCGCGATAGCCGTACGGCGCCGGCAGCGCGAACTCGCCGCCGCGCGTGAGGTTCGGCCACGTCGTCTGCGGCCCGACCAGCGCCAGCGGCCCGCCGCGGGCCCGGTTGAGGATCGGGATCATGAGCTGCGCGCAGAACGAGTAGAACGGGCCGATCACGGCGACGAGCCGGTCCGCCGCTGCGAACGCGTTCGCGTTCGCGGCGCACCTGCGGAACTCGACGCCACGGCTCTGCGCTGTGGAGTCGTCGCACGAGCGGTAGCCGACCGTGTGCTCGCCCGCGCGGAACCCGTGGTCCTGGAGCACGAAGCGGATCGCGTCGACCATCGTGGGCGTGATGACATCGCTCGGCCCCCGCAGCGTCAGATCCGAGGCGATCAGCACGTCGGGCCGCCCGCCCCCGGCGACCAGCTCGCCGCAGGCGCTCGCGGGCAGCACCCCGCTCCGGGACCCGCCCGCGACGCTCACCCACGCCGAGCCGGCGCCCGCAGCGAGCGCCTGCGCGGCGCCGACCGGCACCCGCGCGGTCACCTGGTTGCTCGCCGGGTCCACGCGCGAGACGGTGCTGTCGTTCCAGTTGGCCACCCACACCGCGCCGTCGCCGAACGCGACGTAGCGCACGCCGGCACCGACCTCGATCGTGCGCTCGATCGGGGGCCGCCCGGGCTCGACGCGCCACAACACACCCTCCTCGGAGGTCGCCCACACCGCCCCGCCGCCGACCGCGATCCCGAACAGCTGGTTGCTGCCGAGCTCGATCGCCTTGCGCATGCGGTTCGTGCGCAGGTCGATCTGCGAGATCGTGTTCAGGCCGGAGATCACCCACACGCCCGCGTCGCCGGCCGCGATGGCCTCCACGTCTTCCGGCCCCCGCACGACGGCGACGCGCCGGCCGCTCGCCAGATCAAGCCGCGAGACCGTGCTGTCGGGGTTGATCGCCCACACGGCGCCCGCGCCGACCGCGATCCCGGGAAAGCCCGCGTTGAAATCGCCACCGTCCTCCTCGCTGCCGCCGGGGAGCCGCTCCGTGCGCGTCGCCTCTCCCGTGGCGGGATCGACCCGCGACACGCGGTGTGTGGCGCCGGGTCCGCTGCCGATCCACAACGCCCCCGCTCCCGCCGCGATGTCGGTCGGCCGCCCGCGGGGCTCGAAGCTGCGGATCACGTCGCCCGTGCGCGGGTCCACGCGCGAGACCCTCGCGTCCGCCGGGTTGACCACCCACACGCTGCCCTCGCCGACCGCGATGTTGCTCGGCGCCGTGTCGGCACCCGTGAACGAGGCGATGCGGTTCCCGTCGGCGCGGATGGCGGCGAGCCCGTCACCCGACGGCAGAACCGGCGCCCGCAGCGCGGCAGAGCCGCCGTCGCGCGACGCCAGCACGATCGCGACCGCGGTCGCCGCGAGCACCAGCACCCCGGCCGCGAGAATCGCGTGCCGGCGCCGCAGCAGCCGCGGCGGCACGATCGGGTGCGCCAGCGCCGCCCGCGCATCGGCGATCAGCTCGCCGCACGACGCGTACCGGTCGCCGGCGTCCTTGGCCAGCGCCTTGGCCATCACCCGATCGAGCGCGGGAAACCCCGGCAACGGCGGCGGTGGCTCCTGCATGTGCGCCCACAGCGTCTCGGCCTCGGTGGCACGGTGAAACGGCGGCGCCCCCGCCAGGCACTCGTACAGCACGCACGCGAGCGCGTACCCGTCGGCGCGGGCATCGACGTCCTCGCCGCGGATCTGCTCAGGCGCCACGTAGTCGAGCGTCCCCACGATCTGCCCCGTCTCGGTCGTGTTGCCCCCCAGCTGCTTGGTCACCCCGAAGTCGGTCAGGTACGCGTGCCCGTCCTCGTCGACCAGCACATTGGCCGGCTTGACGTCGCGGTGCACGAGCCCGCGCCGGTGCGCGGCGTCAAGCGCGCCCGCCACCTGGCCCAGAACATCGAGCACGCGCTCGGCCCCTAGCCCACCCTCCCGCCGCAGCAGCGTGCGCATGTCACTGCCGTCGACGAACCGCATCGCCAGATACAGCTGCCCGTCATGCTCGCCCGCCTCATAGATCGGCACCACGTTCGGATGGTCCAGCGAGGCCGCCAAGCGCGGCTCCTTGAGAAACCGCCGCCGGAACAGCTCGTCCCCGGCCAACTCGGGCGCGACCAGCTTCAACGCCACCGGCCGCTCGAGCCTGAGGTCGGTCGCCCGGTAGACCACCCCCATGCCGCCACGACCGACCACCGACTCGATCAGGTAGCCGGCAAAGCTCGAGCCGCTGTCCAGGGCGACACTCACGACCCGGCTCCGGTCAGCGACCAGCGGAAACGGGTGCGCGGATCCTCGGGCGCGAGCCCAGGCCGCGCGGCGCCGCGCCGCACCAGCACGGTCGGCGCGGGCGGCGACGACGCGAGCCTGCTGCGGATCGCGCCGAGGCCCTGCTCGCGCCAGCGGTCGGACAGCCCGACGATGAGCAGGCCGGCGCCCGCGGCGAGCGCGAACAGGCCCTCGCCGCCGGGGCGGGCGAGCAGCGGCTCGGCCACCACGCGTGCGAGCCGCTGGACGATCAGCGATGCGTCGGCCAGCAGGCGGCTCGCGTCGCGTGCGCCGCGCTCGTCGGCGGCCGGTCCGATCAGCCTCAGGGGAGCGCCGGTCGCCGACGCCACCGCGGTCGCCAGTTCGAGCGCGGCCCAGTCGTGGTGCGCGCCGCCGAACGGGACCACGACCGGCCCCGCGGCGGGCGGGCCCCCGGCGTCGACCAGCAGCGCGACGTCGCACGGCGCCTGCTCGAGCACGGCCCCGGCGTCGCCCTCGAGCGGCGCGTCGCCGGCGTCCGTGAGAAGCAGGTCGACGTCCTGCTGGGCTGCCAGCCGCGCCACGTCGTCGCCCGGCGTCGGCGACGAGAACGCCGCGGTCCGCGCCGCGATCCCCTCGTCGCGGAGCGCATCCGCGCGCTCGGCGAGGGCGCGCGTCTCCTCGCCCACCGCGCCGGCGGCGACCACGCGCGCGACGATCAGCTCGCGCGGCGGCTTCGCGTCGGCGAGCGTCGCGGCGAGGCGCAGCAGCGCGTCGAGGGAGTCAGTGTCACGCGGGAAGACGAGCAGCGAGCGGGCTGTCTCCGGCGGCGCCCGCCGCGGGCGCCGCGGGGCCTCGAGCTCGAGCTCGGGGTCCTGCCGCAGGATCGCCTGCTCGAGCCGCCGGAGCGCCTCGCCGGGCTCGAGCCCCAGCTCCTCCGCCAGCTCGCGCCGGGCGGCGCGATAGACCTGCAGCGCCTCAGCCTGGCGCCCTGCGCGGTAGAGCGCGAGCATGAGCTGGCCGCGCAGGCGCTCGCGCAGCGGGTGCGTGGCGATCAGCGACTCCAGCTCGGCGACCAGGTCGGCATGCCGGCCGCACGCGAGCTCGGCGTCGACGCACTCCTCGAGAGCCGTCAGGCGCAGCTCCTCGAGCCGCAGGATCTCCGTCTGCGCGAACGGCTCGTAGGCGAGATCGGCGAGCGGCGACCCCCGCCACAGGGCGAGCGCCTCGCGCAGCTTCGCGGCCGCACGCGCGGGCTCGACCCGGCGCGCCTCGGCGCGCAGACGCTCGAACACCGCGACGTCGAGCTCGTGCGGCTCCACGTTCAGCACGTAACCCGGCGCGCGCGTGGCCAGCCGCTGGGCGCCGAGCTCGCGCCGGTAGCGCATCACGTAACTCTGGATGCTCTTGCCCGCGGTGGCCGGCGGGGCATCGCCCCACAACTCGCCGATCAGTCGCTCGGCGGCAACGACCTCGTTCGCGTGCAGCAGCAAGAGCGCCAGGAGCGAGCGCTGTTTGACCCCGCCCAGTGCCAGCGACCTTTCACGGTCGGCTACCTCCAGAGGTCCCAGGAGACGGAAGTCCATTCCGATGGAGCGACCGTACCCGACGGCGTCTACCGGCGTCTACCGAGAACCGCACCGAACGTCGACCGCCGCCCTGGAACGTGCATCTCACGAAGACCGCAACGGGTGGTCTCGAGAGAGGAGCAGAGATGTTCAAGCACCGCCTCATCCGCACCGTCGCCGTCGCCCTGGCGCTCGGCGCGGTCGCCGCCCCGGCCGCCGCCGCGCGCCCGATCGACGCGCAACCCGGCGCGACGCTGCCGCACGACTTCCAGACTGCGGACACGCGTGACGCGGTCGTCCCCCGCGGCCTCTACGAGCCGATGCGCCCGAAGGACCAGCCGCAGCCGCCGCAGGACCTGCGCAACCCCGACACCGTCGACTTCGCCAACGGGCGCGGGACCTACAACTCGCCCGAGGTCGTGGTCGTCGACCTGCCGAGGCCCGTGAGCCCTCCGGTCTCGGCCGGCGGCTTCGACTGGGCCGACGCCGGGCTCGGCGCCGGCAGCCTGCTCGGCATCACGCTGATCGGCCTCGGCGGCGCGCTGTTCATCGTGCACCGCCGCGGCACGCGTCGGCTCGCCACCTGAACCGTCTCCAGCCGGCCGCCACGGGAACACCCGCGGCGGCCGGCCGCTCGAGCGCGCGCTCGACACGCTCGGTCAGGTGCGGCCGCAGTTTCCGCCGCCGAGATGATGCGTCAACCGATCCGACCTCGACCACCCGCTCGCCGCGGTGCTACCCCGGCACTCCTCGGCCAGCCGGGCCGCCGGCAGCACCGCCGGCGCTGCGCACCCTCTCATGGCCTCCGCTCTCGCTATCGCCTTGGTTGCGAGCGTCTCGGACGTCGACCGCGAGACGCCTGCTGTGGACGGGGACGAGGCGCCCGCCGGCGCCCGACGGAGGCGTCCTCCCGCTCCTGCATTCGTGGAGAGCGGTAGCGGGAGCGTCACTGCTGGTATCCATGCAACTCAGCGGTGCGCACGGCTGAGGCCATCGACCGGCGCGCTGCTGGTTCCCGTGGAAGCGGTCGTCTCCGGCGAGCCTGCTCGGACGCTCGCACGGGACGATCACGGGTCGTTTCGAGGACGTGACCGACGACACCCGCTTGTCCCTGGGAAGGCGGGCGCCCTCGCTTTCGCCGAGGGGCGCGGCTGGCGCGCAGTGAGCAAGCCTCCCGACCCGAGCCGGGGGTGCGTCGACGCGGGGGGTCAGGCGCCCGTGACCTCGCACGGGAACTCGAAGGCGACGCCCGGCCCGAAGAACAGCGGCCGATGACTGGTTTCGTCGGCCAACGTGAACCCGTCGAGAACTCTCTGGGAGAACGAGATGACGACGTTGAACGTCAGCCTCTCGCCCGCCCCCAGCGTGATGCCGGTGTCGTGGGCAACCCTCGTGATGTACGTGCCGCCAGGCGCGGCGGAGACCGGGACGTACTCGCCGCTGATGTCGAGCGGCGCGGCGCCGTTCACCGCGAGGGTCGTCGTCTGCGCGTTCAGGAAGGTCTGAACCAGGCCCCGGTTCTTCGCCTCCCAGCGCTGCGCGACGACGACGTCGGATCCCGCGGGGACCGTCCACTGCCCGCCGAAGATGACCGCACACGGGAACGCGGGCACTACCGCCGTCTGCGCGCGCGCCGCTGCGGGCAGGGCCAGCAACGCGGCGACGAGGACGAGCACCCGGCCGTCCGTAGTCCGCGACCGCCGCCGGCACTCGTTGACCTCATCTCCGACCTCCAGTGGGGACTCGCCCCCTTCTGCATCCGCCGCGGACTGAACCTACATCAGACCGGCCCGAGGCGTTGAGTTTCGAGGCGACGGCGACCTCATGGTCATCTCGCGTGGGCACGTACGCGGATGGGGTGAGGCGAGGGCCAGCTCGGCCGGTTGGGCGGTGCCTCGCGGTCTTGAGCTGTGGGTGGGGGTCTCCCGCCGGCGCGTTGTCGCTGCCGCTGGTCAGCGCAGGAGGAAGCCGGGGAGGTAGTAGCCGAGGCGCCGCAGCACTGTGGCGCCCCGGCGCCGGTCGCGATCGGAGCGATGCTCGAAGCCCAGGGCGTCTGCCACCCGGTTGATCGTGTTGAAGATGAACGCCACGTAGATGGCTTCGGCCAGCGCGTCGTCCTCGACGCCGGCCGCTCTCGCGCGTTCGAGGTCGCCAGCCGACACGGAGTGCGGATCGCGCGTGAGCGCCTCGACGAAGGTCGCGGCCGCGGCCGCCGGCGGGCTGAACCGTCCCTCGTCCAGGCGCTCCAAGACGTCGCGACCGAGCTGCTTGGCGGCGATCTCACCATGGGTCGCGACACAGAACTGGCAGCTGTTCGCGCGTGAGACGACCGCGGCGAACAGTTCGCGTTCGCCCACCGACCATGCCGACGGCCCGCGCAGGAGCGAATGCGCAAACGCGAGGAACGGCCTGCCGAAGAACGCGGGCCGTCGCAATGCGACCTTGCCGACGTCGTCGACCTCGCCTCCTAACGCGCGGGTCAGACCCACGAAGGCGCGCTGGCGGCGGAGGGCACCCGTCTCGTAGCTGGACAGGCGCATCTACGGCTCCCGGCCCAGCAGCGCGAGTCCCACCCGCAGCCGCTCCGCCCCGGCACCGAGCGCGGCCGCGACGGTCAGCTCGAAGATCGCGTCGTCGTCGAGCCCGGCGTCACGAAGGCGCTCGACGTCCTCGTCGGTGATCCGGTACGCGTGTCTGCGAACGACGTCGAGATAGTGCGCGACGGCGGGATCATCGGCGCCTCCCGCGAAGGCAGCGTGGCGGGCCTTCACCGACGTGGCGGCCTGACCGTCGAGGATCGCTCCGACGAGACGGGCAACCAAGTCGCGCAACCCTTCCAGACGATTGGCCGCAACGCCACGACGCAACACGTGGCCAGCATTGTGGAACCAGCGGGGCGCGTCAACGCGGAAGCCAAACCGCGGCGTTCGCCTCGGCTGGGAGCTCGAAGGCTAAGGAGGCGCGTTGGCGTTCAGCGACCGCGAGATCAACGGACCTCGATCGCTTCCGTGTGTTCGCCAGAGTGCGGTGGCCATGAGTCCGGAGGCTGCGCGGTGTCATTGCCTGGTCGCGGCGTCGGGCCGCTCGCGAGACACGATCCGCCCGGCCCGCGGCGGGACGATCACTATGCCGCGCCGCGAGACGCGGCGGCTCGGTCTGCCCGCGGGTCGCAGTACGCGCGCGTGCACGATCTCGTCGAGCACGGTCCTCGCTTCGAACTGTGCGAAGGCGGCGCCTACGCAGCGTCGCACGCCTCCGCCGAACGGCAGCCAGGCTCCCGGCGGTGGGCGCTTGCCGAGGAACCGGTCGATGCGCCAGGCGGTCGGTTGGGGGTAGACGTCGGGCCGCCTGTGGATGAGCAGGCTGCACGAGGCCACGGTCGCGCCCGCCGGGAGCCGCCAACCGGCGATCGTCATCGAGTGGCGCAGCCGCCGCAGGCTGCCCAGGGGCACCGGCGGGTGCAGTCGCAATGTCTCGGTGACCGCCGCCTCGGCCAGCCCCGGTTCGCCGTCCGCGATCCGAGCCTGCGCCCGCGGGTCACGCGCCACCTCCAAGAGCGCCCAGCTCAGTGCCGCCGCGGTCGTCTCGTGCCCCGCGACGAGGAGGGTCATGAGCTCGTTGCGCAGCTCTCGGTCCGAGAGTTCCGTGCCGTCTTCGTGTCGCGCCCGCAGGAGCAGCGACAGGATGTCCGTGCGCTGCCCGAGATCCGGCGCTTCGCGGCGGCGCGCGATTTCTTCGAGCAACTGGCCGTCGACCTCGGCGATCTGGCGCCGAAAGCCGCGGAGTACCATCAGCCGGTCGGGCCCGAGGAAGCCGAACACGAGCGCGCGGCGCGGATCGGTCGTCCACGCCATCAACCGTCGCAGGCTCGCGCCGAGCCGCTCCAGGCGTGGGCCCTCGTCAAGGCCGAACACTGCGCGCAGGACGACCCTCAGCGTGATGACGTGCATTCGCGGCAGGGTCGGTACCGGGCCGCCCGACGGCCAGGTCGCGATCTCGCGACGGGTCGCCTCGCGGATGAGGTCTTCGTAGGCGCGCATGCGCTCGCCGTGGAACGGCGGCAGCACGACCTTGCGGCGGCGCAGGTGCTCGTCGCCGTCGAGCAGCAGCAGGTTGTCCGTGCCCAGCAGCGGGCGAAGCGACATGTTCGCGACTCCCGAGTCGACCTCGTCGGGTCCGTGGCCGTACAGCTCGCGCACCGCGTCGGGATGCGCCAGGACGACCCAGGTCTCGGCCATGACGCGCAGCGTGAAGACATCGCCGAACCTCCGGTGAGCGGACTCGAAGAGCCCGTATGGGTCCAGGCCGAATCGCAGCGTCTGCACGGGGAGGGGCCGACAAGGACCGGGCGGAAGCCCACGGGGGGCGGCCATGGAGCGATTGTCACACGCCATCGAGCCCGCGCACCGACTCGACCTCCGGCCGATCGGCGTGCGACCCAGCGCAACTCAAGGACACGGCGGATCGAGTCGCCGCGCCATTGCACAGCACGCGCGACCCTCAAGGCTGTCCTCCCCGCCGCGCCCTCAGGCGATCGTTGCCGCGACCGCCATAGCGCCAGCCGCCCCCACCGGCGACCAATTCGTCGTCGCCATCCTCGCCGTGAGCTCGTCCTCGAAGACCGCACCCGCCAGCCGGTCGTTGCCGGCTCCGTCGTAGTTCAGGCTCAAGGCCTTGCCGAGCGGCGCGGCCAGCGCATCATCTCCCTCGCCGCCGAGCACCCTGACGCCGTCGAGTCCCCCCGCCAAGCTGGGTGGCGGTGGTAGGCAGACGCGATAGCCCGCCGTCTCGTGGGACGAGTGCTCCCTGTCGCGCATCGCGGCAGCGCCGCCGCGACGAGCGCAGAATCGCTCCTCGCAGCTCGTTGGGCTGTGAACGCGAGCAGCCGGGTAGCCTTGGGCACATGCGGGCGCTCACCCGCGATCCGGCCGCGCCGTCTGGCACGCGCGCCGCGCGCCGCGCGCTCGTGCATGTGGAGCATGAGGGCGACTACGCGCGCGTGACGATGGACGTGCCGGAGCGCCGCAACGCCTTGTCGCTCGATCACATGCGCCAACTGCTCGACGCCGTGCGCATGGTCGGGGCGAGCGACGCTCGCGGCGTGCTGCTGGCGGCCGAGGGACCGGTCTTCTGCGCCGGTCATGACTTTCGCGACATGGTCGACGCCGATCTGGCCGCGGTACGCGAGCTGCTCGCTGTCTGCACCGAGCTCATGACGACCCTGCAGTCGATTCCGCAGCCCGTGTTGGCGCGGGTGCACGGCCTCGCCACCGCCGCCGGCTGCCAGCTCGTGGCCACCGCCGATCTCGCCGTCGCCTCCGAAGAGGCGCGGTTCGCGATACCCGGCGGCAGGGGCGGATGGTTCTGCCACACCCCGCTCGTCGCGGTCGCTCGTGCGCTGCCGCGTAAGCGCGCGCTCGAGATGGCGTTCACCGGTGACGTGATCGACGCCCGCACCGCGGCGGACGGGGGTCTGGTCAACGCGGTCGTGCCCGCCGGCGAGCTCGACGAGGCGTGCCTTGAGCTGCTGCGTCGCGCCACGCGCGGCAGCCGGAGCTCGAAGGCCCTCGGCAAACAGGGGTTCTACGCCCAGGTCGACCTCGACCAACCCAAGGCGTACGCCTACGCGGTCGAGCTCATGGCGGCCTCCAGCCAGACGCCCGACGCGCGCGAGGGCATGGCCGCCTTCCTCGAGAAGCGCGCGCCGCGCTTCGACTGACCCGAGCTTCCGCAGACGGTTCGGGATGGGTCCTCGCGGTGCATATCGTTTCGCCCCGTGCCATACCCGGTTGGCGATGACCGGATCGAGGAGGCCGAGGCGCTGCTCGGCCGCCGGCTGCCCGGCGGCCTGCGCGATCGGCTGATGCGCGACAACGGCGGCGAGATCGAGGTCGACGGTTACCCGGGCGACAACTCGATCTGGTTCCTGCACCCGGTATGGGCCCCCACCGACCGCCGGCGCATATCCCGGACCGCGAACCACATCGTCGGCGAGACGCGCGAGGCGCATGACACGATCGGCGACCTACCCGCAGGCTCGGTCGTCATCGCCGCCAATGGCACGGGCGACCTGCTTCTCCTACCCGCCGACCGTGACGACGTGGTCTGGTGGGACCACGAGACCGGCGAGATCGAGCCCGTCGTCGTCAATTGGTCGTAACCCCTACGAAAACTCCTGCCGAGTCGATTCAGATCCGATGGTTCGCACCGCCGTCTCCGAGCTATCGCATGTCGTCCATCTCAGCAGCGAGCGGCTGGTCGAACCGGTGCGCCAAGACAGCTCCTTTGCCGAGACAGGCGTCTCACCCGACGCGCCTGCTGGTCGTCCGGAGCGGGAGCCTGCGCGGAGCCGCTCGGGACGCCCCCATCCGTCTGTCAGCGGGAGCGGTGTCCCGCTAGGAGGGTCTGGCGAAAACGGCTGACGACACGGAGTAGGGTCGCGCCCATTGCCACCCGCACAATTACGATCGTCGCTCTCGTCATCGCCGTCGTCATCGTCGTGATTCCTGCTCGTTCTCTGATCACGCTCCCGCTCGCCGTTTCAGAGGAGTAGGGTCTGTTGAAGCTGGCCCTGCGGCCAACAGTCCCTGGCGCGAGAGCGGTACTACGCCAACCCGCGCCCAGCGCGCCGAGGCAACGCACCCTTGAGGCAAACGGGGTCGACTGCGGGGCCAGTGTTCTGCGGAGGGGCTTCCTCGCCGCGAGCGGCGCGCTCGCGCTCGGGCGGGCGTGCAGGCGAGCTTGGCGAGGATCGTGATGTCGGCATGGAGCCGGACCCGATCCAGGCCGCGGACGCGAAGCGGTGCCAGCGCCGATTCATGCGAGCTGGTCGAGCGCTTCCGCTCCAATGCGGCGACCGCGCGCTCAAGCGTGGGCTCCTAGGCGAAGGCCGGTGAGCGTTCGATGCCGCCGGAGCGCCACCGATGCGGTGTCGCGACGAGGCTTGTGGCGCTGCAGGCGCGTCGCGTCTCCGTTTGTCTGCGGGCGGGGCAGATCAGCGGCCGCGTCGCTGAAGCGTAAATCGTGCGAACTGGGATAGGCACTCAGCGCTAATGTGACGCACAGCGACGTGTTTCTTCACGCCCGCTGCCCTGTCGGCGCGTTTCGCGGCTGGGCAGGCGGCCGGAGGGGAGCCACACGACACAGGGAGTTCGCCCATGCTCATGCGCTTTGACCCCTATCGCGAGTTCGACCGGCTGACCGAGCAGCTCGCGTCCACCGCGTCGCGGGCGCCGCGGGCGTTCCCGATGGACGCCTACCGCCGCGGCGAGCAGTTCATCGTCCAGTTCGACCTCCCGGGCGTCGAGCCCGCGGCGATCGATCTGACCGTCGAGCAGAACGTCCTGACCGTGCGGGCCGAGCGGCGCTTTGAGCCGCGACAGGACGACGAGGTG
>DATAFH010000144.1:0-60409 GCA_036257565.1 Solirubrobacteraceae bacterium | reverse complement strand
CGCTCCTCGCCGCCCTGGCGCTCGTCACACCCGCCACGGCGTTCGGTCAGAGCGCCGGGGACGAGCAGTACGAGGACCCGTTCGCGCCCGAGACGGAGCAGTCCGAGGCGACACCCACCCCAGCGCCGGCCCCAGCCTCCGGCGGCGAGTCCAGCGCCGCGCCCGCCCCAGCGCCGACGGCCGAGCCAGCTCCTACGGCGACGGCGGCGCAGCAACTGCCCTACACCGGCGCGGACGCCGGGATCCTGTTGGCCGGCGGCGTCGCGCTGCTCGCAGGCGGCGTGGCACTCCGGCTCCGCACGCGCTGACAAGCGACCGCTCGGCGGACCCGGCGAACGGCAACGGCGGCTTCGCGACCGGCCGGGCGGTTCTCCCGGCGTGGTCAACGGCAAACTGCGCTGGGTAGGGAGGGTGGGGGGCAAAAGGGGACACGCGGTCCCCGGTCGCAGAGGGCTTGGCCGGTTATGCATCACTACGGTGCATAAGTGGCCAACCGCCCAGGACCGGATTCAGGCGTGTCCACTTATGTGCCCTGGGCGGTGTAGAACTGGCCAACCGCTGCCAAACGCGTCGCCATTGGCCACTTATGCACGCCCCCGGCCGGCACCCCACACCCCCTACCCAGCGCAGTTGCCGTTCAAGACACCCCGCGCACGACCCGGCCGGCCGCAGAGCCGCCGCTGACTTTCGCCCCGCCCCAACGAGCCGGTGCCCGGAACCCTCGTAGCCTGACCGGCCGTGAGCACCCACAGCCCCGAAGAGACCGAACAGGCGGGCGCGCGCTTGGCCGCCCGACTGAATCCCGGCGACGTCGTGCTCGTCTCCGGCGAGCTCGGCTCGGGGAAGACGACGTTCGTCCGCGGTGCTCTGCGTGCGCTGGGTGTCTCCGGGCCCGTGACAAGCCCGACGTTCGTGGTCGGTCACGCGTATGACGGGATCAGGGGGCCGGTGTCGCACCTCGACCTGTACCGGCTCGCGGGCATGGGGGACGAGGATCCGGGTCTGCTCGACCCGTTCTTCGGGCCGGACGCGATCGCGTTCGTCGAGTGGCCGGAGCACGCCGAGGGCG
The DNA here is from genome assembly GCA_036257565.1 of Solirubrobacteraceae bacterium. Taxonomy (GTDB): domain Bacteria; phylum Actinomycetota; class Thermoleophilia; order Solirubrobacterales; family Solirubrobacteraceae; genus DASSUW01. The sequence goes on along the minus strand of DATAFH010000144.1, from coordinate 59,340 downwards.
CCTGGCCGGACGAGCGGGTGGCCGCGCGGGTCCGGCTCGCGCACGCGGGCGGGGACGAGCGGACGGTCGAGCTGTCTTGATCCTCGGCTTTGACACGGCGACGTCGGCGACGGCGGTCGGGGTCTGGGCGCCCGGCGGGCCGTCGGTCGAGGTCCGCGACGACCCGATTCCCGGGCAGCGCCCCGCCCACGCCAGCCGCCTGCTCGTGCTGATCGAGGAGGCCCTCGCCGTCACGGGCGAGGGCTGGCGAGAGGTCGAGCGGATCGCCGTCGGCGTCGGTCCGGGCGGCTTCACCGGGCTGCGGCTCGGCATCGCCACCGCCCGTGCGCTGGCGCAGGCCCGCGGGCTGCCGCTCGTCGGCGTCTCGAGCCTCGAAGCGCTCGCCGCGGGGGCGGCCCCCGGGTCGCGCGGGTCGGAGGCCGGCGATTTGCGCAGCTCGGAGGCCGGCGATTTGCGCGGGTCGGCGGCCGACGAGGCGGCGGGGCCGGTGGTGGCCGTGATCGACGCCCGCCGCGGCGAGGTGTTCGCCGCGGCCCCGGGGAGGTTCGGCGCGGTCGCGCTCGCCCCGGAGGATCTTGCGGCCCGCCTGGAGCCGGGCTCGCTGGCCGTCGGCGACGGGGCGGTACGCTTTCGGGACGAGCTCGAGCGGGCCGGGGCGGTGGTCCCGGTGGACGGGTCGGAGCTGCACCGGGTGAGCGCCTTGCAGGTCTGCCGCCTCGGAGCAGACATGGAGCCCGCCGACCGCGACGCTCTACTCCCCGACTACCGCCGCGAGCCGGACGCCAAGCCCCGACAGCCGTGACCGCCCCGCCTGCCGCAGCCGTCGAGATCCGGCGTCTCGCCTACGCCGACCTCCCGCACGTCGTCGCCCTCGAGCGGCGCGCGTTCACGAGCCCCTGGTCGCTCGCCATGTTCGTGCTCGAGCTCTCGAAGCCCTCGGGGATCTGCCTGGCCGCCATGGTCGAGGACGAGCTGGTCGGCTACCTGATCTGCTCCCGGTACGACACCGTCTGGCACGTGATGAACATCGCCGTCGACCCCGACCGGCGCCGGCGCGGCATCGCCACGGCGCTGATCGGGGCGCTGCTCGAGCGCATCGGCCCCGACGGGCAGGTGACGCTCGAGGTGCGCCGCTCGAACATCGGCGCGCAGGCGCTCTATGAGCGGTTCGGCTTCCGCTCGGCCGGCATCAGGCCCCGCTACTACGCCGACAACGCCGAGGACGCGGTGATCATGTGGCGGACGACGCCGTCCGCATGATCCTGGCGATCGAGACGTCCTGCGACGACACGTGCGCCGCCGTCGTGACCGACGCCGGCGAGATCCGCTCGAACGTCGTCTCCTCCCAGGGCGTCCACGGTCGCTTCGGCGGCGTGGTGCCGGAGATCGCCTCCCGCCACCACCTCGAGCTGGTCAACGCCGTCGTCGACGATGCGCTCGCCGGCGCACAGGCCACCCTCGACGACATCGACCGGGTCGCCGTCACCCAGGGCCCCGGGCTGGTCGGGGCGCTGCTCGTGGGCGTCGCCACGGCCAAGGCGCTGGCCGCCGCGCGCGAGCTGCCGCTGATCCCCGTCGACCACCTCCAGGGCCACGTGGCCGCCAACTTCCTCCGGCCCGACCCGATCGAGCCGCCGTTCGTGTGCCTGATCGCCTCCGGAGGCCACACGCTGCTCACCGAGGTCACCGACCAGCACGGCTACACGCTGCGAGGCCAGACGCTCGACGACGCCGCCGGCGAGGCGTTCGACAAGGGCGCGCGGATGCTGGGGCTCGGCTACCCCGGCGGCCCCGCGCTCTCGAAGCTCGCCGCCGAAGGCGACCCGACCGCCTTCACGTTCCCGACCGCGGCAAGGGTCCCCGACCTCGACTTCTCGTTCGCCGGGCTCAAGACCGCCCTGCTCTACAAGACCCGCGAGCTGGGGGAGCAGGAGACCGCACGACGAGCCGCCGACCTGGCCGCCGGCTACGAGCACGCGATCGTCGAGGCGCTGATCGCACGGACCGAGCGGGCGCTGCAGCACCAGACCGAGCCTCGGCTCGCCATCGGCGGCGGCGTGGCCGCCAACCGCCTCCTCCGCGAGCGAGCGGCGCAGCTCGGCGTCCCCGTCCACATCCCGCCTCCCGAGCTGTGCACGGACAACGCGGCGATGATCGGCTCGGCCGCCCGCTACGCGGAGGCGATCCCCTTCCCGGCCTACCTCGACCTCGACGCCTACGCCACCGCCCACCATCACGCTCTATAGCCGCCCCGGCTGCCACCTGTGCGACGACGCCCGCGACGCGCTCCACCGCGTCCAGGCCCGCACACCCTTCGCGCTCTCCGAGATCGACATCACCGAGGACGACGAGCTGCACCGCGCCTACCTCGAACGCATCCCGGTCGTGACCCTCGACCGCGAGGAGCTGTTCGTGTTCTTCGTCGACGAAGCGGCGCTGGAGGCCAAGCTCTATCGTTGCCATGAATGAGCTTCGGCGACATCGCGGCTCGCGGTGAAGGCGCAGCGCACCCGGACGGAACCCTCGGACCCCTGTCCGATCGGCTATCGCTAGGCGTCGCTGCGCGCCTGTCGCGGTACCTGCAGGTCCTCACGCAGGCTCGCAAGATGGGCAAGGAGACGATCTCCTCCCAGGAGCTCTCGGAGTACACCCACGTCAACTCGACGCAGATCCGCCGCGACCTCTCGGGCTTCGGCAAGTTCGGCAAGCGCGGGGTGGGCTACAACGTCGACTCGCTCGTCTCGCAGATCCGCAAGATCCTGCGCACGAGCGGGCAGCACAACATCGCGCTGTTCGGCGCCGGCCACCTCGGCCGGGCGATCGCCTCGTCGGACATCTTCGCCGATCACGGGTTTCGCGTGGTGGCGATGTTCGACACCGACCGCAGCAAGGTGGGGGAGGAGATCAACGGCGTCAAGGTCCGCCACACCGACGACGTGCAGGGCGTCGTCGAGGAGGAGGACATCGTCGTCGGCGTGCTCGCCGTGCCCACCGCGGCGGCCCAAGAGCTGGCCGACCGCCTCGTCGATGCGGGCGTGAAGATCATCTTCAACTACTCTGAGGCTCTCCTGCAGGTCCCGCCCGAGGTGACCGTGCACACGTCGAGCCCCGCGGTCGACCTCCTCTACGCGCTCTACTTCTATCTGACCTAGCGGCCCCTCCCGCAGATCCCGACACCCTTGGATCGACCGCTGATCACCGCCTGGCTGTGTCCTCGACCACTTGAAATCCCAGAGGGATTCCTGCGGGTCTGCGTCCCTGCCAGGCGGCGCCAGCGGCCGCCCAAGGGCGCCGCGACCTACGGGAGGAACCGCAGAACTTGATCGACCTCGCCGCTGCGCGCGAGACCTTCGAGCGCTCCCAGGACCTCACGGTCGGGATCGAGGAGGAATACGCGCTCGTCCATCCCGAGACGCTCGACCTGATCCCGCGCTTCGAGGAGCTACGCGACGCCGGCGCGAGCGACCCCGTGCTCGCCGACTCGATCGCGGGGGAGCTCATCTCGTCGGAGATCGAGATCCGCTCCGGCCGCGGCGAGGACATCGCCGACGCCCGCGCCAAGCAGCAGGAGGCCCGCCGGCGGCTGTTCCGCCTGGCCGAGAGTCACGGCGTCAGGCTCGGCTCGACCGGCACCCACCCGCTGTCGGACTACCGCGACCAGCACATCATCGACACCCCGCACTACCACCGGGTCGAGGATGGGCTCAAGTACGTCGCCTGGCGCAACAACACGTTCGCGCACCAGGTCCACGTCGGCGTCCATGGCCCCGACCGGGCGGTCAAGGTCGCCGATCGCCTGCGCCCCGTGCTGCCCACGCTGCTCGCGATCTCGGCCAACTCGCCCTACGTCGACCAGATCGACTCGGGGCTGCACTCGGCCCGCACCCAGATCTTCTCCAAGTCGTTCCCCCGCTGCGGCATCCCCGACGTGTTCGGGGACTGGCGCACGTGGGAGGAGTACGTCGACCTGCTCGTGCGCACGGGGTCGATCGTCGAGTTCACCCAGCTCTGGTGGTCGGTGCGGCCCCACCACGACTTCGGCACCGTCGAGGTCCGGATCTGCGACGCCCAGACGACCGCCACGGAGGCCGACGCGCTGCAGGAGCTGATCGTCGCGTGCGTGGCGCAGGCGCTCAGGGAGATCGACGCGGGGGAGACTCCGCCCGACATTCCGGGAAGACTGATCGAGGAGAACATGTGGCGCGCGATCCGCTACGGACAGGACGGGCGGCTGCTCGATCTCGAGGCCGAGCGCATCGAGGAGTACCCGGCCGCCGAGGCGCTCGACCGGCTGAAGGCGTGGACGGGCGCCGATGTGGTCCTCCCTGAGCTGAACGGCGCCCAACGGCAGCGGCGCATGATCGACGCCGGTGCGAGCCCCTACGAGGTCTACGCGAAGTGCGTGGAGGAGGCGAGAGCGACCTATGAGACAACCGTCTGAAGAGGAGATCCGGGCCCTCGAGGCCGAGATGGCGAAGCTGACCGTGGACGACGTCCTGCTGCAGACGATCGTCACGCTGCTGAACCTCGGCGCCCGCAAGGCCGGGCTGGCCGAGGGCTCCGAGCCCGACCTGCCCCAGGTGCGCGACGCGATCGAGGCCGCCCGCGCGCTGATGCCGATCGTCGAGCAGCGCCACGGCGAGGAGCTCGCGCCCGTCAAGGACGCGCTCTCGCGGCTGCAGATGGCCTACGTCCAAATGAGCGGCCCGCAGGCCCAGGAGGGTCCGCGGGCACCGAACGAGCCCGCGACGGAGGAGGGCCCCGGCCCCGCTCAGCAGTCAGGCCGGCTCTGGGTGCCGGGAAATCAGTGATGCGGCTTACTCGCACTCGCAAGCTCGTGCGAGCGCCTTAGATAGACTGCGCCCGTCGCGGCGGCCCACGCGGGCTGCCGCTTCGCATTTTCCTGATTCCTGAGAGGTTCCTTTGACCGATTTCCTGTCCGATTACGGGGTCGTCGTCGCGCTGGTGTGCGCGGCGCTCGCGATCGCGTACGGGCTGCTGACGACCCGATCGCTGCTCGCGCTCTCGCCGGGCAACGCGACCATGCAGGGGCTTTCGGCGGCCATCCAGGAGGGCGCCTCCGCGTACCTCCGCCGCCAGTACACGACGATCGGCATCGTCGGCATCGTGCTCTTCGTCGTGCTCATCTTCGTCCAGGACGCGACCGTCGCCATCGGCTTCGCGATCGGCGGACTGGCGTCGGCCGCCGCCGGCTTCATCGGCATGAACGTGTCGGTGCGGGCGAACGCACGCGTTGCCGAGGCCGCCCGCGGCGGCATCGGCAAGGCACTCGACGTCGCGTTCCGCGGCGGCGCGGTCACCGGCATGCTCGTCGTGGGCCTCGCGCTGATCGGCGTCGCGGGCTACTACGGGATCCTCGTGGGCATCGTCGACGAGACCGAGAAGGAGGCGGTGGACGCGCTCATCGGCCTTGGCTTCGGCGGCTCGCTGATCTCCGTCTTCGCCCGTCTGGGCGGCGGCATCTTCACCAAGGGCGCGGACGTCGGTGCGGACATCGTCGGCAAGATCGAGGCCGGAATCCCGGAGGACGACCCGCGCAACCCGGCCGTGATCGCCGACAACGTGGGCGATAATGTCGGCGACTGCGCGGGCATGGCGGCCGACCTCTTCGAGACCTACGCGGTCACCGCCGTGGCCGTGATGCTGCTCGGCGTCCTCACCTTCGAGCAGGTCGACCAGGTCGCGCTCTACCCGCTCGTCCTCGGCGGCGTCTCGATCGTCGCCTCGATCATCGGCACCTTCGCGGTCAAGTCGCGCACCGGCAATGTCGAGCGCGCGCTCTACCAGGGCATGATCGTGGCCGGCATCCTCGCCGCCCTGCTCTTCATCCCCGTGACGCTGTGGATGATGGACGACCTCACGCGCATCGGCGGAGGCGCGGGGCCGGGCGTCTGGGACATCTACCTCTGCTCGCTGATCGGCCTCGGCGTAACGGCCGCGCTGTTCGTGCTCACCGACTACTACACGTCGACGCGCTTCGGCCCCGTCAAGAGCACGGCGCAGGCCTCGGTGACCGGCCACGCGACGAACATCATCCAGGGCCTGGCGCAGGGCCTGCAGGCCACCGCGCTGCCCGCCCTCGTGATCGTGCTCGGCATCTACGGCGCCTACGAGCTGGCCGGCATCTACGGCATCGGCGTTGCGGTGATGGCCCAGCTCTCGCTCACCGGCCTGATCGTCGCGCTCGACGCGTTCGGCCCGATCACCGACAACGCGGGCGGCATCGCCGAGATGGCCGAGATGCCGGAGGAGGTGCGCAACGTCACCGACCCGCTCGACGCCGTCGGCAACACGACGAAGGCGGTCACCAAGGGCTACGCGATCGGCTCCGCCGCGCTCGCCGCCCTGGTGCTCTTCGCCGCCTTCAAGATCGAGCTCGAGGAGGAGGTCGGTTCGGTCGTCACGTTCGGCATCGACAACCCGGACGTGCTGATCGGCCTGATCCTCGGTGGCGCCATGGTCTACCTGTTCGCCGCGCTGTCGATGGAGGCCGTGGGCCGCGCCGGCCAGGCCGTCGTCGAGGAGGTGCGCCGCCAGTTCCGCGAGCACCCGGGGATCATGGAGGGCACGGAGAAGCCCGAGTACGGCACGTGCGTGGACATCGTCACCCGCGCCGCCCAGCGCGAGATGATCATCCCCTCGCTGATCCCGATCGTCATCACTGTGATCGTCGGGCTGCTCTCCGCCCAGGCGCTCGGCGGCCTGCTGATCGGCATCATCGTCGTCGGCCTCTTTATGGCCATCTTCATGACCGCCGGCGGCGGCGCATGGGACAACGCGAAGAAGCTGATCGAGGACGGCGCCCACGGCGGCAAGGGCTCGGAGGCGCACGCCGCCTCGGTCACCGGCGACACGGTCGGCGACCCGTTCAAGGACACCGCGGGCCCCGCCATCAACCCGATGATCAAGGTGGCGAACATCGTCGCCCTGCTCATCATCCCGCTGATCGCTTAGCGAGCCGCATTCGGCGCTACGGTTCCGCACCGTGGCGCCGAACGAGGCCAGCGCGCTATTTGACGTGGTCGGCGAAGGGGCGCCGGGAGTCGACGAGCGGCTCGACCGCCTGGCCCGCGCCCTCGTCCCCGAGCTGGCCGACTACGTGAAGATCGAGCTGCTCGAGGGCGCGCACGGCCGCCGGCCGAGGCCGAGCAGCAGCGCGCCGAGCAGCTCGAGGCGCTCGCCCGCACGCTCCGGGAGAGCCTGCTGCCGCGCCGCCTGCCGCAGATCGACGGCCTGGAGGCGGAGGCGCGCTACCTGCCGGGCGGCGAGGGGGCGAGGGCGCGGATGCGCTGGCCCGCCGCGTCGTGGAGGCCGTGCAGACCTACCGACGTGACGCCGAGCAGGACGACGTCGCGCTCGTCGTGCTGCGGGTGCCGTCAGCCTAGAATCGGCTGGAGCGATGGCAAGACGCCGACTTGAGGGCCTGGAACGGGTACTCGGGGCCAACGCGCTGTTCTCCACGGCGTACGGCAACGTCGGCTCGTCGATCTACTACGCGCTCGGCCTCGTCGCGTCGTTCGCGCTGGGCCTGACCCCGATCGTCTTCATCATCACGGGGTTCTTCTTCTTCTGCACCGCGGCCAGCTACGCCGAGGCGACGACGATGTACCCGGAGGCGGGCGGCTCGTCGAGCTTTGCGCGGCGCGCGTTCAACGAGTTCTGGTCGTTCGTCGCCGCGTGGGCGCAGATGCTCACGTACATCGCCACGATCGCCATCTCGGCGTTCTTCGTGCCGCACTACATCGGCGGACTGTTCTGGGAGCCGCTGCGCTCGTCGCCGGGCGACATCGTCGCGGGCTGCCTCGTGATCGCGGTGCTGGCCGCCATCAACGTGTTCGGCGCCAAGGAGTCGACCGGCGTCAACATTCTGCTCGCCGTCATCGACTTCGCGACGCAGCTGCTGCTCGTGGTCGTCGGCATCTTCCTCGTGTTCTCGCCCGACACGCTGGCGAGCAACGTGGAGCTCGGCGTGGCGCCGACGTGGCGCGACTTCGTGCTCGCCATCCCGATCGGCATGCTCGCCTACACCGGGATCGAGACGATCTCGAACATGTCGGAGGAGGCGCGCGACGAGGCGCGGACGATCCCGAAGGCGATCAACCGCGTGCGCATCGCGGTGTTCGCGATCTACTTCACGCTGCCCGCCGTCGCGCTGTCCGCCCTGCCCGTCCAGCACGACCCGCGGACGGGCGAGTACTTCACGCTGCTCGGCCTCACCGAGGAGGAGGGCGGCTACGCCGGCGACCCGATCCTCGGTGTGGTCAAGACCATGAACCTCGGTCCACTGCAGTCCGTCGGCGAGATCTACGTCGGCCTGCTCGCCGCCACGATCCTCATCCTCGCCACCAACGCGGGCATCATCGGCGTGTCGCGGCTCGTCTACTCGATGGGCATCCACCGCCAGCTGCCGGACGCGCTGCGGCGCCTGCATCCGCACTTCCGGACCCCGTGGATCGGGATCATGGTCTTCTCGGGCTTCGCTATCCTCGTGGTGCTCCCCGGCCAGGAGGAGTTCTTGGGCGCGATCTACTCGTTCGGCGCCCTGCTGTCGTTCACGATGGCGCACGCGGCGGTGACGCGCCTGCGCTTCAAGCTGCCCGACTTCCCGCGCGTGTACCGCGGCCCGGGGAACCTGCGCTGGCGTGGCTACGACGTGCCGCTGTTCGCGGTCGTGGGCGGCACCTTCACGGCGATCGCGTTCATCGTCATCGTCGCCCTCAACCTGCGCGTGGCGGCCGCCGGCGTCGGCTGGCTCCTGCTCGGCGTGCTGATCTACACCGCCTTCCGCCGCCGGCACGCGCTCGACCTCACGAGCACGGTCAAGGTCGCGATCCCGCAACCGGTGGTCGACCACGAGGCGGAGTACGACTCGGTGCTCGTGCCGCTCGTCGACGGCCACTACGACGACCAGGTCATGGCCACGGCGATCAAGCTGGCGGCCGGCAAGCGCCGCGGCATCCACGTGCTCGCGCTGGTCACGGTGCCGAACGCCAAGCCGATCGACGCGTCAATGCCCGCCGAGGAGGCGGCCGCCGGCTCCGTGATCGAGCAGGCCAAGATCCAGGGCGGCCGCCGCGTCTCCGGCCACCAGGAGAAGATCCGCGCCGGTCAGGCCGGCCGCCGCATCATCGAGGAGGCGGGCGACATGCGGGCGGCGGCGATCGTGATGTCGCTGCCGCAGCGCGTGGACGGCGCGTCGCTGTTCGGCAAGACGCTGGAGACCGTCCTGGCCGAGCGCCCCTGCCGCGTGATCATCCAGTCCACTCCCGACGGGACGCGCGCGTCGCGCCGCGTGGGCTTCGAGAAGGCGCTGGTGCGGTGAGCGCGGCCACACAGCTGCTGTCGGCGCTCATGGTCCTCATCGGGGTGGCGATGATCGTGCGCACGATCATCGAGGGCGGGGTGCTCGGCCTCGTGCTCGGGGCGCTGTTCGTGGCGGCCGGCGCCGGCCGCCTGTGGGCGGAGCGGCACCGATGAAGCCGATGAAGCCGCTCGGCAGGTCGCTCGGCGCGCCGGCACTGTTCGGCATCGTCCAGGGCTTCATCGCGGCCTCCGTCTACTTCGCGGTCGGCCTCGTCGCCCAGCGCGCGCTCGGCTTCAGCTGGCTCGTGTTCCTGACCGGCGGGCTGGTGTTCGCGTGCGTGGTCCTCTCCTACGTCGAGGGTGCGTCGCTGCACCAGGAGCGCGGGGGCGCCACGGTGATCGCGCGCTTCGCGTTCAACGAGCTTGTCAGCTTCATCGCCGGGTGGGCGATCTGCCTCGAGTACATCATCCTGATCGCGATCTGCGCGTTCGGCACGACGGACTACGCGGCGGTGTTCTGGGACGGGTTCGACGCGGGTCTGCCGGAATTCGCCCTCGCCGCCGGTCTCGTGGTGTTCGTCGCCTTCTGGAACTCGCGCGGGTCGGCGGCGCCGACGTATGAGTGGGGCGTGCTCGTGGTGCTCGCCGACCTCGCGCTGCAGCTGCTGATCGTCGCCTTCGGGGTCGCCTACCTGGTGGAGCCGGAGGTCCTGACCGACCCGGCGTCGGTGGCGGGCACGCCGTCGCTCAAGGACCTGCTGTTCGCGTTCCCGCTCGTGCTCGTGGCCTTCAGCGGCCTCGACGCCTCGTCCGGCCTGGCCGGGCAGGTGCGGATCGGCCGCCGCGGGCTGCGGCGACTGATCTCGGTGCGCCTGCTGGCTGCGCTCGTGCCCTATGTGGGGATCGCGATCGTGGCGTCGGCGACGCTGCCGCGCGAGCCGGGCACGACGTGGCTGGAGGCGCCGCTGCTGGGCGTCGTGCAGGCGTTCTCGCAGGACTGGCTGCGCGAGCCGCTGCGCTACGTGGTCGCCGTCTCGGCGGTCGCGATCCTGGCCGGCGGGTGCAGCGCGGCGATGCTCGGCGTGTCGCGGCTCGGCTACTCCCTCGCGCTCAACCGCCAGATCCCCTCGCGCATCGGCTACCTGCACCCCCAGCGGGCGACGCCGGTGGTCATCATCGGGATCGGCGCCGCGCTCGCCCTGCTCTTGCTGCTGACCGCCGACCTCGAGTTCCTGCTCGGCATCTCGGCCTTCGGGGCCACGGCGGCATTCACGCTCGTCTGCCTGTCCGTCTGCCGACTGCGCTGGCGCGAGCCGGACCGCGACCGCCCATACCGGATGCCGTTCAACGTGCGCGTGGGCGGCGGCGAGCTGCCGGTGCCCGCCGCGCTGGGCGCGCTGATCTCGGGGGCGGCCTTCGTGAGCGTGCTGGCCTTCCACGGTGGCGCCAGGTGGGTCGGCCTCGGCTGGATGGCGTTCGGCGTCCTCGTCTACGTCTACTACCGGCTGAGCGAGGACAAGCCGCTGCTCAAGCGCATCACGGTGCCCGAGCAGGTGCTCACCCGCAAGCGCGCCGAGGCCGAGTACGGCTCGATCCTCGTGCCGGTGCTCGGCACTCTGCTCGACGACGACATCGTGCAGACGGCGGGGCGGCTGGCCGCCGAGGAGGACGCCGAGTTCGCCGAGGGCGGCGCCGTGATCGAGGCCCTGTGGGTCTTCGAGGTCCCGATGGCGCTGCCGCTCGACAGTCCGGTGCCGGAGTCCGAGCTCAAGCGCGCGCGGCGGGCGCTGGCGCGCGCGAAGGCGGTCGGGGAGGAGTATCAGGGCGTCGAGGTTGCCACCGCGGTGGTGCGCGCGCGGCGCGCCGGCGAGGCGATCGTGCGCGAGGCCAAGCGCCGTGGGGTCGAGGCCATCGTGCTCGCCGCGGAGCAGCCCGTGCGCACCGGCGGCGGCGTGCTGTTCGGCGGCAAGGAGGGCCTGCGGGACACGTACGTGGGGGAGACCACACGCTACGTCGTCACCAAGGCGCCGTGCCGCGTCGTGCTCACCGCGCCGCCCGCCGAGGGCCAGGACCCCACGCGCGTCGCCGAGGAGCCCGTCGAGGTCCCGAGCGGCCACGTCCCAGTACCCGAGGCCTGATCCTGATCCCGATCCTCGGGGTCGTCGTAGGGCGCACGGGGTCGTGTACTAGAGTCACGGCGCGATGTTCGTCCTCGTGGTCGGAGCGGGCCGGGTGGGTTCTTCGGTCGCCACAAAAGCGCTGCAAAACGGGCACACGGTTTCCGTGCTCGACGAGGACCCGCTCTCCCACGAGCGCCTCGACGTCGAGCTTGGGCAGTCGTGGGAGGAGGCCGGTGGGCGGTTCACGATCGGCACGGCGCTCGAGATGGACGCGCTGGTGGACGCCGGCATCGACCAGGCCGAGGTCTTCATCGCCTCCACCAACGGCGACAACACGAACCTCGTGGTCTCGCAGATCGCCCGGCAGCGCTTCAAGGTGCCTCGCGTGATCGCCCGCGTGCTCGACCCGCGGCGGGCCGCCTGGTACGCCGAACAGGGGCTGCGGACGATCTGCCCGACGCAGATCGCGATCGAGCAGCTCGAGCAGGCCGCGTTCGCGGAGACGTAGGTGGCGGGCCTCTACGTGATCATCGCCGGGGCCGGCAAGGTGGGCTGGAACCTCGCGCGGGAGCTGATCGAGAAGGGCCACGAGGTCACCGTCCTCGAGCAGGATCGGCGCCGCTACCTGACCGTCGAACAGGAGCTCGAGCACGCCGTCCAGTACGGCGACGCCACCGAGCTGTGGGTGCTCGAGCGGGCCGGCATCCAGCGCGCCGACCTCGTGGTGGCGGTCACCGGCGACGACGAGGACAACCTGCTGATCTGCCAAGTCGCTAAGGAGAAGTACCTGGTCGAGCGGATCATCGCCCGCGTCAACAACCCGCGGAACCTCGACCACTTCAAGCTCATGGGCATCCAGCCCGCGGTGTCGGCCACCGACCTGATCCTGCGGCTGATCGAGCACGAGGTGCCGCGCTACGGGCTCGTGCACCTGCTCGACCTGCCGGAGGAGCGGCTGGAGATCATCGAGCTGGTGGTCGCCGACGGGGCGCCTGCGGCCGGCAACCGGGTCGCCGAGCTTTCGCTGCCCGACGGGGCGCTCGTGATCTCCGTGCTGCGTGACGGCAGCGGCTTCGTGCCGAAGGCCGACACGGTGGTGGAAGCGGGGGACGAGGTCCTGGTCGTGCTCGACCCGGGCCTCGAGGACGACATCACGCGCGAGTTCGTCGGCGAGAACGGCAGTGGCTGAGTCGGCCCACACCGACGTGCTCATCGTGGGCGCCGGCGCGGCGGGCTCGGCGTGCGCGGAGGCGCTCGCGGAGGCCGGCTTCGGTGGCTCGGTGGTGCTGGCGGGGCGCGATGTCGACCCGCCCTACGACCGCCCGATGTGCTCGAAGGACTATCTGCGCGGCGAGGTCACGCGCGAGCAGACCTACCTCGACGTGCCGGTCGACCTCGACCTGCGGATCCGCACGAGCGTGATGAAGCTCGACCCGGCGGCACGCACGGCGAAGCTGTCCGAGGGCGGCGCGCTGACCTTCGGGCAGGCCGTGCTCGCCACGGGTGCCAACGTCCGGCGCCTGCGGGTCGACGGCGCCGAGCTCGAGGGGATCCACTATCTGCGGACGCTCGGTACGGCCGACGCGATCCGGGCCGACGCCGAGGACGCGGAGCGCGTCGTGCTCGTCGGCGGCTCGTACATCGCCTGCGAGGTGGCCGCCTCGCTCACGAAGCAGGGCAAGCGCTGCACGATGGTGATGCCCGAGGACGGGCCGCTCTCGCTGGGCTTCGGCCCCACGGCGGCGGCGTTCTTCGGCGGCGTGCTGCGCGACCACGGCGTGGAGTGGGTGTCGGGCGACGGACTCGGGCGCTTCGAGGGTGAAGGCCGCGTCTCGCGCGTGGTCACGGAGTCGGGCCGCGCGCTCGACGCCGACCTGGTCGTGATGGGCACGGGCGTCAATCCCGACGTCATGCTCGCCCGCTCGGCCGGCCTCGAGCTCGGGGAGACGGGCGGCGTCGCCTGCTCGGCGACGCTCGAGACGTCGGCCGACGGGGTCTGGGCGGCGGGCGACGCCTGCGAGTACGACTCGGTCGTCCACCGCCGCCGCCTCCGGATCGAGCACTGGGAGGTCGCGCGCGCCCAGGGCGCGGCGGTCGCCGGCTACCTCCAGGGCGACCGCGAGCCGTACGCCGAGGTGCCGTACTTCTGGTCGGACCTCGCGGACTGGTGCACGCTCGAGTACGTCGGCCCGGCCTCCGAGTGGGACGCGGAGGTCGTCCGGGGCTCGGTGGCGAGCGGCGAGTTCACGATCTTCTACCTCACGTCCCGCCGCGTCGCCGGAGCCCTCACCGTCGGCCGCTCGGACGACCTCGACCGCGCTCGCGAGCTGCTGCGCTCCGGCGCCCCGGTCGAGCCCGACGAGCTCTAGACCCGCGCGCGCACCGGCTCGGGGGCCGTGGCCCCCTCGGGCGGCTGCCCGCAGAGCAACCAGCCGCCGCCGGGCCGGCGCGCGATGGCGCCGCGCTCGATCAGGCGGCCCAGGGCGGTGGTGACCGAGGGGCGGCGCGCGCCGATCATGCCCGCGAGCGTGCGATGGGGCAGGTTGAGGCCTACGAGCACGCCCTCAGGCACCACGCGGCCCCAACGCTCGGCGAGGCACCACAGGAGCGCGAGCACCCGGTCGTCGACCCGCGTCAGGTGCCCGATCGCCTGCATGACGACGAGCCGTTCGGCGCGGCGGGCGGCGCGCTCGACCAGCAGCGCGAAGATCTCCGGCCATTGAGCGGCGCGAACGGCCAGCGGATGGTCGATGACCGCGAAGCGCGCCGGGGTCAGTGCCGTCCAGCGCACGCTGCGCGGGAGGAGCACCGAGGCGTCGCGGTCGTCCCACGTGCGCAGGAGGTCGCCGGGGCCGAGCAGCTCGGCCGTGGGATGCTCGCTCACCGCCGCCTCGCGCACCAGCAGCCCGTCGAGCACGAGCAGGCCGATCGGCTCGCCGTCCTGCTCGGTCAGCGCGGTCGCCGGGCACCACTGCCCGCGCTCCGTGTCCACCACCCGCGCGTACAGCCGCGGGGAGATCTCGCGGATCCGATGCGGGTCGAGGGCCCGAGCAAGCTCGGGGTCGGCCCTGAGCAGCTGTACGAAGCCCTCGGCCATTCGGTGAATTCGCGGCGGGCTCCTCGGCTGCCGCGTCTTGTTCCGGAAGGTAGCGCCGATAGGTGCCAAAAGGAAGTCGAACGGTCAGAGGCCGTTTCGGCCGGGCTGTTGCCGTTCGTCGCCGCGCGGCCTCTCGCCCTCCTATACTGGCCGACGCCCATTGCCGGGTGGTGTAATTGGCAGCACGCCAGATTCTGGCTCTGGTAGTTGGGGTTCGAGTCCCTGCCCGGCAGCTTCCGCATGCTCCGCCTCCTGCTCGCGCTCCTGCTGCTCCTGACGCTGGCCGGCGGCCTTGCCGCGTGTGGCGGAGGCGACGAGGCGTCGGGGGAGTCGACGGCGACGCCGATCCCGGTGCCGCAGGACCCGGCCGCCGACATCCGGCGGATCGTCGAGGGCCTCGACAGGGACACGTCGAGCAAGCCGGACATCGTCGCCCCGCTCGGCTCGCCCCCGCCCGAGCTCGAGACCCGCGACATCGTGCGCGGCAAGGGCCCGAAAGCCCGGAATGGGGACACACTCACCATGCAGTACGTAGGGGTCTCGTGGTCGACCGGCGACGAGTTCGACTCGTCGTGGGGCTCCGCCGAGCCGTTCAGCTTCCAGCTCGGGGCGGGAAGCGTGATCCCGGGCTGGGACGAGGGGCTGCAGGGCATGCGGGAGGGAGGCCGGCGGCTGCTCGTGATCCCGGCCGACAAGGGCTACGGCGCCCAGGGCCAGCCGCCCGACATCGGCCCGAACGAGACGCTGATCTACGTGGTCGACCTGAAGACGGTCGGTTAGGGGCCTGTCCACGAACATCCGGATAGACCCTAGGCCGCCGAGGCCTGCTCGGCCCAGTCGCGGTAGAGGCGCCAGTACGCGCCCTCGGCCGCGAGCAGCTCGTCGTGGGTGCCCTGCTCGACGATTTGGCCGTGGTCGAGCACGACGATCCGTCCGGCGGTGCGGATCGTGGACAGGCGGTGGGCGATGACGATCGCCGTGCGGCCGGCGAGCAGGCGGCGCAGGCCGGCCTCGATCCGCCCCTCGGTGTGGATGTCGACGTTGGCTGTCGCCTCGTCCAGCACGAGGATGCGGGGGTCGGCGACCAGCGCGCGGGCGAACGCCACGAGCTGGCGCTGACCGGCGGACAGCTGGATGCCCCGCTCGCCGATCTGGGTGTCGTAGCCGTTCTCGAGCGCCGCGATGAAGTCGTCGGCGTGCACGGCGCGGGCCGCGGCCTCGACCTCTTCCTCGCTCGCCCCCGGCCGCCCGAACGCGATGTTCTCGCCGATCGAGCCGCTGAACAGGAACGCCTCCTGCGGCACGATGCCCATCTGCGAGCGCAGCGAGTGGACCGCGACATCGCGCAGGTCGTGGCCGTCGACCAGCACGCGGCCTTCGGTCGGGTCGTAGAAGCGCGCCGCGAGCTTGGCGAACGTCGACTTGCCGGCGCCCGTCTCGCCGACCAGCGCGACGGTCTGCCCGGGCGGCACGTGCAGCTCGACGTTGGCGAGGGCGACGCCCGACCCGTAGGAGAACGTGACGTCCTCGAAGTCGATCTCGCCGCGGATGCGGTCGAGCCGGACGGCGTCCGGCCGATCGCGCAGGTCAGGCTCCTCGTCGAGCAGCTCGAAGATCTTGTCGAGCGCCGCCATCCCCGCCTGGTAGGTCGTGTAGAACTGCGACAGCGACTGGATCGGGTCGAAGAAGTTGCCGAGCGCGGCGATGAAGGCGACGAGCACGCCGACTGTCACCGCGCCGTCGATCGCCTGCAGACCGCCGTACACGAGGATCCCCGCGGTGGCGACGGCGGACAGCAGCTCGACGGCCGGGAAGTAGCCCGCGTTGAGGTGGACGGTCTTCATGTTCGCTGCGTAGTTGTCCTCGTTGAGCTCCTCGAAGCGGTCGAGGTGGCGGCGCTCCTGGCCGAAGCTGCGGACCACGCGGATGCCGGAGAGGGTCTCCTGCAGGTAGGCGGTGATGGCCGCCACCTTCTCGCGCGTCGCCCGGTACGCGTTGGCGGAGACGATCCGGAACGCGAGCGAGCCGAGTGCCAGCAGCGGGAACACGAGGAACGTGATGAGCGCGAGCTCGGCGTCGAGGACGAGCAGGATGATCGCGGTCCCGACCAGCGTCAGCGTCGAGCCGAAGAGCGTCACCACGCCGTCGGAGACGAGCTGGTCGAGCGCCTGCACGTCGTTCGTGAGCCGCGAGATGATGACGCCCGCCTGGCGGCGTGAGTAGAAGCCGACGGACAGCGTCTGCAGATGGGCGAAGAGCTGGACGCGCAGGTCCTGTAGCACCCGCTGGCCGACCCAGCCGACGAGGTACGTCTGGGCGTAGGTCGCCGCCCAGTAGACGAGCGCGCTGACCAGGAAGCCGACGACGACCCAGGTCAGGGTGCTGAGGTCGCCCGGCGTGATCCCCTCGTCGATCGCCAGTTTGGCCAGCGGCGGTGGCGCGAGCGCCGCGGCGGTGCCGATCAGCAACGACGCGAACATGAGCAGCGTCCGTCCGCGGTAGGGGCGCAGGAGCGCGACCAGCCCGCGCAGCTTGCGGCCGCGACCGCCGGTCGCCCGCCAGCGGGCCACGATGTCGTCGCGCCTCGTGCTCATAGGCCGGCGACCGCTTCCCTCGGCCGGCGGTTGAGGAACACCTGGTCGGGCAGGCCCTTGTCGGCGATCTCCGCGTACAGCGGGCTGCGCTCGAGCAGCTCGGCGTGCGTGCCGCGCGCAGCGATCCGGCCGCCCTCGAGGACGACGATGTCGTCGGCCAGCGCGATCGTCGACAGCCGGTGCGCGATCACGAACGTGGTCCGGCCGGCCATGACCTCGCGCAGCGCGATCTTGATCGCCTGCTCGGTGGAGGCGTCGACCGAGCTCGTGGCGTCGTCGAGGATGAGGATGCGCGGGTCGGCGAGCAGCGCGCGGGCGATCGCGATCCGCTGGCGCTGGCCGCCCGACAGCGTCAGCCCGCGCTCGCCGACGCGCGTGTCGTAGCCCACCGGCAGCTCCTCGATGAAGCCCGCCGCCTGCGCGCGCTCGGCGGCCCGCTCGATCTCCTCACGCGTCGCGTCCGGACGCCGGTAGGCGATGTTCTCCGCGACACTGGCCGAGAACAGGAACGGATCGTCGTCGACCACCGCGATCGAGCGCCGCAGCGAAGCCAGGTCGACCCCGCGCACGTCCGCGCCGTCGACCAGCACGGCGCCCTCGGTGACGTCGTAGAGCCGTCCCAACAACCCGACGAGCGTCGACTTCCCCGACCCCGTGGCGCCGACCAGCGCGACCGTCGTCCCGGCTTCCACCACGAGGTCGACGTCCCGCAGCGCGGGCGTGGACGAGCCTTCATAGCTGAACGAGACGTCGCGCAGCTCCACCCGCCCGTTGCCTTCGGGCAGCGGCGGCGCATCCGCCGGCGCGACGATCCGCGGCTCGCGGTCCAGCAGCTCGAAGATCCGCGCGCCCGACGCCGTGGCCCGCTGCGCCAACCCGAGCGCGATGCCGAGCTGGCGCATCGGCGCGATCAGCATCAGCAGATACGCGTAGAAGGCCGTGAAGTCGCCGAGCGTCAGCGTTCCGCGCACGACCTGTCGGCCGCCGACCAGCAGCACGACCGCCAGGCCCAGGTTGGGGAGGAAGCCGATGAACGGGTTGTAGAAGGCGCGCAGCCGCGTGGCGATCATCGACTGGTCGAACACGCGCGTCACCGTGCCGCCGAAGCGCTCGAGCTGACGGTCCTCGGCGGCGAACGCCTTCACCACCCGCACGCCGGATACGTTCTCCTCCACGTCGGCGGTCAGCTCGGCGATCCGCTGCTGGACCTCCTGCAGCGCGGGCCGCGACCTCCGCCCGTAGCGGGCGGCCACGAAGACGACGAACGGCACGGGCAGCAGTGAGAGCGCCGCGAGCTCCGGCTGGAGCAGGAACATCGCGACCGAGGCGAGCAGGATGGTGAGCGCGCTCTGGACGATGAACACCAGCCCGTAGCCGAGGAAGAAGCGCACGCTGTTGAGGTCCACGGTGGCGCGCGACATCAGCTGACCCGTCTGCTGGCGCGCGAAGAAGCCGAGCTCCAGCGACTGCAGGTGCTCGTACATCCGGTTGCGCAGGTTGAGCTCGACGCCCAGCGAGACGCGCCCGGCCACCAGCCGGCGCGCGACCGAGAACACGAGTCGAGCGAGCGCCGCCAGCAGCACCAGCCCGGCGTAAAGCCGCAGGTCGCCGCGGTCGCCGCGGGTCACCGCGTCGACGCCCTGGCCGGTCAGCCACGGGATCGCCACCGTCGCCCCCATCGCGAGCGCGGCGAGGACGAGCGACCAGGCCGCACCGGACCGGAAAGGGCGCAGGAAGCCGAGCAGTCTGGTGAACGTGCGCACTTCGCGAACACGATACGTGGCCCCTTGTGAGACACTCGCGCGTCGCATGGCAGACGAGGCGATCTCCCTCCGCAACCGCTTCGCGATGGTCAAGGGGGCGTGGGACGAGCACCTTCGCGGCGTTCCGTTCCCCCCGCTCGGCGAAGGCACCGCCGAAGAGAAGATCGAGCGCCTGGAGCTGGCGCTCGTGGACGAGATGCGCGTACGGGCCACGCCCGAGAGCGCCGAGCAGACGGCCGACGCGATGTGGAGCCTGGTCCACAACCGCAGCGACGGCGACCCGGTCAAGCAGCGGGTGACCCAGCACCACGACGACCTGGCGCGGCTGGGGCATCGCGGCCTCCGGTGAGGCCTATACCGGGCGGGCTCTGTGACAGCTGCGGGCACCAGCAGCTCGTGCACACCACCCGCGGCTCGACGTTCTCGCTCTGCCTGCGCCACCGGGCCGAGCCGGAGCGCTTCGCCAAGTATCCGCCGCTGCCCGTGACCTCATGCCAGGGCTACGAGCCGCGTCAGGTCACGCGGTCGGGCTCGACCAGCACGAGATAGCTCTGGTCGGCCTTGAGCGGCTGCACGGACGCCAGGAAGAGGTTGCGCAGCGTCAGGTCGTCGATCCGCCTGCCCTCCGCGGCGGTCAGCTTGCTGGGACGGGGCGGCTCAGCGGGAAGCGTCTGCGAGAGCGGGACCTGGAGGCGGCTCAGCAGGTCGCCGGGACGGAAGAACACCGCCCGCGTCTGTCCGGCGGCGCCGTTGCTCGACTGCGAGCCGGGCTGGTTGGTGGAGGGCGGCAGCAGGACGGCGACCATCGTGACGTCGTCGAGGTAGCGGAACGAGTAGAGCGCGAGCTCGAGGGCCTCGCGCAGCAGCAGCTGCCCGCGCCTGGCCGACGCCTTGCCGGGCAGCGCGCCGCTCGGCGCGAGCCCGTTGAGGACGTAGAGCAGGCCGTCGCCCTCGAGGAAGCGCAGCTCGCCGCCCTTGGGCCGCACGGCGACGCCGAGCGGAGTGCCCTGGAACTCGAGCGCCGAGCTGCGCACCTGCACCAGCTGGTCTCCGCCGTCGAGCCGGTACTGGAGGGCGACGTGGGCCGCGATGTCGGACGCGCCGTCGACCATGTCGGTGGTCGAGGGCTGCCACCTCGACCAGTTCTCCGCGAGCTTCGGCCCGGTGTCGTCCGGCGCGGCGACGAGCACGACCGCCAGCGCCGCCGCGCACACCGCGATGCCCACCAGCGCCCCGAATACGAACCCGAAGCGGCCGCGGAAGGGAGCCGGCTGCCGGACCGCGGGCTCCGCGGCGGCGGCGGTGAGCCGGGTCGCCTGCTCGAGGTGCTCGGTGGCCTGCGGCTCCGACGGCTGGTCGGGCGGCGGGCGCCCGGCGGGGGAGGGGGGCGGGATCAGATCGCCGGCCATGCCGCCTCGTCCATCAGGTCGATCTGCGGCTTGGACAGTCGCGCGTCGTCGAGCAGCCGCGTCACCTCGTCGCCGTAGAGCTCCTTGGCGGAGATCAGGCGGCCGGCCACGTAGTCGGTGCCCTCACGGTTCTGAAGCACCGTCTGGTAAGCCACCACGAAGCACTGCCCGAGCAGGGCGGCCACCAGCGGGCGCTTCTGGGCGTCGCTGAGCGTGGCGGCGAACGGGTTCTCGTCCATCATCCCGCCGCCCGAGCGGTTCATGATCTGGTAGCCGATGCGCTCGAACCGCTCGCGGATGCGCTCCTCGATCGCCTCGCGCTCCTCGGGGTCCTCGATCCGGTCGCTGAGGTCGATCGGCGCCGGGCCCATGGCCCGGAACCCGACCATCAGCGCCGCGCGCGAGGTGACCGAGCCGACGTCGCCGGTCACGCCGGTGGTGTTCTGGCCGTAGAAGACGTGCTCGGCCGCCATCGCGCCGAGACCCCAGATGAGGTCGCCGACCTCTTCCGAGCGCCAGTGGCCGAAGCGATCCTCGATCTCCATCGCCTGGTGGTGGCCGCCCGAGGAGCCGCGCTTGCGGATCGACAGCCGGGTCGAGAGCCGGTTCTCCATGAACAGGTGGCCGCAGACCGCGTGCCCGGCCTCGTGGATCGCGGTGGCCCGCTCCTCGTGCTTCGGGTACGGCTGGCCGATGGCCACGCCGGACTCGACGGTCGTCATCGCCTCCACGAGGTCGACGCGGCTGAAGCGATCCCGCCCCTCGGCGTGGGCGTACGTGAGAGCCAGTGAGCAGGCCTGGTCGATCATGGCCGGCGAGTAGCCGTTCGTTATGCGGGCCAGCTCGTCGCGTTTGTCCGGTGTGTCGAGCTCCGGCTCGTGGGCCACCTTGTTGAGGTAGAGGTCGAAGATGTCGCGCCGGTCCTCCCACGTGGGCGTCCGGAAGTAGATGTGCCGGCCCATCCGGCCCGGGCGCGTGAGGGCGGGGTCGAGCTGCTCGAGCGCGACGTTGCATGCCCCGATGAAGTAGATCTGCTCCTGGCGCGGCCGCGGTGGCCGCACGCGCAGCTTCAGGCGGCCGACGCGCTGGGGGATGACGTACAGCGCGTCGAGGAACGTGTTCGCGCGCCGGGTGAAGAACTTCTTGGTCATCGGCGGCTCGTCGATGCCGTCCATGACCACGAGCAGCTGGTTGAGCGCGAGCCCGCCGCCCATCCCGCCGCCCATCATCGGGATCATGTTCCGCAGCTTGTCGTAGAAGGCGGGGTAGATCCGGCCGGGCGGCTCGGCGCGCATGGCGAACAGGCGGTCGCGCCAGGCGGCCGACTCGAGCACGAGGTCGCCGTCGGCGGTCAGCGCGCCGTCGCGGCCGAAGAACAGGTGGTCGTGGATGCTCGGCACGGTGCCCGGCGAGTAGCCCGAGCCGAGCGCCTGGCGGCGGCGGCCGACGGCGTCGATCTCGTCGATGAACACGATGCACTGGCCGCCCCACTTGGCCGCCAGGCGCTTGGCCTTGAAGGCGAGGAAGCGCACGAGCACCGCATCCATGCCGATGAAGGTCTGCGCGAAGCCCGAGCCCGGGATCGTCACGAACGGGCAGTTGAACGAGGTGGCGATGCCCTTCGAGAGCATCGTCTTGCCGGTCCCCGGGGCGCCGAGGAAGAGCACGCCCCGCTCGCGCTTGCCCCCCGCCTTCTCGAACTCCTCGCCGGACTGCCAGAGCGAGACCACGCGCGTGATCTCCTCCTTCGCTTCCGCCTGCCCGCGGACGTCGGCCATCTTGACGCCCCAGTCCGCGTCGCCCGGCTCGTAGCCCTTGATCTGGCCGAGCCCGAGCGCCAGCATCGGGCCGAAGAGGATCAGGAAGTTCGCGAAGAAGAGGATCGAGATGATCGGCAGGTAGGCGAGCATGATCGGCGCGAACGACGCCGCCACGTCGCCGAGCGTCTCCAGACCGCCCATCACCGACGCGTCGCCGCCGAAGATTGCGTTGTAGGCCATCGCGATCAGCGTCGCCACCGTGAGGATCGCGAGCAGCCAGACGAGCCGGCGGTACTTGCGCCGCCAGTACCAGAGCCGCCTGCGGGAGACCACGTCCTCGCTGCGCAGCTCCCGCTCGGCGCCGTACAGCGAGGGCGCCGGGATCAGCTTGTGCGCGAGCACGTCGATCAGGCCGCGGAAGGCGGCGATGCCGAGCAGCGTGCCGAGCAGCGCCCAGAACAGCGGCCACTCGGCCCGGTCGTAGAGCGCGACGAAGAGCGCCGGGGAGGTGACGAGCGCGACGATCGTCGCGACTCGGCCGAGCCTGCGCCACTCCCGCGCCAGCGCCACGCTGTGCTCGTTGACCCGGCGGCTCACGAGGCGATTCTACGCCGAGATCAGGCCCGCCACTTGATCGAGCAACCGCGTGCCGCCGTCTCGGCGCGCTCGACCTGTTGCCCCGCGAGCACGGCGTCGAGCGCGGCGCGCAGCCAGGCGGCGCCCTGCGCCGGGTCCTCGTGGTCGGCGTCCGGCGCGCCGCGGTAGGCGAGCCGCTGCTCGGAGTCGAGCACGAAGACGTGGGGCGTGCGCTCCGCGCCGAGCGCGCGAGCGACGTCCTGCGACTCGTCGAACGCGTAGGGGATCGGCCAGTCCTGGTCGCGGACAAACTGGGCCATCCGCTCCGGCGAGTCGGCCGGATACCGCGTGGGGTCGTTCGAGGAGAGCGCCAGGAAGCGCACGCCCCGCGGGCCGTACTCCTCGGCGACGGCTCGCAGTCGCGGGTTCCAGGCGATCACGTACGGGCAGTGGTTGCAGGTCTCGATGAGCACCGTGGCGGGCGGCGCCTCGGCCGCAGGCACCGCGTGCTCGGTGCCGGCCGTGTCGGTCAGCGTGAAGGCCGGGACCGGGTCGCCGATCCCGAAGGTGGTTGCGGTGTCAGCCATCTCTTGATGATTGCGCGGCCAGCACGCGAGCGGCGGCCGTGCGCACGCGCTCGCGGAAGTTGGCGTCCTGCCGCGCACGGGCGAGCAGGGCGCGGAAGACGCGGGTGTAGGAGCCGCGGCCCGTGGTGAGGATCACGTCCACACCCGCCTGGGCGGAAGCGACCGCGGCCTCCTCGACGTCGGCCACCGCCTGGACGGCCGCGGCCTCCAGCGAGTCGGTCATCACGACGCCGTCGTAGCCCAGCTCGTCGCGCAGCAGCCCGTCGACGATGGCCGGTGACTGCGAGGCGATGTACTCGCCGTCGAGGGCCGGGTAGGTGGCGTGCGAGACCATCACGAACTCGGTGCCCGCGCCGACCGCGGTCTCGAACGGCGTCAGGTCGTCGCGCAGCTCGGCCCGGGTCCGGTCGATGGTCGCCGGGCCGTCGTCCGTGTTGACGGTCGCCCCGCCGAGCCCGGGGAAGTGCTTGACCGTGGTGGCGACGCCGCCCTCGTGCCACCCGGCCACCGCCTCGCCGATCGCCGCGGCCGCCGCGTCGGGGTCGGACGTGAACGCACGGCCGGCCAGCACCGAGCCGGCGCTCGGGACGTCTGCGACCGGCGCGAGCGTGACGTTGACGCCGGCGGCGTCGAGCGCGTGGCCGGCGGCCACGGCGTCCTCGCGCACCAGGCCCGAGGCCTGCTGCTCCGGCGCCGAGCGCTCGGGCGGCGCCCACGGCAGGATCCGCACCTCGCCGCCCTCCTGGTCGACGCAGATGAGCGGCTCGAGGTCGCTCGAGGCCTCGCGGACGGTGGCCGTGAGCGCCTGCGTCTGCGCCTGGTCGACGACGTTGTCGCCGAACAGGATCACGCCTGCCACCCGGCGCCGGCGCAGCGCCTCCGTGACGTACCCGGGCGCCGCGGTGCCGGCGAAGCGCAGGATCACCATGCGGCCGACCTGCTGGGCCAGCGAGAGACGGTCGACCGGCTCCGGGCGCGGGGTGGAGGCGGCGGTCGGCGCCGGCGTGGCGGCGGACTGGGGCGTCGTCCCTGGCTCGTCGCCCCCGCCGGCGCCGAGCGCGATGCCCGCTGCGAGCGCGGCCAGCGCCCCGGCCGCAAGCAGCAGCCGACGGCGCCGCACACGGCCTCGTTCCGTCCCCATGCGGGGCGATGATGGCGAAGTGATAGGGAGAAACGCGGAGCGGGTACTGTGTGTCAGATCACGAACCAAGGGGAAGGCGATGCGAGGCCTGGGGCTGACCATCGAGCCACTCGCCGGCGGCGCGGTGCGCGTAGCGCTCCGCGGTGAGCTGGACCTCGAGCATGCGTATACGTTCGACGAAGAACTCAAGCGCGTTGAGCGTGCGCGGCCGTCGTGCCTTGTGCTCGACCTCCGTGCTCTCACGTTCCTCGATTCCTGCGGGCTGGCACGCCTGCTCGCCGCTCGCCGGCGGGCGGGGCGAGAGCGGCGGAAGCTGCTGCTCGTGCGGGGCGGCCCGGCGGTCTCACGCCTCCTCGCGATCACCGCGGTCGGAGAGCAGTTCGATCAGGTGCCGGACGTTCCGGAGGAGCTACGCCCGGCGGCCGGCCTGGCGAGCCAGGCGTAGGAGGTCGCGCACCGGCTCGGGTACGGCCGGCTCGAAGTAGGTCGCCTGCCGGCGGGTGCCGCCGGCGTCGACCTGCACGTCGTAGCGCATGAGGTCGGCCCCACGGCCGGGGCCGGGGCCCTTGGGCAGCGCCGTTGCGAGGCGCTCGAGCTGGCGGCCGAGCTCCGGGTCGAGCTCGTCGGTCTCCACCACGAGCGGCGGCCGGCGAAGGCCGGCGAACCCGCCCTGGGTGCGCACCTCGATCCTCACGGGAAGCTGATGCCCACCTCGTCCCACGCGCCGCGCACCGCCGCGGCCTGCTCGGACTCGAGACCGAAGCGCTCGCGCGCCGCGCGGTGGGTCAGGCGCGCGAACAGGCCGAAGCTCGCCGTGGTCGTCAGGCGCGGGCTGCGCAGCGCGTCGTACCAGATGCGGCCCGGCACCTCCCACGATCGCCCGCCGAGGTTGGTGGCGAGCAGGTAGAAGGCACGGTTGGGGATGCCGGAGTTGATGTGGACGCCGCCGTTGTCGTCGAGCGTCCGCACGTAGCCGCTCATGTGTTCCGGCTGCGGGTCCTTGCCGAGCGTGTCGTCGTCGTAGGCCGTGCCCGGAGCCTTCATCGAGCGCAGCGCGTCGCCCTCGAACGCCTCGCCGCGCAGGTCGGCGCCGATCAGCCAGTCCGCCTCTGCGGCCGTCTGGTCGAGCTTGCGCTGCTTGACCATGATCCCGGCGACGTCGGCGACGTGCTCGTTGAGGGCTCCCGACTGGCCCCAGTACTCGAGCGCCGCCTCGTCCTCGATCACCCCATGGCCCAGCTCGTGGCCGATCACGTCGAGCGACCGGGTGAAGCGCACGAACAGCTCGCCGTCCCCGTCGCCGAAGACCATGCGGCGGCCGTCCCAGAACGCGTTCGGGTAGTCCTCGCCGAAGTGCACCACGCCGCGCAGCGGCATGTTCTCGTCGTCGATCGAGTCGCGGCT
Organism: Solirubrobacteraceae bacterium; assembly: GCA_036257565.1. GTDB lineage: Bacteria > Actinomycetota > Thermoleophilia > Solirubrobacterales > Solirubrobacteraceae > DASSUW01. The sequence goes on along the minus strand of DATAFH010000144.1, from coordinate 33,565 downwards.
GAACGCGCGCTGCCAGAAGTCCCAGGTGTCGCCGAGGCCGTCGAACGCCTCGTCGACCGCGGGGTCGCCCGTCGGCCCGTCGTCCTCGTCGCGCACGCGCTGCAGGCCGATGACCTCGAATGTGTTCTGCGCGTCCCAGATCGTGCGCCGGCGGACGGGCGCGCCCGCCGCGGCGGCGAGCGCGTCGACCCCCTCCCGCGGGCCCTTGCGGCCGCGCGCGGTGGTGCTCACGGCGCGGGCCTGGCGGATGGTGGCGTCGGCGGACAGCGTCCGCAGCGCCCAGTCCCGCTGGCGCGCGCTCCCCCGGCTGGCGACGCGGGTGAGCACGAACGGCGGGACGACGCAGAACAGCGGATTGCGGCAGCGGTGCATCACCCGCGTTCTATTCCCGGATGGCGCGTACCGTCAAGCGACGGCCGCGCGGCGACGCGGCCACTGGGCGACCGCGAGCCCGCTCGCCACGAGCGCGCCGAGGACTGCGGCGGCGGTGATGCGCTCGGAGGCTACGAACTCCGCGAACTTCGGAAACAACCGGCGCGTTGTCGCAAGTACGCAGTAGTTCTCGCGTTATCGCCGATGCAAGCCCGCGCCTCGGGCAAGGACTGCCCGGCACTGGAGCGCCCGCGACCGGTCATCGCGGGCGCTCGTGCTTGGGGACCGGGCAGCCGGGCCCTCGGGATGCGGGACGTCAGGCGGTTGGGATGGCGTACATCGGGTTCGGCAGCTTGAACCGCCGCTCGGCCCAGCCGCCGTCGAGGTCCGAGTCCTGATCGCCGACGTTGGCGAGGATGCGGTACCCGCGCCGCACGATCGCGCGTCGGACGCGGGCCTTCCAGCCGTCGCGCCAGCGCGCCCGCTGCTCGTCGGGGCGCAGCTTCAGCGACCAGCCGCCGCGGAAGCCCGCCGCACGGAGGTTGGCCGCCGTCCGCGCCCGGGCCTCCTCGCGCCGGCCGGTCACGAAGAACACGGTTACGTCGTGCTCGCGCGCCCAGCGGAACAGGCTGCGCGTCTGCGCGATCGCGGGGAGCGTCTGGTCGCCGCAGTCGGCGGCCGAGCGGTTGAAGCCCACGGCCGCCAGGCAGCCGTAGTTCGAGAGCGACGTGTCGTCGACGTCGAGCACGATCGCCGGGCGGCGGGAGGAGTCGTCGAGGTGGCGCCGGACGTAACGCCGCGCTCGTCGGATGACCTGCGTGGTGTCCGCGCGCCACTCGCCGGAGTCGCGATAGGCCGCGATCGCCTCCGGGGAGGCCGGCGCGGGCGGCTCGTCGGCGACCGCCACGCCGGCGCCGGCGCCGGCGAGGCACAGCAGGACGGCGACGACGACCCTCACGGCCGCCACGGTAGCGCGTGGGCGGCTCCCGGAGGAGCCGCCCACAACCATCTGACTCACAGCTTGACCGGAACCTTCAGGACCCGGTTCGGCGCGTCCGAGTGCAGGATCTCGAGCCGCACCGTGGCCTTCAGGTGCTCCTCGCCGGCCAGCGCGGCGCGGGCCGCGCGGCTGACACGGAGCACCGCAGGCAGCGCCTTGTTGTAGTCGACGGCGCCGCTCGTGCGGCCGAGGACGCGGCCGCCTCACCGGTGCGCTCGACCTCGAGCCGGGCGGCGAGCTCGGACGGCGACAGGGTACGCACAGGGGGTGGCAGTACCCTCACGGCGCCACCCTAGACCGGTCAGCGTGCCTCGTCCAGCAACCGCCGGATGCGCTTGCTCGAGACCTGACCACGGGCACCGAGGCCCTGCGCGAACTGGCTGACGCGCAGCTCCTCGAGCAGCCACGGGACGTCACGCAGCGCCTCGGCGCCCGGCCGCTCGCTCAGGCGGGCTCGATAGGCGCGCTCGAGCTCGTGGACAGCGCTCATCCGGTCGCGGTCGACGGCCATGGCGTCCGGCAGCCGCTCGAGACGGCGGGCAGCGGCGCGCAGGAAGCGCTCGACGTCCTCCAGGCGCTGCTCGCCGGCCGCCGCCGCGAAGCCCGGGTACACGAGCCGGCGCAGCTGCTCGCGGACGTCGGCGCGCGCGGGCTGCAGCGGGACGGCGGTCAGCGGCTCGAGCCGGCGCTCGACGTGGCGCGCCGCCTCGAGAATCCGCACGATCCGCTCGACGATGGCGGCGGTCGTGTCGGCCAGGTTCCCGGCCACCTCGTCGCGCAGGCGAGTGAACGCCGCGTCGTCCCACGCGGGGCCGCCGGCGCGGTCGATCAGCAGGTCGAGGGCGGCGGTCAGCGCGTCCTCGAGCACCGCGTCCAGGCTGCCGTGCGGCGCTGTCGAGAGCGCGAGCACCGCCGGGTTGCCGAGCCGCCCGCGGACGTACCGGATGGGAGAGGGGACGGTGAGGCGCAGCAGCCGGCGCGTGCCGGCGCGCATCGCGGCGCGCTGGGCCACCGGCGTCTCGAGCACGGCCACGCCGACCGTCTCCCCCTCGTCGACGAGCGCGGGATACGCGCGCACGGCCTGCCCGGTGCCGCGGAGCGTGACCTCGCGCGGCAGCGAGCCGATCTCCCACGCCCGCAGCCCGCTGCGCTCGAGCCGCGCCGCCGCGGCGGTCAGCTCGGCCCGCAGCTGCGGCCGCACCCGCGCGCGCACCTCCGCGAGATCCTTGCCCTCGGCGAGCACGCCGCGCTTGGCATCCTGCACGCGGAACGTGACCCGCAGGTGCGGCGGGAGGCGGTCCACCTGCCACGCGTCGCGCGGCACGCGCACGCCGCGCAGCGCCTCGATCGCCCGCTCCATGTCCTCGAGCAGCGGGCGCCGGCGGGGTTCGAGCCGCTCGAGCACCTGGGCCGCCGTCTCCGGGATCGGGACGAGGGGCCGGCGCAGCTCCTTCGGCAGCGTGCGGATGAGCGTCGTCACCAGCTCCTCGCGCAGGCCGGGGACGAGCCATTCGAAGCGGTCCGGGCGCAGTTGGCCGAGCACCTGGAGCGGAACCTCGATGGTCACGCCGTCGTCCGGCGCCCCCGGCTCGAAGCGGTAAGCGAGCGAGAGCGTCAGGTCGCCCTGCTTCCACGTCGCCGGCCACGCCCGCGCGTCGACCGCCGCGCCGTCGCGTACGAGCACGTCGCGGGTGAGCGTGAGGGCGTCCGGATGCTCGCGGCGCTCGTCGCGCCACCAGCGGTCGAAGTGGCGGGCGGAGACGACGTCCCCCGGAATGCGCGCGTCGTAGAACGCGTAGATCGCCTCGTCGCCGGCCAGGATGTCGCGGCGCCGGGCGCGGTGCTCGAGCGCCTCGACGTGCTCGACCAGCCGGCGGTTCTCCTCCAGGAACGCGTGGCGCCCGTTCCAGTCGCCCTCGACCAGCGCGCGGCGGATGAACAGCTCGCGCGCGAGGACCGGGTCGATGCGCGAGTAGCCCACGGTCCGGTCGGTGACGATCGGCAGCCCGTAGAGCGTGACGCGCTCCGTGGCGACCACGGCGCCGCGCCGCGCGTTCCAGCGCGGTTCGCTGTGCGTTCGCTTGACGAGGTGCTCGGCCAGCGGCTCGAGCTCCGCCGGGTCGATCTTCGCCGCGGTCCGGCCCCACAGGCGCGACGTCTCGACGAGCTCGGCCACCACCACCCACGGCGGAGGCCGGCGGGCGAGGCCGGAGCCGGGGAAGATCATGAACCGCGCGCCGCGGGCGCCCTGGTACTCGCGGCCACGCTCCTCCTTGAGGCCGACGTGGGAGAGCAGCCCGGAGAGCAGGGCGCGATGGACCTCCCGCGGCTCGCCCGGGTCGCGGTTGAAGCGCACGCCGACGCGCTTGGCCGCCTGGCGCAGCTGCTCGACGAGGTCCTGCCACTCGCGCACGCGCAGGTGGTGCAGGTGCTCGGCCAGGCAGCGCTTGCGGAACTGGTTGCTCGACAGGCTGCGCTGCAGGCCGCGCAGGTAGCGCCAGAGGTCGAGGTACGCGAGGAAGTCGGAGTCCTCGTCCGCGAAGCGGGCGTGCAGCTGGTCGGCCTGGGCGGTCTGGTCCGCGGGCCGCTCGCGCGGGTCCTGGATCGAGAGCGCGGCGGCGATCACGATGACCTCGTTCACGCAGCCGAGTCGGTCGCCCTCGAGCACCATGCGGCCCATGCGCGGGTCGACGGGGAGGTCGGCGAGCCGGCGGCCGATCTTCGTGAGTCGCCCGCTGGCGTCGAGCGCCCCGAGCTCCTCCAGCAGCCGGATGCCGTCGCGCACCTGGCGACGGTCCGGCGGGTCCATGAACGGGAAGTCCTCGATCCGCCCGAGGCCGATGGCGGCCATCTGCAGGATCACCGACGCGAGGTTCGTGCGCAGGATCTCGGGGTCCGTGTAGCGGGGCCGCGCGGCGAAGTCCTCCTCGTCGTAGAGGCGGATGGCGATCCCGGGCGACGTGCGCCCCGAGCGGCCCTTGCGCTGGTCGGCGGACGCCTGGGAGATCGGCTCGATCGGCAGCCGCTGCACCTTTAGGCGGGGGCTGTAGCGGCTGATGCGGGCCGTGCCGGTGTCGACCACGTAGCGGACGCCCGGGACGGTGAGCGAGGTCTCGGCGACGTTCGTGGCCAGCACGACGCGCCTGGGCGCGCGCGAGGGCCTGAACACGCGCTGCTGCTCGGCGGCGGAGAGCCGCGCGTAGAGGGGGAGCACCTCGACGCCGTGTGCCAGCCGGCCGCGCAGTACGTCGGCGGCATCACGGATTTCGCGCTCGCCGCTGAGGAACACGAGCACGTCCCCAGGGCCTTCGCGCTGCAGCTCGCCGACGGCGTCGGCGATCGCGTCCTCCTGGTCGCGGTCGGCGTCCTCGACGGGCCGGTAGCGCACCTCGACGGGATACGTGCGGCCGGACACCTCGACGATCGGCGCGCCGTCGAAGTGGCCGCTGAAGCGCTCCGGGTCGATCGTCGCCGACGTGATGATCACCTTGAGGTCGGGGCGCCGCGGGAGGATCGACTTCACGTAGCCGAGCAGGAAGTCGACGTTGAGGCTGCGCTCGTGCGCCTCGTCGACGATCAGCGTGTCGTAGCGGCGCAGCAGCTTGTCGCGGCGAAGCTCGGCGAGCAGCAGGCCGTCGGTCATCAGGCGGACCTGGGTGTCGGGCGATGACCGGTCCTTGAAGCGCACGGCGTAGCCGACCGTCCCGCCCAGCGGCACCTGCAGCTCCTCGGCGATCCGGGTGGCGACCGTGCGAGCGGCCAGGCGCCGCGGCTGCGTGTGGGCGATCCGCGTGCGGCCCAGCTCGAGGCACAGCTTCGGTAGTTGGGTCGTCTTGCCAGACCCGGTCTCGCCCGCCACCACGACCACCTGGTGGGCGCCGATCGCGTCGAGCAGCTCCTCCCGATGTGCGGTGACCGGAAGCTCTGGCGGGTACGCGATGCGCGCGGCCGCCCCGGTGGTCATGCCGCGGCGGCTTGCGTGCCGGCGCGCGCGGCGTTCTGCTCGATCGCATCGAGCATCCGCGGCCACGCGCCGCGCGGGATGTCATGGCCCATGCCGTCGATCACCAGCAGCCGCGAGCCGGGGATCGCCTTGGCCGTCGCGCGCCCGCCCGAGACCGGCACGAGTCGGTCCCGCTTGCCGTGGATGACCAGCGTCGGCACGGAGATCGTGCGCAGGAGCGGCGTGCGGTCGCCCGAGGCGATGATGGCGGCCAGCTGGCGCGCGGCGCCCGCGGGGTTGCGGCCGCGGTCGAAGCTCTGGGCGGCCAGCTCGCGCAGCTGGTCGTCGTCGGGCGGGAAGCCGGGCGAACCGATCTTGGAGAACACCCACACGGCGTGGTCGATGTAGGCCTCGCGGTCGCGCGGCGAAGCCTTGAGCAGCACGGGGTACAGGCGCGGCGACGGCTCGCCGATCCAGCGCGCCCCGGTGTTCGACATCATCGACACGAGCGAGAGCACGCGGTCGTGGTGGCGGGCGGCGATCGTCTGGGCGATCATGCCGCCCATCGAGGCGCCCATCACGTGCGCGCGCTCGATGCCGAGGTGGTCCAGCAGCCCGATCCCGTCGGCCGCCAGGTCCTCGAGCGTGTAGGACGCCGCCCGCTTGTCGCGGCGCAGGAGCTGGAGGATGCCCGGGACGGGCCCGGTCATGGACTTCGAGCGTCCGACGTCGCGGTTGTCGTAGCGGATCACGTGGAAGCCGCGGTCGGCGAGCGCCCGGCAGAAGTCCTCGTGCCAGCCGATCATCTGCGTGGCCAGGCCCATGCTCAGCAGCAGCGCCGGGCCGGCCGGGTCGCCGAACGTCTCGTAGCAGAGCTCGACGTCGCCTGAGAGCGTGCAGAACTGCTCCGCCACTACTGCGGCTCGTCCTCGTCCTCGTCCGCGATCTGCTCGAGCAGCTCGAGCGCGGCCGCCTGCGCGGGCGTGGCGCCCACCTCGCCGCCCCCGAGGTCCTCGAGCTGGGGGAAGAAGCTCGCATGGATCGCGATCTCCTCAGGACCGGAGTCCTCGAGCACGATCACGGCCCTCCCCGGCACATCGCCGTCCTCGCCCTCGTCGCCCAGCGCGGCCCCGGCGGCGGTGAGCACGGCCACGGCGAGCTGGCGCCAGTGGGCGATGGCGTCATCGCGCTCCGCCTCGCTCATCTGGGCGAGATGGTGGTGATTGCGCTCCGCCAGCGCGGCGACCGCGGCTTCGAGCGGCGCCTCGGCGAGCAGGTCCTCAGGTGATGGCACCCGGCCAGTATGGCGCGAGCCGGGTAGGACGAACGTCAGCGCAACCCGCGACGGCTCAGATCGATCATCTCGTCGGTCACGTCGCCGGCGGTGATGAACACGGGGCCGGTGGCGACCATCTCTCCGCGGGGCGGGAAGATCGCGTGGCGGGAGCGCTCGGCGAGCATCATCACCGGGGTGTAGCCCTGCAGGTACGGCTGCTGATCGACCGCGAACAGAATCCGGCGGATGCGCACCGCCTCCAGCACCTCGGGGGTGAGGTCGAAGGTCGCCAGCTGGACGGTGCGGCCGAACCCTCCGGCGCGGACGGCCTTGAGCGCCGGCCCCGCCGCCGCCGTCCCAAGCGAGAGCACGCCGTCCGCGCGGACCTCGTCGATGGCGCGCGCAACGTGCTGCTGCGCCGCCCCCGCGTCCTGGAGGTCGATCGAGATCTCGCTCGTGCGGCCACCGGAGCGCCGGAGACCCGTGGTGAAGCCGCGGCAGCGCAGGTCCACGCCCTCGTTCCCCGCCTCCTGGTTGACGCACAGCCCGTTGCGCACGCCGGCTCTCGCCATCCGCCGGCCCGCCTCGAAGCCTGCCTTCCACTCCGGCTGCCCGACGTGGACGAGGATGCCGAGGTCGCGGAAGCGGTCGCTACCCGAGTTGATCGAGACCACGGGGATGCCCGCTCGCTCGGCGCGCATGATCGGCGCACGCAGCGCGCGGATGTCGGGGAGCGAGACGACGAGGCCGTCGAGGCGGGCGGAAATCGCCTCGTCGATCAGCCGCCCCATGCGCGCCACGTCGTATGTGTCCGGCGCGCGGTAGGAGACCGCGACGCCCGTCTGCCGGGCGGCGTCCTCGAGCCCGTGCCGGACGATCGCCCAGAATCCGTCGGACGCCTGGCCGTGGCTCACGAACGCGAGCCGCGTGTTCGTGACGCGCAGGCCGGTGCCGCGCCGCGGCGTAGCCTCGGGCTGGGCGGCGGTCTCCGCGTCCTCCGCGCCGCTCTCCGCGTACAGCGTCGGCTCGCGCACGGTGCTCGTCTCGCCGCAGCCCGTGAACACGAGCAGGGCCGCGACGAGGAGGATGAGCGCCCGCCTCACGAGTCCTCCGGCGGCCGTGATGGGATCCGCGCGAACAGGCGCGTGCCCTCGCCGAGCGGGCTCTCGAGCGCGAGGTCGCCCTCGAGGGCCGCCAGCCGGTCGCTGAGCCCGCGCAGTCCGGAGCCCGCGTCGAGCTGGGCGCCGCCGACGCCGTTGTCCTCGACCTCCACTTCCACGTCGCTGCGGCGCCGGCGCACGCTGACCTTGGCGGAGGTCGCGTTGGCGTACTTGATGACGTTGGTCAGACCCTCGGCGACCACGAAGTAGGCGGCGGCCTCGACGGGCGGCGGCAGGCGCTCCTCGACAGACAGGTCGCATTCGACGGCGATCGGGACGCGCTCGACGAGCACGTGGATGGCGGGGGCGAGGCCGTGGTCGGAGAGCACAGCGGGGTGGATGCCACGTGCGAGCTCGCGCAGCTCGGCGAGCGCCGCCGCGAGCTTGTCGGCCAGCTCCTCGACGGTGCCGGCCAGCTCGGGATCCTGTTTGAGCCGCGCCCGCAGCAGGCGCAGGTCGAGCGCAAGCGAGACGAGCTGCTGCTGGGCGCCGTCGTGCAGGTTGCGCTCGATCTCGCGGCGGGCGTCGTCGGCCGCCTCCACGATGCGGCGCCGCGAGTGGCGCAGCTCCTCGAGCCGCGCGCGCAGGTCGGCCTTCAACCGCTCGTTGTCGATCGCCAGCGCGGCGGCCGACGCGGCCGCGTGAACGAGCTCGGGCGTGGCGTCGAGCTCTGCGTCGTGGACGATCGCCGCCACGCGGGTGCCCTCCCGCTCGACCGCCGTCCACGCGCGGCCGGAGCCGGAGCTCGGGAGGTCGACGCGATGGCCGCGGTCGTCCACGAACACCCCGCGGTCGGGGAGCCAGTAGGCGATGTTGAGGGAGCGGTCGCCGAGGCGCTCGGCCAGCATCTCGCGCACCGGCCCCTCGCCGCCCTGCTCGGACCGCAGCAGCGCCTGCGCGAGCCCGCGCAGCAGCCAGCCGATGCCGTCCTGCGCCGCTACGGCGACCACGGCGGCGGCCGCCGTCAGCACGCACAGCGCGACGGCGAGCACGGGGCCGAGCTCCCACGGCCCGACGATCCGGTTCGCGTCGCCGCCGAAGCCCTCGACGGCGAGCGCGAGCAGGGACATCGCCAGCAGGATCGGCGCCGCGCCCAGCGCCAGCGCGGCCAGCGCCGCCGGCAGGCGCAGCATGAGCATCGCGAAGGCGCGCCAGAACGCCCCGCGCCCGGTGTGCTCGAGCGTGCCGCGCCAGTCGGTGCGGGGCGGACGCGGGACGGGCGGCAGGTGCGCGTCGAGCAGGCGGTTCGCCTGGCGCCGCTCGCCTTCCGCGAGCTGCCACGCCAGGCGCGCGACGCCGGCCATCAGGCGCAGACCGACCAGGACGGGGGAGAGGATCGCGCCCAGCAGCAGGCCGCCGCCCACGACGACCAGGTAGACGGCTCCGTAGGCGACGCCGAGCACCGAGTAGAGAAGCGTGCGGCCGGCCTCGCGGAGGTGGCGCGGCAGCTCCAGGCCCGGTGTGGCGCGGATGGCGGTCACTTGCGACCGTCCACGATCACATCGCCGCTGCCGCTGATGGCCTGCACGGCGTAGGAGGCGTCGTCGGAGACGACGAGGTTGCGCACGCGGGCGCTGCCGCCGTCGCTGTTGGCGTCGACGCGGTAGCGCCCGGTCGGGACGATCGCGTGCACGTCGCCGCTGTTGGAGCGCAGCTGCACGCGGTCGGGCGAGCAGTCGGCCGAGCCGCGCACGTCGCCTGACGCGGAGAGGGCGCTGAGCTGGAAGCCGCAGAAGTTGTCGACCGCGATGCCACCCGAGCCGGTGGCGATGCGGGCGGAGGCGTTGAGGCCGATGACCCGCACGCGGCCGCTCGTCGTCTGCACGTTCACCTGCACGTTGTCGCGCAGGGCGATCCGGTAGCGCGTGCGGCACGTGCCGAGCACGGTGTCGGGACAACGCGAGACGATCCGCAACACACCCTGCTGCACCGCTACGGTCTCGCGCGGCGGGTGCCCGAACGCGAGCTCGTCCGTGCGCTGGACCTCGACCGCGCCCGACGCCCCGCCGGTGATCTCCACCGCCGCCTCGCCCAGGTCGAGGTCGATCGAGTCGAGCGTCCCGACCACCCGGTAGCTGGCGATCTGCGTCTCCCGCGACGCGCCCCACCAGACGGCGAGCACGGCGGCCGTACCGAGCAGGAGGATGAGCGACGCGCCGACGACCCAAGACCATGGAGAGCCCATCCGGGCACCGCCCGGCAGTCGTCGAACGGCGCGGCGCGCCTCGGCCTCGACGGCCGGGGCATCCTCCGTGATGCTCATCGCGTTAAACGTATCCGCCGCGCCGGTGGCCGGCGCGGCGGAGTGTCACGAACCTGGCTACGCGAGCGCGGGGCGGCGGAGCCGAGTGGGGCGGCGCCACGAGCGGCGGCGGCCGGGGGTCGCGGCGCGCAGCAGGTCGACGAGCTCGGCGCTCGGGTAGAACGGGTCGGCGACCGCACGGTCGGTGTCGACGTCGAGGGCGGCGCGGAGGTCGCCGCCCGCGTAGGCGACGAGCACGTTGCCCTCGAGCGGCTCCGCGCTGTCGAGCGCGGCCAGCCGCTCGAGGTCGGCGGCGTCGACTGAGGTGGCGGGACGAAGAACGAGGGAGGTCATCACAGGGCTCCTTTGGTGCGACTGGAACCAGTGTGGTGGACCTACCGCATAACTTCAAATGATCGTTGCTTCAGCAGCTGATAACCTTCTCTTATGGACGATGTCCGCCTACTGAAGGTCCTGCGCGAGGTGGCCCTGCGCGGGTCCTTCTCCGCCGCCGCCGACGCGCTCTCCTACTCGCAGCCGGCTGTCTCGCAGCAGATCGCCCGCCTGGAGGCGCAGGTCGGCGTCAAGCTGATCGAGCGGCTGTCCAAGGGCGTTCGCCTCACGCCGGCCGGCGAGGCGCTAGTAAGGCACACCGAGCGGATCCTCGCCCAGCTCGCCGACGCGCAGGCGGAGCTCTCCGAGATCGCCTCGAGCGCGCGCGGGCGCCTGCGCGTGGCTTCCTTCGCGACCGCCGCGGGGACCATCGTCCCGCGCGCGGTGTCGGAGTTCCGCCACAAGCGGCCGGGCGTCGAGGTCGACCTGCAGCTCATGGACCCCCCGGAGTCGGTGCCCGCGCTGCGCCGAGGGGACGTCGACATCGCGGTCATCGAGGAGGGCGGCTTCGAGGCCGACCCGGCGCTCGACGGCCTCGGCGTCGAGCGCCTGATGGACGACGTGCTGTACGCCGCGCTTCCGGCCGAGCACCCGCTCGCCACCCGGCGGGCCGTGGCGATCGCCGACCTCGCGCAGGAGGAGTGGATGATCGTCGGCCTTCGCGGCACGTGCGCGGACACCAACATCGTCCTGCGCGCGTGCCAGCAGGCCGGCTTCGAGCCGCAGATCGCCTACACGTCCGACGACTACTTCGCGATCCAAGGGCTGGTGGCCAGCGGGATGGGCGTCGCGCTTGTCCCGGGCCTCGCGCTCGCCAGCACCCGGGACGACGTCGCGGTCCGCCCGCTGCGCGGCCGGCCACCCTACCGGCGGATCGGGGCGATCTTCCCGGCCGACGCGGCGGGCCCGACGACGGTCATGCTCGACTGCCTGCGCGACGCGGTGGACGAGTACAAGCGCGCCGCGCCGATCTCCGCCGTCGCTGCTTGAGCCGCATGCCGGGTGGGGCGCCCGGCATGCTACGCGGAGACCGACGAGGGTCACGAGCGGTCGGCCACGACGGGGCAGAATCTCGTCACGGTTCCCCGGGCGCTGCAGGCGCAGTCGTTCGAGGTTCCGGTGAGCTGGAGAGAGGAAACGCGAGGTACGCCGCCGCGGCTGGGGGACCGCGGCGGCGCCCTTGGATCACGTTGCTTTCGGCTTAGCGACCGCCCGGGAGGATGAGGGAGCAGGCCGGGGCCGAAGCGAGGAGGCGGTGTAGCCCTTCCTTGGGCCTCGCCTCTATGTTGGGGGGGAACGACGCGAATACTTCCAAGCGGGAGGGGGTCGCTCGATACGGTCCGCCCGTCAATGTCGGTGTGGGAAACCGAACCCCCGAATCGATAGCCTCGGACGGCCCATGTCGACCCCCGTAATTGCTTGCCTGCACAACCTCGAGGATGCCTTCACCGGGCACGCCGGCGAGGCGATCAGGGAGGCCGGCGTCGAGCTCGACGAGCGGCGGCTCCGGGACGGCGAGCCGCTGCCCGCCCTGGACGAGGTCGACGGCCTGCTGTCGCTCGGTGGCGAGCAGTCGGTGCTCGACATCGAGTCCGATCCCGTCCTGGCCGCGGAGGCGGCGCTGTTGGCCGAAGCGGTCTCGCGAGACATCCCGGTGCTCGGCGTGTGCCTGGGGGCGCAGCTGCTCGCCCATGCGCTGGGCGGCCGGGTCTCGCGACTTCCGCAGCGGCTCATCCGGTGGACGCCGATCGAGCCGCTCGCTTCGGCGGCGGGCGATCCGGTGGTCGGGGTCCTGCCCGCGGGCGCGGTTGCGCTGCACTGGAACGAAGACGGGTTCGAGCCGCCGGCGGGGAGCGTCGAGCTGCTCGCCCGGCCCGCCGGGACTGCCGAGGCGTTCCGGTTCGGCGACTGCGCGTGGGGCGTCCAGTTCCATCCGGAGGTCGATCCCGCCGGGCTCGACGGCTGGTACCGCGCTGGGCTGGCGGAGCTGCGGGAGGCCGGGCTCACCGAGGAGTCCGCGCGCGCCGCCGACACGCTCCACCTCCCGGGTCAGCGGGCGCTCGCCGCCGCGCTGTTCGGCGGTTTCGCCCGCGTGGTCGCCGCGCGCTGCGTCGCCGCGTGACGCTCGGCGAGTACCCGCATTCGCTGTCGATCCCGACGCGGTGGCAGGACAACGACGTCTACGGGCACGTCAACAACGTCCAGTTCTACGCGTTCTTCGACACCGTCATCAACGCGTACCTGATCGACGAGGGCGGCCTCGACATCAGCGCTGGCCCGGTGATCGGGGTCTGCGCTGAGTCGCACTGCAGCTTCGCCGCGCCGCTGGCGTTCCCGGAGACGGTCGTCGCGGGGCTGCGCGTCGCGCACCTCGGCTCGTCGTCCGTGCGCTACGAGATCGGCCTGTTCCGCGAGGGCTCTGACGAGCAGGCCGCCGACGGGTGGTTCGTGCACGTCTTCGTCGATCGGGCGACCCGGCGGCCGGCTTCGATCCCCGCCGGCGTGCGCGTGGCTCTGGAGCGGCTCGTCGTGCCGTGGGGAACGTCAACGGCGGCTGGGTAGGGAGGCGGGAGTGGGCGGTTTGCGAGGGTGCATTTCGTCGACTTCGTCATGCGGATTCTCGCGAGGTTGACGAACGGCTGGCTATAGGGGAAGAACGTCGACGTTGCGGGTCAGGAAGCTGCGAGGTCGACGAAATGCTGCCTCGCTGCGTTAACGGCTCCCCGCCTCCCTTACCCAGCCGCCGTTGACGTTCGTTCGGATCACGCGATCGGGGTACGACGGTGGGCATGACCAGCCTGCCGCAGCGGCTTCGCGACCTCGTCGAGCATGCCGTGCGCTCCGAGCCGGCCGCCTCGCTGCGCGCCGTCACGGCCTTGCGCGAGGAGCTCGTGGCCTTCGAGCGCCTGCAGGTCGCTCGGATGCTCGACGCGGGCGGGTCGTTCGGTGCGGTCGGGCAGGTGCTCGGGATCTCGCGCCAGGCGGCCCATCGGCGGTATCGCGACCTCGTCGGCGTCGCGCTGCCCGATCCGGAGCCCCACCCCGGGGCCAAGCGTGAGCGGATCCAGGTCACCAGCGAGGCGCGCGCGGCCGTCAACCTCGCCCGCGACGAGGCGACGGCGCTGGGCGCCGAAACGGTGGGCAGCGAGCACCTGCTGCTCGGGATCATCCGCTGCGACTCGGCCCGCATGGCGACCATCCTGCGTACCGACGTGACACTCGACCGGGCGCGCAGCTGCGCCCAGCCGACGCTCGTCGAAGGCCAGCCACCGCCGCCACCACGCCCCGCGCCGGCCGGCTCCGGCCCGCGCGGCATCTCCGCCTACGCGCGCTCGGTGTTCGAGCAGTCGCTACGGGAGGCGGTGCGCCGCGGCGACCGCTTCGTGGGCATCGAGCACCTGCTGCTCGCGTCGCTCCAGGATCCGACGGGCGGTGCCGCCCGCACCCTCGACGCGCTCGGCGTCGATCCCGGCGCCGTACGGGGGGCGCTCGAGGAGGGCTGAGGCCTCAGTCGGCGGCCGGCGCCTCGACCCGCAGCACGGCATGGTGGACCGGCGGGCGGGTTGTGTACCAGAGCGTGAAGCGCGACACCATCGGGCTGCCGCCCAACGCCGCCAGGGCGGCCTCCACGCGCGCGGCCAGCGACCGCTCGTCGGTGTCCGAGATGCGCATGATCTCCGTCATATGCAGGATGATCGGTACCGAGCGGCCAGTCTCACACCGACCGCCGGTCGCAGATCAGGTCGACCGCTGGTCGAGCAGCAGCGTGTCGAGCCCGCGGGTGAGGCCCAGGCGGCCGGGCGCGGCCCTCGCCGCGAGCAGCGTTCCGGCCACGTACGGCGCCGCCGAGCTGCCCGCGTCGTGCCTGATCGAGAGCCGCTCGTCGGGGGCCGCGAACACGACCTCGGTGGAGACCGTGAAGCTCGGCAGGCGCAGCGAGTGGACCTGCGTGCCGGCCACCTCCTCGCCGCGCGCCGGCTGCGTGGCGGGCACGTCGAGCTCCGGCCGCCGCACGCCGCCGAGCCGCTCGGCCAGCTCGCGCGCGGTGCCGCTCGGCGCGTCGACCTTGCCCGCGCTCGCGTAGTCGATCACCTCCCAGCGCTCGACGTGCCGGGCGGCCAGTAGCGCGCCGGCCTGGAGCATCGCGGCGGTGACCGAGAAGTTCCCCGCCGCCACCACGCCCACGCCGCGCGAGCGGGCGGCCGCGTCGATCTCCTCGTAGTCACCTGCCGTCAGCCCCGACGAGCCGACGACCACGTGGACGCCATGCTCGATCGCCGTGATCACGTTGCCCTTCACGGCGTCGTGGGACGTGTAGTCGATCATCACGTCGACGGCGTCGAGCGCGTCGGCGACGGCCGCGAACACCGGTGCGCCGCCGATGTCCGTGCCCGCCGCCGAGCGGCTCACCGCCGAGGCCAGCTCGAGGTCCTCGGCTGCGAGCACGGCCTCGGCGACGGCGCTGCCGGTCCAGCCGGTGGCACCGGCGACGCAGATGCGGAGCGGGGTCATGGCGGGATCATGGCAACGCTCACGCGGCGGCCGGCGCCAGCTCGGCGCCCACGTTGTCGGTCCGCGCGGGTGCCGGCAGGAACACGGCGGCGATCAGGGCGCCGACAACGGCGACGACCGCGGCGATCGTCGCCGTGGTGGTCATGGCGTCGACGAACGCCACGTTGGAGGCAGCCACGGCGATCGCCTTCGGCCGCTCGGACGACGGGAAGATGTTCGTGATGATCGAGAGCGTCGTGGGCATGATCCCGGCCGCTCCGACGCCCATCAGCGCCCGCGAGGTGATCAGCTCGCTTGCGCTCCCCGCGAGCGTGGCGAGGATGGAGCCGCCGCCGAAGATCACCAGCCCGACGATCAGCGCCCGCCGGCGCCGAAGCGATCACCGAGGCTGCCCGCGGCGAGCAGAAGCCCCCGCGTCGAGGAGCAGGTAGCGGTCGACGATCCACTGCAGCTGGCTCGAGCTGGCGTCGAGCTGCTCCTGAATCGTGGACAGCGCGACGTTGAGGATGGTGTTGCCGACGCTGATGATCAGCAGGCTGATCGCGAGGACTATCAGCGCCTGCCAGCGCCGCGCGTACGGCTCGGTCGTGAAGTCTCGAGGTCTCATGCCGCGCAGCGTCCGAGCGACTCGTGTGAGGCGTCATCGCACGATGCGTGTGACCGTGTGAGGATTGAGCGGTGCTGTCAGCTCGGGACGGCTTCAACGACGAGAGGCGCGCGTACGCCGACGTGCCGCCGATCAAGGGTGTGTTTCGAGGCGGGGGCGGGGCCGAGCTGTCCGCGTCCGTGAAGATGACTCGCACGGACGCGTCGCCGTCGCGGGCGTAGGCGCTCGGTCCCGCGCGCGGGCGAATGCGGCCTGGGCGCCGGCGGCGGCGACCAGGGCGGCGACGGCGCCGAGCAGGAGGCCGGCACGAGGCCCGGCGACCTCCGCGATCCAGCCCACGAGCGGCGCGCCGATCGGCGTCGAGCCGAGGAAGACGACCGAGTAGAGCGCCATCACGCGGCCGCGCATCGCCGGGTCGACGGCGAGCTGCAGCGCCGAGTTGACGCCCGCCGCGAACGTCACGCTGACCGCGCCCAGCGGCACGAGGGCGAGCAGCTGGAGCTCGACCGTCGGCGCCAGGGCGACGAGCAGTTCGGCGACGCCGAAGGCGGCCGCGGCGGCGACCAGCAGCCGCGGCCCGACACGGCCGCGGTGCCCGGCGGCGAGCGCGCCGGCCACCGAGCCGACGCCCATGGCGACCGCGAGCGCCGTGTACAGCGAGGCGTTGCCGTGCCACGTGAGGCTCGCCAGCAGGGGCAGCAGCACCTGGAAGTTGAACGACAGGGTGCCGACCACCGCCATCATCGCAAGCGGGATCAGCAGCGCGGGCGTGCGCGCGACGTAGGCCAGCGCGATGCGCACCTGGCCGGCGGCGCGGACGGCGGGCTCGGGCGTGTGCAGCGCGCGCGGGTTCATCGTGCGCAGCGCGAGGATCATCGCCGCGAACGAGAGCGCGTTGATGAGGAAGCAGGTGTCGACGCCCACGAGCGCGATCACGGCGCCCGCCGCGGCCGGGCCGAGGATGCGGGCGGTATGGATGATCACCGAGTTCAGGGCGACCGCGTTGACGACGTGATCGGGGCCGACCATCTCGATCGCGAAGCTCTGCCGCGCGGGGTTGTCGACCGCGTTGATGGCCCCGCGCGCGAACACGAGCGCGTAGACCATCCAGATCTCGACGGATCCGCTGGCCGTCAGCGCCCAGAGCGCGAGCGCGGGAAGCGCCATGAGCGACTGGGTGAGGACGAGCAACCGGCGCTTGGCCAGCCGGTCGGCGAGCAGTCCGCCCCAGGCGCCGAACACCATGATCGGCAGGAACTGGAGGGCCGCGGTCAGCCCGACCGAGACGCCGCTGCCGGTGAGCTGGACGACCAGCCACATCTCCGCCACCGTCTGCATCCAGTTGCCGGTGAGGGAGACGACCTGGCCGGCGAAGTAACGGCGGTAGTTGGGCACCTGGAGCGAGGCGAAGGTCTTGCTCACTCCTCGAGCATCCTCTCCAAGAGGGTCGCCGCGCGGTCGAGCGTCGCGCGCTCGTCGGCGTTCATCGTCTCGAGCCGGCGGGCGAGGAAGAGCGTCTTGCGGGTGCGCAGGTCGGCCAGCAGGTCGCTACCGGCCGGGGTGACCGACACGAGGCTCGAGCGCCGGTCATGCGGATCCGGCGTGCGGGCGATGAGCGTCTCGTCCTCGAGCCTCGCGAGCACGCGCGTCGCGGTCGGGCGCTGGATCCGCTCGCGCGCGGCGAGCTCGGAAGGCGTCAGCGGCCCGTGGCGCTCGACGGTCGCCAGCGCAGCGGTGAGCGAGGGGGAGAGCTCCTGGCCCGCCTCCTGGCGCATCCGGCGCGCCGTCCGGGCGATCGTGAGCCGCAGGTGGCCCGCGAGGTCTGTGGAAGTCGTTCGCACGGCTAATTAGTTTAGCGAATCACTTCCGTGGCCCCCCGATCGGCTGGTTGGCTGGGCGGAGGGTCGAAAACGGGCTTCTTGTATGCAAGTATCCAAGAGTCATGGAGGCGCTTCTTCCCGCTGCCACGCGATCGCGCCGCGGTCCCGCACGAGCACAGGTCTACGACGCCCTGCGTGACGCGATCGTGTCCGCCGCGCTCGCCCCCGGCCGGCAGCTCTCCGAGAACGAGCTCGCGGCGCTGCTCGGCGTCAGCCGCACGCCGATCCGCGAGGCGCTCCAGCGGCTGCGGGAGGAGCGGCTGGTGGAGATCGTGCCGCAGCTCGGCACGTTCGTGACCCGCATCAGCGAGGGCGCGGTGAGCGACGCGCAGTTCGTGCGCGAGGCGCTCGAGTGCGCCGCCGTCCGCGGGGCCGCGCTGCGCGCCCGCGACCACGACCTCACGGCGCTCGAGGCGATCATCCGCCGCCAGGAGGCCGCGCGCGAGGCCGCCGACTACGACCGCTTCTACGTGCTCGACGACGAGCTGCACCACGCGCTCTGCGACCTCAGCGGCCACGAGATCGCGTGGTCGCTCAGCCAGCGCGCGAAGGGGCATCTGAACCGGATCCGGCGGCTCAGCCTGCCCGCGCCCGGCTACCTGATGGAGATGATCGCCGAGCACCGCACGGTGGTCTCGGCGGTCGCCGACCACGACCCCGACGCCGCCGAAGAGGCGCTGCGCCACCACCTGCGGATGGTGCTGTCGACGCTCCCGGCCATCCGGGCCCAGCATCCCGACTACTTCGAAGCGGAGGAGATCGCGTGACGACGATGGACCAGACGGCGACCCTCTCGCCGACCGACCTGCGCCGGCTGTACGAGCAGATGGTGCTCATCCGGGTGTTCGAGACGGAGTCCGAGCGCCAGTACAAGGCGGCGAAGATCGGCGGCTACTGCCACCTCTCGTCGGGCCAGGAGGCAGCGACCGTCGGCGTCGTCGACACCATGCAGGAGGGCGACCAGCTCGTCACGGGTTATCGGTGCCATGGCTTCGCGCTCGCCCGCGGGGTATCGCCCGAGGCGGTGATGGCCGAGCTGTTCGGCCGTCGCGACGGCTGCGCGCACGGCCGCGGCGGCTCGATGCACCTGCTCGACGTCGACCGAGGCTTCTACGGCGGCTGGGGGATCGTGGCGGGCCAGCTGCCGGTCGCCACCGGCCTCGCGCTCGCGATGGTGCGCCGCGGCAAGGAGCAGGCCGTGGTCTGCGAGCTGGGCGACGGCGCCGTGAACATGGGCGCCTGGCACGAGTCGCTCAACCTCGCCGCGCTCTGGAAGCTGCCGATCGTCTTCCTCGTCGTCAACAACGGCTACGGCATGGGCACGAGCGTCGAGCGCGCGTCGGCCGAGCCGTGCGTCTACCGCCGCGCGTCGGCGTTCCGCATGCACGGCGAGCGGGTGGACGGCGACGACCTCGAGGCGGTCATCGAGGCGTCCGACCGGCTGCTGCGTCGCGCTCGCGAGGAGCGCGAGCCGTCCGTGCTCGAGGTCGTCACCTACCGCTATCGCGGCCACTCGGTGGCTGACGCCGGGCTCGCGTACCGGTCCAAGGAGGAGATCGTCGCCAAGCAGGCGAACGACCCGCTCGCCCGCGTGCGGGCCGTGCTGCGCGAGCAGGGGACCACCGACGAGGAGCTCGAGGCGGTCGACCGCGAGGCCGACGCCCGCGTGGCCGAGGCGGTCGCCTTCGCCGACGCGAGCCCCGAGCCCGACGTCTCGGAGCTCGCGCGCAGCGTCTACGCGCCGGGCAGCGGCGGCCAGTTCTCCCGCATGCGGCCGGGCAGCCCGTTCGGCGAGGAGGAGCTCGTCTTCGACTCCGGGTTGGGCTCATGACCGCGCTCGCCGAGAACACCGAGACGCAGCGGATGACGTACCGCGAGGCGCTGCGCCTCGCGATGCGGGAGGAGCTCCAGCGCGACGAGCGGGTCTTCGTGATGGGTGAGGAGGTCGGCGTCTTCGAGGGCTCCTACAAGGTCACGGCCGGCCTGATGGACGAGTTCGGCGCCGAGCGCATCCGCGACACGCCGATCTCCGAAGAGGGCTTCGTCGGGGCCGCGGTGGGCGCCGCGATGGGCGGCGAGCGCCCGATCGTCGAGATCATGACGATCAACTTCCTGCTCGTCGCCATGGACCAGGTCGTCAACCACGCGGCCAAGGTCCGCACGATGTTCGGTGGCGAGGTCGGCTGCCCGATGGTCATCCGCACGCCCAACGGAGCGGGCAACCAGCTCACGGCCCAGCACTCGCAGTCGCTCGAGGCGTGGTTCGCCGGCACGCCCGGCCTGAAGGTCGTCTCACCCGCGAACCCGGCCGAAGCCAAGGGCCTGCTGAAGGCGGCGATCCGCGACGACGACCCAGTGCTCGTCGTCGAGAACCTGCCCATCTACAAGGAGAAGGGCGAGGTCCCGCTGGACCCCGAGTTCATCACGCCAATCGGCCGCGCCAACGTCGCCCGCGAGGGGTCGGACATCACGATCGTGGCCCATTCGTTCGCGACCGTGCGCTCGCTGCGCGTGGCGGAGAAGCTGGCCGCCGACCACGGCGTCGACGCCGAGGTGGTCGACCTGCGCTCGCTCCGGCCGCTCGACGTCGAGACGGTCGCGGCCTCCGTGGCGAAGACGAACCGCGTCGTCTGCGTGGAGGAGGGCTGGCCCTCCTATGGCGTGACCGCCGAACTCGCCGCGCGGATCCAGAAGGCGTGCTTCGACGAGCTCGACGCGCCGGTGGAGCGGGTCGGGATGGCGGAGATCCCGCTGCCCTACGCGAAGAACCTCGAGAGCGCGGCCCTCCCGGGGGAGGACCGCATCGAGGCCGCGGTGCTCGCGACGCTCACTTGAGCTCGCTGCGGTGGAGCCGGACGAGGCCCGCCGCGAGCAGCACGCCCACCCACAGCGCCGTCGAGGCGCTGAGGCGAGCCCACTCGCCGCCCGAGATCGAGCCCTCGGGCAGCGGCACCATCGTGCGGCTGGGGTCGAGCCAGCCGGCCACGCCGTCGAGCGCCGAGATCGTCTCGCCGAGGATCGCCCAGGCCGTGGGCAGCAGGAAGTAGAGGACGATCGCGAGTGCCGAGCTGAGGAAGATCAGCCCGAACGCGATGCCCCCCAGCATGCCGATCAGCTCCGATCGTGAACAGCAGCCAGAAGCCGGCCCGGCGGCTTCCTGCTCAAGGACGCGCCGCCGGCGGACATCCTGCGGGCCATCCGGCTCGTCGCCGCCGGCGAGGCGATGCTCTCGCCGGCCGTCACCCGGCGGCTGATCGAGCACGTGCCCGACGGGCGCGACGGCGCCCGCCGCGCCCGCTCGCGCGAGCTGCTCGACCGGCTGACCGAGCGCGAGGTTGCGGTCGCGATCGGCTGCGGCAAGTGGACCGCCGAGATCGCCGGCGAGCTGTTCATGAGCGTCGCCACCGTGAAGGCGCACGCCTCCCGCCTGCTGCAGAAGCTGGAGCTCGACAACCGCGTTCAGATCGCCCTGCTCGCGCACGACGCGGGGCTCGCGTGACACCCTGAGGGCGTGGCGGACCACCAGGCGATGCTCCAGGTCGCGCTCGAGGAGGCGCGCGCGGGGATGGAGGAGGGCGGCGTCCCGATCGGCGGCGCGCTGTTCGACGCCTCGGGCGCGGTGCTCGGTCGCGGCCACAACCAGCGGGTGCAGCAGGGCGACCCGTCGGCGCACGGTGAGACCGAGGCGTTCCGAGCTGCGGGCCGGCGCCGCTCCTACCGGGACACGACCATGGTCACCACGCTCGCCCCGTGCTGGTACTGCAGCGGGCTGATCCGCCAGTTCGGCATCGGGACAGTGGTCGTTGGGGAGTCGCGGACGTTCCAGGGCGGGGTCGACTGGCTTCGGGACTCCGGCGTCACCGTCCTCGATCTCGACTCGCAGGAGTGCGTCGACCTCCTGCAGCGCTTCATCGAGCGCCACCCCGAGATCTGGAACGAGGACATCGGGGAGTAGCGCCCGTGGAAGCCATCGTGCTGTGTGGCGTCCAGGGAAGCGGCAAGACGACGCTCTATCGCGACCGCTTCCTCGCCACGCACGTGCGCGTGAGCATGGACCTCCTCCGCACGCGACACCGGGAGGCGGCGTTCGTCGGGCTGTGCCTCGAGACCCGCCAGCCGTTCGTGGTCGACAACACGAACCCGGTGCCGGCCGATCGGCGACGCTACCTCGACCCGGCCCGGGAGGCCGGGTTCGGGACCATCGGCTACCTCGTCGACGTCGATCCAGCCGTAGCGCTGGGGCGCAACGCCGAGCGGGCGGGCCGGGCACGGATCCCGGTCTCGGGCGTCGTCGGTACGGCGCGGCGGCTCTTGCCGCCCACGTTGGAGGAGGGCTTCGACCAGGTGTGGCACGCGACCGCGGCGGCTGGCGGCGGGTGGCGGATCGAGCCTTTGGTGAGCACGCCGCCGTTGTTCTGACGCCGGCGAACGTCAACGGTGGCTGGGTAGGGAAGGTGAGGGAGCCGGCCGCCGCGCCAAGGCGGGATTACGTGCATCTCGGCGCGTCACGCTGCACCGGGTTACACCTAAGTGCTCGTCTAGAGCACAAAGGTGTATCTGGGCGACTCGACTCTCACCGAATCACACGAAACCCCGGCTTGACCCTCGCTCTCCCTACCCAGCGCCCGTTGACGTTCGCCGGGGCTACCGCACGGCGACCGCACCGAGCGCGTCGTCGATCGCGCGCAGCGTGTCGTCCGAAAGCCGCACACCCGCGGCGGCGGCGTTCTCGTGCACCTGCTCAGGCCGCGACGCGCCGATGATCGCCGCCGCGACGTTCTCCTGCCGCAGCGCCCAGGCGAGCGCAAGCTGCGACATCGATAGCCCCGCCTCCTCGGCCACCGGCCGCACCCGCTGAACGGCCTCGAGCATGGCGTCGTTCAGCCACCGGCCGATGAAGCGGTTCATGTCCCTCGAATTCGCGCGCGAGTCGGCGGGTGGCGGCTCGCCCGGGCGGTACTTGCCGGTCAGCACGCCCTGGGCGAGCGGGGACCAGACGATCTGGGAGATACCGTTCTCCGCGCACAGCGGGATCACCTCGGACTCGGGCTCGCGCCACAGCGCGGAGTACTGCGGCTGGCTGGAGACGAACTTCGCCACGCCCGGCACGGCCAGCGCCTCGCGGATGCGGTCCGGCGGCCACTCGCTGAACCCGATATAGCGCGCCTTGCCGGCCTCGACGACCTCGGTCAGCGCCTGCATCGTCTCCTCGAGCGGCGTCTTGTCGTCGTAACGATGGCACTGGTAGAGGTCGACGTAGTCCGTGCGCAGGCGCTCGAGCGAAGCGTCGATCTGCTTGTGGATCTGACCGCGCGACAGGCCGCGGTCGCGGCTCGACATGGGGAAGAAGACCTTGGTGGCGAGCGTGTACGAGTCGCGCCGATACGAGCTCAGGATCTCGCCCCAGGCGCGCTCGGCCGCGCCGCGCCCGTACACGTTCGCGGTATCGAAGAACGTGATGCCGGCGTCGCACGCCGCCCGCGTGCACGCCTCCGTCTGCTCGCGCCCCACGCCGCCGGAGTAGGTGAGCCACGAGCCGAGCGCGATGACGGAGACCTCGAGACGTGAATCGCCGAGCCTGCGGTGCTCCATCCGCGGCATCCTAGAGTCCGCCGCTATGACCCTCGATGCGTTCCCGCGCCACCCTCTGCTCTTCGGACCGTCGCCCGTCCACCGGCTCGAGCGCCTGACCGCCCACCTCGGCGGCGCCCGGCTGTGGGCCAAGCGCGACGACTGCAACAGCGGCCTTGCCTACGGTGGCAACAAGACGCGCAAGCTCGAGTACCTGGTGGCCGACGCGCTCGCCCAGGGCTGCGACACGCTGGTCTCGATCGGCGGCGTGCAGTCGAACCACACGCGGCAGGTGGCCGCCGCCGCTGCGCGCACCGGGATGGGCTGCGTGCTCGTGCAGGAGAGCTGGGTCGACTGGCCGGACGTGACCTACGACCGCGTGGGCAACATCCTGCTCAGCCGCCTGATGGGGGCCGACGTGCGGCTCGTGCGGGCCGGCTTCGGCATCGGCTTCAAGGAGAGCTGGGAGCAGGCGCTGGCCGACGTGAAGGCGGCCGGCGGCAAGCCATACGCGATTCCCGCGGGCGCGTCCGATCACCGCCTCGGCGGGCTCGGCTTCGCCAACTGGGCGCGCGAGGTCGCGGCGCAGGAGCGCGAGCTGGGTGTGTTCTTCGACACGATCGTCGTGTGCGCGGTGACCGGCAGCACGCAGGCCGGGATGATCGCCGGGTTCGCGGCCGGCGACCGCGAGCGGCGGGTGCTGGGGATCGACGGCTCAGCGCGCCCGCAGGAGACGCGCGACCAGGTCGCCCGCATCGCCCGCGCCACGGCGGCGCTGATCGGCCTTGACCGCGACCTGCGCGAGGACGAGATCGAGCTGGACGATCGGTACCACGCGGGCACCTACGGCATCCCCGACGAGCAGACGCTCGACGCCATGCGGCTCTCGGCGCGGCTCGAGGGGATGATCACGGACCCGGTCTACGAGGGGAAGTCGATGGCCGGGCTGATCGACCTCGTCGGCCGCGGCGAGATCGACCGCGGCTCGACCGTGCTCTACGCTCATCTCGGCGGCCAGCCGGCGCTCAACGCCTACGCCGCGCTGTTCACGAGTTAGATGCTGTACGGCTAGCCCGCATTACCGGCTGCCACGAGCCGCGCTACGCTCGTCGGAAGCGCGCATCTGCGGGCAGGCGAACGATGGCTGTGACCACCGACACCTTCGTGCACGAGGCCCTCCTCTACGAAGGGGTGCAAGGTTTCGTAGACGGCACGCTGCCGTTCCTGCGCGAAGGCCTCGACGCCGGAGAGCCGATGCTCGTGGTGGTCGGACCAGAGAAGATCGCGCGCCTGCGGGCGGCGCTCGACGCCGACGCGGACGCGGTGCGGTTCGTCGACATGACGGTGCTGGGCCGCAACCCCGGCCGCATCATCTCGGCCTGGTGGGACTTCGTCGACGAGTACCCCGACCGGCCGATCCGCGGCATCGGCGAGCCCGTATGGGCAGACCGCAGCGCCGCCGAGCTGGTCGAGTGCCAGCTGCACGAGTCGCTGCTCAACCTCGCCTTCGGCCAGACAGGCCCGTTCCGCCTGATGTGCCCGTACGACGTCGCCGCCCTGGGCGACGGCCCCGTGCACGAGGCGCGCTGCAGTCACCCGCTCGTCGACTCGCGAGCGAGCGCGCACTACCGCGGGGCCGAGCGGCTCCTGTCGCCGTTCGAGGCTCCGCTCCCCGCGCCGGTCGCCCCGGCCGGGTTCACCGGCTTCGACGCCCACAGCCTCGATGAGGTCCGCAGCACGGTGGCCGACTGGGCCGGCAGCGCCGGCCTCTCGCGGATGCGCACCGGCGACCTCGTGCTGGCCGTCAACGAGGCGGCGGCCAACAGCGTCATCCACGGGGGCGGCCACGGCGTCCTGCGGGCGTGGAGCGAGAGCGGCTCGCTCGTCTGCGAGGTCCGCGACCGCGGCCGGATCACCGATCCGCTCGTCGGCCGCCGCCGCCCGGCCCCCGACGCGACCAGCGGCCGCGGTGTCTGGATCGTCCACCAGGCGTGCGACCTGGTGCAGCTGCGCTCGGGTGCCGACGGCACCGTCGTACGCATGCACATGGCCGCCTGACGTGCGATCGCTCGCGGTCACTCCGCGCCTCACACAGCTCACCCGGATCCGGTTCGTCAACGCGTTCCTCGTCCGCGAGGACGACGGCTTCACGCTCGTCGACACGACGCTCGGCGGCAAGGCCGACGCGCTGATCGACGCGGCGCGCGAGGCCGGCGGGGCGATCCGCCGGATCGCGCTCACCCACGGCCACGGCGACCACGTCGGGTCGCTCGATGCCCTCAAGGAGCGCCTCGGTGACGACGTGCAGGTCCTGATGCCCGAGGTCGACGCGCGCATCCATGCGGGCGAGAAGGTGGTCGACGGCAAGCTCCCCGGCAGCTGGCCGAAGCTGAAGACGGTGCCGGACGTGCGGCTCGGCGCGGGCGACCGCGTCGGCAGCCTCGAGGTCGTAGCCAACCCCGGCCACAGTCCGGGGCACGTCGCGTTCCTCGACACGCGCGACCGCAGCCTGATCGCCGGCGACACGTTCACCTCCGTCGCGCGGGTCGAGGTCACGAACCACCGGAACCTGCGGTTCCCGCTCGCCGCCATGGCGACCTGGGACAACGCGAGGACGCTCGAGTCGGCCCGCGTACTGCGGGGCCTCGAGTCCGGGGTCATGGTGGTCGGACACGGCCCGCCGGTGCGCGCGCCCGTCGCCGCGATGGACGCGGCGATCGCCCGCGCGGCCTAGGACGCCGGGATGTCGACGGTGGCCGTCGCCGGCGCGCTCGCGCGCCCGAAGCCGTCGCGCGCCCGCACCGCGACGCAGTGCGGGCCAGGCAGAGAGCCGAACAGCCGCGTCGTCTGCACGGCGCCCGCCGGCACGCTCCACGACTGCCCGTACGGCGACTCGCGCGGGCAGGCGCCGGGAGCGATGGCCGCGTCGTAGGTCTCCCGCGAGGAGGCGCTGACGAACGGCGGCGCCTTGAGCTGCTTCGGGCGGGTGAACGCGACGTCGATGCCCATCCAGACACTCGGGTTGACAGCCGCCGTCAGCCCGGTCACCGGCACCGGCGGCCCTGCGAGGTCGCACAGCGGCTTCGGCCGGCGCTTGACCTTGCCACCGTAGAGCCGGACCGCGCCGCGCACGTCGTCCGCCTCGAGGACCCGGCAGCGCCACTGCCATTCGGGCTGCTCCGGGCACTCGGAGGGCTTCAGCCCGCTGGTCGCCGGATTCATCGTCGCGCAGCGCCGGCTCTCGTGGTCGAGCCCCAGGACGTGGCCGAGCTCGTGCGCGACCACCAGTACCTGGCCCCAGTGGCTGCAGAACGGGTTGCCGGCGCGAGGGCGGGGGATGACGATCGCGGCGCGCGCCACCCGCCGCGACGCGTCGTAGTACGGCTGCGCGTACGCGAAGCCGAGGCAGCGCCGGGTGGGGTGGTAGCGGATCACCAGCCGCGCGCGGCTGCGGCTCGTGCGCACGAACTCCACCCTCGCGCCGCTCGTGTTCCAGGCCGTGATGGCCCGCTTGACCGCCTTGCCGCTCTTCCGCGCGGCGTTGAAGTAGGTGATGCGCCCGGTCCGCCAGCGCCACTCGGCGAGCTTGAACGACGCGTGCGCGAGCGGCGACGCGGCAGGGCCGTCAAACGGCCTCGTGCTGCGCGCGCTCGCGGGCGCAGCCAGGAGGAGGGACGCCGCGAGGGCAAGCACGAGGATCCGTCCGGCGCGCACGAGGCCGGGACTGTAGTGCGTCCGCTGACCGGTGTGCCGGAACTTACGACGAAAGGTCCAGTCCCGGTACCGCGGGCCGGGGCCGAGGCCGGCGGCGCGATCGTCGGCGTTCGCGAGCCGGCAGCGGTCGAGCGACAGGCACCCGCAGCCGATGCACTCAGTGAGTCGAGCTGATCCGCGAGCTCGAGTTCGACGTGCTCGTGCCGTGGGCTGCGTCGGCCGGCGGGCCGGAGTACGCGCTCACCGACCGCGAGGACACCGGGCGGCGGATCGACGCCATCCTCGAGCAGATGCGCTGACCGCGCCGCACGGGTTTCCGGTCAGGCGCGATACTGCGCGGGTGAGCGCTCGCCCGCGTCAGATCGCGTTGTCGCGCGTGATCAGCGCGCTCTCACACGCGCTCGACGTCACGGAGGGCGAGCCGCCCGGTCACGCGGCGCGCACCTGCCAGATCGGCATGCGTCTCGCCGAGGAGCTGCGGCTCGACGCGCGGACCCGCTCGCGGCTCTTCTACGCGCTGCTGCTCAAGGACGCCGGCTGCTCGGCCAACTCGGCGAGGATGGCGGCGCTCTTCGGCGCCGACGACCACGCCGTCAAGCGCAGCTCCAAGCGCGTCAACTGGTCGGGCCGGCTCCCGGCCGCCGCCTGGACGATCCGCACGGTCGCCCCCCGGGGCTCGCTCTCGGCGCGGGTGGATCGACTGCGCGCGATCAAGGACGAGGACCGGCTGACGCGCGCGCTGATGCAGGCGCGCTGTGACCGCGGGGCGGAGATCGCGCTCATGCTCGGGCTCGAGCTGGAGACCGCCGAGGCCATCCGCGCGCTCGACGAGCACTGGGATGGCGGCGGGCAGCCGCGCGGGCTGCTAAGGGACGAGATCCCGCTGCTCGGCCGGATCCTGTGCGTGGCCCAGACGGTCGAGATCTTCCATCGCGCCGGCGGCCTGGGGGCGGCGTGGTCGGTCGCCCGCCGCCGCAGCGGGCGCTGGTTCGATCCGCGGCTCGTCGAGGCGCTCGGCGCCATCCGCGCCGACACGGCGTTCTGGGCCTCGCTGGCGCACGGCGACGTGTCCTCCTGGGAGCCGGAGGACCGGCAGGTGCGGGTCGACGACGGCTACCTGGACCGGGTCGCCGACGCGTTCTCGGGCGTCGTCGACGCGAAGTCGCCCTGGACCTACCGCCACTCCGACCGGGCGTGCGTGATCGTGCTCAGTCTCGCCGACGAGCTCGGCGCCGACGCGGAGACCCTGCGCGACCTGCGGCGGGCGGCGCTCCTGCACGACATCGGCAAGCTGGCCGTCTCCAACCGGATCCTCGACAAGCCGGCCCGGCTCACCGAGGCGGAGTTCGCGCAGGTCCGCGAGCACCCGGTGGTGACCGAGGAGATCCTCTCCCGGCTGCCGGGCTGCGAGCACCTCGCGCCCATCGCCGCCGCCCACCACGAGCGCCTCGACGGCTGTGGCTACCCGCGCGGGCTGGCGGCGCCGCAGCTCACGACGCCGATGCGGCTCCTAGCGGTGGCCGACGTCTACGAGGCCCTTACGTCCGACCGGCCCTACCGCTCGGCGCTGAGCTCGGACGCCGCGCTCCGCGTCATGCGCGCCGACGTCCCCGAGCGGCTCGACGCCGAGGCGTTCACGGCGCTCGAACGGTGCCTAGCGCGGGAGCCAGCTCAGAGCGCGAGGTAATGCACGAGCTGACGGCGACCGCCGTGGCGAGGCTGATCGCGCTCCGGGAGATCACCTCCGTGGAGATCGTCTCCGCGTGCCTCGAGCGCATCTCGGCCCGCGACGGCGCGCTGCGGGCGTGGGCCCATGTCGACGCCGAGCGGGCGCTCGACGCGGCGCTGGCGCGCGACGCCGAGCCGTCGCGGAACCTGCTGCACGGCGTGCCGGTCGCGATCAAGGACGTGATCGACACCGCCGACCTGCCGACGGCGTACGGGTCACCGGCGTACGCGGGGCATCGCCCGGCGCGTGATGCGGACTGCGTGGCGCTCCTCGAGCGGGCGGGAGCGGTGATCGTGGGGAAGACGGCGACGACGGAGTTCGCGCTCTACCACCCGGCCGCAACCGTCAACCCGCATGATGCGGGGCGGACGCCGGGGGGCTCGTCGAGCGGCTCCGCCGCGGCGGTCGCCGACGGGATGGTACCGGTGGCGCTCGGGACCCAGACCGCGGGCTCGATCGTGCGTCCGGCGGCGTTCTGCGGCGTCTTCGGGCTCAAGCCGACGTTCGGGATCGTCCCCACGACCGGCATCCTGCGGCTCAGCGCGGCGCTCGACACCGTCGGGTGGTTCGCGCGCAGCGCCGAAGATCTCCGGCTGGTGGGGGAGGTCCTGGGGCTTCGGGCGCCGCGCCGTGCGTTGCCGCCCCGGGCTCGGGTCGCGTTCCTCCGCACGGCACAGTGGGAGGCGGTCGAGCCGGGCGTACGCGAGCGGATCGACGCCGCCATGGAAGCGCTCGGGGCCGAGGACCTGGCGTTGCCCGAGAGGTTCGCCGAGCTTCCCGACGCGCAGACGGTGATCATGGAGCGGGACGTGTTCCGCGGCCTGGGGGAGGAGCGGGACGTCAGCGCCGAGCTTGCGGCGGTGCTCGAGCGCGGCAGCGCGGTCTCCGACGCCGAGTACGCGACCGCCCGCGGGCTCGCCCGCGTCTGCCAGCTGCAGCTGCCGGAGCTCGTGGACGGCTTCGACGTGGTCGTGACGCCCGCCGTGCGCGGCGAGGCGCCCAAGTGCCTCGACGCCACCGGCGACCCACTGTTCTGCCGCATGTGGACGCTGCTGGGCGCGCCGTGCGTCGCGGTGCCCGGGCTGCGAGGGCCGGACGGGCTGCCGCTAGGCGTCCAGGTCGTCGCCTCTCCCGGCCGCGACGACCGCGCGCTCGCCGCCGCCGAGTGGCTCGCTCCGCGCGTATCGGGTTGAGGCGAGCGGGTAGCGATCTAGCTCGGAGGCGCGGTCATGCTCGCGATGCTGATTATTCCGGGCGCGCGCGATCGCCGGCACGGCGGCTACGGTGAGCCGATGACCGAGGGGCGCTTCGACGGTGAGCTTGAGGCCGGGCGTGGCGGGGGCGCGTTCGTCGTGCTGCCCGAGGCCGTGCTCTAGCGGCTCGGTGGCGGCGCGCGCTTCCGCGTCCGCGGCCGGCTGCACGGCGTCGAGTTCTCGAGCTCGACGATGGGGATGGGCAGCGGCCGCGTGTGCGTCGGCGTCCACAAGGCCACCCGGGAGGCCGCCGGCGTGGGCGTCGGCGACATGGTCTCGATCGAGATCGAGCGCGACACGAGCCCGCGCGAAGTGGAGCTGCCCGCGGAGCTGACCGACGCCTTTGCCGCCGATCCAGCGCTGCGCTCGGCGTTCGAGGCGATGTCGTTCACGCGGCGCCGGGAGCGCGTGGAGTCGATCACCGGCCCCAAGCGCGGCGACACGCGGGCTCGACGCGTCGCGCACATCCTCGACGAGCTCTCGCAGCTGACCGCCTAGTCCCTGGATCGTGGAGATCCTTCTCGAGCACGAGCTCGTCGAGCGGCCGCCCGTGATAGTGACCCAAGGACGACCGAAGGGCACCATGAGCTCGCACGCGCACCACGCGATCGACTACATCGAGATCTCGGTCACCGACGTCGAGGCTGCCAAGGCGTTCTACGCCTCGGCGTTCGGCTGGTCGTTCGCCGACTACGGCCCGGACTACGCCGGCATCGAGGGCGACGGCAAGGAGATGGGAGGGCTGCGGCGTGAGTCGGAGGTCCGGCCCGGCGGGCCGTTGGTGATCCTGTACTCGGATGACCTCGAGGCGAGCGCCGAGGCGGTCACGTCCGCCGGCGGCACGCTCGTCGAGCCGATCACCGCCTTCCCGGGCGGGCGCCGCTTCCACTTCGCCGATCCGTCCGGCAACGAGCTCGCCGTCTGGTCGGCTCGCCCCTCACCGCTTTAGTTCGATCTCGAGCTCCACCTCCATCTCGTCGGCGACGTCGGACGGCCGGAGGGTCCATGTTCGTATCCGCCCGCCCGCCACGAATGGCGCACGCACCCTGGCACGCGCGACCGCGGCCCGCGACCATCGCCCAACGATGGACGTAGACGGTGCGCACACGATCGATACGACGGCCGACCCGCGCGCCGCCCGGATGCTCAAGGTGCTGGCGTGGCTCGCGGGGATCGCGGTGGTCGTGGCGGCGCTGGAGCTGCTCGGCGTCGACGTCGCCGGGTGGTTCTCGAGCCTGTGGGACGCGCTCACCGGGATCGGCCTCGGGTACTTCGTCGCGGGCTGGTCGCTGCAGACGGTCCAGACCACGCTGACCGCGCTGGGGTGGTACTTCATCCTCCGCGCCGCGTATCCGCGGACGCCGCCGCCCTACCGCCAGGTGCTCGCCGCCTACGCCACGGGCGTCGGGCTGAACGGCTTCCTCCCGGCGAACATCGGGACGTTCGCGATGCTGCTGATGTTCGTCGCGATCATCCCCGGCGCGAACTTCCCGGGCGTCGTCGGCGGCATGCTCGTGCAGAAGATCTTCTTCACGCTGGCCGGCGCGTTCGTCTACGTCTACCTGTTCGCGTCGGTGCCCGGGACGTTCGAGCGCCAGCTCGAGCTGCCGCACGACCATCCCGCGCTTGCGCTCGCCGCCGTCGGCGGCGCCGTGCTGCTGGTCGTCGCGCTCGTTCGCATCTTCCGGCGCAAGCTCGACGACCTGGTGCAGAAGGCGAAGCAGGGCGGCGCGATCCTCGCGCAGCCGCGCGCGTACCTCGTGCGCGTCGCGCTCCCCTCGCTCGGCGCATGGCTGGCGAAGCTGGGGGTGATCGCCGTGTTCCTGGCCGGGTACGGGATCGCGGTCACGTTCCACACGGTGATGTCCGTGGCGGGCGGCAACTCGATCGCCAACAGCGTCTCGGCCACGCCGGGCGGCGTCGGCGTCAACCAGGCCGCGAACGTCGCCGCGCTGGACAACGTGACCGACGCGGCCACGGCCACGGCCTACTCGCTCGGCCAGCAGCTCGCGGTCACGGCGTGGAACGTCGCCTTCGCCGTCGTGCTGGTGGTCTGGGCCTTCGGCTGGACCGGCGGCAAGGTCCTCGTCGAGCAGTCCTACGCGGACGCCAAGGTCAAGGTCGCGGAGCAGAAGGCGCAGCAGGCGGCGAAGCGAAGGAGTCGCCGTGGCTGAGCCGCCGCTCCGGCAGGCCGAGCCCGCAGCACCCTCGGTGGCTGCCGACGTGATCCAGCGAACCATGATGGCCGCCGAACGGACATGGCTCGCCTGGTGGCGCACGGCGCTGGCCGCGACCGCCGGAGCCCTGGGCGTTGGCCGTCTCGCGCCTGAGCTGCTCGGCGTCGCGTCATGGCCCTACGTCCTGCTGGGCACCGGGTACGCCACGCTCGCCGTCGGCCTGCTCATGATCGGCGCCATGCGCCAGCGCGACCTCCAGCGCGCGGTGGACCGGGGCACGCAGGCGCCGCTCAGCTTCCGGCTGGTGGCGCTGTTCACCGCGGGGGGCATCATGCTCGTGCTCACCACGGTCGTGCTGGTCGTCGGCCAGACGTAGGCATCGCCCCCGGCCGTCATGGCGGGACGGATCCCCCCGCAAGCCGGCCCCGACGATCCCGGGCATGGGCCCGGGATCCCTGGGAGCGCTGAGGCGGCTCAGCCGCGGCGGTACCTGGCGACGGCGAGCGGCAGGGCGACGGCGAGGATGCCGATCGTCCACAGGAGCGCCCGGCTCACGAGGTAGGCGCTCGGGTGCCCGAGCACCGCTTCGGCCTGCGGGCCGAGCGTGAGGGCGCGCACCGCGTCGACCATGTACGTCAGCGGCTGATGCTCGGCGAAGAGCTGCAGCCAGCCCGGCATCGTGTCGACGGGTACGTAGGCGCTCGAGATGAACGCGAACGGGAACACGATCATGCCCAGCCCCTGGGCGGCCTGTGCGTTGCCCGCGACCAGCCCAAGGGTGATGAAGAGCCACTCGAACGCGAACCCGAACGCCACCACCAGGCCGAAGGCGGCGAGGCCGTCGAGGGCCGAGCCCTGCAGCCGGAACCCGACCGCGAACGCGATCGCGGCCGTGACGGCGGTGCTCCAGGCGAAGATCGCCGTGTCGGTCAGGGCCCGGGCGGCCAGCACGGCGCTGCGCGGGATCGGCAGCGAACGGAGCCGGTCGACGAAGCCGTGCTCGAGGTCCTCGGCCATGGCCGTCGCGGTGCCGATGCCGCTGAACAGCACGCCGGTGGCGATGAAGCCCGGCACGAGGAAGTCCACGTAGCTGATGCCGTCGATGTGGATCGCGCCGCCGAACATGTACCGGTAGATCAGGAAGAACAGCGACATCTGGACCGTCGCGAGGACGATCAGCTGCGGGGTGCGCAGGTAGCGCAGCAGCCCCCGGCGCGTGACGGTGAGCGTGCTCGCGGCGAGGCCGGCGGGCGAGCCGACGAGTGCGGTGGAGGTCATCGGAGTCTCCTCAGGCGGCCTTGGCGGTGGGTGTGCCGGCCGCAGCCTGGCGGCCGGTGAGGGCGAGGAAGACCTCGTCGAGGTTGGGCTGGCGCAGTGCGACGTCCTCGACGTCGATGCGCGCGTCGTGCACGAGCCGCATCGCCGCCATCAGCGCGTCGCGGCCCGTGTCGACCTGCAGGCTCACGCGGCCCGTAGCCTCCTCGATCTGCGCCGCGCCGTGCCCGAGGCGCTCGAGGCTCGAGGTTCTCGCGCCCGGTCATCGCCGGCTCGACGGCGGCGAACTGGCCGGCCAGGCCGATCAGCCGCCGGACGGCGTCCGGCTCGGTCCGCACGTCGCGACCGAGGACCTTCAGCGTCCCCTCGTCGGGGCGCAGGAGCGTCGCCACGGCGCGCACGAGCGTCGTCTTGCCGGCTCCGTTTGGGCCGAGCACGGCGACGACCTGCCCGCTCTCGGC
>DATAFH010000143.1:0-10266 GCA_036257565.1 Solirubrobacteraceae bacterium | reverse complement strand
GCAGCAGCCACTTCGTCAGGCCGAGCGTCAGGAAGATCGGCGCCAGGTCCGCGATCAGCAGGTGCTGGACCATGTGGAACGTCGCGAACTGCTCGCCCAGGTGGTCGACCGGGGAGAGCAGCGCCACGGCCAGCGTCGCGATCCCCGCCCCCCACAGCACCGCCCTCCCGACCCCCGCCGCCCGAGCACCACCCTCCCGCCGGACCGTCCGCCAGCGCAGCCCATACACAACCGCGTACGCCACCAGCGAGGCGATCACCACCGGGGCGAAGCTCCACGATACCTCCACGGGCACGCGACGATTCTGACGCCCCGGCCCACGATCCGCCGCCGCACGCGCGCCCGGCGTGGTTCGGCGCAGGAACGTTTGCGATCGGGTGTTGTTTCGTCACAGGCCTCCGGGGAGGGTGGCGTGGTGGCCGCGACCGTCGTCTCCGAGCTGTTCGCCGTTCTCGTGCCGCCGGCCTGCGTTTCGTGCCGGGCGCCGCTGGCGCGGGCGGGGTTGTGGTTGTGCTCGTCGTGCACGCGGGCGCTGCCGTGGTTGTCCGGTCGAGGATGTGCACGCTGCGGGCTGCCGACGCATCGGCGGTGTCCGGCGGCGGGCGCGGCGTTCGCGCGGGCGTGGTCGCCGCTCGCCTACGACGGCGTCGCGCGCGAGCTGGTCGGGGCGCTGAAGTTCCGCGGTGCGCTGCCGCTCGCGGGGTTCATGGCGGCGCACATGGCGGCGCACCTGCCGCTCGATCTGCGCAGCGGCACCCTGGTCCCGGTTCCCGCGCAGCCACGACGACGCCGGAGGCGCGGCTTCGACCCGGCCGCCGCCCTCGCATCCGCGCTCGCCCCGCGCCTCGACCTGCCGGTAGAGCCATGCCTCCACCGCGGCGACCACGAGCGTCGGCAGGTCGGCGCGTCCCGAACCCAGCGCCGCCGCCCCGGCCGCCTCACGATCGAGCTCCGCGCCCCGCCTCCGCCCCGAGCACTGCTCGTCGACGACGTGCACACCACCGGCGCGACGCTCGACGCCTGCGCCCGCGCGCTGGTCGCCGGCGGCTGCCGCGAGGTCGTGGCCCTCACCTACGCACGGACGCTCTAACGACGGCCTCGGACCGCGGTCCTGTCGCGACCGAAGCGCCGCTCCCGGCGGCCGAAAGGAGCGGGCCCGTGGGGGGCGGTGAGATGTTCGTAGTTGTGAAAGTCGGCGTCACTGATGCGACACGTCAACGTCATTGGGTGGGGAGTGGGGTTGCGTCCGGCAGGGGGCGGCTGGTATTCCTGCACATACGGTTGGAGAGGCGCGCTCCACCGGAAAAATGGCTCGTGGTAAGGGGCCACGGAGACAGCTTGCGTGGCGATTTTAGTCACCACATTTAGGTGCGTTGAAGGGCATGACCCGACGGTCGTGCCTGCCCGCAGCCGCCCAGGAGGACCAGGTCGTTACGTCCGCGGTTGGCCGTGGCCGCGAGGCCGGACGTCGGCGCGAGCGGCCCGCTTCGCCTCCTGCGTGGCAATAGCGCTGGCGTGGGTGCCATGCACAGCCACGGCCTCCGGCGCGGAGGATGTGCTCGCTGACGAGACGGCTGCGGCGCCGGCAGGGAGCGTGCAGACCGGCGAACCATCATCCGACCCACCGACGACGGACGTTCCGGCGCAACCGAGCCCTGCAGAGCCTCCGGCCGTCCCGCCGTCCACCGAGCCGAGTCCCGGCGGACCGGCGACCGGCCAACCGCCTCCCGGCCCGCGCACCGCCGACCCCGGGGTGGGCGGCTCGACCACGGGGCCGCCTGCCGCCGGTCCGCCCGCCGGCGGCCCGCCCGCCAGTGACCCGCCCGGCGGCGGCTCGCCCGGCGGTGGCCCGCCCGCCGGTGACCCGCCCGCCACCGATCCGCCCGCCGGTGGTCCGCCACCGGACGACGCGTCGAGCGAGGGCCAATCCGACCCGCCGCCGAATCCCCGCCCGGCCGAGTCCGACCCCGGCGTCGCGCCCGCGATCACGCCGACGCCCGGCCCGCCGCCGGACCCCGCGCTCGCTACGCCCCCGACCGGCTACCCGACGGCCGGCGAAGGTGAGCGCTCTCCCGCTTCCCGGACAAACCGCGAGCCCTCACAGGCCATGGCTGATGGGATCGCCACGCCGCCGATCAATGCTGCAGACCCCGCTGTTGCCTCGCTTTGGCCATTGATATCGGCGCGGTCGCCGATCGCCGGTCCGGCGCCGGTTGTCGGATGGCTGGCCACCGACGTTCTCGAGAGCCTGGCGCCGGTCCCGTCAGCGCCGCTTGCAGCGGGCAGACCGGCGCCGGACGCCCGGGACCGCGCCGCGCCGCCCAAGACGAACGAGCGGCGACGCTCATGGCCCGCGCCGCCACAGCCGGTCAACGCACCCGCACGTGCGGTCGGCGCAAGCGCCGCGGCCTCCGGCAGCGTGGCGCCGCCTGCGGTCTCCTGCGCGATCTTCGCGGCGTTGGCTGCGCTCGCCGCTATCGAACTTCGCCGCCTGCGCGCTCGGCTGCTTGTGCCGGACGCACCTGGCGTTCCTTCCCTGCGCGACCGACCCGGATAGCGGCCGCCCCGCGCCGGCCGCAGGCCTGCGGCCGGCGCCGCCGCATGGGTCGTTCTCAGGAAAGGAGACGTCAGATGAACTGCACGCACTGCACGCACCGCATCGCGCCGACCTGCATGGCGGCTGCCCTCGTCGCGGCATACCGGAGGGGAGCTCCATGAGGGCGGTGATCCTGGCAGGGGGCCTCGGGACGCGGCTCCGTCCATACACCACGGTCATTCCGAAGCCGCTGGTGCCGGTCGGTGACCGGCCGGTGCTCGAGCACATCATCCGGTCCCTGATCAGATGCGGCGTCGACCGCATCGACCTCTGCGTCGGTCACCTCGGCCAGCTGATCTGCGTCTACCTGGCCCATGCCGACCTGCCGCGCGACGTCGAGCTCGCGTTCCACTGGGAGCTGGAGCCGCTCGGCACCGCCGGAGCGCTGGCGGGCGTACCGGATCTCGAGGGGACCTTCATCGTGATGAACGGCGACGTTCTGACGACGCTGGACTATGCCGCACTCGTGGCGTATCACCGCGAGCGCGACGCAGCGCTCACCATCGCCATGCAGTGTCATCGCGTGCAGGTGAACCTCGGGGTCATCGACTCCAACGACGGCCTTGTCCGCGCGTACACGGAGAAGCCGACGCTCCGCTACCTGGCCAGCATGGGGATCTACGTGTTCGACGAGCGGGCGCTCGCGTGGCTGCCGGATCGTGCGTCGCATGTGCCCGAGCTTGTTCAGCGCTTGCTGGGAAGCGGCGAGTGCGTCGCCGCGTATGAGAGCGACGCGGACTGGTACGACATCGGAACCGTCGGCGAGTACGAGCGCGCCGCCGCCGATGTCGAGCGGTTCCCCGAGAAGTACGGATTCGAGCCGCTGGCGTTGCCGCCGCCGGGCGTATTCCCGGCCATGCAGGCGCAACATGGAGCCGGCATGCAGTACGTCGGTGCCGAACGGGGGAGCGGCTGATGGCTGTCTGGCATAGAGGTCCTCGCCCCCGAGCTGGTCAGCCGGTGAGCTCCGTGCGAGTTCGGTGGCCGTCGAGAGTCACCGTGGGCGTGGCGGTGAAGCGGACGCTTGATATCGTGGTCGCCGCCCTCGCCCTGATCATCCTCGTGCCGCTGCTGGTGGCGATCGCGCTGCTCGTGAAGCTCGATTCGCCCGGGCCCGTGTTCCACCGCGACACACGAGTCGGATTCCATGGGCGGGCGCTGCGCATGCTCAAGTTCCGCAAGATGCGGGTGGACGCTCACGGGAGAGCGCTGACGCTGGCGCGTGACGAGCGCCTGACTCGTTTCGGTGCCTGGCTGGCCAAGACGAAGCTCGACGAGCTCCCGCAGCTCTGGCACGTGCTGCGCGGCGAAATGAGCCTGGTCGGCCCACGGCCGGAATCACCGACTTGGGTCGCGCGGTACTCGGCTGACTACCACGTGATCCTGTCGGTCCGCCCGGGGCTCACGGGCTACACGCAGCTCGCCTTCACTCAGGAGGGGTTGATCCTCGATCCGCGCGACCCGGAGCGTCACTACATGACCGGGCTCCTGCCGCAGAAAGTCGCGCTCGACCGGCTCTACGCCAGGCACCTGAGCCTGGGTCGGGACCTGCGAATCCTCGGCGCGACCATCCTCACACTGGTGTTCAGGCAGCCGGTGGCGGTCGACCGGGCCACGGGCAGGTTGAGATTGCGACGCCGCCCGCGGGTCGACGCGCCCGCGCCCGTGCCGGATCCCGTCGCGCCCGAGGTGCAGCCTCCGACCCCCGCGTTGGCCGACGCGTCCGCGGAGGGGCCGCCGTGACGAGGCCGTGCCGTTCCTCAGCGTCGGCTTCGCGCACGCACGACGCGTCGCGCCCGCCCGAGGGCCTTTGCCACGCCCGCCCAGGGCGAAGGGCGAAGATGGCACGAGCCGGGCGGCAACCCACGTTCCTGCAGCGCTCGGCGACAGCCCTCGACGTCGTACTCGAGGGCGTGGAAGCTCGCCACCCGTGCCGTGGTATCGAGGACCATGACCCGAGCGCGGGGATCCCGCGTGCGCGACTGGCCTACCGCGCCCGGATTGAGAAGGATCGGCTCGTCAGACGGCAGAGCGACCTCGCCGGTACGCGCCCGCAGGAGCGCGCCGGGACGCCGGGAGACCGCCATCGGCCGATGGCTGTGCCCCAGCACGAGGATCCGCGCCGCCTCAGTGCTCTGTTCCAACTCGTCCAGGCACGCCCGGACCTGTGGCTCCGTGACGACGTATTCCTGCGGATCGGAGAACGACCCGTGCCGCAGCGCGATGCCATCCACGGTCGCGGCCATGGGAAGCGCGGCCAGCAGTTCTCGGACATCCTCATCGAGCACATGCCGAGTCCAACGGAGGCTGTTCTTGGCCAGCGGGATGCACCGGTCGTCGCTGAGCCGTCCGAGCGCGATCAGATCGTGATTGCCGGCGATGCAGCTCCCGGGGAGCCGAACAACGCGGCGGACGCACTCGTTCGGCATGGGACCGTACCCGACGAGATCGCCTACGCAGAGATAACGCTCGACGTCCTGTGTCGACAGGAACGTCAGTGCTGCGTCAAGTGCGTGCGCGTTGGCATGGATGTCGGCGATGACCCCAAATCGCATCAATCTCTTACCCTTGACTTGAGGTTGAGATCTTGACTGCGCCGCGCGTCTGCCACATCACCACGGTTCACCCCGTCGACGATCATCGCATCGTCTACAAGGAGTGCGTGTCGCTGCGCGAGGCCGGGTACGACGTCATGCTGATCGCCCCGCATCCGCGCGATACCAGCGTCGCTGGTGTCCCCGTGACCGCACTGCGGGTGCCCGCCCGCACTCGGATCGAGCGCATCGTCCGCCGTCCCCAGGCCGCCTACAGAGCGGCGCTGGCCCTCGACGCCGATCTCTACCACTTCCACGATCCCGAGTTCCTGCCCTACGGAGCGCGCCTCTCACGGGCGGGCAAGCGCGTCGTCTACGACGCCCACGAGGACGTGCCGACGCAGATCCGCTCCAAAGACTGGCTTCGCGGCCCTTCACGGGCTCCCCTGGCGCACGCGATCGCACGGCTCGAGGCGAGCTGCGTCGCACGCATCGATGCCCTCGTGTCGCCCAGCCTCGCGGCGCTCGAGCGCCTTGCGCCGTACCAGCCGCGCGCCGTGCTCGTGGCCAACTACCCGCGCCTCGACGGCGCCGGCGGAGTCGCACCCTGGGAGGGCCGCGAGCGCGCCGTGTGCTATGTCGGCGGCATCACGCGCGTTCGCGGGGTTCGCGCGTTGGTCGACGCCATGGCGCACGCGGATGCGGAGCTCTATCTGGCGGGTCCGATTTCACCGCCGGAGCTGCGGGCGGAGCTCGAGCGATCCGCCGGTTGGTCGCACGTCCGCTACGTCGGGCGCGTGGGGCCCGAGCGCGTGCCCGAGCTGCTGGGGCGATCCCGGGTGGGCGTCATCCCGTTGCAGCCGATTCCGAACTACCGGGCCGCATATCCGGTGAAGCTGTTCGAATACCTCGCGGCGGGCCTGCCCGTGGTCGCCACCGACGTGCCGCTCTGGCGCGATCTGCTCGAGACTCACGGATGCGGGGTTTGCGTGCCGGCCGACTCGCCCGACCAGCTCGCGCAGGCGATGACGGGCCTGCTCGACGATGACGCGCGCGCGCGGTCGATGGGTCAGCGCGCGCGGCGGGCCGCGGAGCGGCACTACTCGTGGCAGAGCCAGGCGGACGCCCTCATCGCGCTGTACGGGGAGCTGCTCGCGTGAGCCGGAGACGGCGGTGGCTCGAGCCGGTGCGGCGTCGCCGGTCGTCCGCATACGCCGCCGGTCCGACGCTGAGCCAGGCGCTCGATGCGGGCCGGCGGCTCGCCGGTCACGGGCTCGCCTGCACGATCGGCTACACGGCGCGGCCGGGCGAGTCCGCGCCCGCGGTCGCGGCCGTGCATCGCGCCGCCTTGGAGCGGCTCGCCGGCGAGGAGTTCGACTGCTACGTGTCGGTGAAGCTCTCGGCGCTCGACTTCGATGCCGGCCTGTTCGCGGAGCTCGCGACCGCCGCGGCGACGACGGGAAGAGCGCTCCACCTCGACGCGCTCGCGCCCGACACGGTCGATGCGACGTGGCGGCTGCTCGAGGCCGCGCCGCGCTCGGCTCGGCTCGGCACCGCGCTGCCCGGGTGCTGGGCGCGCAGCCCCGAGGATGCGTCGCGGGCCACCCGGTTGGGCCTTCAGGTTCGCGTCGTCAAGGGGCAGTGGCGCGCCGGCATGGCGACGGCCGTCGATCCGGCCGAAGGGTTCCTGCGGGTCGTCGACCGGCTCCGTGCTCACCGCGCCGGTGTCGCCGTGGCCACGCACGACGTGGGACTGCTCGCCGAGTCGCTCCGGCGCCTGACCGCTGCGGGCGCGCCGTGCTGGGCCGAGCTGTTCCTCGGGCTGCCGTTCCGCTCGCCTGCCGCGACCGCGAGGCTTCTCGGCGTGCCGGTTCGCATCTACGTCCCCTATGGTCGCGCGGCGACGCCTTACGGCGTCGCCGACCTGCGTCGCAACCCTGCCGTGGCGCGGTGGCTGATCGAAGACCTGGTGCTCGGAGAGGAGAAGACGTGGCGGAGCATCCGACGCTCGTGCGTTCCCGCCTGACGGGCTCCGAGCCGGCGCCCGACTCCGTGCCGTGGGCCAACTCGGTGTTCGAGCAGCCGTGGTGGCTCGACAGCGTGGCGCCGGGCGCCTGGAGCGAGATCGTGGTCCGGCGTGGGGATAGGGTGGCGGCGCGGCTGCCCTACGCGCATCGTCGCCGATTCGGTCTGCGGACGATCGTGCAGCCCCCCTTGACACAGACGCTCGGTCCGTGGCTTGCGCCCGGCGAAGGCAAGTACGCCCGGCGCCTCGAGAACGAGAACCACCTGCTGGCAGAGCTGATCCGCGGCCTGCCGCCGTTCGACGTGTTCCGCCAGAGCCTCGCGACCACCCTCACGAACGCCCTCCCGTTCTACTGGGCCGGCTTCCAGGCGACCGTCCGCTACACGTTCCGGATCGAGGACCTCTCGGATCTCGACCGGGTCCAGAGCGAGTTCCAGGAACACGTCCGGCGCGCCATTCGCAAGGCGCAGCGCACGGTCGAGGTCGTCCATGACTGCCCGCTCGACGAGCTGCTCCGGCTCGATGCGCAGACGTACGTACGCCGGGGGGGTGCGCGACCGTACCCGGAGGCTCTGGTACGGCGGCTCGATGCCGCGTGCGCGGCGCGTGGCGCCCGACGCATCCTCGGCGCCGTCGACACGGCCGGGCGGACCCATGCGGCTCTGTACGTGGTCTGGGACGACCGCACCATGTATGCCCTGATCAACGGAGCGGACGCGGACCTCCGGTCGAGCGGCGCGAATCCGCTGCTGTACTTGGAGGCGATCCGCCTCGCGGCGGAGGTCTCGCATGCGTTCGACTTCGAGGGATCGATGGTGGAGCCGATCGCCCGCTTCTTCCGGGGATTCGGAGGCCGGCAGGTCCCGTACCTCCTGGTCACGAAGGCGCGGCCGAGGGCAAAGCCGGTCCTGGCGGCCTGGTCCGCTCGCGCAGCGGTCGGCCGTCTCCGCCATCGTGGGTAGATGCGCCGTCGGCTGCGGGGTGGGGCTCGCTGCCGTCGGCGTGCTGGCGTTCGCGGTCGATGCCGCACACATGCGCGACGCCGCGATGCTGCACGGCTTCACCGGGCTCTACGGGGCCCCGGTCGGCACCGAGATCAGGATCCTCGCCCGCCTCGCCGACCCGCTCCCGTACGCGCTCATGGGGTTGCTGTGCATGGCGATCGCCCTCAAGCGCGGTCGCAGGTCGACCGCCGTGGCCGTGGCCGTCGTGCTCGTGGGTAGCGGCGTGACGGCGCAGACGCTCAAGCACGTGTTCGACCAGCCGCGCTACGCACCCTGGCTTCCCGGCGACCCGATGGCGAACCAGTGGCCCAGCGGCCACGC
This sequence comes from Solirubrobacteraceae bacterium, assembly GCA_036257565.1. Classification (GTDB taxonomy): domain Bacteria; phylum Actinomycetota; class Thermoleophilia; order Solirubrobacterales; family Solirubrobacteraceae; genus DASSUW01. The sequence goes on along the minus strand of DATAFH010000143.1, from coordinate 1,785 downwards.
GACGGCGGCGATGACGCTGGCGCTGTGCGCGGTGATGGTCGCGCCGCCGGCCTGGCGCGCCGCCACCGCGCTCGTCGCGTGGGGTGCCACAGTGGGTCTTGCGTACGCGACGCTGGCCCTGGCCTGGCACTACCCGTCCGACGTGCTCGCCGGGTTGCTGCTCGGCGGGCTCTGGGTGTCGTCGGCGCTCGCGCTGCTGCAGCGCGTGGATCGCGGCGATCCGCGCGCGGCGCGGCCGCCGCGGCTGCGCACGCTCGTCGCGGCGGCCGGCGGCACCGCGCTGGTCGCCGCCGCCATCGTGGGCCTCGCGTCCGGACGCGTCGCGGTCGACGCGCTGGACCGAGCAACCGCCGTCGCCGGAGCGCTCGTGATCGCGGCCGTCGCGCTGGCGCTGCTCGTGGTGACGGCCGTCGGCGCGCCGGAGCGCGAGCGGTGACCCTGATCGTCGAGGCACCGCCGGGATACGACACCGAACGGCGGTACGTCCTCGGCGTCGTGCTCGGTGATCGGCTGGGCCTCGACTGGGGGCTGCGCACCGCTGATCGCGCCGACGTGCGCATCGCCGTCGCCGACGCGCCCGACGGACCGTGCGTGCGGGTCCCCGACGCGCTCTTCGCCACGCGTCCTGAGGAGTGGCTGACGCCCGCGTCGCTTCCGTCCGTGGGCGACGACGACGGGCTGCCGGTGATCTATGGGGCGCCGCCCGAACGCGGGCGGCTGGCCGTGGACGTGTTCGGCAGCGCGTTCTTCATGCTCACCCGCTACGAGGAGCTGGTGGTCGGCGAGCGCGACCGGTACGGGCGTTTCCCCGCCTCGGCCTCGATCGCCGCCCGCGCCGGATTCCTCGGCACGCCGATCGTCGACGCCTACGTGGAGCTGCTGGGCGCTGCGCTGCAGCGCACCTGGCCGCGCCTGGGGCCTCGTCGGGGGGACTACCGCGTGGTGCTGACCCACGACGTCGACGATCCGCTCGCCGCGCTCGAGCACGGCCCGCGCGACTTCGCACGCCAGCTGAGCGGCGACCTGGTGCGCCGCCGCGACGCGCGGCTCGCGCTGCAGCGGGTTCGCTCGCTCGCCGACCCGCGCCTGGATCCCCACGACACCTTCGACTTCCTCATGGACGTCAGCGAGCGTCATGGCCTTCGCAGCGCCTTCTACTTCCTCGCCTACCGCGACGAGCAGCCGCGCGACGGCGCGTACCTGTTCGAGCACGCGTCCGTGCGACGGCTCGTGGGGCACATCGCGCGCCGCGGCCACGAGGTCGGGTTGCACCCCAGCTTCTGCAGCTACCGGGATGCCGCGCGCACGCGGGAGGAGTTCATGCGCCTGCGAGGCGTCGCGGAGGCCGAGGGCGTGCGGCAGGACGAGTGGGGCGGGCGGCAGCACTACCTGCGGTGGGCGAATCCGGAGACGTGGCGCAACTGGGAGGCGGCGGGGCTCGCGTATGACACCACGCTGGCCTACCCGGAGCTCGTCGGCTTCCGCACCGGGACCTGCCATCCGTACCGGGTCTTCGACCTCCAGGAGCGCCGGCCGCTGGATCTCCGCGAGATGCCCTTCCAGGTCATGGACGGCACGCTGCTGACCGCGATGGCGCTCGCGCCCGATGCCGCCCTCGCTGCGGTCCTCGACATAGCCGGGCAGTGCCGCAGGTACGGCGGCTGTCTCGGCATCCTCTGGCACAACAACACGTTCCTGAGAAGCCGCCGCGAGCGGCGCTTCTACGAGGAGCTCGTCGCGGCCGTCACCGGCCTATGAGCCGGGCGGCGCGCGTGCCGTGAGCCC
>DATAFH010000142.1:0-1657 GCA_036257565.1 Solirubrobacteraceae bacterium | reverse complement strand
GCCGAAGCTCGCCGCGCGCACGCACGCCAACGAGGTCGCCAACGCCTGGATGATCGTTTCCGCGGACCTGATGCAGCCGGGCAGCACGGTGTTCGCCGCGCTGCCGCTGTTCCACACGAACGCGCTGCTGGTGACGGTGCTCGGGCCGCTGCTCAAGGGCCAGCACGTGCTCTGGGCCGGCCCGCTCGGCTACCGCGACCTTCCCCTCTACGGGAGCTTCTGGAAGCTCGTCGAGCGCTACGGGATCATGTCCATGTCCGGCGTGCCGACCGTCTACGCGGCGCTCGCGCAGGTCCCTGTCGACGCCGACATCTCGAGCCTGCACCTGCCGATCGTCGGAGCGGCCCCGCTGCCGCCCGCGGTCAGCGACGCGTTCCAGGCCCGCACCGGCGTCGCGCTCTGCGAGGGCTACGGCCTCACCGAGGGCACATGCGCGAGCGCGCGCAGCTGGCCGGATGCGCCGCGCGCGGGAACGCTCGGCCAGCGCCTGCCCTACCAGGAGGTGCGGGCCGTCGCGATCGACGAGGCGACCGGCGACTGGACGTTCCTCGAGGCTGCCGAGGTCGGGACGATTGTCCTGCGCGGGCCGAACATCTTCGCCGGCTATCTGGTCCGCGGCGAGTCCGGGACCGAGCTGCGCGCGGACGGCAAGCTCCGCGACGGCTGGCTGGACACCGGCGACCTCGGCGCCGTCGACGACGAGGGGTTCATCCGCCTCGCCGGTCGCGCGAAGGACCTGATCATCCGCGGCGGCCACAACATCGACCCGGCTACGGTCGAGGATGCGCTGCTCGCGCATCCCGCGGTCGCGGCCGCCGGCGCGGTCGGGCGGCCCGACGTGCACGCCGGCGAGGTGCCGATGGCGTTCGTCGCGCTCACGCCGGGCGTCACGGTCGAGGCCGCCGAGCTCGAGGCCTGGGCGGCCGACCACGTGCCCGAGCGCGCCGCCGCGCCCCGGTACGTCGAGATCGTCGAGGAGATCCCGCTCACCGCCGTCGGCAAGCCCTACAAGCCGGAGCTGCGCCGGCGCGCCGCCGAACAGGCCGCCAGAGACGCCCTCGCCGGCACCGCTGTGCACGACCGGGTACGCGCCGAGCTCGTCGACGGGACGGTCGAGATCGTCGTCCCACACTCGCCCGAGGACGAGACCGTGCGCAACGTGCTCTCCGCCTACGCGTGCACCTGGAGACTGTTCTGACGGAACCGATGACCGAGTCTGAGATCGATACGCTCGCGGAGGTGGCGAGTCCGGCGCGTGATCGGCATGCCCGCCGTCGCGAGCAGACGCGGGCGAGGCTCGTCGAGGCGGCCAGGACGCTGTTCGCCCGACACGGCGTCGACAACACACGCATCAACGAGATCACCGACGAGGCCGACGTCGGCTTCGGCTCGTTCTACAACCACTTCGACAGCAAGGAGGCGATCGTCGAAGCGGTCCTCGCCGAGGCGGTCGCCGCACACGGCGAGGCGATCGAGGCCGTGAGCCGGGACCTCGAGGATCCCGCCGAGGTGATCTCCGCCGCCCACCGCCACTTCGTGCGCCGCGCCCGCAGCGATCCCGACTGGGGCTGGCTGCTCGTTCGCTTGGACGTCTCGCACAACGTGATGCTCGCCGCCCTCGGATCCTTCGCCCGGCGTGACCTGCGGCGAGCGATCA